>CAVTIG010000002.1:0-487078 GCA_963734745.1 uncultured Solirubrobacterales bacterium | reverse complement strand
GGGGGAGATGGTCCGCGAGTTTGTTGCCGCCGAACGCTGGCCTGAGGGGGTCTCGGTCGAGTGCGTCGACACCGGGCTGGACACGCCGACCGGGGGGCGGATCTCGCTGGTCTCGGATCGTCTCGGCGGTGAGTCGTTCTGCGCGACCTATGCAGACGGGGTCGCCGACGTCGACCTGGGGGCGTTGCTCGACTTCCATCGTGGGCACGGGGCCCTGGCGACCGTGACTGTCGTGCGGCCCCACCTGCAGTGGGGGGTTGCGCGGCTCGACGGCGACGGGCGGGTCGAGGGCTTCGTCGAGAAGCCGCGCTCCGAGCACTGGATCAACGGCGGCTTCTTCTGCTTCGAGCCCGGTGCGCTGGGCTATCTCGACGAGGACAGCGTGCTCGAGCGCGAGCCGCTGGAGCGGCTGGCCGCCGACGGCCGGCTTCGCGCCTATCGCCACGAGGGCTTCTGGGACTGCATGGACACCTACAAGGACGCGGTCGTCCTCAATGACCTTTGGGCAAGCGGCGAGGCCCCGTGGAGAGCGGCGCCGGCCGGAGCGGGGGCACGGTGAAGCGGGCGCTGGTCACCGGCGGGCAGGGCTTCGTCGGCTCGCACCTGGCGCGGGCCCTGCTCGAGCGCGGCGACACGGTTACCGTCCTCGACCTGCCGCGGCGGGGCCTCTCCGGCCTGGGGTTGCAGCGGATCGACCCCGTCGTCGAGCTGATCGAAGGCGACCTCTGCGACGCGGGCCTGGTCGGGGCCGCCGTGGAGGCCGGCGAGTTCGACGTCGTCTTCCACCTCGCCGCGCAGACGCTGGTCGGGCCGGCGATGGCCGACCCCGTCGCCACCTTCGAGGCCAACGTGCGCGGCACCTGGGTTCTGCTCGAGGCCTGCCGCCGCGCCGACGTGCCGGCGGTCGTCGTCGCTTCCTCGGACAAGGCCTACGGCCCCCACGAGGAGCTGCCCTACCGTGAGGACTTCCAGCTGCGCCCCGCCTCGCCGTATGAGGCGAGCAAGGCTGCGGCCGACGCGATCGCGCTCAGCTACCGGCCCGCCTACGGCCTGCCGGTGGCGGTCACCCGCTTCGCGAACGTCTACGGCGGCGGCGACCTCAACTTCTCCCGCCTTATCCCGGAGGCGATCGTCGCCGTGCTGGAGGGCCGCCGCCCGGTGATCCGCTCCGACGGCAGCCCGCGGCGGGACTTCCTCCACGTCGACGACGCGGTCGCCGCCTACCTGGCGATCGAGCACGAGGTCGGCGCCGGCGGCCCGGCGGCCGGCGAGGCGTTCAACGCGGGTGGCGAGCGGCCGCACTCGGTCGCCGAGGTGCTGGAGCTGATCGGCGAGGTGTCGGGCCGCGAGGTCGAGCCCGAGTATCACGGCACCGGCAATCCGGCCGGGGAGATCGACCGCCAGTTCGTCGACTCGGCGAAGCTGCGGCGCCTGACCGGGTGGCGCCCGCGGGTGGAGCTGCGCGACGGCCTGCGCCGCACTCTGGAGTGGTACCGCGACAACCCCGAGGCGCGTCCCTGATGTGCGGTCGGTTCACGGTCACCGCGAAAAATTCGAAGCAGATCGCCGATCGCTTTCAGGTCGAGCTGGAGAAGGCTCTGGAGCGCAACGCGGCGGGCGATGCGCCGCCGCCGACGCGCGAGCGCGCTGAGCGGGCGGCCGCCGGGCTGGGGCGCTTCAATGTCGCCCCGACCCAGGAGGTGCTGACCGTGCGCTCCTCTCCCGATCCCGAGGAGGCGGCGCGGGGAGAGCGCGAGGCGCGGCTGATGCGCTGGGGGCTGGTGCCGCGCTGGGCGAAGGACCTCAAGGTGGGCTACCGGATGATCAACGCCAAGGCCGAGAACCTGACGACGAGCCGCGCCTACGGCCCTCTGATCGGCAAGTTCCGCCACCGCTGCCTGATTGTCGCCGACGGCTTCTACGAGTGGATGAGGGCCGAGGACCCGAAGCAGCCCCGCCAGCCGTGGCGGTTCGTCGTCGACGGGGGAGAGCCGTTCGCCTTCGCCGGGATCTGCACTCGCAAGGAGTGGGAGGAGGAGGGCAACGGCGTCGAGGACGGCTGGCTCTACACCTGCACGATCGTCACCACCGAGCCCAACGAGCTGGTCGCCAAGGTCCACGACCGAATGCCGGCGATCCTGCCGGGCCCGGAGGCCGAGGCCGCCTGGCTGCGCCCCGACCTGGAGCTGGCGGACGCGGTGGCGATGTGCGCGCCGCTGCCGGCAAGCCGTATGTCAAGCGCCCCGGCCAACCCGAAGCTGAACAAAGTCGGCAAAGGAATCGAGGAAGGCCCGGAGCTGCTGGTCGCTCCCTAAGGAGCCCCGGCCGTCCTCGCGGTAGCGGCGCCGGCGCCGGTGGTCACGGTGCAGGCGATGCGGGCGGCTGGCTTCACCGGAGCGCGCAGGACCGTCGCGAAGGTGAGCGTCAGCGGCTTGCGACGGGTGGCCGCCGGGCAGGCCCCAGTCCCAACCCTGGCGCGCCGGCTCGTACTTGGTCCACTCGGCTTTGACGCCGGGCTCGCTGGCGAAGCGCTTGAAGGCGTCGCCGAGGCTGACCGCGGCGAGGTCGGTTCCCTCGATGCTGAACTCGATCTTCACGTTGCGCGCCACCGGCTGGCCGGCGAGGTCTTCGCTCGGCTGCGGGTAGGCGGCGCGACCGTTCGGCGTTCGAGCGACGAGCGCCCCCGCGGGCACCTGCACGAGGCATCGCACTCGCCCGTGCCCGACTGCAGCGCTCCGGCTGATCTCCAGCGCCGCGGCGATCCGGTAGAGGCGGTAGCCCCCTCCGTTGGGGGCGGTGGCCCGCAGCCCGGCCTGGCCGATGCGCATCGTCCCACCGCCAGGTATCGCAACCGGCTTGGACTCCGGGATCGGGGTCGGCGCGCCCCACTCGACCTCGGCCGCGCCGATCGGCTGGTCGGTGCTCAGCAACGCCGCCGCGGCGCACGCGATCAACCCAACCGCGATCACGGCCAGCGCTCCGCGTGGCGGACGGGTGTCTTGTCCCGCTTTCAAACTGGTTTCCGACAGTATTCGAAGCCGGGGCGGATCCATCTTTTGCGGACCGACGGCTCCGCCAGGCTACGGTTTCGGTATGGCCGCTCGGGTTCAGACCAAGACGGTGATGCTCCACGGGCGCTCGGTCACCTATGCCGAGGCAGGCTCCGGGCCGGCCCTGCTGCTGATCCACGGGATGGCCGGTAACTTCGAAAACTGGCTGGCTGTGATCGAGCCCCTGGCACGAGACCGCACGGTGATCGCCCCGGACCTTCCTGGCCACGGCAGCTCGGAGCCCGGCGGCGGGGACTACTCGCTCGGGGCGCTGGCCACCGGCCTCCGCGACCTGCTGCTCGCACTCGGTCACGACCGCGCGACGCTCGTCGGGCACTCGCTCGGGGGCGGTATCGCGATGCAGTTCACGTACCAGTTCCCGGAGATGGTCGAACGGCTGGTGCTCGTCTCCAGCGGCGGCCTCGGCCCCGATGTCAGCCCGATCCTTCGCGCCGCGGCGCTCCCTGGCGCCGATCTGTTCATTGCGGCGACCGCCGCCGCGGGGCAGCGTGCGGGCTCGGCGTTGAGGCGCGCCCTCGGGACGGTCGGCGTGCGCCCCAGCGCCGACGTCGCGGAGGTCGCGCGCGGGTACGCCTCGCTGGCGGACCCGGAACGCCGCAACGCCTTCCTGGCCACGCTGCGCTCGGTCGTCGGCACACATGGTCAGCGCGTCGCCGCCCACGATCGCCTCTACCTCGCCGACGAATTGCCCCTGCTCATCATTTGGGGCGAGCGCGACCCGATCATCCCGGCCCATCACGGCGAGCACGCCCATCAAGCCATCCCGGGCAGCCGGCTCGAGATCTTCGACGGGGTCGGCCACCTGCCGCAGCTGGAAGCTCCCGGGCGCTTCATCGCCGTGCTCGAGCGCTTCCTGGCCGAGACCGAGCCGGCTCGGTTCGACCGCGACCAGTGGCGAGCCAAATTCAAGATCGCGTAGCCGAGGGAGGGGTCAATCCCGCTACGCGCCCGACAGGATTCGAACCTGTGGCCTCCGCCTCCGGAGGGCGGCGCTCTATCCAGCTGAGCTACGGGCGCAGAGAGGCCAGTCTAGCTTCGCGCTGACCGGCGGCCGGTCGCGTAGGCTCGCGAGCATGGACCTCTCGGTGATCTTTCTTGGGACTGGCGGCTCGGTGCCTTCGGCGCGGCGGGCCACCGCCAGCGTGCTGGTCGCGCGTGGGGGGGAGCGGCTGATGTTCGATTGCGGGGAGGGGACGCAGCGCCAGCTGCAGCGCTCGCTGGGGCTGGCCCAGGTCGACGAGATCTACCTCACCCACTTCCATGCCGACCACTTCCTCGGCCTGCCCGGATTGCTGAAGACCTACGACCTGACCGACCGCCAGGCGCCGCTGACCATCTACGGGCCGCGCGGGCTGCACGACCTCTTCAAGACGCTGACCAGGATTGTCGGTCGCACCGGGTTCGAGCTGGACCTGGTCGAGCTGGAGCCTGGCGAAACCGTCCCCCACGACGGCTACGAAATCCGAGCCTTCCCGGTCGAGCATCGGGTTCGAGCCTGCGGCTACGCCCTGGTAGAGGAGGACCGCCCAGGTCGCTTCGACCTCGAGGCGGCGAAGCGGCTCGGGGTCCCGGAGGGCCCGGCCTTCGCCGCCCTGCAACGAGGCGAGACGGTCGACGGCGTCTCCGGCCCCGTCAACCCCGGAGACGTGATGGGCAAGTCCCGTCCCGGCCGCACCATCGTCCTAACCGGCGACACCGCCCCATGCAAAGCGACCGTAGAAGCCGCCCGCGACGCCGAGCTCCTGATCCACGACGCAAGCTTCTCCGAGGAAGAGGTGCAGCGCGCCGCCGAGACATGGCACTCAACAGTCGGCCAGGCGGCGGCCGTCGCGCGAGAGGCCGAGGTGAAGATGCTCGCTCTCGTCCATATCTCTTCTCGCTACCACGTAGGCCAAGTCCTCGAAGAAGCTCAGGAGGTATACGAGCGCGCCGTCGCCCCTCGAGACTTCGACCTGATCGAGATTCCATTCCCGGAACGTGGCGAACCCAAGCTGGTACCCAACGGCGCCCGCGAGCGCCGCGAGCCCTGCTAGCCTCAGGGCCGTCCTTTAACCCGGTCCCGAGAGACCAGGAAGGAGCAACCAGGTGCCCGAGAAAGTCGTGCTCAAGCACGACGACGTTAAGCGAACGCTGCGGCGTATCGCCCACGAGATCGCCGAGAAGAACCCGGCCCCCGAAGGCTCTGGCGATCGTCGGAATTCACACTCGCGGCGCGCTGCTCGCACGTCGCCTCAACGCCCTGCTCGGCGAGCTGACCGGGGCCGAGGCGCCGATCGGCGACATCGACATCTCCTTCTACCGCGACGACGTCGGGGCGAAGGCGCCCGGCGATCAGCCCGTCGTCCATGCCTCCCACATCGACTTCGACCTCTCCGGCCGCACCGTCGTCCTCGTCGACGACGTCCTCTTCACCGGCCGCACCGTGCGGGCCGCGATCGAGGCCCTGTTCGACTACGGGCGCCCGGCCCGGGTGCAGCTCGCGACGCTCTGCGACCGCGGCCACCGGGAGCTGCCGATCCGGCCCGACTACGTCGGCAAGAACCTGCCGACGGCGCGGGGCGAGCGGGTCAACGTGCGGCTGGAGGAGGTCGACGGGGTCGACGAGGTGACGATCTCCGAGGCGCGGGTCGCGGGGGTGGGAGCGTGAGGCACCTGCTCGCGGTCGCGCAGCTCTCCCGGGCCGAGATCGAGGCGATCCTCGACCGCGCCGAGAGCTTCGCCGAGGTCGGCCGGCGCGACATCAAGAAGGTGCCGACCCTGCGCGGCCGCACCGTGGTCACCCTCTTCTACGAGTCGAGCACTCGGACCAGCAGCTCCTTCGAGCTGGCCGCGAAGCGCCTCTCCGCCGACCTCGTCTCGGTCAAGGCGAGCGGCTCCTCGGTCGACAAGGGCGAGTCGCTGAAGGACACGGTGGCGACCCTCTCCGCCTACGACCCGGCCGCCATCGTCATCCGCCATCCCCACGCGGGCGCGGCCCAGCTTGTCGCGGGGTGGACGGAGGCCGCGGTCATCAACGCCGGCGACGGCAAGCACGAGCATCCCAGCCAGGCGCTGCTCGACGTCTTCACGCTGCGGCGCCGCCTCGGCACGCTCGACGGGCAGAGGATCTGGATCGTCGGAGACGTCCTGCACAGCCGTGTCGCCCGCTCCAACCTGATCGCCTTCCGCGAGATGGGCGCCGAGGTGACGGTCTGCGGCCCCCCGACTCTGATCCCCCGCGGGATCGAGGAGCTGGGCTGCGAGGTGGCCTACTCGCTGGATGGGCTGGAGGAGGCCGACGTCGTCTACGCGCTGCGGATGCAGCACGAGCGGATGAGCGAGAGCTTCGTGCCCTCGATCCGCGAGTACGCGGCGCGCTTCCAGATCGACTCGCGGCGGCTCGGCCCGCGCCAGCTGCTGATGCACCCCGGCCCGGTCAACCGCGGCGTCGAGCTCTCCGGCGAGGCGATCGACTCGCCGCAGTCGCTGATCGCCGAGCAGGTCGCCTCGGGCCTCGTGGTGCGGATGGCGATCCTCTACGAGCTGCTGGCCGGAGGCGATCGCCCCGCGACCGTCGAGGGCGACGGGGTCGAGCGGCCGACTCCGATAGGACAACCCGCATGAGCCCCAAATCGCAGCGCTGTTCCTTTGCCGCATATAACGGGGCAAAGGAACAGCGGAAGGGTGGATTGTGAGCTTGCGGACGGTGTTGGACATGCGCTCCGGGGAGGGCGCCGACCTCGTTCTGCGCGGGGTGACGGTGCTCGACCCGGTCGCCGGGATCGACGGCGCCCATGACGTGGTGATCCGCGACGGCCGCATCGCCGAGTTGGCCGCGCCCGGCTCCGCGCCCGAGGTCGGCGCCGAGGTGGTCGAAGCCGCGGGCCTGCACGCCTTCCCGGGCTTCTTCGACCCGCACGTCCACCTGCGCACACCCGGCCAGGAATACAAAGAGGACGTCGAGACCGGCACCCGCGCCGCCGCAGCCGGCGGCTACTGCGGGATCCTCGCGATGGCCAACACCGAGCCGACCGTCTCCACCGCAGCCGACGTCGAGGCGCTGCGCGAGCGGGCTCGCGGCGAGGCCTCGGTCCCGGTCGGGTTCCTCGCCACCGTCACCCGCGGCATGAGGGGCGAGGAGCTGACCGAGATGGCGGAGCTGCGCGACGCCGGGGCGGTCGGCTTCAGCGACGACGGGCTGCCGATCCGCAGCGCTCGGATCCTGCGCCGCGCCCTCCAGTACCAGCGCCTCTGCGGCGGCGTCATCGCCCTGCACGAGGAGGACCCGGAGCTGTCGGGCGATGGGGTCATGCACGAGGGGCCGGTCTCCGCCGCACTCGGCCTGGCCGGCATTCCAACCGTCTCGGAGTCGACGGCGATCGCCCGCGACGCGGCTCTCGCCGGATACGAAGGGGGGCGGATCCACGTCCAGCACCTCTCGGCGGTGGAGTCGGTCGAGGCGGTGCGCGCCGCCAAGGCCGCAGGGGTCCAGATCACCTGCGAAGCGACCCCGCACCACCTCTGCCTCACCGACGAGGAGGTGCGCAGCCTCGACGCGCGCCGCTTCAAGATGAACCCGCCGCTGCGCACCGAGGCCGACCGCCAGGCGCTGATCGGGGGGCTGCGCGACGGCACGATCGAGTGCATCGCGACCGACCACGCGCCCCACGCGACGGAGGAGAAGGAGGTGCCGTTCGAGCAGGCGGCGATGGGGGTGACGGGCCTGGAGACCGCGTTCGCCGCGCTCCACACCGACCTCGTCCTGCCCGGGGTTCTCGATCTCGGCCTGGTTGTCGAGCGAATGGCCGGCGGCGCCGAGCCGTTCGGCCTGGAGCGACCGACCCTGACGCCCGGCAGCGAGGCGAACATCGCCCTCTGCGACCTCGCGGCCGAGTGGACGGTGGGGGAGGACGGCTACGAGAGCCGCTCGCAGAACTCATGGTGCGCGGGGCGCAAGCTGAAGGGCCGTGTCCTGATGACCGTCGCCGGCGGCCAGGTCGCCTACCGACTGCGCTGCTTCTCACTGGGGGTGGCGGTGTGACACGTCCAACGCCGCTCCGCTGTTCCTTTGCCCCGTTATTTGAGGCAAAGGAACAGCGGAAGGGAGAAGTGTGACCGGCGCTTACGTCTTGCTCGAGGACGGGACCCGGTTCGACGGCGAGCTGTGTGGGCATCCGGACGCGGTCACCGGCGAGGTCGTCTTCAACACCTCGATGACCGGCTACCAGGAGTCGGTCACCGACCCCTCCTACGCCGGCCAGATCATCGTCTTCACCTACCCGCTGATCGGCAACTACGGCGTCTCGGCCGCGGCGATGGAGTCCGACCGCATCCACGCCCGCGGCGCGGTCATGCGCGACGCACACAACGGCGAGGACGTCGCCACCGCCGAGGGCGGCTGGCTCGACTGGCTGCGCGACCGCGGCGTGCCGGGGATCAGCGGCGTCGACACGCGGGCGCTGGTCCGCCACATCCGCGACCGCGGAGCGATGCGCGGCGGCATCTTCCCCGCCGAGCTGCCCGAGGCCGAGGCCCGCGAGGCGGTCGCCGCCGAGCCCTCGATGGAAGGCGCCGACCTCGCCCGCACGGTCACCCCGCCCGAGCCGGTCCGCTTCGAGGGCGACGGCCCCCACGTGGTCGGGATCGACACCGGGATCAAGACGAGCATCGTCCGCCAGCTCAGGGAGCGGGGCTGCCGTCTAACCCTGCTGCCCTGCACGACCTCCGCCGAGGACGTGCTCGCCGAGGACCCCGACATCGTCTTCCTCGCCAACGGCCCCGGCGACCCGGCGGCGCTCGGATACGTGGTCGACACGGTTCGCGAGCTGGTCGGCAAGCGCCCGGTCTTCGGCATCTGCCTCGGCCACCAGCTTCTCTGTCGCGCGGTCGGCCTGCAGACCTTCAAGCTGCCCTTCGGCCACCGCGGCGCCAACCACCCGGTCAAGGACCTGGCGACGGGGCGGATCGACATCACCTCCCAGAACCACGGCTTCGCGGTCCAGGGCCCCGGCGGCGAGACGCGGATCGAGGGCGATGAGCCCGTCCGCTGGGAGACGGACTTCGGACTCGCCGAGCTGTCGCACCTCAACCTCTACGACCGCACCGTCGAGGGGCTGGTGCTGAGGGACGTGCCCGGCGCGACCGTCCAGTACCACCCGGAGGCCGGCCCCGGCCCCCACGATGCCCGCCATCTCTTCGACCGCTTCCTGGAGCTCGCCGCCGCCTGATGCCCCGCCGCGACGACATCCACAAGATTCTCCTGATCGGCTCCGGCCCGATCGTGATCGGCCAGGCCGCCGAGTTCGACTACTCCGGCGTGCAGGCCTGCAAGGTGCTGTTGGAGGAGGGCTACGAGGTCGTCCTCGTCAACTCCAACCCGGCGACGATCATGACCGACCCCGAGTTCGCCACCGCGACCTACGTCGAGCCGCTGCTGCCCGGCCCGGTGACGAAGATCATCGAGAAGGAGCGGCCCGACGCGCTGCTGCCGACCCTCGGCGGCCAGACCGCGCTGAACCTGGCGATGGCGCTGCACGAGGACGGCACGCTGGAGCGCCACGGGGTCGAGCTGATCGGCGCCGACCAGGAGGCGATCCGCCGCGCCGAGGACCGCGAGGAGTTTCGCCGCACGATGACCGAGGCCGGCCTGCGCATCCCCTGGTCGATAACGGTCGAGAGCCTGGCCGAAGTCGAGGGGGCGCTGGCCGAGGGACGCATCTCCCTGCCGGCGATCGTCCGCCCCGCCTTCACGATGGGCGGGCATGGCGGCGGTGTGGGGGAGACCGAGACCGAGCTGCGCCAGGTGGTCTCCGAGGGGCTCGCGGCCAGCCCGATCAACCAGGTCCTGGTCGAAGAATCGGTGCTCGGCTGGGGCGAGTTCGAGCTCGAGGTGATGCGCGACCGCAACGACAACGTCGTGATCGTCTGCTCGATCGAGAACGTCGACCCGATGGGCGTCCACACCGGCGACTCGGTCACGGTGGCGCCGGCCCAGACGCTCACCGACCCGCTCTACCAGGAGCTGCGCGACCAGGCGATCGGGTGATCCGGGCCATCGGGGTGGAGACGGGTGGCTCCAACGTCCAGTTCGCCGTCAACCCGCGTGACGGTGAGATCGTCGTGATCGAGATGAACCCGCGCGTCTCGCGCTCCTCGGCGCTCGCCTCCAAGGCGACCGGCTTCCCGATCGCCAAGATGGCGGCGAAGCTGGCGGTCGGCTACGCGCTGGAGGAGATCCCCAACGACATCACCCGAAAAACCATGGCCTGCTTCGAGCCGACGATCGACTACGTGGTGACGAAGGTTCCGCGCTTCGCCTTCGAGAAGTTCCCCGGCGCCGAGGGGCGCCTCTCCACGCACATGCAGAGCGTCGGCGAGGTGATGTCGATCGGCCGCACCTTCCGCGAGTCCTTCGCCAAGGCGCTGCGTTCGCGGGAGCTGGACTCGGCGCCCGACCTGCCCGACTCCGACGCGGAGCTGCTCGAACGCCTCGACCGGCCCTGCCCGGACCGCTTCGACCTGGTGCTGGAGGCCTTCCGCCGCGGGATCGACGTCGAGGCGGTGCACGAGCGCTGTCTCGTCGACCGCTGGTTCCTGCGGGAGCTGGAGGTGCTGGCGACCGAGGGCGACGGCACCGAGGGCCTCGCCCGCACCTACAAGTCGGTCGACACCTGCGCGGCGGAGTTCGAGGCGGCGACGCCCTATTACTACTCGGCCCACGAGCGCCCCCTTCCCGGCGGCGCGCCCGCCTCGGAGGTCCGCCGCGGCGATCGCGATTCCGTCGTAATCCTCGGCGCCGGCCCCAACCGGATCGGCCAGGGGATCGAGTTCGACTACTGCTGCGTGCACGCGGCGATGACCGCCCGCGAGCTGGGCCGCGACGCGGTGATGATCAACTGCAACCCGGAGACGGTCTCCACCGACTACGACACCTCCGACCGCCTCTACTTCGAGCCGCTGACCGCCGAGGACGTGCTCGCCGTCTGCGAGCAGGAGCGCCCCGAGGGCGTGATCGTCCAGTTCGGCGGCCAGACCCCGCTGAAGCTTGCCCGCGCCCTCGAGGAGGCGGGTGTGCCGCTGCTCGGCACCCCGGTCGACGCGATCGACCTCGCCGAGGACCGCGGCCGCTTCGGCGCCCTTCTGCGCCGCCTCGGCATCGCCCACCCTCCCTACGGGACCGCGCTCTCCGCCGACGAGGCGGCGGTGATCGCCGCTGACGTTGGCTTCCCGCTCCTGGTCCGGCCCTCCTACGTGCTCGGCGGCCGCGCGATGGAGATCTGCTATTCGACCGAGGACCTCTCCACCTACCTGGAGGCCCACGTCAAGGCCGACCAGGAGCATCCCGCTGCTGCTCGACCGCTTCCTCGAGAACGCGATCGAGGTCGACGTCGACGCGCTCGCCGACGGCGGGGAGGTCCACGTCGCCGGGATCATGCAGCACGTCGAGGAGGCGGGCGTGCACTCCGGCGACTCCGCCTGCGTGATCCCGCCGATGAGCCTCGGCGAGGAGATGCTGGAGGAGATCCGCGCCACCACGAAGCGGATCGCCCTGGAGCTGGGCGTGATCGGCCTGATCAACATCCAGTACGGGGTCGCCGGCGGCGAGCTGTACGTGATCGAGGCCAACCCGCGCGCCTCGCGCACCGTTCCCTTCGTCTCCAAGGCGATCGGCACGCCGCTGGCGAAGGTCGCCGCGCGGCTGATGCTGGGCGAGAAGCTCGCCGACCAGGACCTGCCCGAGGCTCCGCCCGGGCACGTCAGCGTCAAGGAGGCGGTGCTGCCCTTCGCCCGCTTCGCCGGCGCCGACTCGGTGCTGGGCCCGGAGATGAAGAGCACCGGCGAGGTGATGGGGATCGCCGCCGACTTCCCGACCGCCTTCGGCAAGGCGCAGGCCGCCGCGGGGGTGTCGCTGCCCGAGCAGGGCGCGGTCTTCATCACCGTCACCGACACCGACAAGCCGGCCGCGACCCAGATCGCCGCCCGCTTCCACGACCTCGGCTTCGAGGTGATCGCAACCGGCGGCACCGCGCAGGCGATCTCGGCGATGGGCGTGCCGGTGACCCCGATCAACAAGCTCGCCGAGGGCTCGCCGCACGTCGTCGACCTGATCCGCGAGCGCCGCTGCGACCTGGTGATCAACACCCCGACCGGCTCCGGCGCGCGCGCCGACGGCTACGAGATCCGCACCGCCGCGGTCCGCCACGGGATCCCCTGCGTGACGACGATGACCGGCGCCTCGGCGGCGGCGCGGGCGATCGCGGCGCAGAAGGAGCGAGAGGCCGAGGTGCGGAGCCTCCAGGAGATCCACGCGCCAACAAGGGTCAAGCAGCCTCGATGAGCCGCCCCGTTCGGCCGGCGGCTCTGCGAGGTGACGGAGAACCGCGCCTCCGGCGGCTACCGGGTCTTCTCGCTGCTCGACCGCGAGGGGCCGGAACCGGCGCCGGGCCAGTTCTACATGCTCGCCGCGGAGTGCCACTGGGAAGAGCGGGGCCAGCGGCCGTTCCTGCCGCGCGCCCTCTCGGTCGCCGACACGGCGGCCGGCGGCGCCGGCGTCCGGCTCGACTTCCTGATCGAGGGCATCGGCCCGGGCACCGACCGGCTCTGCGAGCTGGAGGCGGGCGAGAGGGTCTGGGTCAACGGCCCGCTCGGCAACGCCTTCTCAGAGCCGCGCGAGTCTGGCTCCGAATGCCGCCGGCGCGATCCTGGTCGGCGGCGGCATCGGCATCGCCCCGCTGGCCCTGCTGCGCCGCCGCTTCGCCGAGCGCAACATCCCCACCCGCGTCCTGCTCGGCTTCCGCGACGAGGCCCACTCGGGCGGCCTCGACGACTCTTCTCCTGCTGCGAGGTTCGCCTCGCAAGCGAGGACGGCCACACCGGACACCAGGGCTACGTCACCGACCTGCTGGCGGTGATGCTCGACGGCGACGACGCGGCCACCGCCGTCGTCTACGCCTGCGGCCCGCCGCCGATGCTCGAGGCGGTTCGCAGCACTCTGCGCCGCGCGCGACGTCCCCTGCGAGCTGGCGATGGAGTCCCCGATGGCCTGCGGCTACGGCGCCTGCTTCGGCTGCGCGGTGCCGAAGCCCGACGGCGGCTACATGCGGCTCTGCGTCGACGGGCCGGTGGTGCGGGTCGGGGTGCCTGCTGACTTCTGCGGGATCTCGCTCGCGCACCCGGTGATCAACGCCTCCGGGACGTTCGACGCGATCGCCGCGCGCCGGGTGTATCGGCGACGCGCTGCTCGAGGACTTCCCGTTCTCGGCGTTCGTCTCGAAGACGATCACGCCGGAGCCGCGGGCCGGCAACGAGCCGCAGCGGATCTGGGAGACGCCGGCCGGGATGATCAACTCGATCGGGCTGCCGAACAAGGGCCTGGAGGGCTTCCTGGCCGAGGACCTGCCGCAGCTTGCCGAGCTGCCGGTGCCGCTGATCGTCTCGGTGATGGCGACCAGCCGCGAGGAGTTCGCGCGCCTGGTCGAGGCGGTGGGGGAGCGCGACGAGGTCGCGGCGATCGAGCTGAACGTCTCCTGCCCCAACGTCCACTCCGGCCTGATCGTCGGCGAGCAGCCGACCGAGACCGAGGCGCTGCTGGAAGCCCTTCGCCCGCTCACCGAGAAGCCGCTGATCGTCAAGCTGACTCCCAACGTCGCCGACCCCGCCGCGGTCGCGGTCGCCGCCGAGGAGGGAGGGGCCGACGCGGTCTCGCTGATCAACACGCTGAAGGCGAGCGCGATCGATCCCGCCACCCGGCGTCCCGGGATCGCGGCCGGCCACGGCGGCCTCTCCGGCCCGGCCGTGCGGCCGGTCGCGGTGGCGCAGGTGCGGGCGGTGGCGGCCGCCGTCGAGCCTGCCGGTGGTCGGGATGGGGGGGATCGCCAGCGGCGCCGACGCGCTCGAATTCCTCGCCGCCGGCGCCACCGTGGTCGCCGTCGGCACCGAGAGCTTCCGCGATCCGCGGGCCGGCTCGCAGGGTTGCCGAGGAGCTGTCAGCGGAGCTCTCGGAGCGAGGGATCGGGCGAGTCGATCCTCGACCTCGAGTCGAGGTAGAGGTGAATTTGCGCTGAAATGGGTCGAATGCCCTTGCGCGGACTCGACCCGCGGCTATACTCGCCGCCCACATGCCTGCCCCGGTCAAGACCTCCGCAGCGGCCCCCGAGAGGTCGCTCGACCAGAGGATGGAAGCGCTGAGGCGGGCCAACGACATCCGCACCGCCCGCGCCAAGCTGAAGAAGGACCTGAAAGCGGGCAAGGCGAACATCCACGCGCTCCTGCTCGACCCGCCGGAGTACGTGATGACCGCGAAGGTCTTCGACATGCTGCTCGCGGTCCCGAAGTACGGCCGGGTGAAGACCAATCGCATCCTCAACCAGTGCCGGATCTCGCCGTCGAAGACGATCGGCGGCCTCTCCGAGCGCCAGCGCGCCGAGCTGGTCTCCCAGCTCCGCCGTTAAGCGACCGCCTCGCCGGTCAGTATCCGCGGCCGCATGGCGAAGGTCTTCGTCATCACGGGCCCGTCGGGGTCGGCAAGGGGACGCTGATCTCGGAGCTGCTGCGAGCGCGTGCCCGACCTCGAGCTCTCGGTCTCGGCGACGACCCGGGAGCCGCGCGAGGGCGAGGTCGACGGTCGCGACTACCACTTCCTCACCCCCGAGGAGTTCGATCGGCGGATCGCGGCCGACGACTTCCTCGAGTTCGCCACCTACAGCGGCAACCGCTACGGGACGCTGCGCTCCGAGGTGCGCCGGCGGCTCGAGGCAGGCCGCTCGGTGGTGCTCGAGATCGAGGTCCAGGGCGCCCGCCAGGTCCGCGCCGCGATGCGCGAGTCGATCCAGATCTTCATCGCCCCGCCCGGACCCGGCGGTGCTGCGCGAGCGCCTGCTCGGCCGCGGCACCGACTGCGCCGAGGCGATCGACGCCCGGCTCGAGGTCGCCGAGCAGGAGCTGGCCGCCCAGAACGAGTTCGCCCACCGGGTCGTCAACGACGACCTCGGGTCGCGCCGCCGACGAGCTGGAGGGGATCGTGCGCGCCGAGCTCGGCCTACCACTAGACTCCGACGCCGAATGATCAAACCACGCGTAGACAAGCTTCTGGACCACGCCGACTCCCACTACGCCGCGGTCGTCGTCGCGGCCAAGCGGGCCCGTCAGATCAACAGCTACTTCCACAACCTCGGCGAGGGCGGCTTCGGCGAGTACCCGCCGCCGATGGTCGAGACCAGAGCGGCGAAGGAACTACCTCTCGATGGCGCTCGAAGAGCTTGCCGAGGGCAAGCTCAAATACGAGTACCGCGCCTAAGCGCCTACCGGCAGACCTCGAAGGAGGAGATCGATGGCCAGAATCCTGCTCGGCGTAAGCGGCGGGATCGCCGCCTACAAGTCGCTGGAGCTGGCCCGCCTGGCCACCCTGGCCGGCCACGGCGTGCGGGTGCTGATGACCGAGAGCGCCACCCGCTTCGTCGGCGCCGCCTCCTTCGAGGGGATCATCGGCGCCCCGGTCCTGATCTCCGAGTTCGAGCGCGACCCGATGCGCGGCGCCTTCCCCGGCGACCCGCAGCCCGAGCACGACCCGATCGGCCACCTCGAGCTGGCCGCCAACTGCGACGCCTTCCTGGTCGCCCCGGCCTCGGCCAACACGATCGCCAAGCTCGCCGCCGGGATGGCCGACTCGATGCTCACCACCTCCTTCCTCGCCTGCGCCGCGCCGCGCCTCGTCGCGCCGGCGATGAACGACCGCATGTACGCCGACGCGGCGACCCAGGCCAACCTGGCGACGCTGCGCGAGCGCGGCGTCGAGGTGATCGAGCCCGACGAGGGCCGGCTCGCCTCGCGCGGCGAGTTCGGCCGGGGCCGCCTGCCCGACCCCGCCCGCCTGCTGGCCCGGGTCGAGGCAGCGCTGCCGACGGGCGAGCCGTCCCTGGGACGGCCTGCGGGTCCTGGTCACCGCCGGCGGCACCCGCGAGCCGATCGACCCGGTCCGCTTCATCGGCAACCGCTCCAGCGGCCGCATGGGCATCGCCCTCGCCGCCGCCGCGGCCCGGCGCGGCGCCGACGTGACCCTGATCGCCGCCAACGTATCCCTGCCCGAGCCCGCCGGCGTCCGCCGCATCGACGTCGAGACCGCCGACCAGCTGGCCGAGGCCGCCCGCGCGGAGTTCCCCGCCAGCCACGTCCTCCTGATGGCGGCCGCCCCGGCCGACTTCCGGGCAAGCGACGTCGGCCGACGGGCAAGCTCAAGCGCCAGGACAGCCTCGACCTCCACCTGGAGCCAACCGAGGACATCCTCGCCAGCCTCGCCGCGGCGCGCACGACGGACCAGACGATCGTCGGCTTCGCCGCCGAGCACGGAGAAGAGGCGAATCGACCGAGCCCGCGCCAAGCTCGCCCGCAAGGGCGCCGACCTGATCGTCCTAAACGACGTCTCCGACTCCAGCGATCGGCTTCGAGAGCCACCAACAACGCGGTGACCCTGATCGACGAGACAACAGAGACCGTCGTCGCTCAAGCTCCGAAGGACGTGATCGCCGACGCGATCCTGGAGAGAGTCGACCAGCTGCGAAGCAGAACGAGGTCCTGCGCACCGACGGTCTCAGAGCCGCAGGGCCGCGAGTGACAGGACCCGCCGGCCGAGCGCTCTGAGCGGGCTATACTGAGCTCAAGCTTTTACGTCCCTACGCAGTATCGAGAAGTGGGCCTGGCCCACTTTTTTTTCGGCCCGAACCAGGCATGAAAGACCTCCAAGAAGACATCCAGCAGCAGCTCTCCGAGCTCGACTCGGAGCTCGACCTGGTCGCGCTCGAGCGCCCCGGGACCGAGTCGCTGCGCATCTTCATCGACCACCCCGAGCGGCGTCGACCTGGCGCTCTGCGAACGGGTCACCAAGCACCTCAACCACCTGCTGGCCGACTACTCGCTCGAGGTCTCCTCGCCCGGGCCCGAAGTACCGCCGCCCGATCCCGTTTCCGAACCAGCCAAGGAGCAACCAGTGAGCAAGGAGATCGTCGACGCAGTCAAGGCGCTCGAGCAGGAGAAGGGGATCTCCGCCGACAAGCTGATGGACGCCCTCGAGGACGCCCTGCTCTCGGCCTACAAGAAGACCCCCGGCGCGGCCAAATACGCGCGCGTCGACCTCGACCACGAGACCGGCGACTTCCGCGTCTTCGAACTGATCCTGCCGCCCGAGCTGGAGGAGAAGCTGCTGGCCGAGGCCGCCGAGCAGCAGGAGGAGCCCGAGATCGATCCCGAGACGGGCGAGATGCGCGAGCCCGAGGAGCCCGAGCTCGACCCGGAGATGATCGCTCCCTACGAGGACCAGATCGAGACCCGCGACGTCACCCCCGAAGACTTCGGCCGGATCGCCGCCCAGACCGCCAAGCAGGTGATCCTGCAGCGGATCCGCGAGGCCGAGCGGCAGATGATGTACGACGAGTACCAGGACCGGGTCGGCGAGCTGATCACCGGGATCATCCAGCAGTCCGACAAGCGCTACACGCTGGTCCAGCTGCGCGAGCGGGTCGAGGCGCTGCTGCCCAAGTCCGAGCAGGTCTACAACGAGCGCTACGACCACGGGATGCGGGTCAAGGCCGTGATCACCGACGTCTCCGACTCGACCAAAGGCCCGGCGATCGTCGTCTCCCGCCGCAGCCCGGAGCTGATCAAGAAGCCTGTTCGAGCTGGAGGTGCCGGAGATCGCCGACAAGCTGGTCGAGATCGTCGGCGTCGCCCGCGAGCCCGGCTACCGCTCGAAGATCGCGGTCGATCTCCCACGCCGACGGCGTCGACCCGGTCGGCGCCTGCGTCGGCCCGCGCGGCTCGCGGGTGCGGATGGTCGTCTCCGAGCTGCGCGGCGAGAAGATCGACATCATCCCCCACAACGACGAGCCCGCCCGCTTCGTCGCCAAGGCGCTCTCGCCGGCCCGCGTGCGCGAGGTGATCGTCGACGACGAGGAGCGCCAGGCGACCGTGATCGTCCCCGACGACCAGCTCTCGCTGGCGATCGGCCGCGACGGCCAGAACGCCCGCCTCGCCGCCCGCCTGACCGGCTGGCGGGTCGACATCAAGTCCGAGACCGAGTTCGCCCAGAGGACCAGGAGGTCGAGTACGAGGGCGAGGAGCAGCTCCGACGGGCGCTGCATGGCGGTGCTCTCCAACGGCCGCCGCTGCCCGAACGCCGCGATCGCCGACTCGACCTACTGCGGGCTGCCGCAGCACCAGGCGCTGAGCCGCTTCGAGACCAGCCAGATCGCGATCCTCTCGACGCTCGGCGAGGCCGAGGTGGCGATCCTCGCCGATCCCGACGCCGACACGGGCCAGGTCGCCGAGATCGTCGCGCAAGGCCGAGGCGGAGTTCGTCGAGGAGGCGAGGAGCCTGCGAAGCCGGTTGAGGCAGTCCGAGGCTGAAGGCCGACGCCAGAGGAAGCTCGGCCGCCCGGAGGCGAGCCTGTTGCCGAGGAGGCTGAGCAGGCGTAGTGGCTAAGAAGCGCGTCCACGAGATCGCCAAAGCGCAGGGGGTGAGCAGCAAAGAGCTGCTTGCTGCGCTGAAGGCCGCCGGGGTCGAGGCCAAAGCCGCCGCTTCCAGCGTCGAGGAGGCCGATGCGCTGAAGGCGATCGCGGCGGCCAAAGGGCGACGGCGGCGCGCCGCCACCGGACCGAGGCCGAAGCCCAAACCGGCCGCCAAACCCGCCGCCGACTTCGAAGAAGCCGGTTCGCCCCGCCGGCAAGCCCCTGGCGCCCCTGCCGGCGGAGGCGGGGCCGCCGCCGGGCAAAAAACGCCGCGTCGTGATCGACTCGCAGGCCGCCCGCCGCGACCAGATGGGCGGGCCGCCGCCGCAGCGCCCGCCGCGCCGCCGCGGTGGACGCCGCCGCCGGCCGCTGCTCGAGGAGCCGCCGCCTGGGGCCGAGGAGATCCGGCGGAGCCCGAGGCGACCAAGGTCCCCTCCGGCGCGACCGTGCGCGAGGTCGCCGAGCTGCTCGGCCTGGGCAGCGCCGAGGTGATCAAGAAGCTGATGACGATGGGGGAGATGGCGACGCTCACCCAGACCCTCACCGACGAGTCGATCCGGGCGATCGCCGACGAGTACGACCGCAAGATCGAGATCGTCACCGCCGCCGACGAGGAGCCCGAGGCGCCGGAATTCGAGGACGCCGACGAGGATCTCGCCGACCGCCCGCCGGTGGTGACGATCATGGGCCACGTCGACCACGGCAAGACCTCGCTGCTCGACGCGATCCGCGAGACCGAGGTCGCCGCCGGCGAGGCCGGCGGGATCACCCAGCACATCGGCGCCTACCAGGTCCACCACGACGAGAAGACGATCACCTTCCTCGACACCCCCGGCCACGCCGCCTTCACGGCGATGCGCGCCCGCGGCGCCAAGGTCACCGACGTCGCGGTCGTCGTCGTCGCCGCCGACGACGGGGTGATGCCGCAGACCAAGGAGGCGATCGACCACGCCCGCGCCGCCGACGTGCCGATCCTGATCGCGGTCAACAAGATCGACAAAGAGGGCGCGCAGCCCGACCGCGTCCGCACTGAGCTCGCCTCCGACGGCCTCAATCCCGAGGAATGGGGAGGAGAGACGGTCTACTGCGACGTCTCCGCCAAGACCCACGACGGGCTCGACAACCTGCTCGACATGATCCTGCTGGTCTCCGAGCTGGAGGAGCTGGGGGCCAACCCCGACGCGCCCGCCTCCGGCACGGTGATCGAGTCCCAGCTCGACCCCGGCCGCGGCCCGGTGGTCAGCGTCCTGGTCCAGCGCGGCACGCTCAAGGTCGGCGACGCCCTGGTCGCCGGGCCGCGTTGGGGGCGGGTGCGAGCGATGCACGACTTCACCGGCGACCGCGTCGAGAGCGCCGGGCCCGGGATGCCGGTCGAGGTGCTCGGCTTCGACGGCGTCTGCGAGGCCGGCGAGTTCGTCCAGGCGGTCGAGAACGACCGCCGCGCCCGCCAGCTCGCCCAGGAGCGCGCCAACCGGCTGAAGACCGAGGCGCTTGCCCGCCGCCAGGCCCGCAAGGTCAGCCTCGAAGAGGTCTTCTCGCGGGTCCAGGAGGGCGAGATCAAGGAGCTCAACATCGTGCTCAAGGCCGACGTCGCCGGCTCGCTGGAGGCGCTCCAGGACGAGATCGCCAAGGTGCCCCAGGAGCAGGTCGGGATCAACATCATCCACTCCCAGACCGGCGGCATCAACGAGTCCGACGTGATGCTGGCCTCGGCCTCGGACGCGATCATCATCGGCTTCAACGTCCGCCCGCTGGCCGACGCCCGCCGCGCCGCCGAGCGCGAGGGCGTCGACGTCCGCACCTACTCGGTCATCTACAAAATCACCGAGGACCTCCGCAACGCGATGGAGGGCCTGCTGGAGGCGGTCGAGGTCGAGGAGACGGTCGGCGAGGCCGAGGTCAAACAGACCTTCAAGGCCTCCAAAGTCGGGCGCATCGCCGGCTGCGTCGTCACCGACGGCAAGGTCACCCGCGACGCCAGCGTGCGCCTGGTCCGCGAGGGCACCGTCATCTGGACCGGCAAGCTCGGCTCCCTGCGTCGCTTCAAAGACAACGTGCAGGAGGTCGAGGAGGGCCAGGAGTGCGGCGTCGTGCTCGACGGCTACCCCGACGTCAAGGAAGGCGACGTGCTCGAGTTCTTCCAGACGAAACAGGTCGAGCAAACGCTGGAGTAGGATGGCCACCGCTCGCATGCGGCGCATCAACGAGGTGCTTCGCGAGGTGATCGGCGCCGCGATCGGCAGCGAGTTGAGCGACCCCCGCATCGGCTTCGTGACCGTGACATCGGTTGAGACCAGCCCCGACCTCCGTGCCGCCAAGGTGTTCGTCAGCGTGCTCGGCTCCGAGGAGGAGCGCGAGGCGACGCTGGCCGGCCTGCGCTCCTCCCACGGGGTGATCCAGGCGCAAGATCGCCGCGGAGACGCGGATGAAGCGCACTCCGACCCTCTCCTTCCACTACGACAGCACCATCGAGCAGGGCGTGCGGATTTCCCGCCTCCTCGAAGAGGAGCCTGGGGAATCGTGAGTGAGGGAGTCGGCCTGGTTGCAAGGGAGATCGAGCAGGTCGTCGACGAGCTGCGCGCCCGCGACCGCTTCCTTCTCACCTCCCACGAGGGGCCGGACGGCGACGCGCTGGGTTCGCTGCTGGGGATGCACCACCTGCTCACCCAGCTCGGCAAGGACTCGGTGATGTTCATGGCGGCAAAGGAGTTCCCGCTGCCGATCGAGTACCGCTTCCTGCCGCTGGAGGAGGTCTTCCACGAGCCGCCGGCGGACATGGCCGACCGCACCGTGGTCTTCCTCGACTGCGGCAACATCGACCGGATGCCGGTCGAGTTCCTCAGCAACGGCGACCACCGCCTCGTCAACATCGACCACCACCACGACAACACCCGCTTCGGCGACGTCAACCTGGTCGACACCGGCGCCTCCTGCACGGCGGAGATCGTCTACGAGCTGGCGCGGCTGCTCGGCGTGCGGGTCACCAAGGAGATCGCATCGGCGCTCTACGTGGGCCTGATCACCGACACCGGCAAGTTCATGTACGAGAACACCGGCGCCCGCACCCACCGGATCGCCGCCGAGCTGATCGACGCCGGGGTCGAGGTCGACGACACCTACCGCCGCCTCTACGAGCACGTGCCCCTGGAGAAGCTGCGGCTGGTCTCGCGTGCCCTCGACGGCATCCAGCGCCGCTGCGGCGGCCTGCTCGTCCTCTCCTACATCACCGACGCCGACTACGAGGCGACCGGGGCGGGAGAGGAGATGACCGAGGGGATCATCGACCACCTGCGCTCGGTCGAGGGGTCGAAGGTTGCGGCGTTGATCCGCGACCTCGGCGACCGCGGCCGCGCCGCTCGCAAGGTCAGCCTCCGCTCCAGCGACGGCTCGGTCGACGTCTCGGCGATCGCCCGCAAGACGGGGGGAGGGGGGCACAAGCGCGCCGCCGGCTTCTCCACGGACCTCGAGTTCGACGAGTTGGTCTCCTTCCTCTGCGGCGAGGTCACCGCCCAGTTCGGCTCCTGCTGACGTGAGTGCCGGCGGGGGGGAGGGCGCCGTCCTGCTCTGCGACAAGCCGGCGGGGATAACCTCGCACGACATGGTCGTACGGGTGCGACGGGAGCGCGGGTGCAAGGCGGGCCACGCCGGGACGCTGGACCCGTTCGCGACCGGCCTGCTGCTGGTCCTGCTGGGCCGCGCGACGCGGTTGCAGCGCCACCTGACCGGTCTGCCCAAGACCTACGTGGCGAAGGCTCGCCTCGGCTGGCGCTCCAGCACCGGCGATCCCGACGGAGAGCTGACCGAGACCGGGCGCGTCCCCGAGTCGCTCGGCCTTCCCACCGGCCGGGTGCGCCAGCGGGTGCCGATGACCTCGGCCGTGCGGGTGGGCGGCGAGCGGCTCTACCGCAAGGCGCACCGCGGCGAGACCGTCGAGACGCCGGAGCGCGAGGTCGACGTGTACCGGGCGGAGCTGCTCGGCCACGACGCCGAGAGCGCGACATATGAGATCGAGTGCTCGACGGGCACCTACGTGCGCACGCTGATCGAGACGCTCGATGACGCCTACTGCGCGGAGCTGCGCCGCACCGCGATCGGCCCGTTCAGGGTCGAGGACGCCGAGACGGAATTGAGCGTCGACCGCGTCGCCGAACTGGTCCCGGCGGTAGCGGAGGCCCTCAAATGAGCTTCCGCTGTTCCTTTGCCCTGTTATGTACGGATAAAGAACAGCGGAAGGTTGTTCTGTGAGTATTCGGGTCACCTCGCTCCCCGACGCCGAGCCGCGGCCCCGTCATGTCGCGATCGGGACCTTCGACGGCGTCCACCTGCGGGCACCGGGTGGTGATCGACGACGCCGACACCGTCCTCACCTTCGACCCGCATCCGCTGGAGGTGCTCCACCCGGCGGCGCGGCCGAAGCTGATCATGCCCTTCGCGGTGAAGCGCGACGTGATCGAGGGGCTCGGGGTGCGCGAGCTGGTCGTCATCCCCTTCGATCGCGAGTTCGCCACCGTCTCGGCCGAGGGGTTCATCGAGGGGGTGCTGGTGGAGCGGCTCGGCGCCGAGCGGGTCTCGGTCGGGGAGAACTTCCGCTTCGGCGCGAAGGCCAAGGGCGATCCGGAGATGCTCGCCTCCCGCTCCGAGTTCGAGACCCGCGTCGTGACCCTCGTCGAGGTCGACGGCGAGACGGTCTCCTCGACGAGGGTCCGGGCGCTGATCGCGGCCGGCGAGGTGGAGGCGGCGCAGCGCTGCCTGGGCGCTCCCTTCATGGTGGAGGGGACGGTGGTTGAGGGCGACCAGCGCGGCCGCGAGCTGGGCTTCCCGACCGCCAACATCGTCCCCGACGACCGCCTCGCGATCCCCGGCCACGGCGTCTACGCGGCCTTTGCCAACGGCGTCCCCGCCGCCGTCAACGTCGGCGTGCGGCCGACCTTCGAGACCGGCCGCGGGGTGCTGATCGAGACCCACCTGATCGATCGTGAGGAGAACCTCTACGGCAATACCCTGCGGGTCGCCTTCGTCGCCCGCCTGCGGGGCGAGAAACGCTTCGCGAGCGTCGAGGAGTTGATCGCCCAGATGCGGATCGACGTCGAGGACGCGAAGCGGGTCTGTGCTAGCTTCACCGACCCGCAATGAGCCTCACCAAGGAACAGAAGACCGAGCTGATCGGCAAGTACGGGCGCTCCCCCGGGGACACCGGCTCCGCGGAGGTCCAGGTCGCGCTGTTGACCGAGCGGATCAACGACCTGACCGGCCACCTGCGCCTGCACGGCAAAGACCATCACTCGCGCCGCGGCCTGCTGATGCTGGTCGGCAAGCGCCGCCGCATGCTCCGCTACCTGGAGCGCAACGACCTCGAGCGCTACCGCGCCCTGGTCGCAGAGCTCGGGCTCCGCAGGTAGGCACCCCGGTGGTCGCTCCGGTGGGGCCGGACGATCACGCGCGCGGCGAGGGCGAGGAGCTGATCGTCTACGCCGACCTCTGCTGCCCGCAGTGCGCGGCGACGTGGCCGAGGATCGGGGCGTTGCCGGCCAGGGTCGTCCTCCGCCACTTCCCGGTCGTCGCCAAGCACCCCCGCTCTCCGGCGCTGCACGCGGCGGCGGAGGCAGCCGGCGCCCAGGGCGCCTTCTTCGAGATGGTCGACTCGCTGCTCGCCGACCAGGGCTATGTCGACGACCCGCATCTCTGGGAGCGGGCCGAGCGCCTGGGGCTGGATCTGACTCGCTTCGAGGCCGACCGGCGCTCCGACGCCGTCGGCGCCCGGGTGGCCAGGGACGTCGAGTCGGGCCTTGCCGCCGGTGTCGTCGGCACCCTGGCGATCTTCCGCGACGGCAGCGAGGTCGACCTCGCGGTGCTCGAACAGCCTTCCTGAGCCCGCCGCGGGTGGCGGCCATGTACTCTCTTTCGCGAAAGAGAACGAGAGTTCTGAAAGCAAATGGCCGTCATCCGGATGGCCGGAGGTACAACTAAATGAGCATGTTTGACACTAGCCGCGTTTCGGTGGATGTCGGCGATGGCCAGATCTCCTTCGAAACGGGCAAGCTCGCCAGGCAGGCGAGCGGGGCCGTGACCGTCCGCGCGGGCGACACGCTGGTGCTCTGCACCGCGACGATGGGCAACCTGCGCGATGTGGACTTCCTACCCCTCACCGTCGACGTCGAGGAGCGGATGTACGCCGCGGGCAAGATCCCCGGCTCGTTCTTCCGCCGCGAGGGGCGCTCGGGCGAGAAGGCGACGCTGACCGCGCGGATGATCGACCGCCCGATTCGGCCGCTGTTCCCGAAGGGCTGGCACTTCGAGACGCAGATCGTCGCCACGCCGCTCTCGGTGGACCACGTCCACCCCTACGACATCCTCGCGATGAACGGCGCCTCCGCGGCGCTGGCGATCTCGCCGGTCCCCGTCGCCCATCACGTCGGCGCGGTGCGGATCGGCAAGCTCGACGGCGACTTCGTCGTCAACCCCCCCGAGGAGAGCCTCGAGGAGCTGGAGATGGACCTGATCGTCGCCGGCACCGACGAGGCGATCCTGATGGTCGAAGCGGGGGCGAACGGCGTCACCGAGGCCGAGATCCTCGATGCGCTGGACATCGCCCACGGTGAGATCAAGAAGCTCTGTGGCGCGATGGCCGAGCTGGCCGAGAAGGCCGGCAAGGAGAAGATCGAGGTCGAGGCGCCTTCGATCGACGAGTCGCTGTTGGAGAAGATCCGCTCCGACTTCGGCGCCAAGATCGACGAGGCCACCTCGGTCAAGGAGAAGCTGGCTCGCCAGGACGCCGCCGGCGCGGTCAAGGAGGAGGTCCTCGAGGCCCTCGCTCCGGCCGGCGACGACGGCGAGCCGGACGAGGCTCGCCGCGCCGAGGTCAAGGCTGCATTCTCGAACGTCGAGAAGGACGTCATTCGCAAGCGCATAGCCGTCGACAAGAAGCGCCCCGACGGCCGCGCCCAGGACGAGATTCGGCCGATCGAGTGCGAGGTCGACATCTCCCCGCGCGTGCACGGCTCGGCGCTCTTCACCCGCGGCGAGACGCAGATCCTCTCCAACGTCGCGCTGGGGACGACGCGCATGGACATGCGCCTCGACACCCTCGGCCTGGCGACCACGAAGCGGTTCTGGCACCACTACAACTTCCCGCCCTTCTCGGTCGGGGAGGCCGGCTTCATGCGCGGCCCGAAGCGCCGCGACATCGGCCACGGCGCGCTCGCCGAGCGGGCGCTGGCGCCGTCGATTCCGGACGGAGAGGAGTTCCCCTACGTGATCCGGGTCGTCTCGGAGACGCTGGAGTCGAACGGGTCCTCGTCGATGGGCTCGGTCTGCGCATCCTCGATGGCGCTGCAGGCCGCGGGGGTGCCGGTCAGCGACCCGGTCGCCGGTGTGGCGATGGGCCTGATCAAGGAGGGGGAGGACTACATCGTCCTCACCGACATCGCCGGCGTCGAGGACCACCTCGGCGACATGGACTTCAAGGTCGCCGGCACCGCCGAGGGCATCACCGCCCTGCAGATGGACATCAAGATCACCGGCGTCACCCTCGAGATCCTCAGGGATGCCCTGGACCAGGCAAACGCCGGGCGCCAGTTCATCCTCGGCAAGATGGCCGAGGCGATCGACGGCGCGCGCGAGAAGCTCTCGCAGTTCGCGCCGCGGATCGAGGCGATCAAGATCGACCCCGAGAAGATCGGCGCTGTGATCGGCAAAGGCGGCGAGACGATCCGCGGGCTCTGCGAGGAGTTCGAGGCGGAGATCGACGTCGAGGACGACGGCACGGTGCGTGTCTACGCGCCCAGCGGCGACCTCGTCGAGGCCTGCGTGGCGCGGATCGAGTCGATGACCAAGGAGGCCGAGATCGGCGACCGCTACAACGCCGCCAAGGTCGTGAAGACGACCACCTTCGGCGCCTTCGTCGAGTTGACGAAGGGGACCGACGGCCTGCTCCACATCTCCAACGTGAAGCCCGGTGAGCGGGTCGACTCGGTCGACGACGTGCTGAAGGCGGGCGAGGTGATCGACGTCACCGTGGTCGAGGTGGACCGCGAGCGCGGCCGCATCGGCCTGCGCCTCTCCGACGACCCGTCCGTTGAGGGCAAGTCGCCCGAGGAGCTGGCCGCGGTCGGCTCCGGCGACGGTGGCTCGCGCCGCAACGGCGGCGACCGCGAGGGTCGTCGCGGCGGGCGCGACAGCAGGCGGCGCCGCGAGGGCGGCGACCGAGAGCCGCGTCACTAGTTCGAGTTGATCGCACCCCGGCTAACTGAGCTGGGCTCGGGCGTCCGGGTCGTCACCGAGGAGGTTCCCTCGGTGCGGTCCGTGGCGCTCGGGCTCTGGGTGCGCACGGGCTCGCGCAACGAGACCCCGGCCCAGGCCGGGGTCTCTCACTTCCTCGAGCACCTGCTCTTCAAGGGGACCGCCCGCTTCTCGGCGATCGAGATCTCCGAGCGCTTCGACGGGCTCGGCGCCTCGGTCAATGCGGCCACCGGCAAGGAGACGACCCACCTGCACGCCCGTACCCTCGACGAGCACACCGGGGAGGTCTTCGACCTGCTGGCCGAGATGCTGCTCGCCCCGACCTATCCCGAGGTCGACTCCGAGCGCGAGGTGGTGCTGGAGGAGATCGCGATGTACGAGGACGAGCCGCAGGACCGCGTCCACGACTTCCTCGCCGGCGCGGTGTTCGGCCAGCACCCGCTCGGTCGCCGCGTGCTCGGCGAGGCGGGCGTGATCTCCTCGATCCCGGTCCCCGAGATCGACGCCTATCACCGGGCTCGCTACACCGGCGCCAACGTCGTCGTCGGCGCCGCCGGGCACCTCGACCACGAGGCGATCGTCGAGCTGGCGGAGCGGTTTGTCTCCCCACCCGCCGGCGAAAACGGCGCCGGCCCGGCCGCAGAGGCCGACGGCGCGCCTCGTCGCCGCTTCTACGAGAAGGACACCGAGCAGTACCACATCTGCTTCGGCGCGCCGGGCATCACCCGCGACGACGAGCGCCGTTACGCGCTTGCCGTGCTCGATTCCATCGTCGGAGGCTCGAGCTCTTCGCGCCTCTTCCGCGAGGTGCGGGAGAAGCGCGGCCTCGCCTACTCGGTCGGCTCCTACAACGAGCAGTACACGGACTCGGGCCTGATAGCGACCTACGTCGGGACGCGCGAGGACAACGTCGAGGAGGCCTGCTCGATCATCGGCGCCGAGCTGGAGCGGCTGCGAACCGAGCCGGTCTCCGCCGAGGAGCTGGCGCGCGCCAGGGAGAGCGTCAAGGGGCGCCTCGTCCTCACCTCGGAGTCGACCGCGGCGCGGATGGCGCGGATCTCGCGTGCCACCCTGTTCGGGCTGCCGATCGAAACCCTGGACGAGATGCTGGCGAAGGTGGATGCTGTGGGCGTGGAGGACCTGACCGAGCTGGCGGGCGAGCTGTACGGGGCGGAGCGGCTGTCGGCCGCCTGCGTCGGCCGTTCCGAGGACTGCTTCCGCAAGGCGCTCGTCCCCGTCAGCGAGGCCCTGGCGGCATGATCCGGGTTGTCGTCTCCGGTGCCGCCGGGCGGATGGGCCAGGCCGTCTGCGAGGCGGTCGAGGGCGCCGAGGACATCGAGCTGGTCGCGAAGGCCGACCCCTCGCTCGGAGTCGAGCTGGCCGGCGCCCTCGGCGAGGCCGACGTCGTCGTCGACTTCAGCACGCCGGACTCCGCGCTCGCCAACCTCCGCGGCTGCCTCGAGGCGGGCGTCCACGTCGTCGTCGGCACCACCGGCTTCGACCTCGAGGCGGCGCGCGAGGCCGCCGAGTCCGCCGCGGGCGGCGCCAACTGCTTCGTCGCCCCCAACTTCGCGATCGGCGCGGTGCTCCTGATGGAGGCCGCGCAGCTGGCCGCCCGCCACATGCCCGAGTGCGAGATCGTCGAGCTGCACCACGATCGCAAGCTCGACGCCCCCTCGGGGACGGCAAGGCGCACCGCCGAGCTGATCCGGGAGGCCGGCGGCAACGTCCACGAGCCGATCCACTCGGTGCGCCTGCCCGGCCTGGTCGCCCACCAGGAGGTGATCTTCGGCGGCGAGGGCCAGACCCTGACGATCCGCCACGACTCGATCGACCGCCGCTCCTTCATGCCCGGCGTGCTGCTCGCGGTGCGCAGGGTCGCCGACCTGCCCGACCGCTTCACGGTCGGCCTCGAGAAGCTGCTCTGAGAGCAGGTACCCTGGCGACCGATGGCGGCGATCCGAGGCGTGATCACGGCGATGGCGACGCCCTTCGACGAGGAGGGGCGGCTCGACGAGGACGGCGCGCGGCGGCTCGCCTCGCACCTGGTCGAGCACGGCTCCCACGGGCGTCGTCGTCGCCGGCACGACCGGCGAGTCGCCGACGCTGACCGACGAGGAGACGCTGGCGCTGCTGCGCGCGGTTCGCGACGAGGTCGGCGACGACGCGCTGGTCGTCTGCGGGACCGGCACCAACGACACCCGCCACTCGCGCGAGCTGACCAAGGCCGCCGCGGAGGCCGGCGCCGACGCCGCGCTGGTCGTCGCCCCCTACTACAACAAGCCCAACCAGGCCGGCCTGCGCGCCCACTTCGAGGCGGTCGCCGAGGCGGTGCCGGAGCTGCCGCTGATCCTCTACAACATCCCCTCGCGGGTGGTCGATCAACATGGAGCCCGCCTTCCTCAGCGAGCTGTCCGCGATCGACAACGTCGTCGCCGTCAAGCAGGCGAACGACGACGAGCTCGGCCCGATCGAGGGCCTCGCGGTGCTGGCCGGCAACGACAACATCTTCCTGCGCACGCTCGAGTTCGGCGGCGCGGGCGGCATCCTCGTCGCCTCCCACCTCGTCGGCGACCGGATGCGCGAGATGTGGGACGCGGCGCAGGGGGGCGACCTCGAGCGGGCGCGTGAGATCGACGCCGAGCTGCAGCCCGCTCTACGAGGCGCTCTCGGTGACCACCAACCCGATTCCGCTCAAGGCGGCGCTGGAGATGCTCGGCCTCGCCGCGGGGCGGCTGCGGCTGCCGCTGGTCCCCGCCGACGAAGAGCAGAGGGCGACGGTCAGGGCGGCGCTGGAGAGCGTCGGCGTGCCGGTAGCGCCGTAGACCCGACGAGATGACGGTGAACCGCTAGTGGCAGGAAAGAAGCTCCGCGTGCTGCCCCTCGGCGGCCTGGGCGAGATCGGCAAGAACATGACCGTGATCGAGTACGACGGCCGGATCGTCGTCGTCGACACCGGGCTGATGTTCCCGACCGCCGAGATGCTCGGGATCGACCTCGTCCTGCCCGACTTCTCCTACCTGCGCGACCGCGCCGACGACATCGAGGCGATCGTCCTCACCCACGGCCACGAGGACCACGTCGGGGCGCTGCCCTACGTGCTGCGCGAGATCGGCGCGCCGCCGGTGATCTACGGCGGCCTGCTGACGATCGGGCATGGTTCGCTCCAAGCTCGACGAGCACAAGCTCTCCGACGCGCCGCTGCAGGAGCTGCCGGCGGGGGAGAGGGTGCAGGCTCGGCCCGTTCGAGCTCGAGCTGATCCACCTCTCCCACTCGATCCCCGACATGCGCGGCGTCCTGCTCAGCACCGAGCTGGGCTCGGTGCTGATGACCGGCGACTACAAGTTCGACCAGACCCCGGTCGACGGCCGCCCCGCCGACATCTCCCGCCTCGCCGAGCTCGGGCGCGAGGGGCTGCTGCTGCTCTGCGGCGACTCGACCAACGCCGACCGGCCCGGCGTCGCGCCGTCGGAGTCGAGCGTCGGGCCCGGCCCTGCTGGAGGCAGTTCTCCCGCTGCGAGGGCCGGATCATCGTCACCTCCTTCGCCTCCAACATCCACCGCGTCCAGCAGGTGATCGACGCCGCCGTCAAGCTCGACCGCCGGGTCGCCCTGGTCGGTCGCTCGATGCGCAAGAACTTCAACATCGCCTCCAACCTCGGCATGGCCGAGGCCCCGTCCGGGCCTCTTCATCCAGCCGCGCGAGATCGAGGACTTCCCCGACGAGAAGGTGGTCGTGATCTCGACCGGCAGCCAGGGCGAGCCGCTCTCGGCGCTGCGGCGGATGGCCAACAACGACCACCGCGACGTCGAGCTGCACTCCGGCGACACCGTCGTCTTCTCGGCGACGCCGGTGCCCGGCAACGAGCGCGCCGTCAACGAGACGATCGACCGCATCTACGAGATCGGCGCCTCGGTGGTGACCGCCAAGGACGCGCCGATCCACGCCTCCGGCCACGGCTGGCAGGAGGAGCTGAAGCTGATGCTCAACCTGACCAAGCCGCGCTACGTGCTGCCGGTCCACGGCGACCACCAGCGGCTGCGCCTGCACGCCGAGCTGGCCGACGCGGTCGGGCATCGACTCCCGAGAACATCTTCCAGGGCCGCAACGGGCTGCCGCTGGAGATCGACGAGGACGGCGCCCGCTTCGGCGAGGACATCCACGCCGGCGTCGATGTTCGTCGACGGGGTCAACATCGGCGACCCCGACGACGTCGCCGCTGCGCGACCGGCGCGAGATCTCCGCCGACGGCATCTTCATCGTCGTCGCGACGATCTCCTCCGACGACGGCAGCGTCGTCGCCGACCCCGAGGTGATCTTCCGCGGCGTCGCCTTCCTCGAGGAGGCCGACGCCCTGGTCGAGGAGCTGAACGACGTGGTCGAGGACTCGCTCGAGGACGCCGCCGAGGCGGGCACCCGCGAGCTGCACCTGATCCAGGAGGACCTGCACGACGCGGTCGGCAAGCTCGTCTACGAGAAGCTCCGGCGCCGGCCGATGATCCTGCCGGTCGTCGTCGAGGTCTAGACGCAAGATAAGGACCCGCCGGGGCGGTATTGGGGGAGAGCCCCGGCGGGCCCTGTGTGTCTCGTCCGCTGGCGAAATCTAGGGCGGGCGCTAAAGCGGCCTAAAGGAGTGGTAATTGCTTGCTCAGTCTTGGAGAGGGATCCGGACGCGGAAGAGGGCGCCGCCGAGGGCGGACTCGGTCGCCTCGACCGTGCCGCCGTGGGAGGTGGCGACGGCGCTGACGATCGCGAGGCCGAGGCCGGTGCCGGGGCCGCGGCGGTGTCGGCCGGGCCGTCGCCGCGGACGAAGCGGTCGAAGACCTGGTCGCGCATCTCGGCGGGATGCCCGGGCCCGTCGTCGGCGACCTCGACGACGGCCTCGTCGCCCTCGCTGCGCAGGCGCAGCTCGATCCGCGAGCCGGGCGGGCGTGTGGCGGGCGGCGTTGTCGAGCAGGTTGAGGACCATCCGGTGCAGCTCGTCGGGGTTGCCCTCGACCGCAGATCGGGCGGTCGTTGTCGATCGCCAGCTCGCGGTTCGCCGATCATCGGCGCCACCTCGACCGCGGCGTCGCCGGCGATCTCGGCGAGGTCGCAGCGGCGGTGCTCGCCGAGCCGGCCGGCGTCGGCGCGGGCGAGCAGCAGCAGGTCGGCGACGAGGCGGCTCATCCGGCGCGAGGAGCGCAGCGCCGAGTCGACCATCTCGCGGTCCTCGGCGTGTCCGGGCTCCTCGCAGCGAGGCCTGGAGCAGCTCGAGGTTGGCGAGGACGCTGGTCAGCGGCGTGCGCAGCTCGTGCGAGGCGTCGGCGACGAACTCGCGCTGCTTCTGCATCGCCGCCTCGCGCTCGGCGCGGGCCGCGTCGAGCGAGCGCAGCATCTGCTCCAGGGTGTCGGGCCAGCTCGCCGACCTCGTCGTCGGCCGTGGGCTGCGGGCATGCGGCGGGAGGGGTCGCGGGTGTCGGCGATCTCGCGCGCGGTCGCGGTCAGCGAGGAGATCGGGCGCATCGCGCGGCCGGCGATCGCCAGCCCGGCGAGGCTGGCGAGCAGGGTCGCCGCCGAGGACGCCGGCCGCGATGAAGCAGCCAGAGCCGGTCGATCGTCGAGTCGATGTGGTTGGTGCTGCGCCCGTACTGGACGTAGCCGGCGAGCTGCCCGGTCTGGCGCTGCTGAAGATTCTGCGCGGTGGCGACCCGCATGCGAGCCGACGTCGTGGATGCCGGGGATCGGCGGGCCCAGAGTTCGCCGGCTCCGTGGCTCTGCGCCACGACCTGCGCCGGTCGGACGTCGAAGACCCGCGCCGAGGCGTCCGTTCGGGCAGCACGAAGTCGTCGAGGCGACCCCGGTCACGAGCGGTCCCCGCGTCGGTGCTCGTGTCGACCTGATCCTCGCTGGCGAGGGTGCGTGCACCGCGCTGCTTCACCTCGCGGTTGAAGTCGTCGCGGATCCGCTGCGTGGCGAGCTTGCCGATCACCGCCCCGAACAGCAGCAGGATCGCCAGGGTGAGCCCGGCCGAGACGGCCGCGAGGCGCCAGCGCACCGGCCAGTTGCGGGGTCGGCAGCGCGGGCCAGCTTCGGCGAGCCGCCACGACTACTCCTTCAGCACGTAGCCGGCGCCGCGTTTGGTGTGGAGCAGGCGCGGCTCGCCGCCGGCCTCGAGCTTGCGGCGCAGGTTGGAGATGAAGACGTCGATCGTGTTGGTCGCCGCCATCGGGTCATAGCCCCAGACCTCGTCGAGCAGGCGCTCGCGCGAGACGACCAGCCGCTCGTTGCGCATCAGGTACTCGAGCAGCTCGAACTCGCGGTTGGTCAGCTCGATCTCGCGCTCGCCGCGGCGGACCTCGCGGGTGTCGGGGTTGAGCTGAGGTCGCCGACGCTCGAGCGAGGCGGCGCCGCGCGGCGGCCGGCGGCGCAGCAGCGCCCGGATCCGCGCCAGCAGCTCCTGGCGCTCGAACGGCTTGACCAGGTAGTCGTCGGCGCCGCTGTCGAGGCCGCTGACGCGGTCCTCGGTCTCGGCGCGCGCGGTCAGCATCAGGATCGGCACGTCGCCGTCGGCGCGCAGCCGCCGGCAGACCTCGACGCCGTCGAGCCGCGGCAGGCCGAGGTCGAGGACGACGAGGTCGGGGACGAAGCCGGCGGCGACGTCGAGCGCGTCGACCCCGTCGGCGGAGGTCCGGACCTCGTAGCCCTCGTTGCGCAGCGAGCGGCGCAGGACGTCGGCGATGTCGGCGTCGTCCTCGACCACGAGGACGCGGCCGCCGCCGCGTCGCTGTCGGTCTGTGAGCATCGCAGCCGATGTTAGCCGCGCGATCTGCGCTGTCCCGCTCGGTTTTAGCGCGAATTTAGGCCGCAGGGGAGGGGCGCTGGCGTGTCGAACCGGGTCTCATGTTCGTGCGTAAGAAGCGCGCGCGCGGCGCGCGACGCCGAAGCCGCAAAGCCGAAAGCGAAGCCGCGTGGTCCGCAGGCCGCATCTGCCCGCAGGGCCTCGAGCAGCGGCACCTCGACCTGATCGGGCTGTTCCTGATCGCCGTCGGCGTCTATCTGGTCTTCGTCCTCTTCTTCGGCTGGGAGGGGGGCAAGGTCGGCTACGGGGTCGAAACCGGGCTCGCCTACCTGTTCGGCGACGGTCGGGGCCCGGATCTTCACCGTCCTGATGCTGGTGGTCGGTGGGATGCTGCTGACCGGCACCTCGATCTCGGCTCGATCTTCCGCGGGCTGGGCCGGGCGGTCTGCGCGGCGTCTTCGTCGGCGGCGCGGGGCGTGGCGCAGACCGTCGTCCAGAGCCCGCGAGGACTCGGCGCGAGCGAGAAGACGCGCGCCGTCGAGACCGCAGGCGGGCCCGACCGACGTGATGAGCGCCTACCCGGAGACGGACGAGTTCGAGCCGACCGTCGCGCTCGGCAGCTCGAGGACGACGTCGCCGAGCTGACGCAGGACGCCGAGACGAGCCTGCGACTGACGCGAGATGCCCGCAGCCGAAGGCGAGGACATGAGCGACCGATCGCGGTCGACGCCGGTCCGATCGCCCCGAGCAGGCCGGCGCCTGACCCCGATGGGGCAGAAGCGCGGCGTGACCACCTCGGAGGAGATCGACTACCGGCCGCCGCCGGCGAAGGCGCTCGAGAAGGGGCGACGGCGACAAGGGCCCCGACCCGCGCGACCAGGAGGCGGTCGGCCGCAAGCTGGTCGAGACGCTCGGCCACTTCGGGGTCGAGGCGAAGATCGTCGGCATCGTCAGCGGCCCGCACGTCTCCCGCTACGAGCTGCGCCTCGCGCCCGGGACCAAGGTCAAGAAAGTCACCGAGCTCGCCAACGACCTCGCCTACGCGCTGGCCTCGACCGACATCCGCATCCTCGCGCCGATCCCCGGCAAGCAGGCGGTCGGGGTCGAGGTGCCGAACACGCGCCGCCGCATCGTCCGCCTCGGCGACATCTACGCCGGCCGCCCGGAGAAGACCTCGCCGCTGGTCGCCTGGCTCGGCAAGGGGATCGACGGCAACGCCGGTCTGGACCGACCTGGCGAAGATGCCGCACGTGCTGGTCGCCGGCACCACCGGCTCGGGCAAGTCCGGCTGCGTCAACGCGATCCTCTCCTCGATCCTGATGCAGGCCTCGCCGAACGAGGTGCGCCTGGTCCTGGTCGACCCCAAGCAGGTCGAGCTCAACCACTACGAGCACGTCCCGCACCTGCTGACCCCGGTGGTCACCTCGCCGCGCCTGGCCGCCAACGTCCTCTCCAACCTGATCGGCGAGATGGAGAGCCGCTACGGGATCATGGGCGAGGCCCGCTGCCGCAACCTCGGCGAGCTCAACCGCGCCCGCGGCAAGGCCGGGCGAAGCCGCCGCTGCCGCACATCCTCTGCGTGATCGACGAGCTCGCGGACCTGATGATGGTCGCCCCGGCCGAAGTCGAGGACTCGATCATCCGCCTCGCCCAGAAGTCGCGCGCCACCGGGATCCACCTGGTGCTGGCGACCCAGCGCCCCTCGACCGACATCATCACCGGCACGATCAAGGTCAACATCCCGGCCCGGATCGCCTTCGCCGTCTCCTCGCAGACCGACTCGCGGGTGATCCTCGACCAGGGCGGCGCCGAGGCGCTGCTCGGCCAGGGCGACATGCTCTTCCGCGGCGCCGGCACCTCGAAGCTGCAGCGGATCCAGGGCGCCTTCGTCACCGAGGAGGAGATCGCCCGCATCACCAGCCACTGGGCCAAGCAGGGCGAACCGGAATTCGAGGCCGAGCTGCTCGAGGCGCCGGAGGAGGTCGCCGAGGAGGGCGCCGAGGGCGACTTCGACCCCGACAGCGACGACCTGCTCGACGAGGCGATCCGGCTGGTCGTCCAGACCGAGACCGCCTCGGTCTCGATGATCCAGCGCCGCCTGCGGGTCGGCTACACCCGCGCCGGCCGCCTGATCGACATGCTCGAGCGGCGCGGTGTGATCTCCGGCTACGAGGGCTCCAAGCCGCGCCAGGTCCTGATCACCGAGGCCGACCTGCCGCGCGTCCTGAGCCCCGGCGGTGACGCCGCGCCGGTCGAGGTCGACTGCCGGATAACGACGCCGAGTCCGGCTCTTTTCACCAAACGGCCCGACGGGCCACAATTGGCGGGTGGAGAACGGCAATCGGACCCACCCTCCGCGAGGCGCGAAACCGGCGCAAGATCGACCTCTCCGAGGTCGAGGCGGCGACCAAGATCCGCGTCCGCTACCTGCGGGCGATCGAGAACGAGGAGTGGGACGTGCTGCCGGGCGGCGCCTACACCCGCGGCTTCATCCGCACCTACGCCTCCTATCTCGGCCTCGACGGCGAGCGGCTGGCCGAGGAGTACCGCCGCAGCGCTCGAGCCGCCCGCCCGCCGAGCGCGACGATCGTCGCGCCGAGCGGCGCTCGGCGCCCGGCGCTCCGGGGCCGGGCGGCGCCGCCTCGCTCCGCGCGGCGCCTGGGTGGCGCTGATCGCGCTCGGCGCTGATCGCGCTGCTGGTCGTGATCGGCCTCGCTCGGGGGCGGCGGATGGCGCCTCCGGGCCCGCCCCGCTGGCAAGGCACGGCAAGAAGCGCGGTCGCCACGGCGGGGGCTCGAAGGCGCGGCCGGAGCCGGGGGGCGTCTCGGTGCGGCCTGGCGGCCACCGCCGAACGTCTGGGTCTGCCTGCTCGACGCGAACGGCCGGGCGCTGGTCGACGGCCAGATCCTCGCAGCGGGCGCGGAGGAGGGGCCGTTCCACTCCGATAGCTTCACGGTCTCCTTCGGCAACGGCGAGGTCTCGATGAAGATCGACGGACAGGAGGCGAGCATCCCGGCGACGTCCAGCCCGATCGGGTACGCGATCGACTCCAGCGGCAGGCTGACGCCGTTGCCCGACAGCCAGAGGCCCACCTGTACATGAGCGGAGCGGCAGTGCGGGCCGGGGATAGTCGTCACCGGGACCGAGGTCCTGACCGGGCGGATCGCCGACCGCAACGGGCCCTGGATCTCCGAACGCCTCGCCGAGCTCGGGCGTCGACGTCGCCCACATCCTCGTCGTCGGCGACCGCCCCGACGACCTCGAGGCGGCGCTGCGCTTCATGGCCGCCGAGGGGATGGACCTGATCGTCACCTCCGGCGGGCTCGGGCCGACCGCCGACGACCTCACCGCGGAGATCGTCGCCCGCTTCGCGGGGCGCGAGCTGGTGCTCGACGAGGAGATGGAGGAGAAGATCGCCGAGATCCTGCGCGGCTTCGCGCGCCGCTTCAGCTTCGACGAGGAGGCGGTCCGCGAGGCGCCAACCGCAAGCAGGCGATGGTGCCGGAGGGGGCGATCGCGCTCGACCCGGTCGGGACCGCGCCCGGGCTGGTCGTGCCCGGCCGACGGGCGCGTGGTCGTCGTCCTGCCCGGCCCGCCGCGCGAGCTGCAGCCGATGTGGCCGGCGGCGCTCGCGACGGCGCCGGTGCGGGAGGTGCTCGACGCGGGCGACGCCGCTGCACGGCTACACGCTGCGGATGTTCGGCGTCCCCGAGTCCGAGATCGCCAAGAGCCTGCGCGAGATCGAGGCGCGACGGGGTCGAGCCTCGGCGCGGTCGAGATCACGACCTGCCTGCGGCGCGGCGAGATCGAGATCGACGTGCGCTACCGCGACGAGGCGGCGGCCGACGCCGAGGCGGTGCGGGCCGGGCTCGCCGAGCGCCACGAGCGCCACCTGTTCAGCCTCGACGGCGAGACGATCGACTCCCAGGTGGCCGCGGCTGCTGGCGGGGCAGCGGCTCGGGCTGGCCGAGTCGTGCAGCGGCGGCCTGCTGGCGGCGCGGATCACCGACCTGTCCGGGCGCCTCCGCCTACATGGCCGGCGGCGTCGTCGCCTACTCGAACGAGGCGAAGGCGGAGCTGCTCGGGCGTCGACCCGGCGCTGATCGAGGCGCACGGGGCGGTCTCGCCCGAGGTGGCGGAGGCGATGGCGATCGGCGCGCTGGAGCGCTTCGGCGCCGACGTCGCGGTCTCGATCACCGGCATCGCCGGGCCCGACGGCGGCACCGAGGAGAAGCCGGTCGGCTACGTCTGCTTCAACGCCCGCCTCGCCGACGGCACCGCGATCGCCCGCGAACCGGTCATCCCCGGCGGCCGCGACGACATCCGCGAACGCTCGGCGCTGGTCGGCATGCACCTGCTGCGGATCCTGCTCGAGCGGCGCCGAGGCGCCGCTGTAGCTTCGGAGCGGGCACGCTTTCTTGACGATCTGCGCGTTGTCTCGTGCGTCGCGGCCGCGTAGCGTCAGCGGCATGGCGAAGGAGAGACTGAAGAGCCCGCGGGCGAGGTTGTTCGTCGCGCTCGACCTGCCCGGCGCCGTGCGCGACGGGATCGTCGCCTGGGGCGACGAGGCGCTGCGCGATCCGGCCCTGCGCCGGGTCGCGCCCGGAGTCGCTCCACATCACCCTCGCCTTCCTCGGCTACCTGCCGGAGAGGGAGGTCGAGCGGCTGGCGGCGATCGTCGCCGAGAGCGAGGCGCCGGCGCCCTCGATCGAGCTGCGCGATCCGGTGCCAGCGCCCGCGCGCGAGGCCGGCCGCGCCTGTTCGCGCTTCCGGCCGAGTCCGCCGGCCGCGATCGCGCTGCAGGCGGAGCTGCGAGGAGAGGCTGGTCGAGGCGCGGCTCTACGAGCCGGAGAAGCGCCCGTTCTGGCCGCACGTGACCGTGGCCAGGGTGCGCCGCGAGGAGCGGGGCTCGAAGCGCCCGGCGGCTCGTCTCGAGCCTCCCGGGGAGCTGCCGCAGGCGTCTGTTGCAGCCCTTCGATGGCGTCCGAGTGACGCTCTACCGTTCGGAACTCCAGCCGCAGGGTGCGCAGTACACCCCGCTGGCGCAAGTCGAGCTGTCCGAAGACGGGCGGCAGTGAGGTGAAAGAGATGGCAGACAAGAAAGTGACCTTGAAGGACGCCTCGGCCAAGGAGGCCAAGGCGAAGGACGCGGCGCTCGAGGCGGCGGTGACCCAGATCGAGCGGGACTTCGGCCAGGGCGCGCTGATGCGCCTCGGCGCCGACGGCACGGTGCAGGTCGAGGCGATCCCGACCGGCGCGCTGGCGCTCGACCTGGCGCTCGGCATCGGCGGCGTTCCGCGCGGGCGGATCGTCGAGATCTTCGGCCCGGAGTCCTCGGGGAAGACGACGCTGGTCAACCACATCATCGCCGAGGCGCAGGCGCTCGGCGGCGTCTGCGCCTTCATCGACACCGAGCACGCGATCGACCCGATCTACGCGCGGGCGATCGGCGTCGACACCGACGAGCTGCTCGTCTCCCAGCCCGACTACGGCGAGCAGGCGCTGCAGATCGCCGATCGCCTGATCGCCTCCGGCGCCATCGACGTGGTCGCGATCGACTCGGTCGCGGCGCTGACCCCGAAAGCCGAGCTGGACGGCCAGATCGGCGACACCGACGGTCGGCCTCCAGGCGCGCCTGATGTCGCAGGCGATGCGCAAACTGGCCGGCAACCTCAACCGCACCAACACCGTCTGCGTCTTCACCAACCAGATCCGCGAAAAGATCGGCGTCCAGTTCGGCTCGCCGGAGACCCAGCCGGGCGGGCGGGCGCTGAAGTTCTACGCCTCGCAGCGGCTCGACATCCGCCGCATCGAGACCCTCAAGGAGGGGACCGAGGCGGTCGGCAACCGGGTCCGGGTCAAAGTCGTCAAGAACAAGGTCGCCGCGCCCTTCCGCCAGGCCGAGTTCGACATCGAGTACGGGGTCGGCATCTCGCGCGAGGGCGGCCTGCTCGACTTCGGCATCGAGCAGGACCTGGTCCAGAAGTCGGGCTCCTTCTTCTCCTACGGGGAGACGCGGCTCGGCCAGGGGCGCAACAACGCCAAACAGTTCCTGGCCGAGAACCCCGAGCTCGCCGCCGAGATCGAGGCCAAGGTGCGGGCGGCGCTCGGCATCGACGGCGAGGCGCCGCGGCAGCCGCCGAGCCGGAGGCCCGCCGGTTCGAGGCAAGCCGCCAGGCTGCCTGACGGCGCCGGCGGTCCGATGGATAGGATTCCGCCGCTGCATGAGCAACGAAGACCTCTTCTACATCTGCGGGATCGCCCTGGCCGTCTCGGCGGTGCTGATCAGCCTCGTCGGGCTGCGCGTTCAAGAACTTCCCCGGGCGGGCGTTCCCGCTCGTCGTCCTCTGGTTCGCGATCCTGGTCGGCGGCGCGACGACCTTCGCCGTGCTCCACGCCAAGGACGAGGACAAGGCGAAGGCCGCCGAGCTCGTCCAGGCCGGCAAGAATCCGAGAAGGAGATCGCCAGCGAGTCCGAGAAGCCGGCGCCCCGAAGAAGCGACGCCGGCGCCTGCGAAGCCGGCGGCAAAGGGCCCCGGCGGGACGTTGAAGCTCGCGGCCGAGCACGACGCAGCTCGCCTTCGACACCAGACGAGCTGACCAGCAAGCCGGGCAAGGTGACGATCGACTTCACCAACCCGTCGGCCGCTCGAACACGACGTCGCGATCGAGAGGACGGCAAGCAGATCGCCGTCTCGCCGGTGATCGCCGAAGGCAAGACCTCGGTCAGCGCCGACCTCGCCCCCGGCACCTACACCTTCCTCTGCACGGTCCCGGGCCACGCCGAAGCCGGGCATGGAAGGCACGCTCGTCGTCAAGTAGCCGGCCGGGTCACGCTAACCTCGTGACTGAGCATGCCCAAGCGCTACCACGTCACCACCTTCGGCTGCCAGATGAACGTGCACGACTCCGAGCGGATGCGGGGGATGCTCGAGTCGCTCGGCTACGAGGAGGCGCCGAGCCGCGACGACGCCGACCTGATCCTCTTCAACACCTGCTCGATCCGCGAGTCGGCCGACAGCCGCTTCATCGCCCACCTCGGCGAGGCGAAGCGGCTGAAGTCCGAAGATCCCGAGCGGGTCGTCGGAGTCGGCGGCTGCTGGGCGCAGTCGGTCAAGGACGAGGTCTTCCAGCGCTTCCCCTTCGTCGACGTCGCCTTCGGTCCCGGCCAGATCCACAAGCTGGCCGAGTTCCTCAACTCCGACTCGCTGAGCGCCCAGGGCTACTTCGAGTTCGAGGACTTCTCCGGCCACCTGCCGGCCAGGCGCGAGCGCGAGTTCCAGGGCTGGCTGCAGATCTCCCAGGGCTGCAACTGCGTCTGCTCCTACTGCATCGTGCCCTCGACCCGGGGGCGCGAGGTCAGCCGCGACCCCGACGAGCTGATCGCCGAGGCCGAGGCGCTCGCCGCCGACGGGGTGCGCGAGGTGACGCTGCTCGGCCAGAACGTCAACAGCTACGGCCGCGACCTGCCGAAGGAGCGGCGGATCGGCTTCGCCGAGCTGCTGGCCCGGGTCGACGCGGTCGACGGGATCGACCGGATCCGCTACACCAGCCCGCACCCGAAGGACATGAAGGAGGACGTGATCCGCGCCCACGCCGAGCTGCCGTCGCTCTGCGAGCACATCCACCTGCCGCTGCAGTCGGGCTCCAGCGCGGTCCTGAAGCGGATGCGCCGCACCTACGACCGCCGGCGCTACATGGACCGCGTCGCGCTGATCCGCGAGCACGTGCCCGACTGCGCGATCACCACCGACATCATCGTCGGCTTCCCGGGCGAGACCGAGGCCGACTTCGAGCAGACGCTGGAGGTGGTCGACGAGGTCGGCTACGACGGCGCCTTCACCTTCGTCTTCTCGCCGCGGCGCGAAACCGAGGCGGCGACGATGGAGGGCCAGGTGCCGCATCCGGTCAAGGTCGAGCGGATGGAGCGGCTGGTCGAGCTGGTGCAGCGGCGGGCGACGGAGCGGGCGCAGCGGTTCGTCGGGCGGGACGATGGAGGTGCTGGTCGAAGGGACCAGCCGGACCGACCCGACGCGGCTGCGCGGGCGGACGCAGGCACAACAAGGCGGTCAACTTCGATGGCGACGCGAGGCTGGCGAGCTCGTCGAGGTCGAGATCGACGTCGCGACCTCGCAGACGTTGAGTGGGGTCTCGCAGCCCCTCTCTCAACTTTTTCGGTGAGCGGGCCGTCCGAGACGGGCACCGAAAAAGTACAAGCCGTTCGGAGCAGTCCGATCCCGTAGTCCGCCGATGAACGTCATCGCGATATTTGGGCCGACCGGGGTCGGGAAGACCGGGGTCGCGATCGCGCTTGCGGAGATGCTGCGGGAGCGGGGAGAGGACCCGGTGGCGATTTCCTGCGATGCGCTGCAGGTGTACGAGGGGCTTGGGACGTCTGACCGGGGCCGCGACGCGCCGAGGAGCAGGCGAGGCTCGAGCACGGCTGGTCGGGTTCGTGCCGGTGACCCAGCCCTTCTCGGTCGGCGACTACATGCCGCTTGGCGCACGCGGAGGTCGACGCGGCGCTGGAGGCGGGGCGGCGGCCGATCGTGGTGGGGGGGACCGGGCTCTATCTGCGGGCGGCGCTGGCGGAGCTTTCGCTGGTGAAGGTGCCGCCCGGGGCCGAGGACTCGGAGCTCTGGTCGCCGGAGACCCGGCACCCGACACGATCTTCGGGCTCGACATGGAGCGCACGCGGCTCTACGAGCGGATCGATGCCCGGACCGAGGCGATCGTCGCCGCCGGGGCGCGGAGGAGGTGCGGCGGGCCGAGGCGGCGGGGCCGTCGCGAACGGCGCGCAAGGCGCTCGGCTTCGACGAGCTGCTCGGCGGCGACGTCGAGCGGATGAAGAAGCGCTCGCGCAACTACGCCCGCCGCCAGCTCACCTGGATGCGCAAGATCCCCAACCTCCACCGGATCGACCGCACCGACCGCACCGACGCGAAGTCGCCGCCCAGATCGCCGCCGCAGATCTGACCGCCGACTCGGCCGATTTCGCCCCATATAGGCGGATTAGGCCAGTCGACGGAGCTCTAGGCTGCGGCGATGCGATTCGAGAAGTGGCAGGCGCTGGGCAACGACTACCTGATCGTCGAGGCCGACGAGCTCCCCTGGGAGCTGACGCCGGCCCGGGTCGCAGTGGCTCTGCGATCCGCACTTCGGGGTCGGCTCCGACGGGGTGCTGCTGCTCTCCCGCAGCGAGGACCCCGACTTCGTCGCCGAGCTGCGGATCTTCAACCCCGACGGCTCCGAGGCCGAGCTCTCCGGCAACGGGGCGCGGGAGGCGATCCTCTACCTGCGCCGCCACGGCTGGACCGACGAGGACACCTTCTCGATCCGCACCGTCGCCGGGCCGATCACGCCGACGATCACCTCGGAGCGGACCTGCACGGTCGAGATGGGGCGGGCCGTCGACTGACTCGAAGGACTTCCCCTCCGGCGGCGCCGACGGCAGGGGCACGCTGACCGCGGGCGGGCGCGAGTGGGACTTCCAGCACGTCTCGATCGGCAACCCGCAGTGCGCGATCGTGGTCGGCGAGGAGCTCGAGGAGCTGGACCTGGGCGCGATCGGGCCGGAGATCGAAGCCACGAGCTGTTCCCAACCGCACCAACGTCTCCTTCCTCCGGCGATCGACGGCAGCCGGGTGCGGGCGCGGATCTTCGAGCGCGGGGTGGGGGAGACGCTCTCCTCCGGGACCGGCGCCAGCGGCGCCGCGGTGACCGCCTTCCTGCGCGGCGCCGCGAGCCCGATCATGGTCGAGCTCGACGGCGGCGAGCTCGAGGTCGAGATCTCCGACGACCTCGACGTGCGGCTGACCGGCTGGGCCGAGCCGGTCTGCTCGGGCGAGCTCTCGCCCGAGCTGCTCGCCGCGCTCGCCGAGCTTGGACGACTAGATTCCGCGCGACCATGGGAATCGCCGACCCGTCCAAGCGCCTGGAGGCGATGCCTCCCTACATGTTCGCCGGAGCTGGAGCGGCGGATCGCCGACAAGCGCGCCGCCGGCATCGACGTGATCAGCCTCGGGATCGGCGACCCCGACGAGCCGACCTACCCCCACATCGTCAAGGCGATGCAGGAGGCGGTCGCCGACCCCGCCAACCAGCAGTACCCGAGCAACCGCGGCCGCGACGAGTTCCGCGAGGCCTTCGCCGACTTCTACGACGAGCGCTTCGGGGTCGAGATCGACCCCGAGAGCCGAGGTGATCCCGGCGATCGGCGCCAAGGAGTGCATCTACAACCTCTGCTTCGCCTTCCTCGACCCGGGCGGCGTCGCCCTCGCCTCCGACCCCGGCTACCCGGTCTACACCGGCGGCCCGATCCTCGCCGGCGCGACGCCCGAGCTGCTGCCGCTGGTCCCCGAGCTCGGCTTCGCCCCCGACCTCAGCGCGGTCCCGGCCGACGTCGCCGCCAAGGCGCGGCTGATGTTCCTCAACTACCCGAACAACCCGACCGGCGCGGTCGTCCCCGAGGGCTTCTTCGAGCTGGTCGTCTCCTTCGCCCGCGAGCACGAGATCCTCGTCGTCCACGACAACGCCTACTCGGAGACGACCTACGACGGCTACGTCGCGCCGAGCTTCCTCGCGACGCCCGGCGCGAAGGAGGTCGGGGTCGAGGTCTTCTCGCTCTCCAAGGGCTTCAACATGACCGGCTGGCGCTGCGCCGCGATCCTCGGCAACGCCGAGGCGATCCAGACCTACTGGCGGCTGAAGACCAACGTCGACTCCGGCCTCTTCGAGGCGGTGCAGATGGCCGGCGCCGCGGCGCTGCGCGGGCCCGCGCGGCCCGCTGGAGCGGATGAACGAGACCTACGCCCGCCGCCGCGACCTGGTGGTCGGCGCGCTGCGCGAGATCGGCGTCGAGGTGGCGGCGCCGAAGGGGACGATCTACGTCTGGGCGCCGGTGCCCGAGGGCCACACCTCGACCTCCTTCGCCGAGCTGGTCCTCGAGGAGGCGGCGGTGGTCGTCTCGCCCGGGCTCGATGTACGGGCCGAGCGGCGAGGGCTTCTTCCGCATCTCCCTCACCACCCCCGACGACCGCATCGCCGAGGCGGTCGAGCGGATGCGCGAGCACCTCGCCTAAGCCGCTTCGCGCTCGGCGCGCTTGCGCCAGTAGCGGTCGAGGCCGCGCCACTGGTACTCGGGGGGGACCGCCTGCAGCAGCTGCGCCGCGACCTCCGGGTCGGCGTTCGCCGTCACCCGCTCGCGGTGGCGTTGCTCGTAGTCGGCCTCGGAGAGGTCGCGGGCCAGCGCCGCCTCCTCGCGCAGCCGCTCGCGCACGCGCGCCAGGTGGGGGAGGGGATCCTCGATCGCGCCGAAGTGGGTGAGCGCCAGGCGCTCGGGCCTCCAGCCCTCGACGATCCCGATCGAGTCCTCCCAGGCCTCGATGTCGATGTCCGGGGGAGGCGTGGGCGGCAGGACGCAGGTTGGAGGGCGGGATGCGGCACCGCGGCGACGTCGCCGGTGAAGGCGGTCCCGCTCTCCTCGTGCAAGTAACAGACGTGGTGGGAGGCGTGGCCCGGGGTGTAGGCGACGCGCATCCCGAGCACCGTCTCGCCGCCGGCCAGCGGCTTCACGTTGGCCTCCGGCACCGGCACGATCTCGCCCCAGAGGCGCTCCATCTGGTCGCCGTAGAGGCGCTCGGCGCTGGCCAGCAGCTTCGAGGGGTCGATCAGGTGGGGGGCGCCGCGCTCGTGGACGTAGACCTCGAGGTCGGGCCAGCGCCGCACCAGGGCGCCGGTCGCCGCGGCGTGGTCGAGGTGGATGTGGGTGAGCAGCAGCGCCCGCGGCTCGCTCGCTCGCCGAGCGCCGCGAGCAGCGTCCCCATCGAGGACTCCGGCCCGGGGTCGACCAGGGCGCCGTCGACCTCCCAGCAGCCGATCACGTGCGGGCGCCCGAGGTGCTCGACGTCGATTACGCGCATCGGTGGGCGGAGTCGCTCAGGCGGCCGCGGCGGCGGGAACTTGGCCCTCCGCCTCGAGCGTCTGCCGCAGGCCCTCCTCCAGGCCGCGCGGCGCGTAGCCGAGCTCCCGGCTCGCCTTCTCGTGGCTGGCCCAGAAGGTGACGCCGTCGGCCGAGGAGATCAGCTCGCGCAGGTTGGGCGGCTGTCCCATCATCTTGCCGACCAGCGGCCCGATCGGCGTCAGCGCCTTCATCACCGGCGTCGGCATCGCGTGTTTGGGAGCCTTGCGCCCGGTGATCGCGGCGACGGTCTCGATCGCCTCGCGCATCGTCGTCACCGGGCCGCTGAGCACGTAGGTCTCGCCGACCCTGCCCTTGTCGAGGGCGAGCAGGATGCCGCCGGCGATGTCCTCGACGTGGGACAGGCAGATCCCGAGCTCCGGGAAGGGCAGCAGCGGCATCTTCCCGGAGAGGAACTGGTTGAGCAGCTCGGCGACCGAGGAGGTGTCGCCGGGGCCGTAGACGCCGCCGGGCTGGACGATCACGCAGGGCAGGCCCTCCTCGCCGATCATCCGCTTGGCGATCTGGTGCGCCTCCCACTTGGTCTCCTCGTAGCAGGAGGTGAACTCCTTGCCGGGGTGCTCGTAGGACTCGTCGACGACCTTGCCGTGGGTGTTGCCGAAGACGCCGCACGGTCGAGACGTAGACGACCTTGGGGATCTTCGCCTCGAGCGCGGCGCGCAGGACCCGCTCGGTGCCGCCGACGTTGGCCTCGCGCATCGCCGGGTGCTGGGAGGCCGGGATCCCGACCTCGTACATCGCCGCGGCGTGGATGACCGCGTCGCAGCCCTCCATCCCCTCGCGGATCGCCCTGCTGTCGCCGAGGTCGCCGGCGACCAGCTCGCAGCCGAGCGTCGGCGACGGCCTTCGCCCTTCTCGGGGTTGCGGACCAGGCAGACGACCTCGTCGCCGCGCTCGCGCAGCTGGCGGACGACCTCGCCGCCGATGAAGCCCGTCCCTCCGGTCACGAAGACCTTCACGGCCGCAAGCCTATCCGGACTAGGCCGACGCCTACAATCGGCCGAGTGCAACGTTCGAGAAACGGCCGCAACACGCAGACGCGCTACGGCGCGAACGGCGCCGGCGTCTCGAACCCGCGGGCCGCGCCAGCGAGCGCTGGCGATCGGGATCGTCGACGGCCGCGTGCGGACGGCGACCCGCTCGCCGAGCTGAAGGAGCTGCTGCGCACCGCCGGCGTGGCGACCGCCGGCGAGGCGGTCCAGCAGCGCGCGACACCCGACCCCGACCGCTACTTCGGCCGCGGCAAGCTGGACGAGCTGAAGGAGCAGATCGCCGCCTGCGACGCCAACCTGGTCGCCTGCGACGACGAGCTGGCGCCGCGCCAGGAGCGCAACCTCGAGGCGGCGCTGGGCGTGCCGGTGATCGACCGCACCGCGGTGATCCTCGACATCTTCGCCGACCACGCCCACTCGGCCGAGGGCAAGCTCCAGGTCGAGCTGGCCCAGCTCGAGTACAACCTGGCGCGCATGCGGGGCCTCTGGACCCACCTCGAGCGCCTCGGGGGCGGGATCGGCACCAGGGGGCCGGGCGAGACCCAGATCGAGACCGACCGCCGCCTCGCCCGCGACCGGATCGCGGCGCTGCGCCGCCGCCTGGAGCGGCTGGAGCGCAACCGCGGCGTGATGCGAGCCCGGCGCGAGCGCTCCTCGCTGCCGCGGGTCGCCCTCGCCGGCTACACCAACGCCGGCAAGTCGACCCTGCTCAACGCGCTCACCGGCGCCGAGGTCGGGGTGGGGGACAGGCTCTTCCACACCCTCGACCCGACCACCCGCAGCCTCGAGCTCTCCGGCCGCGACTACCTGCTGACCGACACCGTCGGCTTCATCGAGAAGCTGCCGCACCAGCTGGTCGAGGCCTTCAAGGCGACGCTCGAGGAGACGGTGCTCGCCGACCTGATCCTGCACGTGGTCGACGCGGCGGCGCCGGAGGAGCGGCGGCTGGCCGACATGCGGGCGGTCGACGAGGTGCTCGAGGAGATCGGCGCCGGCGAGAAGCCGCGGCTGCTCGTCCTCAACAAGGCCGACCTGCTCGACGAGGACGAGCGCGCGCGAGGCGCTGCTGCGCCATCCGGGCGCGGTCCTGGTCTCGGCCCTCGACGGCGAGGGCCTCGACGAGCTGCGGGAGCGGATCGAGGCGGCCTTCGAGGACACCCTGGCCGAGGTCGAGCTGCTGATCCCCTACGCGCGAGGGCGCGCGGCTGCACGAGCTGCACGAGGTGGCCGGCGAGCTGGAGCGGACCGAGCGCGAGGACGGCGTCCTGGTCCACGCCAGCGGTTGCCCGGTCGGCCGAGCTGCACCGCTTCGACGATCTTGCGCGTCGCTCTAGGCGTCCGTGCGCCGTGGAGCTGCGGGTGTCGCGATTGCTTCAGGGCGAGGGCGCGCGTGCTGCCGACCACGGGCGCACGAGGGGGATGCCGGGCTTGATCTCTACGCGTGCGAGGCGGCTCATATCGGGCCCGGGGAGCGGTGGAGCGTTGGGACCGGGATCGCGGTCGAGATCCCCGAGGGGCACGCCGGGCTGGTGCTGCCGCGGTCGGGGCTGGCCGCGAGCACGGGATCGCGCTGGTCAACAGCCCCGGGCTGATCGACTCCGGCTACCGCGGCGAAGTCCGGGTGCTGCTGCTGAACACCGATCCGGCCGAGACCTTCCGGGTCGAGCCTGGCGACCGGATCGCTCAGCTCGTGATCGCGCCGGTCGCGCTTGCCGAGCCGGTCGAGGTCGAGGCGCTTGCGCGAGTCCGCCCGCGGCGACGGCGGCTTCGGCTCCAGCGGCCGCTAGCGGCGGCGGACCGCGAAACTGGAACGACGGCCGGGCTGCGGTCGCGGTTGCCCGCCGCGTCGATCGCGTAAACGTGCGAAGGCGTGGCGGCCGAGGCGCAGGCGGTAGCGCGCGTGGCGAGCGGCACGGCTTGAAGCGGATGGCGGTCGAGCTTGCAGCGGAAGGTCGATGCCGGACCTCGTTCGAGCCGAAGGCGAAGGCGACGCGACGCCATCTGCCCCCGGCGTGAAGACCGCCCTGGCCGGCCCGCGGAGCAGCTTGGTCCGCGGCGGCTTTCGATCCAGCCGCGTGGGCGGTTCGCCGACGGCGCCGGGCGGCGCGAGGCGCCGGCGGCGGCGGGCCGATGCGGCGTCCCGGGCGGCTGGAAGCTCGTTCGGCGAGCCGCTTCGTAGACCGTTCTCGCAGCCGACCGGGAGCCGGGTCCGCGTACGTCGGCGTCGGGATGGTCGACGAAGGCCGTGTCGCTGCCTTCGCCGCAGTCGATCGCCGGCATCGGAGTCTGCGGAGTTGGCAAGGATCGTGTCGTCGCCGTGCAGCGCGTAATAGCTGTCGGCGCCCCGATGCCCGAGCAGCTGGTTGTTCCCGAACGTCACCGCGGAAGAAGTCGTCCTTGGCTCGTCCCCTCGAGATCCTCGATCGCTCTGCCAGGCTGGTCCAGCGTGCCGCCGCCCGAGCAGCTCGGCTGCCCGCCGCACGGGGCGGCCGGCGTCGCCGGTGTCGAGCCGGGCCGCCACCGGCTCGCTTGAGTTTCGTCCAAGAAGCGTTGTCGCGGTTGTCGCCTATTCGCCTCCGCTCAGCTTGTCGTTGTCGCAGATGCGAATCGGAGAGGAGCAGGTCGCTTCCGAGCGCCGGCGTCCAGAGTGTCGGTGCCTTCGTTGTTGAGAAGCGCGTCGTCGCCGCCGAGGGCGTCCAGCACGTCGTTTCCCGGCCCGTCGCCGAGCACGTCTTCGTTCCCGCTCGCCGCCGGTCAGGGAGTCGCCGCCATTGCCGCCGAGCTCGACGATCGAGGTCGAATCCGGGAAGCCGGCCACACCTGGAGGAGTCGTTCCCGGCCATACCGGCGAGGACGATCGAGTCCGGGGCCTCGGCGAGAGCACAGACGACTTTGTCCGCGGCGGGGGCCCCGCATCCGCCGGCCACGGATGGGCTCGAGTCGAAGGCGCCAACCGAGCCCGCTTCGAGCTGGAAGGTCACAGTCGGCGGCGACGCGGGCGAGTAGGTCGCGGTTACCAAGTCGTCCACATCGCTGCCCGCGAGATAGAGCTCGGCGGCGCTCTCTTCAGGCGCCATCACGCCGACCGCGATCTTGCTCGCATCGCGTAGGACGACCGCTCTACCGTTCGTCTCGCAGGGATTCGCAGGCTCGCAGCCCTCGCAGCTGTCGGTGCCCGAGCCGCCGTCGATCGTGTCCTGTCCGGAGCCCCCGTCGAGGTGGTCTCCGTCGGCTCCGCCGTAGATCCGGTCGTCTCCTCCTTCGCCAAAGATCACGTCGGCTCCGCCGCCGCCGTAGATCGTCTCGCCAGCGGACGTGCCCACGATGAAGTCGGAGAACGCGGTGCCGACCACGTTTTCGAAGCCGGTCCCCGTGACTTCGTCGACGCCGCCGCCGTCGGGCGCGACGCCGTTGTCTCCGATGCCAGCGGTGAGGTCGATGTAGACCCCGCGCCCCTCTACCGTCGCCGGGAAGTTCGGGTATTCGCTGAAGTCGGGGTACACATCGGGGTTGCTGGAAAAGCCGGGCGTCACGCCGGTCCCGTAGCTGAGCGTGTCGGCGCTGCCGCCGCTGTCGGCGATTCTGTCGACGGTCGGGTCTCCGCGGACGAAATCGTTGTCGCCTTCACCGTCGATCGAGTCGGCGCCAAAGCCGCCGGACAGATGGTCGTCGCCGGGACCGCCCCGCAGCCTGTCGTCGCCGATGCCGCCGTAGAGGTGGTCGTCTCCTCCGCCGCCGTTCAGCGTGTCGTTTCCGCGTTCGCCGAAGACGACGTCGTTACCGGGCCCGCCGTCGAAGGTCTGGCTGCCAACCCCCAGGTGGCAGCCATCGGAAGGGCAGGAATCGCTCGCGGCGATCGCCGCCGGCAGGATCACGTCGTTCCCGCCACCGGCCTCGACCGTCTCGACATCGGAGGGGACGACGATCCGATCGTCGCAGGGGGTGCCATGAATCTCGGCGCCGACCGTGACTGGACCGGCTTCACAAGTGGGCGCCGGTGCAGGAGCGGCTCGCCCAGCGCTCGTCAGCCAGGAGGTCAGGATCATGGCGACGAAAAGGGTCGCGAGCATTCCCCGCATACCCCCATTTGAGCAAACCTGCCCGGCCTACAAAGCGGCTTCGCGGGCCGAGCGATGAGCCGCACGCTCAAACGCGTCGTCGAGCGGCTCCAGCTCCGGACGCGTCCCGTAGCGGCGCTCGAGGGCGAGGGCGATCAGGTGGTCTGCCAGCCAGGCGTTCTTGGGCAGCAGCGGGCCGTGCAGGTAGGTGCCGATCAGGTTGTCGCGGCGCACTCCCTCGAGGCCGTCCTTGCCGTTGTTGCCGAACCCCTTGACGACGCGGCCGAGCGGCTGGGCGCCGCCGCCCAGGTAGGTGCGGCCGCCGTGGTTCTCGAAGCCGGCGATCAGGCGCGGGCCGTCGCCGAGGTCGGCCTCGATCGCGACGTTGCCGATCAGGCGCGGGCCGGGCTCGCGGATCGTCTCCAGGTCGGCGAGACCGAGGCCCGGCAGCTTCTCCTCGCCGAGCTGGTAGCTGTGGCCGAGCAGCTGGTAGCCGCCGCAGACCGCGAGCACGACGGCGCCGTCGTCGACGGCGGCGCCCAGCGCCTCGCGCTTCGTCTCGACCATGTCGGCGGCGACCGCTCGCTGGTCGCGGTCCTGGCCGCCGCCGATGTAGAAGAGGTCGTGGGCGCCGGGGTCGACCCGCTCGCCCGGCCCGGCGGCCGCGTAGGAGAAGTCGATCCCGCGCCACTCGCAGCGCCGCCGCAGGAAGACGATGTTGCCGCGGTCGGCGTAGATGTTCATCTGCTCGGGGTAGAGGGCGAGGACGCGCAGCTCCATCAGTCCTCCCTCTCCAGCAGGACGACGGTCGAGCCGACGTGGGCGTCGGTGGCGGGGATCTCGCGGCGATCCGACGGGCGACAGCCCGGCCTCGGCGGCCTCCCGCTCCAGCGTCTCGGCGGAAAGCACCTGAAGCCGGATCTCGTCGACCTCGTCGCGCAAGCTCGCCGTCGGGCGACACGGTCTGCCGCAGGCGCCGGACGACGATCGCCCCGGCATCGACACCGGCATCGAGCGGCAGGCTGGAGTAGACCCAGCCATCGACCTCGCGTACGTCGGGGAGAGGGGGGGGCGCCTCTCCGTCGCGAAGCGGGGATCTCCTCGACGATCGCCAGCGCGATCTGTCCTCCGGGTCTCAGGTGTTGCGCGACGCACCGCAGGCAGGCGAGCCGCTCATCGGCGCCCGCGAACAGCTGCACGAGCTGCATCGGCGCCAGCGCCAACCCAAACTCGCCCTCGAGTGCAAACCCGCGCGCGTCGCCCAGGTCGACACCCACAGGCAACCCGGCCGCCCGCTCGTCCAAAGCAGCGAGCAGGGCGGCGTCCATGTCGAGCCCGGTCACCCGGTGCCCGCGCCTCGCCAGGTGCAACGCCACCCGGCCGGTCCCGCAGCCGAGATCGAGAATCGGTCCGTCGGCCTCGTCTGCCAGCTCCTCCCAGAGCGCGAGATCGGCCTCGTAGCTCCCGCACTCGACGTCGTGCCAGATGACGTTCACTCCCAGAACTCCTTCGCCAGTCCCCGCGTTGCCAGCAGCTTGCGCAGCTCGATCAGCGCCGTGTAGGTCGGCAGCGCAAAGAGCCGGCCCGGCGCTTCGGCGACCGCCCGGTCGAGGGACGCCTCGATCTCCGGCTCGACCTCGATCGCGTCCTCGGGCCACCCCGCGTACTTCAGCCGCAGCGCCATCTCGGGCGCCCGGGTCCCGGCGCAGGTGACGCGCCGCACGGCGCCCGCCAGCAGCTCGAAGTCCGCGTCCCAGACCCAGGAGACGTCGCGCCCGTCGGCGATCCTGTCGTTGAGGGCGATCCAGAGGTCGAGGCCCTCGCCGCCGGCCTCCAGCTTCAGCGTGCGCAGCACCTCGTTCGCCCCGGCCGGGTTCTTGATCAGCAGGATCGAGACCGGCTTGCCGGCGATCTCGATCGTCTCGACCCGGCCGAAGGCGGCGCGCATCTCGCCGAGCGCGGCGGCGATCCGCTGCGGCTCGACGCCGAGCTCGAGGCCCGCCGCGAGCGCGGCGAGCGCGTTGTAGACGTTGTAGAGGCCGGGGAGGGGGAGCTCCAGCCGCATCTCCCCCGCGGGGGTGCGGACGGTCGACCGCCGAGCCCTCCATCCCGTCGCAGCTCGATCCGCGTCGCCGCCACGTCGGGTCGCGGCCGCGCCGCGCCGCAGTTGGGGCACGAGTAGTGGCCGAGGTGGCCGACGAAGGCGCGCTCGTAGGCGTAGGGGTGGCCGCAGCGCCGGCAGTGCTTGGCGTCGAAGGCGTGCTGGAGCTCGGGCAGCGCCTGGGAGTCGTCGTCGATCCCGAAGTAGAGGACGCCCTCGCGCGCGTTCCCCTCGCGGTCGCGGCCGAGGTCGGCGATCAGCGGGTCGTCGGCGTTGAGCACGAAGCGCGTGCGGCCGGCCCGCCCCTCGACCGTCTTCGCCCACTCGTCGGCCAGCGCCTCCATCTCGCCGTAGCGGTCGAGCTGGTCGCGGAAGAGGTTGCCGAGCACGATCAGCGAGGGGTCGAGCTGTTCGCTGACCCGCGGCAGCCAGGCCTCGTCGACCTCGAACAGGCCCTCGTGGCCGTCCTGCTCGAGCAGCGCCGTGGCGACCCCCCAGGTCATGTTCGACCCGGCCCGGTTGTGGACGGGCTCGCGCCCGTCGGCGGCGAGCACGGCGGCGATCATCCCGGCCGTCGTCGTCTTGCCGTTGGTGGCGCTGACGATCGTCACGCCGCGGTCGAGCCCGGCGCCGAGCCGGGCGATCGCGTCGGGCGCGAGGCGCAGCAGGGCCCGCCCCGGCAGCGTCGTCCCGCCGCCGCGGCCGCTGGCCCGGCTGGCGGCGCCGATCGCCCGCGCCGCGGCGACCTTGGCGCCGAACAGCGCGCCCGTTAGCTCACCTCGGCGGCGGCGCGAGCACGCTCAGCGCCCGCGGCAGCACGCGCAGCGAGACGGGCAGGTCGGTGAGGTGCTCGCCGTCGGCGTAGACCGGGAAGGGCCGGCTGGCGCTCAGTTCCAGGTGCGGGGCGCGGAAGACGCGCACCTCGTCCTCCTCGACGTGGGTGCCCTTGAACACCTTCGGCAGGTTACCCACGAAGCGCAGCTTGCCGACCTCGCCGACCGTGACGACGTCGAACTCGCCGTCGTCGAGCTCGGCGTCGGGGGCGATGAACATGCCGCCGCCGAAGGCCTTGCTGTTGGCGACCGAGACCGAGTAGCCGCTGAAGCGCATGCGCTCGTCGTCGACCCGGATCGTGAAGCGGGCCGGCTTCCAGCCCACCAGCGTGCGCAGCGCCGCGTAGGCGTAGACGAGGTTGCCGCGCAGGAACTTCGGTCCTCGTTGGCGAGCCGGTTCGCCTCGGAGTCGAAGCCGACGCTGACGATGCCGAGGAAGCGCTTGCCGTTCGCCTCGCCGACGTCGATCTGGCGGGTCTGCCCGGCGGCGAGCACCTCGACCGCGCCCTCGGGATCGTCGGGGATGCCGAGCACGCGCGCCAGGTCGTTGCCGCGGCCGCCGGGGACGATCCCGAGCGGCGTCTCGGCCCCGGCCAGGGCGCCGCCGACCGCGCCGATCAGGCCGTCGCCGCTCATCACCACCGGCACCTCACCGGCCTCGACCGCGAGCAGCGCCTGCTCGACCCCGTGCTCGAGGCCGCGGGTGCGCTGCACCCGGAAGACGATCCGGCGCGCGTCCAGCGCCTGCTCGACCTCGCGGCAGCAGCTTCAGGGTCTTCCCGCCCGCCGAGGAGGGGTTGACGAGCAGCGCCAGCGGCATTCCCTCGATTTCGATCACAACGCTTCGCGCCTCGCTCGCTCCCCGCCCATGGGCGGGGAGCCTAATCGGCGCGGGCGCTCAGCCGTGGCCGCGCAGCCGCCCGACGAAGAAGCTGCCGTCGCCTGCCTCTCGCCAGCTCGACCTCCTCGATCCCGTGGCGGGCCAGCCTGCGCCCCAGCCGCCGCGGGTCCAGTCCGAGCGGCCGGCGTGGCCGGCGCTCGACGGCGACGATCAGGTGCCCGCCGGGGCGCAGGACGCGGGCGATCTCGCCGGCCGCCGGCCGGCGAGTCGACCTGGGCGACGAGGTCGAAGAAGTCGTCGGGGTAGGGGAGCGGCCGCGGCGTCCCCGGCCTTGAAGGCGACGCGTCCCTCGGGGTCGAGGCCGACCCTGGCGACCGCCGTGCGGATCGCCTCCTCGGAGCGGTCGACTCCCCGCACCCGCGCCCGGGGGAACTCGCGGGCCAGGAACAGCGCTGCCCTCGCCGTCCCGCAGCCGATCTCGAGGACCCGCTCCGGGGCGCGGTCGACGTGCAGGACGGCGGCGGCGAGTGGCGTCAGGGGTGGGGAGGGCACCCGCCGATGATCGCAACCCGGCGCCGGGTCGATCCTCTAGGCTTCCGCGCGCCGATGAGAGCAGCAGCGCGACCGCACGCTTGATCATCCTCGCCGTCTTCGCGGTGATCGCGATCGGCGTGGTCGCCGCGATCCTGATCGGGCGCGGCGGCGGCAGCAGCGACTCGACGACGACGGCGAGCGCCGGCGGCTGCAAGCAGGTCGCGGCGCCGAAGCCGAAGCAGGTCAGCTTCGCGGCGCCGAAGCAGACGGTCAAGAAGGGCGAGAAGCTGACCGCCGTGGTCGAGACCAGCTGCGGGACCTTCGAGATCGCGCTCGACACAGCCCGCGCGCCGAAGACCGTCAACTCCTTCGCCTACCTCGCCGACAAGGGCTTCTACGACGACCTCGCCTTCCACCGGATCGCCCCCGGCTTCGTGATCCAGGGCGGCGACCCGCTCGGCAACGGCACCGGCGGCCCCGGCTACAGCGTCGACGAGAAGCCGCCGGCCAACCTCTCCTACACCAAGGGCATCGTCGCGATGGCGAAGAGCTCGGCCGAGCCGCCCGGCCGCTCCGGCAGCCAGTTCTTCGTCGTCACCGCGCCGGACGCGGGCCTGCCGCCGGACTACGCGCTGGTCGGCAAGGTCAGCAAGGGCTACGACGTGGTCGCCAGGATCGGCAAGCTCGGCACCCCGGCCGAGAAACCGAAACAGACGGTCCTGATCGACAAGATCACGATCGAGAAGGGCTAGCCTGGCTCGCGTGGCCAAGATCGACGTAGGCGACGCGGCACCGGACTTCGAGCTGCCCGGCACCGGCGGCAGGACCTACAGGCTCTCCGACTACCGCGGTCGGAAGGTGGTCCTCGCCTTCTACCCCGGCGACTTCACCCCGGTCTGCACCAAGCAGTTCTGCTCCTACCGCGACAGGGCGAGCGGCTCGACGACCTCGGCGCCGACGTGCTCGGCATCTCGCCGCAATCGGTCGACTCCCACGAGCGCTTCACCGAGGAGGAGCGGCTCAACGTGCCGCTGCTCGCCGACGAGGACCGAGGTGCAAGTACGGCGTCGCTGGCCGCGCCTACGGAGTCCTCGCCGGGGCCGATGCGTCCGCCGCGCGATCTTCGTCGTCGACGAGGAGGGCGTCGTCCGCCACCGCAAGGTCGAGCCTGGACCGGCCTCAGCTTCGAGACGGTCGACGACCTCGAGCAAGCCGTCGCCGCCCTGGGCTGATGCCCAGGGATCCCGCGGCGCCGCATCCCGTTCACCGCCGGCGAGGGGCTGGCGATCCGGGGCGAGATGGCGGGGGAGGGGCCCGCGATCGTCCTCTGCCACGGGATCACCGCGACGCGCCGCTACGTCGTCCACGGGTCGCGGGCGCTGGAGCGCGCCGGCCACACGGTCGTCACCTACGACGCGCGAGCGCACGGCGAGTCCGACCCCGCCCCGGCCGGGGAGGGTTATGGATACCCGGAGCTGGTCGGCGACCTGGAGTCGGTGGTCGAGGCGACGCTGGAGGAGCGCGCCCTTCGTGCTCGCCGGCCACTCGATGGGCGCCCACACCGCGGTCGCCTACGCGCTGCGCCATCCCGAGCGGATAGCGGGACTGGTCGTCATCGGCCCCACCTACACCGCCAAAAACCAGCTTCCGCTGTTCCTTTGCCTCAAATAACTGGGCAAAGGAACAGCGGAACGATGTTTGTGGGGGGACGCTGGCCTACTGGGACGGCCTGGCGGCGGCGCTGGAGGGGGGAGGGGTCGACGGGTTCGTCGCCTACATCGACCGCTTCGGGGGCATCGACCCCGCCTGGCGCGACTCCGTGCTGCGCTTCACCCGCGAGCGGATGCTCCTGCACCGACACCCGGCCGCGCTCGCCGAGGCGCTGCGCCAGGTGCCGCGCTCGCGGCCCTTCGAGTCGATGGAGGAGCTGGAGTCGCTCCGAGTCCCGTCGCTGGTCGTCGCCAGCCACGACGCCGCCGACCCGGGGCATCCCTACGCGGTGGCGCACAGCTACGCCGAACGACTGCCGAGGCGACGCTGATCAGCGAGGCCGAGGGAGAGTCGCCGCTCGCCTGGCAGGGCGGCAGGCTCTCGCGCGAGATAGCCGCCTTTGTCGCGGCGCTTCCATAGGCTGAGAGTCGATGCACGGCCGCCTTCCACGCGAGACGACGCTGCGGCGTGCTGCGGGAGCGGTCGCGCTGCTCGGGATCGGCGTCGCCACCTACATCACGATCGCCGACGCCGGCGGCGGGGCGCCCGTCTGCCTGGCCGGGGGCGGCGGCTGCGAGACGGTCGCCGGCAGCGCCTACTCGCACCTGGCGGGGGTCAACGTCGCGGTCATCGGGATCGTCGGGTACGTGCTGCTGCTCGGCGCGGCGCTGCTGCGCGGCGACCCGGGGCGCTTCGCCGGCTTCTCGCTGGCGCTGGTCGGGTTCGGCTTCAGCGCCTACCTGACCTATCTGGAGCTTTTCGTCGTCAACGCGATCTGCCAGTGGTGCGTGGCCAGCGCGGTGCTGATGACCGTGCTCCTGGCGCTGAACGCGAGCCGCGCCATCGGCTACGTCGGCAAGTCGACTTCTCCACCGTCTGACCACGACGATCAGGACTTCGCGACGATTGCGTCACAAACACGACAGGAGGGTGCATGAGCAACAAGAGGGAGAGGGAGAAACGCCGCGAGCAGCGGCTGCGCGAGGAGACCGCTGCGCAGGCGGACGAGCGGCGCAAGCGGCTCGTGCAGCTGGGCAGCGCCGCCGCCTTCCTGGCGATCGTCGCCGTCGCCGTCCTGATCGTGATCAGCCAGAACCAGAGCAGTGGGGGGGACACCAGCCTCGAAGGCGTCGGCCTGGTCAAGAGCCAGCTGGCCGGCATCCCGCAGGAGGGCGCCGTCCTCGGCGACCCGAAGGCAAAGGTGACGCTGATCGAGTTCGGCGACCTCCAGTGCCCGGTCTGCAAGGACTACTCGGAGCAGATCCTGCCGCAGGTGATCGCCGGGCCGGTCCGCCAGGGCAAGGCGAAGATCGACTTCCGCAACTACACGATCATCGGGCCGCAGTCCACGCCGGCCGGGGCCGCGGCCCTGGCCGCCGGCGAGCAGGGCCGCGGCTGGAGCTACATCGAGCTCTTCTACCGAAACCAGGGCACTGAGGGCTCCGGTTACGCCGACGACTCCTTCCTGACCTCGGTAGCCAAGGGCGCCGGGGTGCCCGACATCGCGAAATGGAACGCCGATCGCAAGAGCAAGCGCCTGCTGAACGAAGTCTCCCGCACCACCAGCCAAGCCTCGACGGGCTTCGGCTTCACGGGCACGCCGTCGTTCGTCGTGCAGGGCCCGAACGGGACCAACCCGCTTGGCACGCCGGGCTCGGCCAGCGCGATCGAGGCGGCGATCCAGTCAGGCTGAGGCGCACGAGCGGCACGCCGGGGGCGCCTGAAGCGTCTCCGGCACCCGGCCGCTTATCGATGAGTTGACATAACCACCATTATCGTGCGTTGAGGGGTGGTGTCTCAGTAAACTGAGACACCACCCGTTGAGGCTGAAAAGCTCTGACCGGCCTCACCCATAGCTTTCCGCCCATGCGAATCGATCCCTTCTGGAAGGGCATTGGCGAGATCCTAGGCGTGGTGGCTTTGATGGTGGCGGTTTATACCTTCGCATTCCGTGGCCTGGGATATCCGGCGCCGGATCTGATGTACACGATCGCTCAGGTTGGCGTCACGATTCTGTTCGGCTTCATCGTCGAGGCGGTCTGGTTGGTCAGTGTCGTCGATCACGACGACGATCACGAGAACTGGCTGGGTACCACTTGCGGATTTGGCATTGCTGGCCTGGTTGGTGTGGCTTTCGCTCTAGCCGTTGGTGGCCATCGCGCAGCCGGGCACGGCAACCTTCTGGACGATCTCGGCCTTTGGTGGTCGGTGACTTCGCTGTCCATGCTCGGCGGACTCGTCATCGTCCGTCCGTTACTGGCGGATCGCCATCGATCGAAGAACGAAGGGAAATCGGCGAGTTAAGACACTAGAGCCGCGCTGCCCCGTCCACGGCGTTTCGAGCCCCTGTTGCTTGCCGCCAGGATCGCGTCGGCTATCTCCTGTGGGGTTGGCGGGCAGCCGGGGATGCGGATGTCGACTGGCAGCAGCTCGTCGAGTGGGCCGGCCAGCTCGGCCGAGTCGCCGAGGACGCCGCAGCCGAGCGCGCAGTCGCCGAGGGCGGCGACGAGGCGCGGCTCGGGCATCGCCTCGTAGGCCGCTCGCAGCGGGTCGGCCATGCGCGTCGTGACCGGGCCGGTGACGAGCAGGACGTCGGCGTGGCGGGGCGAGGCGACGATGTCGAGGCCGAAGCGCTGCAGGTCGTACTGCGGGGCAGCCGTCGCGGTCAGCTCGTGCTCGCAGGCGTTGCAGGACCCCGCGTCGACGTGGCGGATCGCCAGCGAGCGGGAGCCGTTGCGCCTCGGCAGGGCGGCTTCGCGGCGGACGCGCTGGAGGTGGCGGAGCAGGACGAACACGATCAGCGATCCACGCAGGCGTAGCAGAGCTCGAAGCTCTTGTTGATCAGCGGGAAGTCCGCCAGCAGGTTGCCCGCCGTGGCGTGCGCCAGCGCCGGCCAGTTGGCGTAGGAGCCGGTGCGCAGGTGAAGCCGCCGCACCCGATACGCCCCCGGCTCCACGACGCAGACCGTCTCCCCCCGCGGGCTCTCGACGCGCGCCACGCCCACCGGATCGGCGGGACCGCCAGGGCTCGCGGCGTCGGCGCCCACCGGCTCGGAGAGCAGCTCGTCCAGCATCTCGAAGGTCGCCTCCAGCTCGATCGCTCGCACCTCGAGGCGGGCGGCGACGTCCCCCCCGGCGACCGGCGGAGCGGCCGCGGCGAAGGCGGAGCCGTACCAGAGGCCGGGACTGGCCGTGCGGGTGTCCAGCCTCAGCCCGGAGGCACGCGCGGCGGGCCCGACGGCGCCGAGCTCGACGGCGTCGTCGCGATCGAGGACCCCCACCCCACCGAGCCGAGCCTGAACCGAGGCAGCGAACCGGATCTCGCGCCAGGCTCGCGCCGCGTCCTCGCGCAGCTCGCGAAGCTCGCCGCGCGCCCGATCGGCCGCCGGGGACGGCAGGTCGAGGCGACTGGCGCCGACCTCGACCGATCCGAACAGGAAGCGGTGACCGGCGAGCGCCTGGTTGAGGCGCATGGCGCGCTCCTTCAGCGCGGCGAAGGCCATGTTCCCGGTGGCGAACCCGACGCCCGCGCAGACCGCGCCGATGTCGTTGAGGTGGTTGTAGAGGCGCTCCAGCTCGAGCAGCAGGGTGCGGGCGCGCCGCAGCTCCCGGGAAGGGGTGAGGCCGAGGACGCTCTCGCAGGCCTGCGCGTAGGCGACCGAGTTGGCGACGGCGCAGGCCCCGCACGCCCGCTGGGCGAAGGCCAGCCCATCGGCGCAGCTCCCGCCCCTCGGCGGCGCGCTCGAGCCCGCGGTGCTTGTGGAAGAGGCGCGGGTCGACGAGGAGGATCCGCTCGCCGACGACGTGGAAGCGGAAGTGGCCGGACTCGATCACGCCGGCGTGGACCGGTCCGACGGCCACCTCGTGCACCCCCTCCCCCGCGACCGGAACGGTCCAGCTCGCCGTGTCGAGCGGGTGGGCGACGAGCGGGCGCAGCGGCTCGTGGCCGTCGAACCGCAGCCCGTAGAGGTCGTGGGCCTCGCGCTCGTCCCACCCCGCCGCGGGGACGAGGTCGACGATCGTCGGCGGCGCCTCGCCGCCGAGCCGGGTCGTGAGCACCCGCGTCTCCGTGCCGCGGGCGAACAGCGCGCTCCAGCGCCGATCGGAGCCCGAGCCGGCGGCGTAGGCCCCGCAGAAGCGCTCGCCGTCGTCGAGCGCTCGCCGGCACGCGTCGCGCCAGTCCGGCCGCTCGACGGCGACCGGCTCGACGTCCTGGCGCGGCGCCGCGGCCCGCAGGCTCACGCGCCGCTCCTCATCAGCGCCTCGACGATGCCCGAGTCCGGCAGGGCGTAGGCGGCCACGGTCAGCGCGAGCAGCGCGACGGCCGCCGCGCCGGCGAGCAGCGCGACCGCCCGTGCCGAGCGGGAGGTTGGGCGGGTGCCCCGCCTCTCCCCCTCTCCGAGCAGCCCCTCGATCAGTGCGTGCGCGAGTCCGAGGAAGCCGAGCGCGAGCAGCACCGCGGCGACCGCGGAGACCGCCGTCAGGCCGGCGTCCATCCCGCCGAGCAGGATCATCAGCTCGGAGACGAAGAGCGGCGAGGGCGGCAGGCCGGCGAGCGAGACCAGGCTCACCGCCATCGCCGTGGCGGTCGGCGCGCTCGCCCGGGCGACGCCTCGCGGCGCCGCCTCCGCGCTGGCCGGGTCCTGCCGCAGCAGCGGGATCGCGGTGTAGAAGCCGAGCGCCTTGGCGATGCCGTGGCCGGCGACGTGGACGACCACGCCGGCGATCGCCAGCGGCGTGCCGAAGCCGATCCCGAGCGCGAGGATCCCCATGTGCTCGAGGCTCGAGTAGGCGAGCAGGCGCTTCCAGGGCAGCGGCCGCCAGAGGAACGGGACGGCGATCAGCAGCGAGACGAGCCCGAAGCCGACGAACAGCTCCTGGACCGTGCCGACGCCGAGCGCCGGTTCGAGCGCGAGCTTGGTCCGCCAGGCGATCAGCAGCACGGTCGGCAGCAGCGCCGCCGAGAGCATCGCGCTGACCGGCGGCGGCGCCTCGCTGTGGGCGTCGGGCAGCCAGTTGTGGACCGGCGCCCAGCCGATCTTGCTCGCCAGCCCGACCATGATCAGCACGAACGCGACGAGCGTCGTCTGCCGGCGGCAGCCCAGCCGCGCTGCCGGGCGAGCGCCTGCCAGTCGAGGCGACCGAGGCCGGGGCTGCCCTCGCCGCCGGCCGCGACGAAGAGCACGACGATCCCCAGCAGGGCGACGGCGAGGCCGAGCGTCGTGAGCACGACGTACTTCCAGCCCGCCTCGAGCGCGCTGCGCTTGCCGCTGAAGGCGACCAGCAGCGCCGAGGCGGCGGTGGTCGCCTCGATCAGCAGCCACGCCAGGGCGAGGTTGTCGACGAGCGGCAGGGCGAGCAGCGCCGCCCAGAAGAGGTTGAAGGCCGCGTAGTACAAGACGTGGGAGCGCCGGGCGCTGAACCAGCTGCGGCCGGCGTGGCGCAGGTAGGACGGCGAGACGGCGGCGCTGGCGAGGCCGACGACGGCGACGAGCGCCAGGAAGACGCCGCTGGCCGCGTCGAGCACGTACCAGCTGCCCCGCGCGGCATCCTCCGGCGCGGCGACGAGCGCCACGACCGCCAGCGCCAGCGCCAGCGCCGCCGTCAGGCCGGAGGTCGCGAGGTTGAGGCGGTCCGCGGCGCGGGGCGTCGGCATCAGGCCCACCAGGGCGGCGGCGCCCAGCGGCACGGCGAGGACGGCGATCACCGGGACAGCGTCAGTCACGCAGCCCTCGCAGCAGGTCGGTGTCGCCGGTGCCGACCTCGCCGTGGATCTTCTGGGTGAAGGCGGCGGCGACGGTGACGACGAGCGCCAGGTCGAACAGCACGCCCAGCTCGATCGCGAACGGCAGCCCGCCGGGAACCGAGATCGCCAGCAGGTAGACGCCGTTCTCGGCGACGAGGATGCCGAGCACCTGCAAGAGGGCCGGCCGGCGCATGACGACGATCGCGATCCCGAGGGCACAGCAGCGCCACGGCGCCGTGCTCGGCGGCGGGATCGCCGAGCCCGAGCGGCGGGATCGACGCGACCGCGATCAGCGAGACGACCGTGGCGAGGAGCAGCCGGACCACGACCGTCGTGGCCGGGGTCACGAGGCCGGGCTCCGGGGTGCGGCGGCGGGTGAGGGCCAGCAGCGCGGGCAGCGCCACGGCGCGGACCAGGAGGATGGCGCCGGCCACCAGGAACCCGGCCCGGTCGCCCGCGAGCGCGAGCGCCGCCACGCCCAGCATCAGCGACTGGGCGGCGACCAGCCAGATGGCGAAGCTGCGGCGGCGCACGAGCATCACGCCGAACCCGAGGGCGACGAGCGCTGCGATCGCCGCGGTGCTCACGCCGGCCCTCCGGCCAGCCAGCTCGCCAGGCCGACGAGGGCAAGCAGGCAGCCCCCGGCAAGCAGCGCCGGCGCGCGCAGGATCCGCATCTTCGCCTGCGCCGTCTCGGTGAACGCCAGCGCCACGCACAGCAGCGCGACGCCGGCGGCGAGGCAGGCGAGCCGGGCGCCGAATCCTCCCCAGTGGGGCAGGAACAGCTCGGCGCCGAGGACGAGCACGATCCAGTGCCGCGCGGCGGCGCTCCACTCCAGCAGCGCCAGATCGCGACCGGCGTACTCGAGCAGCGGTCCCTCGTGGATCATCGTCAGCTCCAGGTGGGTGTCCGGGTTGTCGATCGGCTGGCGCCCCGTCTCGACCAGGACGACGAGGCCGAAGGCGGCTGCGGCGCACCAGTGGGCGGGCTCGCTCCAGGCAGCCGAGCCGTTGGCGGCGGCGCTGATCGAGACGAGGTCGGTGCTGCCCACCGGCAGCGCGGCGAGGACGATCGCCAGGACCAGCAACGTCTCGGCGAAGACGGAGAGGGTCAGGTCCCGGCTCGAGCCCATCAGCGCGAAGCCCGAGCCGGTGTCCCAGCTCGCGGCGGCCAGCGCGAACCGGGCCAGCGCGAGCAGGCCGACGAGGACGAGCGCGTCGTTTCCCAGCGACCAGTCCGGGGCGATCCCGGCAATCGGTACCAGGAGCAGGGCCAGCGCGGTCGCGGCGGCGACCGCGCACGGCGCCAACCGGTAGACGATCGTGGCCGGCTGCGGGTCGGCGAGGCTCTTCCCCCAGAGCCGGCGCAGCTCCCGGTAGGGCTGCAACGGCGAGGGGCCGCGGCGCCCCTGCAGGCGGGCCTTGAGCGCCTGGATCGCCCCAGGCAGCAGCGGCGCCAGGGCGATCCCGCCGATCACCTGGATCGCCGCGGCGAGCGCGGTCATCCGATCGCTCCAATTCGCGCCAGGGCGAGCAGGCTCAGCAACAGGGCGAGCAGGTAGGCGGCGTAGGCGCGAACGCTGCCGGACTGGACGCGGCGGGCGATCCGGGCGCCGGCGAGGGCCCCTCGCCGCACCGGCCCGTACAGCGCCGTGTCGAACAGGTGCGGGATCTCGCCGCGGTAGCGGACGGACTGCACCAGGCCGTGCTCGCGAATCGTCGTGACCTCCCGCCGGGACCGCAGGACGCCCTCGAGGACGAGTCGCAGCGGCTTGGTGAACCCGGCCGAGCTCCAGGCGAGCGCCGGCTCGATCCGCGAGCCGCAGGCCCAGGCGGGGACCGGCGCCGCACGCCGCGAGCCGCGCAGGCGCCAGAGCAGCCCGGTCAGGACGACGACCCCGAGCAGGAGCCACGGCGAGGGCAGCGAGCCGGTGCCCGGGACGAGCAGGCTCGGCTCGGTGGCGAGGCCGCGCGGTTGCGGGGCGAGCCCCATCAGCGACGGGACCAGCAGGCCGGGGACGGCGCCCAGCGCGACACAGCAGCCGGCGAGGAACACCGGGCCGATCCGCATGCCGGCCGGCGCCTCGACCGCCTCCGCGACCTCGGGCCGGCGGGGCACGCCGAGCAGCACCAGCCCGACCGCCTTGACGAAGCAGAACAGGGCCAGCGCCGCCGTGGCGGCGAGACCGGCGGCTGCGACAGCACCGGCGAGGCCGAGCGCCGAGGGACGGGCCCAGGGCGACGTGGACCAGCGCCTGCAGGGTGAGCCACTCCGAGGCGAAGCCGTTGAGCGGCGGCACCCCGGCGATCGCCATCGACCCGACCAGAAAGGCCCCGCCGGTCCACGGCATGCGCCGCAGCAGCCCGCCGAGACGGTCGAGATCGAGGGAGCCCACCGCGCGCTCGAAGGCGCCCGCCGCCAGGAACAGCAGCGCCTTGAACACCGCGTGGTTGAGGACGTGGAGGAGCGCCGCCGCGAACGCGATCGCCGCCCAGGTCGCCTCGCCGTGGGAGGCGAAGAGGATCGAGGCGCCGAGGCCGAGCGCGACGATCCCGACGTTCTCGATCGAGTGAAAGGCCAGCAGCCGCTTCAGGTCGTGCTGCACCAGCGCGTAGAGAACACCGCCCAGCGCCGACAGCAGGCCCAGCCCGAGCACAGTCAGGCCCGCCCACAGGGGGGCCGGGTCGGCCCACTCGAAGAGCACGCGGATCAGCCCGTAGAGGGCGACCTTGATCATCACCCCCGACATCAGGGCCGAGACGTAGCTCGGCGCGACGGGGTGGGCACGCGGCAGCCAGGAGTGCATCGGCATCAGGCCCGCCTTGGTGCCGAAGCCGACCAGGGCGGCGGCTATGACCAGCGCCTCCACCCCAGCCCCCTGGGAGGCGAGCGCCCCGGGATCGCTCAGCGCTCCGTAGTGGGCGAGCGCGAGCACGCAGATCCAGACGCCGGCGCCGCCCAAGTGAGTTACCGCGAGGTAGACGAAGACGGCATGACGCACCCCGGCATCGCTGCGGCGCACGAGTATGGCTGCCGCCGGCGCCAGTGTCATCAGCTCCCAGAAGGCGAGGAACGAGGAGGGGTCGCGTGCCGCCACGACCCCGGCGAGGGAGATCAGGAACAGCCCGCAGAGGGCGACCTGGACACGGTCGTCGGCGAGACCGGCCAGGTAGTCGCGGGCGTAGAAGAGCGAGGGCACCGCAACGATCGCGACGGTCGCCAGGAAGAAGCCGGTGAGCCCGTCGATTCCCAGCGCCGGGCTGAGGCCGTCGCGAAACTCGGCGCCGATCGACGGAGCGCCGAAGAGGACGAGGGCGCCGCCGGCTCCCAGCAGCGCGATGCCCGCCGCCTGCAGAGTCAGCGCGGCGGCAAGGGTGGCGCGTGCAAGCGGTGCCAACGCTCCGGCGCCCAGCAGCAGCGCGCCGAGCACGGCAAGCAATTCCAAACTGTTCAAGCCCGCGGCCTACCGGCCCGCGGGAAGACTCTCGATTGAGATGTCAACTCCTCGGTTTCAGGTGAACGTCGTGTCGCCCGTGTCGCTCGGCGACGGGGGGAAGCCTATTCGCCGGAGCGCCCGGGCAGCGTCGCGGCTCCCCGCACCAGCGGTTTGACGATCGGCGGAGCCTTGGGCATGAGGCCACGCTCGAGGTGCTGCAGGGTCAGCGGCGAGGCCTCTATCGCGGCGACGGTGTCGCGGTTGCAGTGGCAGCCATCGCCAAGAAAGCGCCAGGGGCGTTCCAGCCGGTCCTGCCAGCGGGCCAGGTCGGCGTCCTCGGCCCGAACGTGCTCGATGAACAGCACCCGTCCGCCCGGCCGCAGCACCCGGGCGGCCTCGGCGAGCGCCGCGGCCGGGTCGGGCACCGTGCACAGGACCAGCGTGAAGACGGCCGTGTCGAAGCTGGAGTCTTCGAAGGGGAGGTCCTCGGCCGGCGCTTCGACCAGCTCGGCGCGCCGACCCGATTCGTCCAGCTTGCGGCGCAGCCTCTTCGCCATGTGCGGGTCGGGCTCAGCGAGGACCAGCTCGGTGACCGCGTCCGGGAACAGGCCGATATTGCTCCCGGTCCCGGCGCCGATGTCGATCGTCTTACCGCTCGCCTCGGCCAGCACCTCGCGTCGCATCTCCCGCAGCCCCGCCTCTTCCGTCCCCTTCAGGCCGCGGTCGTAGAGCGCCGCGAACCCGCGGCCCCAGGTGGCGTCATAGATTCGTCCCACGCTCAGGCGGCGTTGCGCTCCGCCTCGGCCTCTCGACTCCGCATCGGCCGCCCGGCTCTTGGCGGCGCGGTCCTCGTAAGCGCGGCGGGCGCCGTGGTCGATCTCGGTCAGCACCTTGTCGACGCCCATGAAGCGCGCGACCGCCTCGCGCGCCCGGCGCGGCAGCAGGGTGCCCGTGACGATGGTCGCCTTCAGCAGCGCGGCACGAAGACGTCGAAGCGCGGGACTTCGAGCGCGTCGACGATCTCGTTGGCGACGTCCTCCGGCTCGACCCTCTTGATCACCCGCTGGTCGGAGACCCCGTCGATCAACTCGGTGTTGACCGGGATCGGCATCACGCACGAGATCTCGACGCCGCTGCCGCGCAGCTCGGCCCGGACCGCCTCGCTCAAGCCGACCACGCCGTGCTTGGTCGCCGAGTAGGTGGCGATCCCGGGCACGCCGGCCTTGCCGGCCGAGGAGGCGATGTTGACGATGTGGCCGGTGCCGCGTGGCTGCATCCGCTCGATCGCCAGCTGGGTGCCGGTGATGACGCCGTGCAGGTTGATGTCGACCTGGCGGCGCATCGACTCCTCGCTCTCCTCCACGAACGGCGTCACCGGCATGATCCCGGCGTTGTTGACCAGCACGTCGAGCGGGCCGAGCTGCTTCTCGGCCTCATCGAGGAAGCTCGCGAACGAGGCGCGGTCGGTGACGTCGAGTGGCAGCGCGATTGCGCCGCCGCCCAGCTCCGCCGCGGTCTGCTCGGCGAGCGCCAGGTCGAGGTCGCCGATCGCGACGCGGCAGCCCTTGCGGACCAGCGCCGTCGCGGTCGCCTTGCCGATCCCCCGGGCGCCCCCGGTGATCGCCACGACCTTGCCGTTCAGTGAGCGTCGCTCCTTTGCCATCGTGCCCTCTCCTCCTGCCGCGGTTCAGGCCGGCGGCTTGTAGACGGTGACCACGGCGGCGCCGCCGAGGCCGATGTTGTGCTGCAGCGCCACCTTCGCGCCCTCGACCTGGCGCTTCTCGGCCTGGCCGCGCAGCTGCCAGGTCAGCTCCGAGCACTGCGCCAGCCCGGTCGCGCCGAGCGGGTGTCCCTTGGAGATCAGCCCGCCGGAGGGGTTGACGACGACCTTGCCGCCGTAGGTGGTCGCCTCCTCGTCGACCAGCTTGTGGCCCTCCCCCTCGGCCGCGAAGCCGAGCGCCTCGTAGGTGATCAGCTCGTTGGCGCTGAAGCAGTCGTGCAGCTCGCAGACGTCGACGTCGTCGGCGCCGATCTCCGCCTCCTCGTAGGCGATCCGCGCCGCCTCCTTCGACATGTCGGAGCCGACGATCTTGATGCAGTCGGTGTCGTCGGCGAAGGTCGAGGAGAGGTCGGTGACCATCGCCTGGCCGGCGATCTCGATCGCCCCCTCCCAGAGCCCGTGCTCGTCGACGTAGCGCTCGGAGGCGACGATCGCGCAGGCCGAGCCGTCGGAGGTCGGCGAGCACTGCAGCTTGGTCAGCGGGTCGTGGATCATCTTCGCCGTCCTTGATGTCCTGGAGCGAGTACTCGTCCTGGAACTGGGCGTAGGGGTTGTTGACCGAGTGCTTGTGGTTCTTCCACCCGATCCAGGCGTAGTGGTCGGCGGTCGAGCCGTACTTCTCCATGTGGTCGCGGCCGGCGTTGCCGAACATCTGCGGCGCCGGCGGCGAGTGCCTCGGGGTCGCGGATCTCGAACATCCGCATCGCGTGCTTGTCGAGCGCGTTGGTGCGGTCGGTGTACTTGACCCCGAGGGAGCCGGGCTCCATCTTCTCGAAGCCGAGCGCGAGCGCGCAGTCGACGAGGCCGCCCTTGACCGCCTGGCGGGCCAGGAACAGCGCCGAGGAGCCGGTCGAGCAGTTGTTGTTGACGTTGACGACCGGGATCCCGGTCAGGCCGAGCTGGTAGAGCGCCCGCTGGCCGTAGGTCGAGTCGCCGTAGCAGTAGCCGGCGTAGGCCTGCTCGACGTCCTCGTAGGGGATGCCGGCGTCGGCGAGCGCCTTCTCCCCCGCCTCCTTGGCCCAGTCCGGGTAGTCGCCCTCCTTGGTGCCGGGCTTCTCGAACTTGGTCATCCCGACCCCGATCACGAACGTGCGGTTGCTCAAGTCTGGCTCCTGTGGTCTCCCCCGCGTGCGCGGCGGCTTGGCTGCGTAGCCAGGAATCTACCGGTTGCGGGCCCCCGAACGCCTCAGCCGACGTGCCCGGCGGGCATCCGGTCGTCGTGGCCGCGGCACTCGTCTGGCTGCCAACCAGGCACCGTGTTGCCCTCCGGCGGGATCGGGTGCTCCTTGAGGATGCGGGCCAGGTGGGTGACGTTGTGGGACATCCACTTCGCGGTCTTCTGCGTGTAGGCGTGATCCTTGCCGCCCGCTTCGATGAACGAGGGGCCGGGCCCGGCTTCGCCGACCCAGTAGGTGTCGGCGTTGGGCGGGATCGCACAGCCGAGGTGGGTGAGGTTGAAGAGGGTCGTCTCGGCGCAGGCGTGGGCGCCGTCCTCGTTGCCGGTCACGACCACCCCGCCGACCTTGTTATAGAGGGGGTACTGGCCGACCGCGTTGGTCGTGTTGTAGGTGCCGTCGAGCCGTTCGATCACCATCTGGCTGACGCTGTTGCGGACGCCGAACCAGATCGACATCCCGATGATCAGGATCTCGGCGGCGAGGACCTTCTCGAGGATCTGCGGCCACTCGTCGCCCTCGCCCATGTCGGAGACGACGCCGAAGGGGATCTCGTAGTCGACCGGCCGCAGCGTCTCGTGCTGGACGCCGAGATCGTCGAAGTGGCCGGTGACGATGTCGATCAGCGCCTGGGTGTTGGAGGGCTCCGGGGACTTCTTCAGGGTGCAGTTGAGGATCAGCGCGTTGAGTTCCATGCGGGTCAGTCTCCCCCGCCCCCCGCGGCATTGCAAGGCAGCCTTAATGGCCTGGCGCTGGCGCGGCCCGGGTACCCTGGGAGGTCGTGATCGCCGCTGTCGCAAGCACCGATCCGGCTGCCGGAATCGGCATCCTCGCCGCCCTCGCGGCGGGCGTCGTCTCCTTCCTCTCCCCCTGCGTGCTGCCGCTGGTGCCGGGCTACCTCTCGGCGGTCAGCGGCGTCTCCGCGGCGGAGCTGGACAGCGCCGACTGGCGGCGCGTGCTCGGGCCCGAGCCTGCTGTTCGTGGCCAGCTTCTCGGCGATCTTCATCGTCCTGGGGCTGACCGCGACCGGGCTCGGCTCGACTCTTCAGGACCACAAGGCGACGCTGACCAAGATCTCAGGGGCGCTGATCGTCGCGATGGGCGTCCTCTTCGTCGCCTCCCTCTTCGTCACCCGGCTGAACCGCGAGTGGCACGTCGAGGCGCTGCTGGCCCGAGCCGGCAGGGGCGGCCCGATCGTCGCCGGCGCCGCCTTCGCGATCGCCTGGACTCCCTGCATCGGCCCCACCCTCGGCGCGATCCTCTCCGCCGCGTCGCTCTCGGGCTCGGCCGGCCGCGGCGCCTTCCTCCTCGCCGTCTACTCGGCCGGCCTGGCGATCCCCTTCCTCCTCACCGCAGTCGCCTTCTCCCGCATGACCACCGCCTTCGCCGTCGTCAAGCGCCACTACCAGGCGATAGTCGCCACCGGCGGCGTGATCCTGATCGCGATGGGCGTCCTGATCTGGACCGGCCAGCTCTTCCAGCTCAACATCGACGCCCAGAACTGGCTCAGCGGCATCGGCCTCGACTTCTGGAACCAGGTCTGAGGCGGTTCCGCGGAACCGCCTTGAGGCTCAGTTATTGAGCGGTATGACGGTCTGAAGTTCTTGACCGACGGCCTCGACCTCCTCCAGCCCACCGCCATCCAGGTCGCGGGAGCAGACGATCCGGAAGCGTCCGGTGCCGATCTCCGCGTCGGGCACCACCGGCAATCCGCGAATCTGATCCCAGCCCAGCCGCTCGACCTCGAACGGATTCATCCGCACCTCGGCCGCCGGGAACGGGCAACTCGAGTTGTGCTGGTCGATCGCCTTGGAGATCGCCTCGAGGTTCTTCACTTCAGCCGAAGCCACGTTTTGAAGTCTAGGTCGTTGCCTACCATCGTTCTCGATGGCTGAAAGGACCGTTGCCCACCTCGACATGGACGCCTTCTACGCGTCGGTCGAGCTGCGGCGGCGACCTGAGCTGAAGGGGAAGCCGGTCGTGGTCTGCGGCTCGGGGCCGCGGGCCGTTGTGACCACCGCCAGCTACGAGGCTCGGAAGCTGGCCGGGATCCACTCGGCGATGCCGGCGGCGATCGCGCGGCGGCGGCTGCCCGATGCCGTCTACATCCCAGCCGGATTTCACCGCCTACCGCGAGGCGTCCGGCGAGGTGATGGCGATCCTGCGCCGCAACGCGGAGACGGTCGAGGTGGTCGGGCTCGACGAGGCCTACATCGAGCTGACCGGGCTCTTCTCGCCGAAGGCGACGATGCGGCGGATCGCCGCCGAGATCCGCGGGGAGACCGGGCTGACCTGCTCGATCGGGATCTCCGAGAACCGGCTGCTGGCGAAGATCGCCAGCGAGCTGGCCAAGCCCGCCGGGCTCGTCGTGCTCTCGCGCGCGCGAAGCGCTGGAGCGCTTTGCCGAGGACCCTCCCGGCCTCGTCCCCGGAATCGGGCCGAAGACCGCGATCAAGCTCCAGCGGATGGGCATTCGCACCCTGGCCGCGCTGCGCTCCCAGGACCCGGTCGTCGCTGACGGAGGCCTTCGGCCCGCGCCTGGGCCGCTGGCTGCAGGCCCGCGCCCGCTTCGAGGACGACACCCCGCTCACCGTCGTGCGCGAGGCGAAGTCGCAGTCGGCCGAGACGACCTTCGACACCGACGTCCGCGATCACGCCGAGCTCGCCGCCTCGCTCACCTCCCTCGCCGAGCGGCTCTGCACGCGGCTGCGCTCCCGCGAGCTGGAGGGCCGGACGATCGGGATCAAGGTCCGGCTCGACGACTGGACCACCGTCACCCGCGCCCACACGGTCGAGCAGCCGACCAACGACCCGGGCATCGTGACGTCGGTCGCGCTGGACCTTCTTCGCGCCTACAACCCGCCCCGGCCGGTCCGACTGCTGGGCGTCAGGCTGGCCTCCTTCGAGCGCGAGCCGACTTCCGAAGAGGACGCCCCGGAAGCGCAGCTTCAGCTCAGCCTGCCGGGCGCTCGCCGGACTGACTACTTGCTGGAAAGCAGGACGCCCACGTCCGGAAATCCGAGCCGCGCCTTGGTCGCGGCGGTCAGATCGAAGTCGCGGCCGGCGACGTAGGGCCCGCGGTCGACGACCGGAACGGTCACCGAGCGGCCGTGGTAGCGGAGCTTGACCCTGGTGCCGCAGGGAAGCGTCTTGTTCGCCACGCCCAGCGTGCCCGGCTGGAGGGTGCCGCCGCAGGCGAGGGCGCCGCCGTAGAGGCCGGGCCCGTAGTAGGAAGCGGCGGCTGGGCGGTAGGCGGTGAGCCGCCGCGCGACGCTCGCCGAGGCCCTGGTTCGGCGATTGTGGATGCCGTAGGCCCGGACGGTGTACGTGCCGGTCCGGCTCGGGCTCCAGCGAAGGACGAAAGCTCCGCTTGGCTTGCCGAACGTGCGGAGAACGTTTCCGCCGGATCCCTGAGCCACGATCTTCACCCGATGGGCCCCTCCTGGCCGAACCCGGCCCTTGAGAACCACACTCTGGCCTTGCAGCACGCTGTGGCGTGAAAGGTGCAGGGTGACGTGGGAACCGACCCTCGCCGGCCGATGGTGCGGCGATTGCGTTGCCATGGCCGGGCTGGCGCCGGTCGCGATTGCAGTGGCAGCCGCCACCGCGGGCAGGAAGTGTCGCATCGTGTGATCACTCGCTTTCTCGCTGCCTACGGGGTTAGCTGACGGGCTCGCGAATGCCGGCGTGGCGCCGGGCAGCCGCTACGGACGGAACACCGTCCGATTCGCCCCCGTCACGACCAGATTTGGCGTGACCTTGGTTCCCCCGTTCCCGTCGCGCTCGCGAGGGATTCGGCAGATGGGCTCTGTTCGGTGTGAGCGAGCCACCGTAGGGATGGCGATGGGGATGCAGCGTGAGCAGACTCACACTCCGCCCTTCCGGGCGGTCCGGTGCAAATCCCTCTGTAGAGCCGATTCCCGTTCCTTTCCGTGCGTCGCCTGGCGTCTGCGAAGATTGGGCTGTGAGTGAGGACCGGCTCAGCGGGCTCGACGCCTCGTTCCTGCACATGGAGCGGGCGGGGGCCCACATGCACGTCGCCTCGACGATCATCTTCGAGGGCCCCGCGCCGACCCACGACGAGTTCCGCGACCACATCGCCTCGCGCCTGCACCTGGTGCCGCGCTTCCGCCAGAAGCTGCGCTTCGTCCCCTTCAGTCAGGGGCGCCCGGTCTGGGTCGACGACCCGCACCTCAACCTCGACTACCACGTCCGCCAGACCGCGCTGCCGGCCCCGGGCTCCGAGGAGCAGCTTCGCAACCTCGCCGCGCGGATCTTCTCCCAGCAGCTCGACCGCAGCAAGCCGCTGTGGGAGCTGTGGCTGGTCGAGGGCCTCGAGGGCGGCCGCTTCTCGATCGTCGGCAAGAGCCACCACGCCCTGGTCGACGGGATCTCCGGAGTCGACATCACCACGGTCCTCTTCGACGTGGACGAGGAGCCGGCGACCCCCCGTGCGGCCGAGCCGCGGTGGCAGCCGCGGCCCGAGCCGACCGACCTGAAGCTGCTCGGCGAGGCGCTGCGCGAGCGCGCGACCAGCCCGCGGGAGATCGTCCGCGGGTTCCGCGCGGCGCTGCGCGGGCCGCGCCAGGTCGCCCACGGGCTCGGCGCGACGAGCAAGATGATCGGCGCCGGGATGGCGGCCCCGTCGACCCCGTTCAACGTCGAGATCGGCCCGCACCGCCGCCTCGCTTTCGTTCGCACCGACCTGGCCGAGCTGAAGCGCGTCAAGGACAAGCACGGCGGCACCGTCAACGACGTCATCCTCTCGATCGTCACCGGGGCCCTCGGCAACTACCTGCGAGCGCGCGGGCACGACACCGAGGGCCTGGAGATGCGCGCGATGGTCCCGGTCAGCGTCCGCGCCGAGGAAGAGCGCGGCGCGCTCGGCAACCGGATCGCGGCGATGATGGCGCCGTTGCCGGTCTGGTGCGAGGACCCGGTGGAGCGGCTGCGGCTGGTGACCGAGTCGATGGGCGACCTGAAGAGCTCCGGCCAGGCGGTCGGCGCCGAGATCCTCACCCGGATCACCGACTTCGCCCCGCCGACGATCGCCTCTCAGGCCGCCCGGCTGCAACCGGCCCAGCGCTTCTTCAACCTCGTCGTCACCAACGTGCCCGGGCCCCAGTTCCCGCTCTACGTCCTCGGGCGCAAGATGGAGGCGATCTTCCCGATGGTGCCGCTGGCCCGCCGCCAGGCGCTCTGCGTCGGGATCATGTCCTACAACGGCCAGGTCGACTTCGGCCTGGTCGGCGACTACGACGCGATGGCGGACCTCGACAGCTTCGCCCTCGACCTCGAGGGAGCGGTCAAGGAGATCTCAGCCACGGTGGCGCCAGCGGCGAAGAGACGGGTTCGGCGCAAGGCGCAGCAGGACAGCGAGGTCGTCCTCGCGCCCGGCGTCGAAGGATGAGCCGGCGCCCGGGTCGGCTAGCCCCGGGTGCGTCATCCACTCCGTGAGCTCACCGGGAGGCTCGCCGCCCGCCTCGACCCGGGCGATCTCAGGGGGGACAGGCGGCTCGGTCTCCCTGTAGCGGCCGATCAGCCGCTCGGCCGTCGCTACGCCGCCGACTCGCAGCCGCTCGCGATGTTCCGGGCCTGCGCAGCGAACCCGTGCGCCCAGCTCGAGCGCGATCGCGATGACTTCCTCGGCCAGGGGATCGACCGCGTGGCAGTGACGGTGTCCGTCGAGATAGGCGGGCGGGCGCCCGAAGAGGTCTTCGAAGATGGCGAGCTGGCGCCGCGGCTCGGCGGCGGGCCCGCTCGTCCCCGGCGGCAGCTCCAGGTGGAGCCCCACCTCCACCCCGCTCTCCAGCAGCGGCGCCGGGTCTCCCGCCTCCCGCAGCACCATCGCGCTCGCCGCGTCGATCGCGCCGGCGTGAGCGGCCCTGAGGATCCCCTCGTCGTAGCGGCGCGAGTACCCGTAGTCGTCGGCGGTGACGATCAGCCGCGCCCGCATGGGCTCAGCGGGCGAGTCGTGCCCCGACCCTGAACGGCATGCGGTCATCGACGTAGCGCCAGTCGAGCCGGCGGGCGCTGAAGCCGTTGGCGCGGGGGTCGGCGTTGACCAGGACCGCGGTGATCCGGCTGAAGCGACCCGGGCGGGCGAGCCGCACGGCCATCGAGCCGCCGCCCTGCTTGAAGCTGAGGCGCGAGACGACGCGGCCGTGGCGCTCGCTGCCGATCCGCCCGACCAGCGCCAGGCCGGCCGCGATCCCGCGCGGTGCCACGGCGCTGACGATCACCCCCCTGCCGCCGCGGGCGCCGACGCGGAGCAGCTGGAAGGTCGTGTGGTTGAGGTGCCGGAGCAGCGATCGGCCGCCGACCGGCAGGTTGCCCTGGCGGGAGACGTCGGGGTAGCGCGGGCCCTCGCGGAACACGGCGCCGGTGCGCCACTCGGCGACGTCGCGGGAGAAGCGGGCGAAGTCGTGGCTGAAGTCGGAATGTCCGGCGCCGCGGATCGCCGAGCTGTAGGCGGCGACCGAGAACCCGCCGGGCTTGGTGTGGATGGCGCGCGCCCAGATCTGGCGGACGATCGGGCGCCCGTAGCGGTGGGCAAGCCACTGGTTCCAGACCGCCGAGCCGTACTCCTTGATCGAGTTCGTGGTCAGCGGCGTGTCGAAGCGCGGACCCAGCGGCGCACGTAGCGCAGGTAGTCGTCGATGCCGTCGTAGACCTGGTCCTCCATCCAGACCGCGGTCGACTCGGCGAACCAGGCGTCCTGGAAGGCGTCGTAGCCGAACTGGAGGATGTGGTTGTACTCGTGGGCGATCGTCACCTCGAGGTCGTCCAGCTGGGTCGTGCCGGGGAACTCGAAGGGGTCGTAGTCGTTGTCGAGGACCAGGTAGCCGTGCAGGCGGCGCGGCAGGCGGTGGGCTCGCGATCGCCTGGTCGCGGTCGGGGGCCGCGTAGCCGAACAGCGCGCCGCCGATCTGCGAGAGGTAGATGTCGGTCTTGCCGCTGCCGCCGCCCTTGCGTCCCGTCGGACTTGGGCTCCCGCCAGCCGAGCTTGCCGTTCTCGATCGAGTGCACGTGTTCGGCGACCGCCTGCACCCGCTCGACGTAGTCGGGAACGCCGTCGCCGTTGGAGTCGGTGAGGCTCGGAGCGTCGATGCCCACGGCCACCCAGTGGACGCAGAAGTGCGCGGCGCAGGCGGGCGACTGCGGCGCCTCCGGGACGCGTGTAGGCGTTGCGGTTGGGATCGGGATTGTCGGTGGGCCGCTGTCGGTCGGTCGCGCCGGGGAGCGATGAACGGGACGCGTGGCGGCCGTCGACACCGCGGTGGGCCCGAGCGGCGAGCAGGGCCAAGGACGCGAGCGAGGCACCGATCAACTGGCCGCGTGCTCGCATCCAGATGAGCCTACCGTGCGCCCCGGCTCGCCCTCGCAGGCGCAGAGCACCCGCCGGCGGCGATACTTCGGCGGTGACTCGCGGAGGCCCGCGTGCGCATAGCCCTCGCCCAGATCGACCCGACCGTCGGCGACATCGACGGCAACGCCGCGAAGATCGCCGAGTGGATCGGCCGGGCCCGCGACGAGGGCGCCGAGCTGGCGATCTTCCCCGAGCTCTGCGTGCCCGGCTACCCGGCCGAGGACCTCTACCTGAAGCGCCACTTCGTCGAGGCCAACCGGCGCGCGGTCGAGGAGCTGGCGCAGGGCGTCGGCGGGATCGTCGCGCTGGTCGGCTTCGCCGAGCCGGTCGCCGGCGGGGGCGACTTCCGCCACGCCCACAACTCGCTCGCCGTGCTCGCCGACGGCGCCGTGCGGGCCGTCTACCGCAAGAACCGCCTGCCCAACTACGCCGTCTTCGACGAGCAGCGCTACTTCGTCCCCGGCGACCGAGCCGGCGACGATCGAGGTCGCCGGGGCCCGGGTCGGGCTGACGATCTGCGAGGACTGCTGGGTCGCGGGGCCGCCGGCCTCGACCGAGGCGGCCGACGGGGCCGAGCTGATCGCCAACCCGTCGGGCTCTCCCTACCACCGCGGCAAGGGCCGCGAGCGCGAGGCGATGTTCGCCGGAGCGGGCTCGTGCCTACGGCGCCTCCTTCGCCTTCTGCAACCTGGTCGGCGGCCAGGACGAGCTGGTCTTCGACGGACACAGCTTCGTCGCTCGACCGCGACGGCGACGTGCTCGCCCGCGCCGCGCAGTTCGAGGAGGAGCTGCTGGTCTGCGAGGTCCCCTCCCCCGGCCGCGGGCCGATCGCCGAGCCGCTGCCGGACCTCGCCGAGGTCTACGCGGCGCTGGTCCTCGGCCTGCGCGACTACGTCGCGCAAGAACGGCTTCCGCCACGTCGGCGTCGCCCTCTCGGGCGGGCATCGACTCCGCCCTGGTGGCGCTGCTCGCGGTCGACGCGGTCGGGCCCGAGCACGTCAGCTGCGTGGTGATGCCCTCGCCTCATTCCAGCCCTGAAACCCAGGCCGGACGCGCGGACTATCGCCGCCAACCTCGGCGCCGAGCTGATCGAGATCCCGATCGAGGCGACGATGGCGAGCTACGAGCAGGCGCTGGCCGCGTCCTTCGGCGCCCGCGACGCGACGGCGCCGACGCCGAGCCGCTGCCCCGCGACCCGACCCGCCCCTCCGAGCCCGACCTGGCCGCCGAGAACATCCAGGCGCGGATCCGCGGCAACCTGATGATGGCGCTCTCCAACAAGCACGGCTGGCTGGTCCTGACCACCGGCAACAAGAGCGAGATGTCGGTCGGCTACGCGACCCTCTACGGCGACATGGCCGGCGGCTTCGCGGTGATCAAGGACGTGCCGAAGACGCTCGTCTACGAGCTGGTCCGCCACCGCAACGAGCGTGGCCGGGCGCGAGCTGGTCCCGGCCTCGGTGCTCGAGCGGGCGCCCTCGGCCGAGCTGCGCCCCGACCAGCTCGACAGCGACTCCCTGCCTCCCTACGAGCTGCTCGACCGCGTCCTCGAGGCCTACGTCGAGCGCGACGAGGGCCGCGAGGAGATGATCGCCGCCGGGATGCCGGCCGACGTGGTCGACGAGGTGATCCGGATGGTCGACCGCTCCGAGTACAAGCGCCGCCAGGCGGCGCCGGGGATCCGGATCACGCCGAAGGCGTTCGGCCGCGACCGGCGCCTGCCGATCACCAACCGCTTCGGCGGTTAGGGCTCTTCGGAAGCGGCCTGACCGCGATCGTCATCTGCGCCAGGGCGCAGAGACGGCCCTGGCCGTCGTTGACCTCGGCGTCCCAGACCCAGGTGGTGCGGCCGCGGTGGCGGGCCTGGGCCTCGACCTCGGCGCGAGCCCTCGGTGATCGGGCGGATGAAGCTGACGCTGATCGACTGGCCCATCGCCATCATCCCGTCGCCGAGCACGGCCAGCGCCGTCGCCCGCGAGCAGACGCTCTCGACCAGGGTCGACATCACGCCGCCGTGCAGGAGGCCGACCGGCTGGCGCAGCTCGTCGCGCATCTGCACCCGCACGCGGGCGTGCTCGGGGTCGTCGTCGAGCCACTCCGTGCCGATCAGGGCGTCGAAGTGAGAAAGAAGTCCGCGCGGGTCCTCTGCCATCGCGGCCAGACCCTACCCGCGAGGCCGCTCCCGTAGGCTTCCCGCAGCTCGTGGCGCTGAGTGACGACCAGAGGGCGATGCTGCGGCTGCTCGCGCAGCGCGAGCAGGGCTACGAGGACATCGGCGCCCTGATGGGGCTGAGCGTCGAGCGAGGTGCGCGCCAAGGTCAAGGAGGCGCTCGACCAGCTCGACCAATCCGGCGGGCCCGCCGAGGAGACTCCGAAGGAGGCCCCGCCCGAAAGGGCGCCGGCGCCGAAGGTCGAGGAGCCGCCTCCGCCCCCCGAAGAAGCCAAGCGAGAAACGCCGCCCGTCCCGCCGCCCGCGCAGGCGCCCTCGGTCGCCAAACCCAGCGCCCCCCTCCCCCGGGTGTCGCTGCCCAGCGATCGCCGCCTGCTGGCGGGGGCGGTGGGCGGCGTCGTGGTGGCGGTCGCCCTGATCGTCCTGTTCGCCACCGGCGCCTTCAGCGGCGGCGGCTCCTCCACACCGGCGTCGCGCACCGGCGGCGCCACGACGACCAACGCAACCGCCGCGGCCGGCTCCAGGCAACTCACCCAAGCAGTCCTGACCCCGGTCGACGGTGGCGACGCGCAGGGCCAGGCGCTCTTCGGCCGGGTCGCAAGACGCCCGTGCTGGAGGTTGTCGCCGCAAGGCCTCGACGCCCTCGCCGAAGGGCCAGTCCTACACGGTCTGGCTGTACCGCTCGCCGAAAGTGGTCCTGCGGATCGGCTCGGTGACGGTGGGGAAGTCGGGTCGGATCGCGGCCCAGTTCCCGATCCCGGCCCAGCTGCTCGCCTACGTCGCCAACGGCTCCTTCGACCAGATCGACGTCTCGCGCACCGCCGACGCGGCCTACAAGGCGGAGGTGGCGCAGGCGAAAAAGCAGAAGCGCCTGCCCGCGCTACACCGGCACCGACGTCCTGCGCGGCAAGATCACCGGCCCGTCGTCGGCGCCGTCACGAAGACGAGCGAATAGCGCTCAGGACGCGAGCGGAGCTTCCCCGGATTCATGATCCCGGCCGGGTCGAGCCGCTCCTTGACCGCGCGCAGGACCTCGAGTCCCGGTCCTCCCCACCTCGGCCTCCATGTAGGGGGCGTGGTCGCGGCCGACCGCGTGGTGGTGGGTGATCGTGCCGCCGCGGCGACGATCGCCTCGGAGGCGGCGCGCTTGACCGCGCGCCACTGCTCGATCTCCTCGCCGCGGCGGGCGCGGGCGATGAAGGTGAAGTAGAGCGAGGCGCCGTCGGCGTAGGCGTGGGAGAGGTGGCAGAAGACGAGGCCGGGCGTGCCCTGGGCGGCGAGGGAGTCGCGGATCGCGGCGCCGACCGCGGCGTGCAGCTCGCCGAGCCTCGCTCCAGGTGTGCGACGGTCTCCAGCGTCTCGACCATCGCCCCCATCTCCATCAGCGTGTCGCGCAGGTAGGGGCCCTCGATAGCGGCCGTGCTCCCAGGAGCGCCCGGCCGCCTGGCCGAGGTAGGCGGCGCCGCCGGCGCGCAGGGCGCGCACCGCGAGCGCGCGGCGCCGGGCGACCGACTCCTCGTCCCCCTCGAGGCCGACCACGATCAGGCAGCCGTCGCGCTTGCGGCGCAGGCCGAGGTAGCCGCCGAAGAGGGCTGCCGGCGACGCCCCGCGGCCCCGAGAGCGCCAGCGAGACCTGCGTCTCCTCCTCGTCGGAGACGCGGATCACGTCGGGCAGCCCCGGCCCCTGGGCCAGCGCGCGGACGATCTCGGCGCCGGCCTCGAAGCTCTCGGCGATCCAGGCCTCGTAGCGGCGCACCCGGGGCGCCGGGCGGACCCGCACCGTCGACCTCGGGGATCACGCCGAGGACGCCCTCGGAGCCGACGACGAGCTCGCGCAGGGCCGGGCCGGCCGCGGTGTGCGGCGTCTCCAGGGTGCGCAGCTCCCCCGCGGGAGCGACCAGGCGGATCGAGCTGACCAGGGCGTCGAAGCGCCCGTAGCCGCTCGAGGCCTGCCCGGCGGAGCGGGTGGCGGCGAAGCCGCCGATCGTCGCGTACTCGAAGGACTGCGGGAAGTGGCCGAGGGTGACGCCGTGCGGTCGCCAGCGCCGCCTCGGCCTCGGGGCCGCGCAGGCCGGCGCCGAGGCGGGCGGTCAGCGAGCGCCGGTCGACCTCGACCTCGCGCAGCCGGGCCAGGTCGAGGCTGATCAGCCGCCCGTGCGCCGCCGCGCAGCGGCTCGACCCCGCCGACGACGCTGGTGCCGCCGCCGAACGGGACGACGGCGATGCCCTCGCGCGGCGCAGACCTCGAGCACGCGTCGCAGCGCCTCGGCGTCGGAGGGCAGCACCACGGCGTCGGGCGCCGCGTCGAGGCGCGCCGCGCGCGCAGCCGCGCCAGGTCGGCGTAGCCGCGGCCGGTCGCGTGGCGGACGCGGTCCTCGGTCGAGGTGAAGACGCTCTCGGCGCCGACCGCGTCGACCAGCGCCGCGGGCAGCGGCTCGGCGGCGGGCAGCTCGAAGCCCTCGAGCGATCCCGCGCCAGCGGCCAGGGCTCCAGCTCCCCGATCCGCTCGCGCAGCGTCGCCCGCGCCTCGGCGTCCAGCTCGGGCGCGATCGCCGGGTCGCCCCACCCCCACCACTTCGAGTCGCGCCGCGGCGATCGGCGCTCACCGCCCCGGCTCACAGCGCCCGCTCGATCCCGTCAGCGCCTCGTCGAGGATCGCGCCCTGGCCGCGGCGCATCATCGGCGAGCCCAGCCGCGACAGCCCGCGCAGGATCTGCTTGGAGGCGAGGCTCACCTCGGTCCCCTCCCCCGCCGGCCGCAGGCCGATCTCGACCACCGAGCTGCGCAGGTGCTTGGCGAAGGGCGTGCCCGGGAGCTGCTGCTCCCAGACGTAGCGCTCGCCGCTCGGCGGAGCTGAGGCAGCGGAAGTCGGCGCGCACCCCGCGGCCCTCGGCGGTCTCCAGCACCTTGGTCCACTGGCTGCGCCGCCCCGCCTTCCTCTTCTCGACGCTCTCGACCCGCGTCGTCCGCGGCCACCAGCGCGGCAGGCTGTAGGGGTCGGAGACGAGCTTCCAGACCTCGCCGACGGGGGCCGCGATCGTGCGTCGGCGGGTGACCCGGGGCACGGTGCGCGGACCGTCAGTCGCCGGCGAGGCGGCGCAGGTCCCGGACCAGCAGCAGGTGCTTGAGGTGGCTGACGGTCGCCGCCAGGCTCTCGAGGCTCTCCAGCGCCTCCTTGCGGCGCTCCGGGTTGCGCGAGCGCAGCGAGGGGCCGAGCAGCGCCTCCAGCAGGTTGGCCTCGCGGTCGGCCGAGGAGCGGAAGACGCGCAGGTTGCGGGCGCCGACGCCGACCCGCGAGAGCTCGTTGGCGGCGCGGACGATCTCGCGGTCGGTCTCGTCGTAGACGGTCTTGCCGTCGCGCTTCTCGGGCTGGACGATGCCGAAGTTCTCCAGCTCGGCGATCAGCTCCTCGCGGGCGCCGGTCTCCTCGACGACCTCGTCGAGGGTCAGGTAGGCGCTCGAGGTGTTGACCAGGATCGCCCGCCGCACCGCGGCGCCGGAGGGCGGCGCTCGGCGCCCCCGCCGAGGTCGATGTCGCCGCCCGCCGCCAGCTCCTGGCGGATCACCCGCAGCGGCAGGAACTCGTCGCGCTGCAGGCGCAGGATCGTCCGCAGCCGCTCGACGTCGGACTGGCTGTAGAGGCGGTAGCCGCCCGAGGTGCGGCGCGGGGTCAGCAGCTTCTGGTCCTCGAGGTAGCGGATCTTCGAGATCGAGATGTCGTCGAACTCGCTCTGGAGGATCTTGCAGACGGCGCCGATCGTCAGCGCCTTGCGCGGCCGGCTGGCCGAGTCGGGCGGGCGGGCCTGTTGCTCGGAGACGGCCATCGGGCTCCCTACTTCTCCAGGTAGCTGAGCTTGTACTTGCCGACCTGGATCTCGTCGCCGTCGGCGAGCCGGTGCGACTCGATCCGGCGCCGGTTCACGTAGGTGCCGTTGAGCGAGCCGAGGTCGTCGATGTAGAGGCCGTCGCGGCGGCGCACCAGCAGCGCGTGGTTGCGGGAGACGGTGACGTCGTCGAGGAAGACGCCGGCGTCGGGGCTGCGGCCGATGCTGATCCGGTCCTCGGTCGACGGTGAAGCTCTCCCCCGCGCGGCCGCCGCCGGAGCGGATCACCAGCGCGGCGCCCGCCTCCTCGACCACCTCGTCGATGTCGACCGGCTGCATGTCGCCGGTCTCGTCGACCCTGTAGGTCATCGTCGTCGGCTCCTCGCCCCCCTCGGCGCGGCCCAGGTAGGCGCCGCACTTCTGGCAGTAGTTGGACCCCTCGGGGTTGACGAAGCCGCACTCGGGACAGTGGACGGCCATCGTTGCCTCCCGGGCGCTCAGGCGGCCGGCTCGTCCTCCGTGGAGGGGCGCGCCTTGCCGGCGAGGATCTCGGTCAGCTGGCGGACGTCGTCGCCGGAGATCAGCGAGTCGCCGCGCTCGCGCTTCTGGCGCAGCCGGTTGACCAGCTCCGCGCGGAGGATGTCGATCTTGCCGTGCAGGACGCGCCGGCGGTAGGAGATCTCGTGCTCCTCCTCGGTGAGCTTGTCGATCAGGTCCTTCAGCTCCTTGTCGCTGAGGGAGCCCAGATCGGGAAAGGTGTCCTCCATCTCGCTCCTTGCCTCGGGGTTGCGCCTCGTGGGGCGATTATAGGTAGACCGGCCCCAAAGGTTCAACTGAAGGTTGAAGGTTTATGGAGAGTGGCCCCCGGCTTGCAGGGCCTTTGCCCGCCGCACCGTGTCCAGGCCGGTGCGCGCGTAGAGGGCCGTGGCGAGGATCGCCAGGGCGAGGCCGAGGATCAGCAGCGCCGCCGGGACCCAGCCCGACGAAGAGCATCGCGAAGAAGATCCCGCCCATGATCGGGAAGACCGAGATCCGCCCCGGCCAGTTGACCTCGATGTCGACGCCGTGGCGCAGCCCGTACTGGGCGAGGATGAGCATCGCCAGCTCGCGGACGGCGAGCAGGGCCAGCGCCCAGCGCGGCAGCAGCTCGAAGTTCCAGCAGACGACGGCGCCGGCGAGGATCGTCAGCCGGTCGACGAGCGGGTCGAGCAGCGCTCCCATGCGGCTGTACTGGCCGGTGACGCGGGCGAGGAAGCCGTCGAGGTAGTCGCCCGCGGCGATCAGCCAGAAGACGACCGCGGCGGCGGCGCTGCGCCCGTCGCCGGAGTCGAAGGCGAGGTAGAGGAAGAGCGGGATCGCCGCGAGGCGGACGTAGCCGACCAGGTTGGGGATCGTCCAGGGGTTCAGCGGCTCCCCCTTGCGGGTCTGGCGCGGCGGCGGCCCGCTGCGGTCGAGGCCGAAGAGGCGGCGCAGGCGGCCGCGGCCGAACGGAGCGGCGTCAGCCATCGAGGCCCTGGAGGATCGCCAGCGCCCGGCTGGCGGCGTCCTCCACCGGCAGCCGGTGCTCGGCGCCGGTGGCGCGCTCGGTGGCCTCGACGACGCCGTCGGCGAGGCCGCGGCGGCCGACCACGACGCGCAGCGGGCAGCCGAGCAGCTCGGCGTCGGTCAGCTTCTCCCCCGGCCCGGCGTCGCGGTCGTCGTAGAGGACCTCGGCCCCGCCGGCGCGCAGCTCCTCGTAGAGACGGTCGGCCGCCTCGCGCTCCTCCTCGCCGGCCTTGGCCAGGGAGACGAGGTGGACCTCCCAGGGCGCCAGCGCCTTCGGCCAGACGATGCCGCGCTCGTCGGCGCCCTGCTCGATCGCCGCGGCGACCACCCGGGCCGGGCCGATCCCGTAGCTGCCCATCACGATCGGCCGCTCGACGCCCTCCTCGTCGAGGAAGGTGGCGCCGAGCGGCTCCGAGTAGCGGGTGCCGAGCTTGAAGATGTTGCCGATCTCGATCGCCGGCACGACCTCGACCGTGCCGCCGTTGGGGCCGGGATCGCCGTCCCGCAGCTCGGTCACCTCGACGTTGGCGGCGAAGCCGGGCGCCAGCGCGATCTCGTCCTCGCCGGCCGCGCAGGGCGCCATGTACTCGTCGGCGCCGGAGCCGCCCATCATCCCGACGTCGGACTCGACCCGGTACCAGCGCAGCCCGCAGCGGTCGAAGATCCGCGCGTAGGCCTCGGTCTGCAGCTCGTAGGAGCGCGCCAGCCCCTCCTCGTCGCGGTCGAAGGAGTAGGCGTCCTTCATCGTGAACTCGCGCGTGCGCAGCACCCCGGCCCGCGGCCGCGGCTCGTCGCGCTCCTTCGTCTGGATGTGGAAGAGCATCAGCGGCAGGTCGCGATAGGAGCGGACCTCGCGGGCGATGTGGTGGGTGATGCACTCCTCGTGGGTCATCGCCAGCACCAACGGCGAGCCCTTGCGGTCCTCGAGCTTGAACATCTCCTCGATCCCGTACCGCCCCGTCTTCTTCCAGGGCTCGGCGGGCTGCAGCACCGGCATCAGCATCTCCTGACACCCAATCGCCTCCATCTCCTCCCGGATGATCGCCTCGACCTTCCGATGCACCCGCCACCCGGCAGGCAGATACGTCCAAAGCCCAGCCCCCAACTGACGGATCAGCCCGGCCCGGACCATCAGCTTGTGCGACAGGGCCTCCGCGTCGGCGGGCGGGTCCTTCAGCGTGGGCAGGAGTGTCTCGCTGAATCGCGTCACGGCGGGAAACCTATCCGCTACCGGCGGGTGCACGCGGGCCGCCTGCAGGCCCTGGTGAACCGACGTCCCGCAGTCGGAGAGCCTCCTCGTCGAGCAGCACCCGGTCCGACTCGCCCTTGTCCGCCGCCTCGTGCTCCATGCTGCGGCGATCTTCTCCGGCGTCAGGTCGCCGGCGTTCTCCTCCTCGATCTTCGCTCAGCCAGGCCGCGCCCTCGCCGGCCTTGGCCGCGTCGACCTCGACCTCGCCGCGGTCGAGCGACTTGTCGATCTCCTCGAAGAGGGCGTCGACGAGGTCGGCCTGCGGCACCTTCCGCAGCGGCTTGCCGTCGGCGAAGATCAGCCCCTCGTTCTTGGCGCCGGTGATCCCGAAGTCGGCGTGGCTCGCCTCGCCGATCCCGTTCACCGCGCAGCCCAGCACGGCGACCTCGATCGGCTCGGCGTAGCCCTCCAGCCGCTGCTCGATCTCGGCGACGACCGAGTCCATGTCGAACTGGAGGCGGCCGCAGGTCGGGCAGGCGATCAGCACCGGGCCGCGCTCGCGCAGCTGCAGCGCCTTGAGGATCTCCCAGGCGACCTTCACCTCCTCCTCGGCGTGGAAGGTGGAGAGGCTGATCCGGATCGTGTCGCCGATCCCGTCGGCGAGCAGCGTGCCGAGGCCGACCGAGGACTTCAGCGAGCCCGACCACTTGGTCCCCGCCTCGGTGATCCCGAGGTGCAGCGGGTAGGGGATCTTCTCGGCGAGCAGGCGGTTGGCGGCGATCGTGTTGGGGACGTTGGTCGACTTGATCGAGACCTTGAAGTCCTCGAAGTCGAGGCCCTCCATCAGCTCGACGAACTCGACCGCGGCGGCGACCAGCGCCTCGACCGGGCGCCTCGCGCTCCAGCTCGTGCAGGTGCTTGGGCAGCGAGCCGGAGTTGACCCCGATCCGCATCGGCACCCCCGCCGCGGTCGCCCTCGCCGCCACCTCGGCGACCTTCTCGCGGCCGCCGATGTTGCCCGGGTTGAGCCGGACGCAGTGGGCGCCGGCGTCGATCGCCTTCAGCGCCAGCGTGTGGTTGAAGTGGATGTCGGCGATCACCGGGATCGGCGACTCCTTGACGATCGTCTTCAGCGCCTCGACGTCCTCGTCGCGCGGCACCGCGACCCGGACGATGTCCGCCCCGGCGTCGGCGACCTTGCGGATCTGCTCCATCGTCGCCGCCAGGTTGGCGGTCTCGGTCTTGGTCATCGTCTGCACGGCGACCGGGGCGCCGCCGCCGATCGGCACGCCGCCGACGAATATCTGGCGCTTCGAGGCCATGGGTCAAGCGTACCGAGGGGGTCCTCGAAGCGATTTGAACCTCGTGGCAGCGGGCGCCGTAGACCAAATCGAATGGGCGCGGGAGGGCGCCGACTCGATCGCAGCCGCGGTCGCCGCGTTCGTCTGGCCGTGCTCGCCGCTGTGCGCCGCGCGGCCAGGCGACCTTCCACCTGATCAAGGTCCGCGAGGTCTATCCCGGCCGGCGCCACCGACCAGCTACGTCGAGCTGCAGATGTACTGCGGCGGGCGAGTACCTGGTCAGCCGGCCACCTCGACGTCTACAACGCGAACGGGCAGCGTCGTCGGCACCTTCACGCTCCCGGCAACGTGCGCGTCCGAGCAGTCCGAACAGCAGACGATCCTGATCGCCGACTCGGGCTACGCTCGCAGCCTTTCCCGGCGGTCCGACTCCGGACTGGTCGGACTCGAGCCTCAACGTCTCGCCACCGGTGGCGCCGTCTGCTGGGCGGACGGATCCCCGACCGATTGCGTCGCCTGGGGCAACTTCACCGGGCACGCTTCCGCCCGCGCTCCGCCATGACGGTGGCATCCGGCGCTCGCCCGTCCGGCGTCCAGCGCGGGCATGGCGCTCTGGCGCTCGATCGCCCCGGGTTGCCCGACGCTGCTCGAGGCCGGCGACGACACCGACGACAGCGCGGCCGACTTCTCCGAGCGACTCCGAACCCCGCGCAACAACGCAACGTCTCCGTGACCGAGCCGCCTGCACGCGACGCCAACGGCGACGATCGACAGCAGAGCCCGCGGCACTCAACCAACAGCACAGCGCCTCGTTCACCTACCACGCGACGCCGGTCGACCGGCGCCACCTTCGAGTGCAAGCTGGACGTCGGCGCGTTCGCCGCCTGCGACCGCGAGCCGGATCAGCTATTCCGGACGCCTGGCCGAGGGCAGCCACACGTTCCAGGTCCGGGCCCTCAACGGCAACGGCACCGGCCCGGCCGGCGAGCTACACCTGGACCGTCGACCTCACGCCTCCCGACGGTCGACGATCGACAGCCACCCGCGGATCCGAGCTCCGGGCGCCAGTGTCGTCCTTCACCTACCAGCTCGGCGAGCGGTGAACGGCTCGACCTTCCAATGCAGCCTCGCGCCTCGGGGCGGCGGCCCGACAGCTTCAGCGCCTGCCCGTCCGCGGGCAAGACCTACTCGAACCTCGCCGACGGCGACCTACACCTTCAAGGTCCGCGCCACCGACCTGGCCGGCAACCAGAGCTCGCCGCCGCCGATCATCGCTCTCGACGGGACCTACCATGGACCGTCGACAACTCGCTCGCCGACACGACGCCGCCCGAGACGACGATCGACACGAAACCTCCGGACCCGAGCAGCAGCTCGACCGCCTCCTTCACCTACCAGTCGAACGAGCCCGGCTCGACCTTCCAGTGCAAGCTCGACGGCGCCGCCTTCGCGAGCTGCGCTCCGAGCGGGGTCACCTACACCGGCCTCGCCAACGGATCGCACACCTTCCAGGTTCGGGCGACCGATCCGAGCAACAACGTCGACCCGACCCCGCCGGCTACACGTTCAGCGTCGTGCTGCCGAGCGCCACTCCGCCTCCGCCGCCCACCCTCCCCGCCGACGCTCCCGCTCTCGCCCCCAGACGACGATCGGCCTCAAGCCACCGGCCAAGACCCACGACCGCACCCCGACCTTCCGCTTCCGCTCGAGCGAGCCGGGGTCGACTTTCGCTGCAAGGTCGACGGGGGCGCGTTCAAGGCCTGCCGCTCGCCGTTCACGACCAAGACGCTGACGCCTTCGGCAGGCACACCCTGAAGGTCCGGGCCATCTCGGCGGGGTCTCCGACCCGACTCCGGCGACGTTCAGCTTCAAGGTGGTGAAGCGCTAGAGTGCGCGGCCGGTCGTCGGTGTCGCGCCCTGGCGAGCGCTGTCGCCTCTGCGGCGCTGCGCGCGTTTGCCGCCTCCGGCGTCGGCGACCTTCCACGAGATGATGATCCGCGAGGTCTACCCGGCGCTCGGCGCAGCCCGACTCCGAGTACGTCGAGCTGCAGATGTGGTCGGCGGGACAGAACCTCGTCGGCGGCCACACGATCTCGTTCTACAACGCGACCGGCGCGCCGACGCGGATCTGCGACCTTCGCCGGCGAACGTCGCGAACGGCGTCAATCAGAGCACCCTTGTCGCGGCGACACCGGCGGCCGAATCTGACGTTCGGCAATCAGCGCCGACGTCACGCTGACCGTCGAGCATGCTCGACCCCGCCGGCGGTGCGGTCTGCTGGGCAGTCGCTCGACTGCGTTTCCTGGGGAACTTTCAGCCGGCTCGCTGCCATCCCCGCCGGATCACCCGCCGCGCCGGCGGGCATCCCCGACGGGATGGCGCTGAGGCGCACGATCGCACCGGGTTGCGCGACGCTGCTCGAGGCAGACCGACGACACGACAACAGCGCCGCGGACTTCGCCGACGTCTTCCCGGCCCCGCGCCCCAACTCGGTTGCCCCGACCGAGCATCCTGTTCCGCCTCGCGGGGCCGGCGGCGTCGGGCGGCGGAGCTCGGCGACGCCCCAGACCACGCTTCAAGCGCAAGCCCGCCAAGAAGACCCACGATCGCACCCCGACCTTCCGCTTCGGCGTCCGAGCGAGGCCAGGCTCGACCTTCCAGTGCAAGCTCGACCGCAGGCCGTTCCGCGTCTGCTACTCGCCCTTCACCACCACGAAGCTCTCCTCGGCAGGCACACGCTTCAAGGTTCGCGCCCGCGACGACTCGGGGAACGTCGACCCCTCCCCCGCCTCCTACGCCTTCAAGGTGGTCAAGAAGCGGCGCTAGCGGACGTTGAAGCCGCCGCCGCTGAGGCGGCCGATGTCGTTGCTGAGGCCGATGAAGAAGAGCATGATCACCAGCACGAAGCCGAGCGCGCTGGCGCGCTCCATCACCCTGAACGGCACCGGCCTGCCGCGCAGCTTTCTCGACCAGGCTCCAGAAGATGTGGCCGCCGTCGAGCGGCAGGAAGGGGAAGCAGGTTGATCAGGCCGAGCGAGAGGCTGACCAGGGCGAGCAGGATCAGCGCTTCCGTGGCTCCGAACTCGACCGTCTGGTGGGCGACGTCGCTGACGCCGACGATCGCCGGATACCTGCTTGCGCTCCTTGGGGTCGAAGATGTTGGCGAAGACGGAGGCCGTTCTGTGGTGACGAACCACATCGCGTCTGACGGCCCGCCGAGCGGCGCTCGCCGGCGCCGAGGTCGCCGGCGGTCGTGCCTGTAGGAGAAGCCGACCAGCATGCGTCCGCTCGCCTGGCGTCGTAGTCGGGCCGGACGCGAATGCGTCAGGCCTGCCCGTCGCGCTCGATCGCAGGCTCGGACCGGCGTCGCCGCCTGGCAGCCGTCGACCTCAGCTCGCCGGCGCACTTGTGCGAGCCGATGTCGTCGACGAAGCGCTTCAGCCGCGTCCCGTGGCGACGGCTTCGGATAGCGCTGGCCGTCGACGGCGAGGATCCTGTCGCCGGGCTTGCAGCGCCTTGCCCGCCGGGGAGTCCGGTGCACGACCGTCCCCACCGTCTGGGTCCGGTCTCGTGCGTTCAGACCGAGGTCGACGAAGAAGAGGATGACGAAGGCGAGCGCGATGTTGACCGCCGGCCCGGCCCCGATCACGACGATCCGCTTCCAGACCGGCTGGTCGGTAGTAGCCGCGGGGCTCCGACCTCGGGCGGAAGCTCCTCCTCGGGGTTCATGCCGCTGATTTTCACGTAGCCGCCGAGCGGGATCGCCGCGATCCCGTACTCGGTCTCGCCGCGCTTGACCGAGACCAGCTTCGGCCCGAAGAAGAGGAAGAAGCTTCTCGACCCGCATCCCGGTCGCCTTGGCGGCGAAGAAGTGGCCCGCCTCGTGGAGGATCGATCAGCAGGCGAGAAGCCGAGGAAGACGAGCAGCCAGCTCATACCCGCGCCAACCCCCCGACCTGCTCCTCGGTGCGGCGCCGGGCCTCGGCGTCGGCGGCGAAGAGGTCGTCGAAGTGGCCGACCGGCGCGCGCCGGCATCTCCTCGAGGACCCGCTCGATCGCCTCGGGGATCGCGGTGAACGCCGATCCGTCCGTCGAGGAAGGCGGCGACCGCGACCTCGTCGGCCGCGTTGAGCACGCAGGGCGCCGTGCCGCCCGCCCCGCCCGCCTCGAGCGCCAGCCGCAGGCAGGCGAAGGTCTCCAGGTCGGGCTCCTCGAAGGTGAGCTCCCCGACGGCGGCCAGGTCGAGCCGCGGCACGTCGACGTCGGCGCGCTCGGGGTAGTGCAGGGCGTAGGAGATCGGCACCTGCATGTCGGGATAGCCGAGGTGGGCCAGGGTCGCGCCGTCGTTGAGGTCGATCAGCGAGTGGACGATCGACTGCGGGTGGACGACGACGTCGATCCGCTCGTAGGGGACGCCGAAGAGGTGGTGGGCCTCGATCGCCTCGAACCCCTTGTTCATCAGCGTCGCCGCAGTCGATCGTGATCCGCCCCCCCATCGCCCAGGTCGGGTGCGCGAGGGCGTCCTCGATCGTGACGCCCGGAGAGGTCGGTGCGACCGCGGAACGGTCCTCCCGGAGGCGGTGAGGACGAGCCGCTCGACCGTGCCCGGCGGCTCGGAGCCGATCAGCTGGAAGAGGGCCGAGTGCTCGGAGTCGACCGGGAGCAGGCGGGCCCCGGTCGCCTCCGCCAGCGCCATCGTCAGCTCGCCCCCGATCACCAGGCTCTCCTTGTTGGCGAGGGCCACGTCGATGCCCTCGGTGAGCGCGACGATCGTCGGGCCGAGCCCGGCCGCGCCGACCATCCCGTTGAGGACCAGGTCGGCCCCGGAGGAGACGATCAGCTCGCGGATCCCGTCCTCGCCGGAGAGCACGCGACCGTTCCAGGCCGCCGCGCGCGCGCCTCCGCGGCGTCGGCGTCGGCGAGCGCGACGGCCGGGACGCCGTGCTGCCTCGCCTGCTCGAGCACCGGCTCCCAGCTCGAGCCGGCCGCCAGCCCGACGACCTGGAGCTCGTCGGACGCGGCGACGATCTCCAGCGCCTGCGTGCCGATCGACCCGGTGCTGCCGAGAATCACGAGCTTCTTCATCTAGAGCAGTGTAGGTAGCTCAGTAGACGAGCTGGACCGCCAGGTAGTAGCCGACGACCACCGTGAAGAAGACCGCGTCGAGGCGGTCGAGCAGGCCGCCGTGGGCGCCGAACAGCGTGCCCGTGTCCTTCTTGCCGAGGTCGCGCTTCAGCATCGACTCGAAGAGGTCGCCGATCGGGGCCGATCGCGGCGACCGCGGCGCCGATCGCCAGCGCGTCGACCCCGGAGAGCCAGTCCTGGTAGAGCCCGGCGAACCAGAAGGCCATCGTGCCGATCAGGAAGCCGCCGACCAGCCCCTCCAGGGTCTTGTTCGGCGAGAGGCTGGGGGCGATTTTGTGGGTCCCGAACATGCGGCCGGTCGCGTAGGCGGCGGTGTCGGTGGCGAAGGTGCCGACCAGCACGTCGATCAGCAGGGCGGCGCCGTGGTCGGGCAGGTCGCGCAGCAGGACCGCGTGGACGAGCGGGATGCCGATCCAGACGACGCCGAGCAGCGTGATGCCCATCGAGACCGTGATCCCGTCGCGGTAGCTGTGCCTCAGGCCGAAGGCGAACAGCAGCGGGAAGGAGGCGGCCAGGACCAGCAGGACGTTGAAGGAGGTGCCGAAGTGGGCGGCGAGCGATCAGCGCCGCGATCGCGATGTAGGCGGCGATCTCGATCGGGCGGAACTCGTCGGTCATCGCGAAGTACTCGCGCAGGCCGAGCGATCCCGATCGCCGACCATCGCGATCGCGAAGGGCAGTCCCCCGGCGACGGTGATCGCGATCGCGAAGGCGATCCAGGGGATCGCGACGAGGACCCGTTTCGCCGTCTCCCCCGCGCAGGCGCCGCCGTCGGCGACGGCTGCTCGGCGAGGGTTCGTGGGCGCTCCTCGGCGACGGGTCGTCGAGACCGTCGAAGAGGTCCTCCTCGTCGCGCAGGCTGAAGTGCTCGCGGCAGGGGCCGGCCTTCGTCCCCTTCGCGGTCCGCGGCGCACGGCTACGCCCTTGCCCCGAAGCGCCGCTGGCGCCGCTCGAACTCGCGCAGCGACTCCTCGAACGCCTCGCGGCCGAAGTCGGGCCAGAGCTCGTCGCGGAAGACCAGCTCCGAGTAGGCGCACTGCCAGAGCAGGTAGTTGGAGATCCGCTGCTCTCCGCTGGTTCGTATCAGGAGGTCGGGGTCGTGCATCTCAGGTGCGTAGAGGTGGCGTCGGAACTCCTCCTCGGAGCCCCCCTCGAAGTTTCGCGCCGCGTCGACGATCTCCGCCCTGCCGCCGTAGTTGAAGGCGACGAAGAGGGTGATCCGGTCGTTGCCGGCGGTCGTCTCCTCGGCCCACTCCATCCGCTCGACCAGCTCGGCGTCGACGCCCTCGCGGCGGCCGATGAAGCGCATCCGCACGCCCTCCTCGTGCAGCTCGGGGGTCTCGGCGTCGATCCGCTCGCCGAACATCTTCATCAGGCCCGCGACCTCCTCGGCCGGGCGGGACCAGTTCTCGGTCGAGAAGGAGAAGACGGTCAGCTCCTCGACGCCCAGGTCGACCGCGTCGCGCAGCCGCGCCTTGACGACGTCGGCGCCGGCCCGGTGTCCCTCGATGGTCGGCAGTCCCCGCTGCTGGGCCCAGCGGCCGTTGCCGTCGGTGATGATCGCTACGTACCGCGCCGGGCTCAAACCTCGAGGATCTCTTCTTCCTTCCCCTTCAGCAGGGCGTCGATCTCGGCGATCGCCTCGTCGGTCTGCTTCTGGAGGGCGGCCTCGGCGCGGCGCTCGTCGTCCTCCCCCGCCTCGCCCTCCTTCTTCAGCTCGCGCAGGTCGTGCATGACGTCGCGGCGGATGTTGCGCACCGCGACGCGGCCCTCCTCGGCGACCCCGTGGACGACCTTGACCATCTCGCGGCGGCGCTCCTCGGTCAGCTCGGGGATCTGGAGGCGGATCACGTTGCCGTCGTTGCTGGGGGTGAGGCCGACGTCGGAGTCGAGGATCGACTTCTCGATCGCGGCGATCGAAGACTTGTCGTAGGGCGTGACGGTGAGCAGCCGTGCGTCCGTCGTGGCGACGTTGGCGAGCTGTTTGAGCGGGGTCGGCGTCCCGTAGTAGTCGACCGAGATGCGATCGAGCAGGTGGGGCGAGGCCCGCCCGGTCCGCACCGTGGCCAACTCGCCACGGCTCGACTCGACCGACTTCTCCATTCGGCCCTTCGCGTCGTCGAGCAGTTCGTCGATCAGCTCCACCGGTGCCTCGCTCTCGTCACTTCGCGGGCTCGCTGGAAACCAGCGTGCCCACCCTCTCGCCGCTGACGATCCTATCTATGTTGCGCTCGTCCCCCATGTTGAAGACGTAGATCGGCAGGTCGTTGTCCATGCACAGCGAGAGCGCCGTCGAGTCCATCACCTTCAGGCCCTTTCTCGATCGCCTCGCGATGGGTGATCGCGGGGATGAACTTCGCCTCGGGATGGGTCGCCGGGTCGGCGTCGTAGACGCCCTCCACCCCGTTCTTCGCCATCAGGATCGCCTCGGCGTGGATCTCCAGGGAGCGCAGCGCCGCCGCCGTGTCGGTGGTGAAGAACGGGTTGCCGGTGCCGGCCGCGAAGATCACCACCCGGCCCTTCTCGAGGTGGCGCATCGCGCGGCGGCGGATGTAGGGCTCGGCGACCTCCTTGACGTCGATCGCCGACATCACCCGGGTGTGCGCGCCGAACTTCTCGAGCGCGTCCTGGAGGGTGAGCGCGTTGAGCACCGTGGCCAGCATCCCCATGTAGTCGCCGGTGGCGCGGTCCATTCCCTCGGCCGCCGCCTCGAGGCCGCGGTAGATGTTGCCGGCGCCGACCACGATCGCCACCTCCACCCCGCGCTCGCGGATCGCCGCGACCTGGCGGGCGATCCGGTCGACCTCGGCGGCGTCGGTGCCGTAGCGAGAGCTCTCCCATCAGCGCCTCGCCGGAGAGCTTCAGGAGGATGCGGCTGAATCTGGCTGCGGTTCGGGCATGTTCGGGGGCGAGCCTACAGCCCGCCCGGAAAGGCCGGTGCGGGCCTCTCAGTCCTCTCCGACCCGGAAGTAGGCGAAGCGGGCGATGCGGACGTTCTCGCCGGTCTTCGCGGCCAGCTCCTGGCGCAGCTGCTCGATCGTCTTCGACTCGTGCTTCTCGGCGTTGACGTGGGGCTGGTCGAGCAGCGCGACCTCCTTCGCCCACTTGGCGAGCTGCCCCGTCGACGATCTTCTCGACCACCTCGTCGGGCTTGCCATCCTCGCGGGCCTTCTCCTCGAAGACGCGGCGCTCGGCCTCTCGCTCCTGCTCGGGAATCTCGTCGGAGGAGACGTACGTCGGGGCGCGGTCGCCGCGACGTGCAGGGCGACCTCGTAGGCGAACGCCTTGAAGTCCTCGTTGCGGGCCACGAAGTCGGTCTCGCACTGCACCTCGACCATCGCGCCGACCTTGTCGTTGGCGTGGATGTAGGAGGCGACGACGCCCTCGCCGGTGCCGCGACCCTCGCGCTTGGCGGCCGAGGCCTGTCCCTTGACCCGAAGGATCTCGATCGCGCGGTCGACGTCGCCGTCGGCCTCGCTCAGCGCGGCCTTGCAGTCCATCATCGCCGCCCCGGTCCTGATCCCTCAAAGCCTTCACATCGGCAGCAGTGATGCTCACGACGCACTTCCCTCCTGGGCAGCTTTGGTCTCTGGGGCTGCTTTCTCAGGCGCCTCACCCGCGGGTGGCGCCGTAGGGGGACCCACCCCCGAGGAAGCTTTAGCTACCGGAGGGGGTGGGGGGTCCCTGCGGCGACAGGACCCGCGGCTGGGGCGCTTGAACCCTCGGCCTGAGCGGCCTTCGCCGCTTCCTCGGCTGCGAGTCGCTCTTTCTCCTCCTCTTCCCGCTTCTTGCGCTCCTCTTCCTCCTTGCGCCGCCGCTCCATCTCCTCGGCGATCCGGCGCTCCTCCTGGACCCTCCAGGCGCTCGCGCCGGCTCTCGATCGCGGCGCCGATCGTCCCGACGATCAGCTCGCAGGAGCGGATCGCGTCGTCGTTGCCGGGGATCACGTAGTCGACCGGAGTCGGGTCGCAGTTGGTGTCGACCAGGCCGATGATCGGGATCCGCAGGCGGGCGGCCTCGCGGACGGCGATCTCCTCGGTTTTCAGGTCGGTGACGAAGACCGCGTCGGGCAGCCGCTCCATGTCGCGGACGCCGCCGAGGTTGTACTCGAGCTTCGCCAGCTCGGCCTGCATCCCCATCCGCTCCTTGGTCGGCAGCAGCTCCAGTTTGCCCTCCTCCTGCCACTGGGTCAGCTCGTGGAGGCGGGCGATCCGCGCCGACATCGTGTTGAAGTTGGTCAGCAGGCCGCCCAGCCAGCGCTGGTTGACGTACGGCATCTGGCAGCGGTCGGCCCACTCCTTGACGACGTCGCGCGCCTGCTTCTTGGTGCCGACGAACAGCACCGTGCCGCCGCCGCTGGACAGCTCGCCGGCGAAGCGGCGCGCGTTCTCCAGCAGCACCTCGGTCTGCAGACAGGTCGATGACGTGGATCCCGTCCAGCTCGCCGTGGATGTAGCGGCGCATGTTCGGGTTCCAGCGGCGCGTCTGGTGACCGAAGTGGACTCCGGCTTCCAGCAGCTCTTTGAGGCCTGCCTCTGGCATCGTGTTTCTCCTTGGTGGGTTGGGTGATGCTCTCCCGTCGTCCTCGGCGGACCCGGCTGTGGGCCGGGCAGGACCCGACTCGGCGCGACGGGGGTTGGTTGAAGGTCCGGGGATTGTAGAGAGGGCCGCGTTCAGGCGGCGCGGGCGGCCTCGAGCGCGGCGGCGAGGTCGGCGGGCAGCTCGGAGGCGAAGGCCATCGCCTCTCCCGTCGCCGGGTGGGTGAAGGCGAGGCGATGGGCGTGGAGGAACTGGCGCGTCAGGCCGTACTTCACCGCCCCCCCGTAGGTGACGTCGCCGGTCAGCGGGTGGCCGATCGCCGCGAAGTGGGCGCGGATCTGGTGGGTGCGCCCGGTCTCCAGCCGCGCCTCCAGATAGGTCTCGGCGGCGAGCAGCTCCAGCACGGTGAAGTGGGTGCGCGCCTGCCGCGAGGCGGCGCCGGAGACCGCCATCCGGTGCCGCTGCCGGGCCGCCCGCCCGATCGGTGCGTCGATCGTCCCGGTTCGGGAGGCGAGGCGCCCGCCGGCCAGCGCCAGGTAGACGCGCTCGACCTCGCGGCGCTGGACCTGGGCCTGGAGGGCGGCGTGCGCCTCGTCGGTGCGGGCGACGACGAGCAGGCCGCTGGTCCCCTTGTCGAGGCGGTGGACGATCCCGGGGCGCTCCGCGTCCCCGCCGCCGCCGAGGATCTCCCCCAGCTCGTCGACCAGGGTCGGGCCGGTGTGGGAGGGCGCCGGGTGGACGACGAGCCCGGCCGGCTTCTCGACCACGGCCAGCCACTCGTCGAGGTGGACGACGCGGAGCTCCGCGTCACGCACATCTTCGGCCCTCCCGCAGGTAGATCGAGCGGCCGAGTAGCAGCGACGCCGCCGCCGTGATCGCGACGTCGGCGAGGTTGAAGGGTGGCCAGAGCGGCAGGTCGACGAAGTCGGTGACCGAGTCGATCCGCACCCGGTCGACGAGGTTGCCGAGCGCCCCGCCGCCACCAGCCCGACGGCGACCCACATCCCGGGCCGGGTCGGGTTGCGCGCGAAGAGGTAGCCGACGAAGGCCAGCGCCGCGACGGTGAGCAGGACGAGCCCGGCCCCGCCGCCCCCGGCGAGCCCGAAGGCGACGCCGCTGTTGTGCGCGAGGGTCAGCTTCACGCGGGCCGAGCAGCTCGACGTGCTCGCCGGGGACGAGGTGCGGCCTCGACGATCGCCTTGGCGCCCTGGTCGAGCGCGACGACGAGGCCGCAGAGCGCGCCCGCCAGGCGCCAGGCGCGAGCCCTCGCGCCGCTCACCCTGCGATCAGGCCGACGACGAGCGCCTGCAGCAGGAGCAGCACGAAGATCCCGATGATCGGACTGAGGTCGAGGGCGAAGCCGCCGCCGCCGACCGGCGGCAGGAAGCGGCGAAAGAGGTTGAGGTAGGGGTTGGTCGTCTCGGTGACGAAGTCGAGCACCATCCGCAGCGGGCGGCTGTAGGGGACGCGCGGCAGGTAGGAGATCAGGACGTTGGCGAAGACCAGGATGATGTAGACGATGAAGAGCGCGTTGACGTAGTCGGCGACGTCGGCTCGCGTCAGAGCCAGCGGGATCATCCGCGCATCCTCTCCAGCGAGGCCTCCACGGCGGCTTCGAAGGCCTCCCGCACCCCCTCTCGCTCCAGTGCCTCCAGCCCGGCCTCCGTGCTTCCCCCGGGCGAGGCGACCGCCTGTCGCACGTCGGCGGGATGGCGCTCCGCGCAGCAGCTCCGCGGTCCCAGCGGTCGTGTCGACCACCAGCTCCCGAGAGAGGTCGGCGTCCAGCCCCGCCTCCGCCCCGGCGTCGGCGATCGCCTCGATCGCGAGCGCCAGGTAGGCGGGGGCACAGCCCATCACCGCCGTGGCCGCGTCGAAATCCTCGTCGGGGAGCTCGACGACATGCCCCAGGACCTCGAGCGATCCCCGTACCCAGGCCGACTCCTCGCCCGCCGCGGCGAAGCAGAGGACGCCGCGGCGGACCTCGACGCCGACGTTCGGCATCACCCGGAATACATCGGCGCCAGGGAAGGCGGCGGCGACCGTGTCGAGCGAAGTCGCCCCGAGCAGCGATACGACCGCCTTGTCGGTCGCCCGCAAGCTCCGCGGCGACCGTCGTCGAGGCGGGCCGGCTTGACGGCGAGCACGACCAGGTCGGCGGCCTCGGCGAGCGCGGCGTTGGACTCGATCGCCTCGCCCTCCAACCTCGCGCGCCAGCTCAGCGGCCCGGCCCGAGCCCGAATCGGTGAACAGCATTCGCTCGAAGGCGCCGGCCCAACCGCGAGCCATCGCGGCGGCCATGCTTCCCGATCCGACGAACCCGACGATCATCGCCGGGAGACTAGCGTGCAGCGAGGGCCGACCTCGCGCTGACTGGTTGAAGAACCCCTTGTCGATGAGTCGCGCCTTCTCCTCGGCGGAAACCTCGACGTTGCGGGGCGTGAGCAGGAAGACCTTCTCGGCGATTCGCTGCATCCCGCCGTCCATCGCGTAGGTCAATCCGGAGGCGAAGTCGATCAGCCGCTTCGAGAGCTCGTGATCGGTGGTCTGCAGGTTGAGGATGACCGGCTTCGAGCGCTTGAACTGGTCGGCGACCTGCTGGGCGTCGTTGAAGTTGCGCGGGATGACGAGGTGGACCTGGACGTCGGAGCCGCCGTTGCCGACCGGCCGCAGGACGCGGGTCCGCGTCGCCGAGATCGGCTCGTCGTCGGCGAAGATGTCGTCGATCTCGTCGCGCCGGGCGCGCCGCGCGGTCGGCAGCCGCCGCACGGACGCCGAGTCGCTGCCGCGAGTCGAAGACCTCCTCGGATCCCGTCTCGGGCTCGTAGCCCTCGTCGTACTCGGGGCCGTAGTCGTGATCCTCGGCCAGGCCGAAGTAGACCAGCGCTCTATGCCATGTATCGCGAATAGCCATGGTTAACCGCGTGTTTCGGCCTTGCGGAGGCCGACTCCTCTACGCATTATGCCCAGAGGTAGCGCGGATTCACACATAGAGGGCGATGCCGAGGCGGACGATCGTCGCTCCCTCCTCGACCGCCACCCGCCAGTCCTGCGAGGTGCCCATCGAGAGCCGGCTGAGGCCGTGGGCGGCCGCCAGCTCGGCGAGGCGGGCGAAATGCGGTCGCGAGGCCTCCGGGTCCTGACTGAACGGCGGCATCGTCATCAGGCCGGACACCCGTGACCGGGCAGCGCTCGATGAACTCGCCGAGCTCCGCCGGGGCGACGCCGCCCTTGCCCTCCTCGCCCGGCGACGTTGACCTCGATCAGCACCTCGGTGTCGGGCGCCGCCGTGGCGCCCGAGCTGCTCCAGCGCCGACTCGGTGGCCACCGAGTGGATCAGGCGGCAGATCGGCAGCAGCTGCTTGACCTTGCGGCTCTGCAGGTTGCCGATGAAGTCCCACTCGAAGGCGTCGCCCCAGCGCTCGTGCTTGGCGGCCAGGTCCTGCTGGCGGTTCTCGCCGACCAGCGACGACGCCGGCCTCGGCGAGCGCGCCCATCTCCTCGAGCGGCACGTACTTGGTCGCGGCGAGGATCTCGACCCCGGTCGCCGGCGACCTCGCGCACCCGCTCGAGGTTGGCGGCGACCTTCGCCGGCTCGAGGCCGTGGATCAGGCCCGGCATCGCTCAGGCCGCCTCGCCGTCGAGTCCAGACGAGGCCCGCCTGGCGCCCGGTCCGTCCGCCGTCGCGGCGGTGGGAGAAGAACAGCTCCGCCTCGCAGCTCGTGCAGAGCCCGGCGGCTTCGATCTGCTCGACCCCCGCCTCGCGCAGCAGTCGCCGGGCGACCTCGGCCAGGTCGAGCATCCGGCCCGAGGCGATCCCGTCGCCGAGGTCGGCGAACGCGCCGAGCACCTCGTCGCCAACCTCGTAGCAGCAGGGCCCGATTCCGGGGCCGATCGCGGCGTCGGTCGCGCCGACCGCCTCGGCGCCCCGTGGCGACGATCCCGGCGGCGAGCCCGCGCCAGCCGCAGTGCAGGATCGCCGACGCCGCCGGGGCCGGCGAGCGCGACCGGCAGGCAGTCGGCGACGAAGACCAGCGCCGCCAGGCCTGGCTCGGTGACGACGTGCCCGTCCGCTCGGGCACTCCACGAGCTTCCGCTGTTCCTTTGCCCGCTATCTGGGCAAAGGAACAGCGGAGCGGGGTTCTGGCGGTTGCGTGGAACGTCGAGCTCGGCGCCGTGGACCTGCCGGGCGATCGCGATTCGCTCGGGGGCGAGGCCGAGGGCGGCGGCGAGCGGCGCTCGGGGTCGTCTCGACCACGCGAGCCGGCCGAGCGGGTCGAGAAGACCGCCCGCGCACCGGGCAGCTCCGCCTCGAGCCAGCGCAGGCCGTCGCTCTCGCGCCATTCCATCGGCTCAAAGCAGACATCCGGCGGTCACCCGGCGCGCGCCGCCTCCAGGGCCACCGCCAGCTCCTCCTCGCGGCCGGCGATCTCGCCGTCGAGCTTGCGCCGCAGCGCCTCGGCCAGGCCGCGGCCGATCGCCGGGCCCTGCGGGACCCCGGCCGCGATCAGGTCCTCGCCGTCGATCTCGAGCGCGACCGAGCGCCACTCGGCGAGGTAGCGGTCGAGCCACTCGGCGCCCATCGCCCGGGCGAGGACCAGCTCGACCGGGTCGTGCGCCACGCGCCAGCTCGACCGCCTCCGAGGGCCGCTCGGGCTCGGCCGCGGCCAGCTCCGCCTCGCCGCCGGGCGGGCCGAGCGCCGCGGCGAGGATCGCGCGGTCGCGCGCGGCGACCTCGCTCCACGGCGGGCCCGAGAGCAGCTCGGCGACCCGCGCGGCCAGCTCGACTCCGCCCTCGCGCGGCTCGACCAGTCCCCACTCGGCGAGCAGCTCGAGCGCTCGCGGCGCGCTTCGGCCTCCGCCGGCCAGCCGCAGCAGCTCGGCGTCGCGGCGGTCCGCCGAGACCGTGTCGAGGTCGGCCTCGCGCAGCAGCGTCGTCGGTCTCCGGCTCCAGCTCGAAGCCGAACCGCGCCGCGTAGCGGGCGGCGCGCAGCGCCCGGGTCGGGTCGTCGGCGAAGGAGCGCGGGTGCAGGACCCGCAGCAGCCCCGCCTCGAGGTCCGCGCGCCCGCCGTGGGGGTCGATCAGCTCCGGCTCGCCGCGCAGGGGGATCGCCATCGCGTTGATCGTGAAGTCGCGGCGGGCGAGGTCGTCGACGAGGTCGGGCCGGGCTCGACCTCCGGCAGCGCGCCCGGGATGCGGGTAGGTCTCGGCGCGGGCGCGGGCGATGTCGACCTCGTGGCCGTCGAGATTCACCTTGGCGGTGGCGAAGCGCTCGTGGGAGACCACCTCGGCGCCGAGCCGAGCCGCAAGCGTCGGCGGCGTCGCCCTCGACGACCAGGTCGATGTCGGCGCGCCCGCGGCCCAGCAGCAGGTCGCGGACCGCGCCGCCGACCAGGTAGACGGGCTCCTCGCCGGCGGCCTCGCGCACGGCGGCCAGCTCCGGGTAGGCGCTCTCCAGCGCCGCCGTCAGGTCGTCGATCGGCTTCGAGGACATTGACATGGCACCCCTTCCCTACCATGACCGGGCCTCGCGGATGGCCGAGCAGCCGACACCAGACGAGCGTCGCGCGGAGCTGCTGGCCCGCCGCGACGCACAGCAGCGCCGTCGAGCCCGGCGGCGGTTGGCGTCGGGGATCGCCCTGGCGGCAATCGTGCTTGCCGCCGCCGCGGTCGTCCTCGCGAGCGGCGGAGGGGGCGGCGGATCCACCCAGCGAGCAAGCGCCGAGCGCCCGCACGCGGCCGCCTCCAAGCGACAGTCCGCCCTGGTCCGCAACGCGACCCCGCAACCCGGCTGGAAGCCCTACACCGGCCCGGTCCCGATCCTCGAGTACCACGTGCTCGGCGCGGCGCCGGCCGACGCGCCCTATCCCGAGCTGTACGTCAGCCGCGCCGACTTCCAGCCGCCAGATGGACTGGCTCGACTCCCACGGCTACGAGGCGGTGACCCTCGAACAGGTCGAGGACGGCCTGGTACCACGGCGGCACGCTGCCGCCGAAGCCGGTCGTCCTCTCCTTCGACGACGGCTACCGGCCCCAGTTCACCTTCGCCCTGCCGGAGCTGCGCAGGCACGGCTGGGCCGGGCTGCTGAACCTGAAGGCGGAAGGCTCGGACCTCTACGCGAGCAACGTCGAGGCGATGATCGCGCGCCGGCTGGGAGCTGGCCGCCCACACGATCCACCACCTCGACCTGACCACGCTGGACGCCGCGCAGCTGAAGGAGGAAGTGGCGGGCTCGCGGGCGATCCTGCGCGCGCGAGTACGGCGTCCCGGTCGACGAACTTCTGCTACCCGGCGGGCCGTTACGACGACACCGTGATCGCCGCCGTCAAAGCAGCCGGCTACGTCGGCGCGACGACCGAGATCCCCGGCTACGCCGACCGCGACACGCCCTACGAACTGGCCCGCTTCGAGATCCTCGGCTCCACCGGCGTCGCCGGCCTGGTCGCCGACCTTGCGCTGAGGTCGACCGCTAGAGCCGGACCGGGATGCCGTCGGCGGCGAGGTGCTCCTTCGCCTCGCGCACCCGGTAGGTCCCGTAGTGGAAGATCGAGGCGCAGAGGACGGCGTCGGCGCCGCCCTCGGCGATCGCCTCGCTGAGGTGCTCCAGCGTCCCGGCGCCGCCGGAGGCGATCACCGGGCACCGAGACCGCGTCGGCGACCGCCCGGGTCAGCTCGATGTCGTAGCCGTCGTTGGTCCCGTCGCGGTCCATGCTGGTCAGCAGCACCTCCCCCGCGCCGCGCTCGACCGCCTCGCGCGCCCAGGCGACCGCGTCGCGCCCCTCGACCTTCTTGCGCCCGCCGTTGACGTAGACGCCCCAGCCGTCGTCCTCGCGCTTGGCGTCGATCGCGATCACCACGCACTGGGCGCCGAAGTGGTCGGCCAGCTCGGTCAGCAGCTCGGGCCGGGCGAGCGCCGCCGAGTTGACCGAGACCTTGTCGGCGCCGGCGTCGAGCACCGCCTGGGCGTCCTCGACCGAGCGGATGCCGCCGCCGATCGTGAACGGGATGAAGACGTTGTCGGCGGTGCGCCGGGCCAGCTCGACGATCGTCTCGCGCTTCTCGTGCGAGGCGGTGATGTCGAGGAAGACCAGCTCGTCGGCGCCCTCGGCGTCGTAGCGCTCGGCCAGCTCGACCGGGTCGCCGGCGTCGCGCAGGCCGACGAAGTTGGTGCCCTTGACGACGCGGCCGGCGTCGACGTCGAGGCAGGGGATGACTCGCTTCAGGACCATCCAGACAGCCTAGATCGCTGCTCCTTCGCCTCGTTATCTGCAGCAATAGGAGCAGCTGCGAGCGCTTCAGTGAGCGGCCTCGACAGGAGCGCGCGATTGCCTCGGCGACGGTGAAGCGGCGCTCGTAGAGGGCGCGGCCGACGATGGCGCCCTCGACGTTGGGGGCAGCTTCGCGCGCGAGCGCCTCGAGGTCGGCGAGGTCGCCGACGCCGCCCGAGGCGATCACCTGGGCCTCGGTCGCCGCGGCGATCCGGTTCGAGCTCGTCGAGCGCCGGGCCCTCCATCGTCCCGTCGACCTCGATCGCCGTGCAGAGGAAGCGAGCGACGCCGCGGGCGCCAGCTCGGCGACGGCGTCGACCGACGCCCTCCTCGCCTGCCTCGGTCCAGCCCGCGAGCGCGACCTTGCCGTCGCGGGCGTCGACCGAGACGACGACGCGCTCGCCGTGCGTCGGCCAGCGCCTCGTCGAGGAACTCCGGGTCGCGCAGCGCCGCGGTCCCGATCACGACGCGCTCGGCGCCGGCGTCGAGCACCGCGCGCGACCGAGTCGGCGTCGCGCAGCCCGCCGCCGACCTGGATCGGGCAATCGACCGCCGCGGCGATCCGCCGCACCGCCTCGAGGTTCTCGCGGTTCGCCCGGCCTTGGCGCCGTCGAGGTCGACCACGTGCAGGAACTCGGCCCCTTCGTTCGGCCCAGCGCGTCGCCGCGTCGACCGGGTCGGCGTCGTAGGCGGTCTCCCGCTCGTAGTCGCCCTGCAGCAGTCGCACCGCCTGCCCGCCGCGGATGTCGATCGCCGGGTAGAGGATCACGCCGGGACGCGCGGCGCAGACCCCGGCGAAGTTGGAGAGCAGCCGCAGGCCGGCGGCGCTCGACTTCTCGGGGTGGAACTGGACGCCGAAGACGTTGTCGCGCTCGGCGGCGCAGGCGAAGCGGGCGCCGTAGGCGGCGGTGCCGAGCAGGTCGCCGGGCTCCGGGCCGCGGCGCGAAGGAGTGGACGAAGTAGAACGGCGTCTCGCTCGTCGATCCCCTCGGTGAGCCGCGACTCGCGCTCCCAGCGCACCGGCGACCAGCCGATGTGCGGGACTCTTGAGGCCGCCGGCGTCGAGCTCGGCGACCTCGCCGGGGAGCAGTCCGAGCCCGGTCGCCCCGCCCAGCTCGGTGGTCGAGTCGAAGAGCAGCTGCAGGCCGAGGCAGATGCCGAGGATCGGGACGCCCGGCGTCGCGGCGCTCGGCGATCAGCTCGTCGAGGCCGAGCTCGCGGACCCGCTCCATCGCCTTCGGGAAGGCGCCGACCCCGGGCAGGATCACGCCGTCGGCGGCGCGCACCTCGTCCGCGTCGTTGGTGATCGTCGCCGTCGCGCCGACGTGCTCGAGCGCCTTCTCGACCGAGCGCAGGTTGCCCATCCCGTAGTCGAGGATGCGATGCGCGCCGTCACTCGCTCAGGGTCCCCTTGGTCGACGGCACGCCGCTCTCCTCGGGATCGATCGAGACGGCCACCCGCAGCGCCCGCGCGAAGGCCTTGAACGCAGGCCTCGATCATGTGGTGGGCGTTGGTGCCGTAGCGGACCGAGACGTGCAGGGTCAGCTTGGCGCTGTTGGCGACGGCGCGGAAGAACTCCTCGGTCAGCTCGGTGTCGAAGCCGGCGATCGAGGTCGCCGGCAGGTCGGCGTCGAAGACGCAGAGCGGCCGCCCGGAGATGTCGATCGCGCACTCGGCCAGCGACTCGTCCATCGGCACGACGGCGGAGCCGTAGCGGCGGATCCCGGCCCGGTCGCCGAGCGCCTCGTCGAGCGCCTGGCCGAGCACGATGCCGACGTCCTCCACCGTGTGGTGGGCGCCGGTCTCGAGGTCGCCGCTCGGCCTCGACCTTCAAGCCCGAGCCGCCCGTGGCGGGCGAGCAGGTCGAGCATGTGGTCGAGGAAGCCGACCCCGGTCGCGGCGCTCGCCTCTCCCCCGTCGAGGTCGAGCGAGAGCCGGATCTGGGTCTCGGCGGTGCTGCGCTCCCTTTCGGCCGTGCGCGTCATCGCTCCTAATCATCGCCGACTCGCCGTGGACGGGGAAGCCCTCGGCGCGGGCGAGGGCGTCGACGTGCGGCGCCAGCGCCGCCGCGGCCTCGGCCGTCATGCTCACCGTCCGAGATCTTGCGGCGGAAGGCGCCGGGGCCGAGCGGGCCGGAGAAGCGCCCCGCGCCGCCGGTCGGCAGGACGTGGTTGGAGCCGGCGGCGTAGTCGCCGAAGGCGGTCGCGCCGAAGCGGCCGGCGAAGACGCAGCCGGCCGTCGTCGACCCGTTCGGCGAGCGGCGCGGCGTCCTCCTCGAGCAGCTCGAGGTGCTCGGGGGCGAAGGCGTTGGCGAGCGTCGATCGCGTCGCTCGAGGTCGGGCACCTGGACCAGCGCCAGCGGCGCGTCGCCGACGCCGGGGCGCTCCGCGGCGAGTCGTTCGGTCGCCTCCCGCGACCGCGTCGAGCACCGCCTCCTCGACCGCGACGGCGACCAGCGGGCCCTCGGCGCCGTGCTCGGCCTGGGCGCAGAGGTCGAGCGCCGCCCACTCGGGATCGGTGTCGTGGCCGGCGACGAGCATCAGCTCGGAGGGGCCGGCCAGCGAGTCGATCCCGACCCGTCCGAAGACGGCGCGCTTGGCCTCCCGCACCCAGGCGTTGCCGGGGCCGGCGATCACGTCGACCGGGTCGATCGTCTCGGTCCCGTAGGCGAGGGCGAAGATCGCCTGGGCGCCGCCCATCGCGTAGACCTCCTCGACTCCGCAGAGCGCCGCGGCGGCGAGGACCAGCGGGTCGACGCTCCCGTCGGGGCCGGGCGGCGAGGCGAGTGCGATCCGCTCGACCCCGGCGACCCGGGCCGGGATCGCGCACATCAGGACGCTCGACGGGTAGGCGGCGCGCCCGCCCGGGCGCGTAGATGCCGGCGGCGCCGACCGGCGACTTCGCGGACCGTCACCGACTGGCCCTGGGGCAGGTCGACCCTGCGCGGCTCGGCCTCGACCTGGGCCTCGGCGACGGCGCGCACGTTGGCCGCCGCGACCTCGAGCGACTCGCGCAGCGCGGGGTCGAGCGCGGCCAGCGCCTGCTCCGGCTCCCCCGCCTCGACCCGCAGCGAGGTCGGGCGACCGCTCGGTCGCGTCGAAGCGGGCGGTGAGGCGCAGCACCGCCTCGTCGCCGCCCTCGCGGACCTCGCGCTCGATCGGCGGCGACGTCGACCGCCGGCGCCGACTCCGCTGGCCCAGGCCCGGATCGCGCCGGCAGTCTCAGCCGCGCCCTCCCAGTGGAAGCGCCGCGTCCTCATCGCGCGGTCGCCTCCCGCAGCTTCGCCGTCAGCTCGTCGACCTCGGCCGCGCGCAGCTTGTGGGCGACCCGGTTGGCGACGAAGCGGGCGGTGCAGACGACGATCTCCTCGCGGACCTCGAGGTCGTTCTCGTCCAGGGTGCGGCCGGTGGCGACGAGGTCGACGATCCCGTCGGCGAGCCCGATCAGCGGCGCCAGCTCGACCGAGCCCTTCACCTCGATCACCTCGACCTGGCGACCGGTCGCGCTCGAAGTGGCGCTCGGCGATCGCGCGGGTACTTGGTCGCGATCCGCATCATGCCGAGGCGGCGCTCCGACTCCCCCAGCCGCTCGTCGCCCTTGCGGCCGGCGAGGACCATCCGGCAGCGGCCGAAGCCGAGGTCGAGCAGCTCGTAGACCATCCGGTCGGCCTGCTCGAGCAGCACGTCCTTGCCGGTGATGCCGACGTCGGCGGCGCCGGCCTCGACGTAGGTGGGGACGTCGGAGGGCCGCATCGTCACCAAGGTGATGTCCCCGCCCTCGAAGATCAGCGAGCGCGACTCGCCGCGCACCTCCGCGGTGTCGATCCCGGCGGCGTCGAGCACGTCGAGCGTCTCGCCGAACAGCGCGCCGCGCGGCACCGCCAGCTTCAGCGGTCCGTCGGCCTTGGCGCGGCCCATCCCGGCGACCTCGACGCTCATGGGCCATCCTCCCGCGGCGCCTCTTCCTCCATCTGGGCGACGTGGACGCGCTCCATGTAGAGGGCGAAGCCGGCCGCCGGCAGGTCGACGCCGAAGCGCTTCAGCAGCCCGTCGTAGCGGCCGCCGCCGCCGAGCACGTGGCCGAGCGCCGGGTCGTAGACCTCGAGGATGGCGCCGCTGTAGTAGCCGAGGTCGCGCAGCAGCCCGAGGTCGATCTGGACCCGGTCGGCGGCGCCGCGCGCTTCGAGCGCCTCGAAGGTCTCCTGGATCCGCGCCGTGGCGCGCTCGACCGCGGCGCCGCCGAGCGCGCGGGCCTGCTCCAGCACCTCGCTGCCGCCGCGCAGCTGGGAGAGGGCGACGCAGGTCGCGCACTGCTCGTCGCCGATCCCCTCCACCTCGGACAGCTCCGCCTCCAGCCCGACCAGGTCGTGCGTCGCCAGCCGCTCGAGGATCGAGTCGCGCGCCGCCCCCTCGACCCCGATCTCGGCGAGGAGCTGGCGGTAGAGGTCGGCGTCGCCGAGCCCGATCACCGCGCGGGTCGAGCCCGGCCGCGTCGAGCGCCGCCTCCAGCACCTCGACCACCTCGGCCGTGCCCTCGCGGCGCCGGCATGCCGATCAGCTCCACCCCGGCCTGGGCGAACTCGCGCATCTGGCCGCGCTGCGGGCGCACCGCCCGGTAGGCGTTGGCGAGGTAGCAGAGGCGCAGCGGCAGCTCGGCGCTCGCGTAGCGGCTGGCGACCAGCCGCGCGATCGGGACCGTCATGTCGGAGCGCAGCGCCAGCAGGTCGCCGCGCTCGTCGAAGAAGCGGTAGGCGCTGTCGGCGGTGCGCCCGTCGCCGCGCGCCAGCACCTCGTCGTACTCGATCGCGGGCGTCGCGACCTCGCCGTAGCCACGGCTCTCGAAGACCTCGATCAGCGCGCGGTGCAGCCGGCGCAGCTCGCGCATCTCGTCGGGGAGGATGTCCCGGGTGCCTGGTGGAATCGGGTGGATCATCCGCCGGACCTTACGAGAGCGAGCGCGAAAGCCCTGCTACGCCGGGACTTCCGCAGAGACCCGTTCAATGTCGGCGCCGAGCCCGCGCAGCCGCTCGTCGATCTGCTCGTAGCCGCGGTCGATCTGGCTGATGTTGCCGATCTCCGAGGTGCCCTCGGCGGCGAGGGCGGCGATGAGCATCGCCATGCCCGGCCCGGATGTCGGGGCTCTCGACACGCTCGCCGTGAAGCCGGCTCGGACCGCTGACGATCGCCCTGTGGGGATCGCACAGCGTGATCCGAGCGCCCATCGCGACCAGCTTGTCGACGAAGAAGAGGCGGTTCTCGAACATCTTCTCGAAGATCAGGATCGCGCCCTCGGCCTGGGTGGCGAGGGCGAGGGCGATCGAGGTGAGGTCGGCCGGGAAGGCGGGCCAGGGACCGTCCTCGATCTTCGGGATCGCGTCGCCGACGTCGGTCTGCACCCGCAGGCTCTGCTCCGGCGGGACGATCACGTCGTTGCCCTCGATCGCCGACTCGAGGCCGAGGCGGCGGAACTGGCGGCGGACCATCCTCAGGTCGGCGGGCTCGGCGTCGCGGATCCGCACCTCACCGCCGGTCGCCGCGGCCAGCGCCATGAAGCTGGCGACCTCGATGTGGTCGGGGGAGATCGTGTGCTCGGCGCCGCCGAGGCGGTCGCGGCCGTGGACGGTCATCACGTTGGAGCCGATCCCGTCGACCTCGGCGCCCATCTTCGCGAGCAGCCGGGCGAGGTCCTGGACGTGCGGCTCGCGAGGCGGCGTTGGAGATCGTCGTCGGGCCCGGGGTCAGCGCCGCGGCCATCAGCGCGTTCTCGGTCCCCATCACCGAGGGCTCGTCCATGAAGATCGCGCAGGGGCAAAGCCCGCCGGGCGGCGCGCTCAGCTCGATCCAGCGGTCGCCGTCGACCCGCGCGCCGAGGTCCCTGAAGGCGTCGAGGTGCGCGTCGAGCCGGCGGCGGCCGATGAAGTCGCCGCCCGGCGGCGGCATCCGCGCCTCGCCGAAGCGGGCCAGCAGCGGCCCGGCGAGCAGGAACGAGGCCCGGATCTTGTTCGAGAGCTCCTCGTCGACGGCGACCTCGGTGACCCCCGCGGCGCAGAGCCGCAGGCTGTTGTCGGCGACCCAGGCCGCCTCGACCCCGAGCCGCTCCAGCAGCGCGATCTGCGCCTCGGTGTCGCGGATCCGCGGCACCCGGTGCAGCAGCAGCTCCTCCTCGGTGAGCAGGCAGGCGGCGAGGATCGGCAGCGCCGCGTTCTTGTTGCCGGCGGCGGTCAGCTCGCCCGAGAGCGGCACCCCGCCTTGGATGACGAATTTCTCCATCGACTGTCGGCTAGGGTAGCGGCCGTCATGCGGAGAGGCTGGAAGATCCTGATCGGCGTCGTGGTCGCCCTCGCGGTTCTGCTCGTGCTGAACACGGTGGTGGTCGACCACGAGACCAAGGGGGCCGAGGTGACCGTGCCGGGCGGACGCATCCTCCACCTGCCGGGTGGCGACCTTCAGGTCGTCGACAGGGGGCCCAGAAGCGCCAGCCCGATCGTCCTCATCCACTGCTTCACCTGCGCGATCGACTGGTGGGACGGGATGATGCCGCGGCTCGACCGCACGCACCGGGTCATCGCGGTCGACCTGCTCGGCCACGGCGGCTCGGAAAAGCCCTCCTCCGGCTACTCGATCCCCAACCAGGCCGACCTCGTCGCCCAGGCACTCGGCAAGCTCGGCGTCCGCGACGCGAGTTGTCGTCGGCCACTCGCTCGGTGGCGCCGTCGCCGTCGCCCTCGCCGAACGCTCCCCCGCGCTGGTCGACGGAAGGTGATGATCCTCGACACGCCGCCCGACCATTCAGGGAGCAGCCTCGGCCTTGTCGCCAAGCTCGGCTTCACCCCGGTGATCGGTGAGGCCTTCTGGCGCATCAAGCCTGACTTCGCCGTCAAGCAAGGGGCTTGGGGTCGCCTTCGCGCCGGGCTTCGACGTGCCCGACGCCTTCGTCGAAGACGTCAACCGAATGACCTTCACCTCCTACGACGATTCCCCCGACCGCCTCTGACGATTACATCGAAGCGAAGAGCCGCTCGACCAGCGCATGAAGGCGACCGGACAAGCCGCTGCTGGTGATCATGGGCGCAGAGGAGCAGATCGTCGAGGACCCGGCCGGGAAGCTGGCCGAATACCGCCGGGGCTACCCGGGCGCGCGAACCGAGCTGATCGCGGGCGCCGGGCACTCGCCGAACGTCGAGAAACCGGCCCAGACCACAGCTGCGCTCCTGCGCTGGCGATTTGCGAAGCCCCCAGCCAGAAGCCGCCAAACCGAACAGACACGTCGAAATTCGGACCGCGCCGGGCACGAATTGCAAGAACCCCTGCAATTTCAGCATTCCATCCGCGACGGCCGTCGACCTTCGAACCTATGTTCGAGTACGACTCGAGAAGACTCCGCTGACCGGACGGCTGGCCGATGCCGTCGACCTCCTGATCGATTTCGCCACGCTCGGCGCGTACGGCCTCGAGCCGGCCTACGACAAAGGGCCGCCCCGAAGGGCGGCCCAAGACAAGAACCGGCGGCGACCTACTCTCCCAGGAGGTTGCCCTCCAAGTACCATCGGCGCTGAGGGGCTTAACTGCTCTGTTCGGAATGGGAAGAGGTGTCTCCCCCTCGCCATGCGCCACCGGAAATTTTGCGAGACCGCCCCGGTGGAGCTTGAAAACCGCACAAGGCCTCAGAGTAAAAATATCCGTCAAGCCCTCGACCCATTAGTACCGGTCGGCTGAGCGCATTACTGCGCTTGCACCGCCGGCCTATCAACCTGGTGGTCTACCAGGGGTCTTACTCCCTCAAGGGGATGGGAGAGCTCATCTCGAGGACGGCTTCCCGCTTAGATGCTTTCAGCGGTTATCCGTTCCGTGCGTAGCTAACCTGCGATGCCCTTGGCAGGACAACAGATACACCAGCGGCACGTTCATCCCGGTCCTCTCGTACTAGGGATGACTCCTCTCAACTCTCCAACGCCCACGGAAGATAGGGACCGAACTGTCTCACGACGTTCTGAACCCAGCTCGCGTACCGCTTTAATGGGCGAACAGCCCAACCCTTGGGACCTACTCCAGCCCCAGGATGCGACGAGCCGACATCGAGGTGCCAAACCGGTTCGTCGATGTGGACTCTTGGAACCGATAAGCCTGTTATCCCCGGAGTACCTTTTATCCGTTGAGCGACGGCGCTTCCACTTGCAACCGCCGGATCACTAAGCCCAACTTTCGTTCCTGCTCGACCCGTCGGTCTCGCAGTCAAGCTCCCTTGTTGCCTTTACACTCTACGCACGATTTCCAACCGTGCTGAGGGAACCTTTGGGCGCCTCCGTTACATTTTAGGAGGCGACCGCCCCAGTCAAACTGCCCACCTGACACTGTTCACCACCCGGATCACGGCGTGGTGTTAGAAGCCCGGAATACCAAGGGTGGTATCTCAAGGGTGACTCCCCGGCGGCCAAAGCCGCCGGTTCACAGTCTCCCACCTATCCTGAGCGAGATACCCCAGACTCCAATATCAAGTTGCAGTAAAGGTTCACGGGGTCTTTCCGTCTTTCCGCGGGTACTCGGCATCTTCACCGAGACTTTAATTTCACCGAGCCTCTCGTTGAGACAGCGTCCAACTCGTTACGCCATTCGTGCAGGTCGGAACTTACCCGACAAGGAATTTCGCTACCTTAGGACCGTTATAGTTACGGCCGCCGTTTACCGGGGCTTAGCTTCACTGCTTCGCGCCGAAGCGCTAACAGGTCCGCGTAACCTTCCGGCACCGGGCAGGCGTCAGCCCCTATACGTCGTCTTACGACTTAGCAGAGGCCTGTGTTTTTGGTAAACAGTCGGTTGGACCAATTCACTGCGGCCCCCTCGGGCTCCCTCCGTGTGGAGTTCACCCTAGCGGGGCGTCCCTTCTCCCGAAGTTACGGGACGATTTTGCCGAGTTCCTTAACGAGAGTTAGCTCGCTCACCTCAGTATGTTCTACTTGTCCACCTGTGTCGGTTATCGGTACGGGCACGCGAGTCCTGCCTAGAGGATTTTCTTGGAGGCATGGGATCGGGGACTTGCCGGCGGTCAAGCCAGCTGGCATCGCACCTCGCGTCAAAACGCCGCTGCGGATTTCCCTACAGCGACTAGCTACGTGCTTGCCCCAGGACGACCATCGCCTGGGTTCCCTTACCCTTCCCCGTCCCCCCATCGGTCATAACGGATTCGACGTGGTACAGGAATATCAACCTGTTGGCCATCGGCTACGCCTTTCGGCCTCGCCTTAGGTCCCGACTAACCCTGAGCAGACGAACTTTACTCAGGAAACCTTGGACAATCGGTGGAGGGGAGTCTCACCCCTCTTTCGTTACTCATGCCGGCATTCTCACTTCCAGCCGCTCCACGGAGGCTTACGCATCCGCTTCACGCAGCTGGAACGCTCTCCTACCGCGTGCAGAGCCCGCAGGCCTGCACACCCATAGCTTCGGAGACTAGCTTGAGCCCCGTTGAATTATCCGCGCCCGAACACTTGACCAGTGAGCTGTTACGCACTCTTTCAAGGGTGGCTGCTTCTAAGCCAACCTCTTGGTTGTCTCGGCATTCGGACATCGTTTACCACTTAGCTAGTACTTAGGGTCCTTAGCTGATGGTCTGGGTTGTTCCCCTTTTGCGTACGAAGTTTATCCCCCGCACACTGACTCCCGAGTTAACCGTAACGGTCTTCGGAGTTTGCCTGAAGTCGGTAACCTGGTAGGGCCCCTAGTCCAAGCAGTGCTCTACGGCCGAAACGCACTTACTCGAGGCTATACCTAAATATATTTCGGAGAGAACCAGATATCTCTGAGCTTGATTAGCCTTTCACTCCGATCCACAGGTCATCCGCCCAGTTTTCAACCTAGGTCGGTTCGGCCCTCCACGAGGTCTTACCCCCGCTTCAGCCTGCCCATGGATAGCTCGCTCAGTTTCGGGTCTACCGCCAATGACTGTGTCGCCCTGTTCAGACTCGCTTTCGCTACGGCTCCGCTCATCGCTTAACCTTGCCACTGACGAGTAACTCGCCGGCTCGTGATGCAAAAAGCACGCCGTCACACCCGAAGGTGCTCCGACCACTTGTAGGCTTACGGTTTCAGGTACTATTTCACTCCCCTTCAGGGGTGCTTTTCACCTTTCCCTCACGGTACTAGTTCACTATCGGTCACCAGGTAGTACTTAGCCTTGGAGGGTGGTCCCCCCAGATTCAGACCGCGTTTCACGGGTGCGGTCCTACTCAGGAACATCAGTCGGCAGATCAGAGTGTTTTCACCTACGGGACGATTGCCCTCTGTGGTGCGAGGTTCCACTCGCTTCGGCTAACACCTGATTTTGTAACTGCCGCCGAGCCAGGCACGGCTCGGGCGTGATGTCCTACAACCCCCGGCAGGCAACGCGTGCCCGCTTGCACCTGCCAGGTTTAGGCTGATCCCTTTTCGCTCGCCACTACTCAGGGAGTCTCGGTTGATTTCTATTCCTCGGGGTACTTAGATGTTTCAGTTCCCCCGGTTGCCTTCCAGCGGCTATGTATTCACCGCTGGATGACGCCGCATTACCGGCGCCGGGTTTTCCCATTCGGAGATCCGCGGGTCAAAGGCTGTTCAGCGCCTCACCGCGGCTTATCGCAGCCGTCCACGTCCTTCTTCGACTCCTGGTGCCAAGGCATCCACCGTAAGCCCTTAATATCTTGACGGTGAGCGACCCGCACGCCGAAACGTACGGGTCGTTAATTAAATTTACCCATATAGCCTTGTGCAGTTTTCAAGGTCCACCGAGGCGCGCGCGGCGGAGTCCTTCCGCCGGCGGTCTCTCAAAACTGAGCAGCGTTCCCGTTGACACACAGTCAACGGGGAGCCCGGTCGACATTCTAGGTCTCCCTAGAAAGGAGGTGATCCAGCCGCAGCTTCCGCTACGGCTACCTTGTTACGACTTCACCCCAATCACAAGCCCCACCTTCGACGGCTCCCTCCTTGCGGTTAGGCCACCGGCTTCGGGTGTTGCCTGCTTTCGTGGTGTGACGGGCGGTGTGTACAAGGCCCGGGAACGTATTCACCGCGGCATTGCTGATCCGCGATTACTAGCAACTCCACCTTCATGGAGGCGAGTTTCAGCCTCCAATCCGAACCGAGACGCACTTTTTGGGATTCGCTCCACCTCACGGTATTGCAACCCTCTGTATGCGCCAATGTAGCACGTGTGTAGCCCTGGACATAAGGGGCATGATGACTTGACGTCATCCCCACCTTCCTCCGGTTTGTCACCGGCAGTCTCCCATGAGTCCCCAACTGAATGCTGGCAACATGGAACGGGGGTTGCGCTCGTTGCGGGACTTAACCCAACATCTCACGACACGAGCTGACGACAGCCATGCACCACCTGTGATGGTGTCCCGAAGGAAAACCGTGTTTCCACGGCGGTCACCAACATGTCAAGCCCAGGTAAGGTTCTTCGCGTTGCGTCGAATTAAACCACATGCTCCGCTGCTTGTGCGGGCCCCCGTCAATTCCTTTGAGTTTTAGCCTTGCGGCCGTACTCCCCAGGCGGGGCACTTAGTGCGTTAGCGACGGCACGGGAGGAGTCGACACCTCCCACACCTAGTGCCCATCGTTTACGGCGTGGACTACCAGGGTATCTAATCCTGTTCGCTCCCCACGCTTTCGCGCCTTAGCGTCAGTACCGTCCCAGCGAGCTGCCTTCGCTATTGGTGTTCCTCCTGATATCTGCGCATTCCACCGCTACACCAGGAATTCCACTCGCCTCTTCCGGACTCTAGCCCTGCAGTATCCATCGGCTTTCAAAGGTTGAGCCTTTGACTTTCACAACGGACTTACAGGGCCGCCTACGCGCGCTTTACGCCCAATGATTCCGGACAACGCTTGCTCCCTACGTATTACCGCGGCTGCTGGCACGTAGTTAGCCGGAGCTTCTTCTGGAGGTACCGTCAATCCACACGGCTATTCACCGGTGAACCTTCGTCCCTCCTGAAAGGGGTTTACAACCCGAAGGCCGTCTTCCCCCACGCGGCGTTGCTGCGTCACGCTTTCGCGCATTGCGCAAGATTCCCCACTGCTGCCTCCCGTAGGAGTCTGGGCCGTGTCTCAGTCCCAGTGTGGCTGATCGTCCTCTCAGACCAGCTACCCATCGTTGCCTTGGTAGGCCGTGACCCCACCAACAAGCTAATGGGCCGCGGGCCCCTCCCAATGCGGAGGCCGAAGCTTCCTTTAGTACACAGGCTTATGCCTGTGCACCACATCCGGTATTAGCCCGAGTTTCCTCGGGTTGTCCCGGTCATCGGGGCAGGTTACCCACGTGTTACTCACCCGTTCGCGGCTTTGCCCCAGGGCAAGCCCTGGTTCGTCGCACCACTTGCATGTGTTAAGCACGCCGCCAGCGTTCGTCCTGAGCCAGGATCAAACTCTCCGTGAAAGGTACTTCTTACACAGAGATGCCATGCCTGGCTGGCCACCGCGTACACATACTCGGCGACCGGCATGACGGGTAAATCAGACCACTCGGCGCGCTGGCGCACCGAGTGGATCGGGCTCAAACAATCCGCAGACCCGAAGGCCCGCGGAGTGCACGCTGCTCAGTTTTCAAAGACCGCTGCGCCTCTTGCGGCGGGACTCGCCGCTCTCTTCACGCATGGGAACAGGCACAGAGCCTGCCCCCAGAGGGACGCGGGAGTATAGCGCCGCTGAGGCCGTTTGCCTAGGCGGTCGAGCGAAGCCGGCGGAAGCGGCGCTTGCCGACCTGCAGGACCCTGCCGTCCAGCGCCGCCGGCTCGAGGTCGAGCCTGTCGGCGGGGATCGCCTCGCCGTCCAGCTTCACGCCTCCCTGCTGGATCAGGCGCCGGGCCTCGCTCGAGCTGATCTCGAAGGCTTCGGACATCAGAAGGGGCAGGTGGACCTGGCCCTCGTCCGTCATTCACGTAGGGGGCCAGCTCGACCTCCTCGACCTCCTCGGGCGCCTCGTGCTGCACGAAGAGGCGGTTGAAGTGCTCCTCGGCCGCCCGCGCAGCGTCGGCATCGTGGAAGCGCTCGACGATCCGCCGCGCCAGCTCTCGCTTTGCCTCGTTTGGCGGCTGCCCCTCCGACGCCTCGGCCCCGAGCAGCAACCGGTAGTAGCTCCGGCATCGCGGCGTCGGGGATCCTCATCAGCTTCCCGAACATCTCCTCGGGGGCGTCGGTGACCCCGACGTAGTTGCCCAGCGACTTGCTCATCTTCTGGGCGCCGTCGATCCCGACCAGGATCGGCATCGTCAGGATCGACTGCGGCTTCTGCCCGTAGGCCGCTCTGGATGTCGCGTCCGAACAGCAGGTTGAACTTCTGGTCGGTCCCCCCCAGCTCGACGTCTGCCTCGACCGCCACCGAGTCGTATCCCTGCAGCAGCGGGTAGAGCAGCTCGAGCGCCGCGATCGGGGCGCCCGCCGCCAGCCGCTTCTGGAAGTCGTCGCGCTCCAGCAGCCGGGCCACCGTGGTGTGGGAGAGCAGGCCGAGCAGCGCCTCCGGCTCCATCCTCAGCCACTCGCTGTTGAAGCGCACCTCGGTGCGATCGCGGTCGAGCACCTTGAACGCCTGCTCCTGGTAGGTGCGGGCGTTGGCGGCGATCTCCTCGGCGGAGGGAACCGGCCGCTGGGCCGAGCGCCCGCTCGGGTCCCCGACCCGCGCGGTGAAGTCGCCGATGATCAGCACGACGGTGTGACCGGCCTGCTGGAACTCGCGCAGCTTCTCGAGCACGACGGTGTGGCCGAGGTGGATGTCGGCGGTCGTCGGGTCGATCCCGAGCTTCACTCGCAGCGGCCGCCCGGAGGCGAGCTGCTCGGCGAGCATCCCCTCGGGCAGCACGTCGACGGCGTTGCGCGTCAGATCCATGGCGGGGCCAATGCTAGACTGCCGCCTTCTCTTGGCGGGCAAACGCAGCAAGCCGCGCCTCAAGAAGCTGCGCATCCTCTTCGTCGTGGTGGGGCTGGGCGTGCTGGGGCTGGTCTCGATGGTCTTCGGGATGATGATGGCTGTCTCCCAGGACCTGCCGGCGATCTACAACTTCGCCCAGTACAAGGCGTCGAAAAACAGCGTGGTCTTCGACGCGACCGGGGAGCCGATCGGCACCCTGACCAGCAACCAGAACAAGATCCTGCTGAGCAGCGGCCAGATCTCCCCCAACGTCAAGAACGCCGTGGTCTCGATCGAGGACTCGCGCTTCTACGAGCACAACGGGGTCGACTTCCAGGGCATCGGGCGCGCCCTGGTCAGGGACATCCTCAGCCAGAGCGCCCAGCAGGGCGCCTCGACGATCACCGAGCAGTTCGTCAAGAACGCGCTCGCCGCGCAGGGCAGCCGCACGGTCTTCGAGAAGTTCCGCGAGGCGGCGCTCGCCTACCGGCTGGAGCGACACTGGAGCAAGGACAAGATCCTCACCGAGTACCTCAACACGATCTACTTCGGCGAGGGCGCCTACGGGATCGAGGCCGCCGCGCGGACCTATTTCGGCAGGGCGCACCCGGGCTGCGGCACGACCACGGAGCCATGTGCGTCGGTGCTGGAGCCGTGGGAGGCGGCGACGCTGGCCGCGATCATCGCCTCGCCCTCGGCCTATGACCCCAAGGCCTACCCCAACAATGCGCTGGGCCGCCGCAACCTTGTGCTGGAGAAGATGTACGAGCAGGGCTACATCACCCAGGCCCAGTACGAGCAGGGGATCAAGCAGGCGCTGCCGCCCCCCAACGACATCGAGCCACCGAAGATCGACTCGAAGGCCCCCTACTTCACCGAGTGGCTGAGGCAGCAGCTCGTCGACCGCTACGGCGCCGCCAAGGCCTTCTTCGGCGGCTTGAAGATCAAAACGACCATCGACCTGCAACTCCAGGCCGCGGCCGAGCAGGCGGCAAGCTCCTATCTGAGCGGGATCCCTCCGACCGCCTCGGTCGTCGTGATCGACAACCGCAACGCCGGGGTGAAGGCGATGGTCGGTGGCCCGGACTTCGAGACCAAGCCCTTCAACCTGGCCACTGAGGGCCACCGCCAGCCCGGTTCCTCGATCAAGCCCTTCACGCTGATCACGGCGCTGCATGAGGGGATTTCCCCCTACACGACCTATGAATCCGCCCCCCAGATCTTCCACTTCGGCAAGCACGGCAAGCAGCTGTTCGTCGTCCACAACGACGAGAACTCCTACCTCGGCTCCTGCGACATCATCTGCGCAACCACCTACTCGGACAACTCGATCTATGCCCAGCTCGGGCTGGAGGGCCTGAAGGGCAAGACGACCCGGGACCGCACCCGCTCGATCGCCAAGACCATTCACGAGATGGGCTACACCGACCCGGTCTCGACCAACCCGGCGATGGTGCTGGGCGGGCTGAAGGAGGGGGTCACCCCGCTGGGCTGGGCCTACGCCTACTCGACGATCGCCAACGACGGCGACCGGGTCAGCGGCACCCTGGCGCCGCGGCCCGGCGACAGCCCGGTCGCCTACACCAGGGTGACCGACAAGGACGGTCACACGATCAAGGGCGGTGACAACGACCCGCTCCACAAGCAGGTCATCCCTCACGACGTCGCCACCGAGGCGAAGAGCATCCTGGAGACGGTGGTGAGCAGCGGCACCGGCGTCCACGCCAACATCGGCGCTTCCGGCCAGTGGGGCAAGACCGGCACCACCGAGAACAACGGCGACGCCTGGTTCTGCGGCGCGGTTACCGATGTCACCGCCTGCGTCTGGGTCGGGTACGAGGACTCGACCACGTCGATGACGACGCTCTACGCCGGCGGGCCGGTGATGGGCGGCACCTTCCCCGCGCTGATCTGGGCCAGCGTGATCTCGTCCTGGGAGCAGATCAAGGCCGGACGCGCCGCCGCCAAGGCGAACGGCGCCGTCCCCTCCGGTTCGACCTACGTACCGTCGACCCCCTCCTACTCGGCGCCGGCCCCGTCGACCGGGAGCACGGGAACGCCCAGCGCACCCTCGACATCCTCCCCGAGCACACCGTCCGCGCCGACGCCATCGGCCCCCTCGACCCCAGCGCCGGCACCGGTCCCCGCGCCGAGCGGCGGCACCTCGCGGCGGGACCGGCGGCGCCGCCCCCGGCTAGATACGAGGCCGGGACACGAAGGGGTTGCCGGCTGCGCAGAAGCGCCAGGGCCGCTCGACCGCTTTGGTGATCCCGACCCGGGGCCCGGTGACGATCTCCCCGGCCCAACCCCGATCGCGCGGCAGCAGCAGGAACGGCTCGCTCGCCAGGTCGGCGCCGTTGGCCTCGAGCCCCACGCCGAGCGCCTCGGTCAGCTTGCCGGGGCCCGAGCACAGCTCATGGTCGGGGCGCCCGCCTCGCCTGGCCCGCATCTCCTCGAGCCCGGCGGTCGGCTCCAGCGCCCGGATCAACACCGCGGCCGCCTCCCCGTCGGGCTCGGCGACCGCGTTGAGCAGGCTGTGGATGCCGTAGGAGAGGTAGACGTAGGCCCGCCCGGGCGGGCCGAACAGCACCTCGGTCCGCTCGGTAAGGCCGGCGTAGGCGTGGCAGGCCGGGTCGTCGCGCTCGTAGCTCTCGGTCTCGACGATCACCCCGCCGCGGCCCTCGTGGAAAAGGCGGCAGCCGATCAGCTCCCGCGCCACCTCGTGGACGGAGCGGTCGAAGAACTCGGCGCCGAGCAGCTCCTCGCTCGCTGCCGCCGCGGACATCAAGCTCGCTCTTCGCGGACCCTCGCCTTGACGGCATCGAGGGTCTCGCGGGCCAGGTCGATCTGCTTGCCGAGCGCCTCGGAGCCGGTGCCGCCCTCGATCCGCTTCGACTCCAGCCAGCTGGAGCGCTCCAGCACCTCGTAGTAGGCGTCGTCGAAGTGCTCGGAGCGCCCGCGCAGCTCCTCCGCCGAGAAGTCTGAGAGCGCCTTGCCCTGCTCGACCGCGTCGCGGACCAGGCCGCCGACGATCCCGTGCGCCTCGCGAAACGGCAAGCCCTTGCGGACCAGGAGGTCGGCGATCTCGGTTGCGGCCAGCATCTCGTCCCCGGAAGCCGCCTCCAGCCGCTCGCGGTCGAACTCGATCCCGGTCAGCATCCCCGCGGTGGCGTCGAGGCAGAGCTCGATCGTGTCGATCGCGTCGAACAGCGGCTCCTTGTCCTCCTGCATGTCCTTGCCGTAGGTGAGCGGCAGCGCGTGCATCATCCCGACGACCGCCGCGTAGTCGGCGGCGACCCGGGGGCTCTTGGCGCGCAGCAGCTCAGCCGAGTCGGGGTTCTTCTTCTGGGGCATGATGCTCGACCCCGAGGAGAAGGACTCGTCCAGCTCGCAGAAGCCGAACTCGCTGCTCGACCAGAGCACGATCTCGGAGCCGAGCCGGGAGAGGTGCATCGCGCAGGCCGAGGCGGCGGCCAGGTAGTCGAGGACGAAGTCGCGGTTGGAGGCGCCGTCGATCGAGTTGGGGCTGACGTGCTCGAAGCCGAGGTCGTCGGCGACGGCGCGGCGGTCGATCTCCCAGTTGACGCCGGCCAGGGCGCCCGAGCCGAGCGGCATCACCGAGGCGCTGTCGAGGGCGAACTGGAAGCGCAGCACGTCGCGGCCGAGCATCCAGAAGTAGGCGAGCAGGTGGTGACCGAGGTAGACGGGCTGGGCGCGCTGCAGGTGGGTGTAGCCGGGCATCGGCCACTCGCGGTGGCGCTCGGCGAGGTCGAGCAGGCGCTCCATCGCCGCCCCGGACAGCTCGATCGCCCGCAGTGAGTGCGACTGGACGACCATCGCCGCGTCGGTGGCGACCTGGTCGTTGCGGGAGCGGCCGGTGTGGAGCTTGCCGGCGAGCGGGCCGATCGCCTCCCCGAGCAGCCGCTCGATCGCCATGTGGATGTCCTCGTCGGCGTCGGCGAACTGGAAGCCGTGCTCCCCCATCCGGGTTCGGACCTGCTCGAGGCCGGCGTCGATCCGGCGCAGCTCCTCGTCGTCGAGCACGCCGATCTCCCGCAAGCCGCGCGCGTGCGCCTGCGACTGGTCGATGTCGTAGGGCGCCAGCCGCCAGTCGAACTCGATCGAGCGGTTGAGCCGCCAGAAGCGCGGGTCGGGGTCTTTGCGGAAGCGGGACATCAGCGGAGGGATTCGGCGAGAGCCTCGCACACCCTCTCGATTTGCGACTCGGTCATCGCCGTGAAGAAGGGCAGGGCGAGCGAGCGCGCCGAAGCCTCCTCCGCGACCGGGAACTGGCCTTCGCGATAGCCCAGCTCGCGCAGGTGCGGGAAGAGATGGATGCATGGCAGGTAGGCCTTGCTGGCGACGCCGCGCTCGGCGAGCCGGGCGATCACGGCGTCGCGGTCGATGTCCGAGGAGAGGCGAACGGTATAGACGAACCAGCTCCGCCGCTCTTCGCCGCGGCCGGCGATCGGCGTTTGCACTCCCTCGACCCCGGACAGGCCCTCTGCGTAGAGGTCGGCGACCCGCGAGCGGCGCCCCAGCATCGCGTCGAGCTTCTCGAGCTGGGCGACGCCGAGCGCGCAGGCGAGGCCGGAGAGGCGGTAGTTGAAGCCGAGCCCGCCGTGGTCGAGCCAGCCCATGTCAGCCGCCCGGCCCTGGTTTCGCTCCGCGCGCAGGCGGGCGGCGGCTTCGGGCCCCGAGGGAACGATCATCCCCCCCTCCCCCGTCGTCATCTGCTTGTTGGCGTAGAAGGCGAAGGTGGCGAGGTTGCCGCGGGTGCCCACCCGCCGGCCCTCGGCGTCGATAGCGCCGAGGGCCTCGCAGGCGTCCTCGAGGACGCCGAGCCCGTGCGCCGCGGCGAGCGCCCCCAGCTCCGGCATCGCCGCCGAGTAGCCGAAGATGTGGACGGGCAGGATGCCGGCGGTGCGCTCCCCCAGCGCCGATTCCGCGGCTGCGGGGTCGATGTTCAGCGTCTCGGGGTCGACGTCGCAGAAGACGGGACGGGCGCCCTCGTAGAGCAGGCAGTTGGCCGAGGCGACGAAGCTGAACGGGCTTGTCAGGACCTCGTCCCCGGCGCCCCAGCCGAGTGCCCGCACCCCGAGGTGAAGCGCCGCCGTCCCGCTGGAGACGGCGACCGCGTCATCCGTGCCCAGCCAGGCGGCGAACTCGCGTTCGAAGCGTTCCTGCATCGGCCCCAGCGAGAGCCGGCCGGAGCGCAGGACCTCGAGTGCAAGCTCCTCCTCGCGCTCCCCGATCTCGGGCCGCGCGAGTGGGACTGCCTCGTCTATGGAAGAGCCGCCCATCGGCGGCCCACCCTACCCGGCGCCCGCTCCGTTTCGCGGCTGGAAGGCGTACTCCAGCGAGTCGACCAGCGCCTCCCAGGACGCCTCGATGATGTTCTCCGAGACCCCGATCGTCCCCCACTCGCGCTCCCCGTCGGAGGAGTCGAGCAGGACGCGGGTGACGGCCTCGGTGCCGTGGGTCTCATCGAGGATTCGCACCTTGTAGTTGGTCAGCTCGATGTCGGCGAGGTGCGGGTGGCGGTCGGCGATCGCGGCCCGCAGGGCGCGGTCGAGCGCGTTGACCGGGCCGTTGCCCTCGGCGACCTTCACGTAGCGCTCCCCGTCGACCGTCACCTTGATCGTCGCTTCGGTCTGCACGCGCCCGTCCTCGCGCTTCTCGGTGGTGACCCGGAAGCTCTCCAGCTCGAACAGCGGCTCGTACGCCCCGGCCTCGCGCCGCAACAGCAGCTCGAAGGAGGCCGGCGCCGCCTCGTAGTGGTAGCCGCGGTGCTCACGCTCCTTCAGCCGCTCCACGGCGCGCGCGGCCGCCGCCTCGTCGAGCTCCAGCCCCGCCTGCTCGGCCTGGCTGCGGATCGTTGCCTTGCCCGACAGCTCCGAGGGAAGGATGTCGCGCTGGTTGCCGACGGCGGCAGGATCGAGGTGCTCGAAAGTGCTGGCGTCGGCGCTGCACCCCGGCGGCGTGCAGCCCTGCCCTTGTGGGCGAAGGCATTGCGCCCCACGTAGGGCTGGTTCGGGTTCGCCGTCAGGTTGCAGAGCTCATCCAGGTAGTGCGCGGTCTCGCGTCAGGCTCGCCAGCTGCTCCGCCGTGACCACCTCGTAGCCCATCTTCAGCTGCAACGCCGGCAGGATCGATGCGAGGTTGGCGTTGCCGCATCGTTCGCCGTAACCGTTGACCGTCCCCTGCACCAGCTTCGCACCCGATCCAACCGCAGCCAGTGAGTTGGCCACCGCGCACTCGGCGTCGTTGTGGGTGTGGATGCCGACTTCGACGTCGCCGCCAAGCTCTCGCACGACGGTCGCGGTGACGCTCCCGACCCAGTCGGGAAGGCTTCCGCCCCTGGTGTCGCAGAGGGTGACGTTCTCGGCGCCCGCCTCGGCCGCGGCGCGGAGACACTCCAGTGCGTAGCCCGAATCGTCGCGAAAGCCGTCGAAGAAGTGCTCGGCATCGAAGACGACCCGCTTGCCGTGGGCGCGACAGAAGGCAACGGAGTCGGCGATCATCGCCAGGTTCTCCTCCCGGGACACCCTTGTCACCTTCTCCAGGTGGAGCTCCCAGCTCTTGCCCACCAGGCAGACGACGGGCGCGAAGGACGCAACCAGCACTCCCAGCGCTTCGTCCTCCTCCGCCGGCCGATCGCGCCGGCGGGTCATCCCGAAAGCGCAGACGGTGGCCGTCTCCATCTCCACCTCGGCGAGCAGCTCGAACAGCTCCGCCTCCTTGGGGTTGGAGCTCGGGAAAGCCGGCCTCGATGAAGTGAACGCCCGAGTCGATCCAGGGCCTGGGCGACCTTCAGCTTCTCGCCCACTGAGAGCGACATGCCCTGGCCGCCCATACCGTCGCGCAAGGTCGTGTCGTAGAGCTTCACCTGTTCCATCTGATGCCTTTCGATTCGAGAGATCGGGGAGAGGGCCTGCCGGCCCGCCTGCGCGGCATCGCCGCGCCAGCCGCTAGGCGGCTGCGGTAATTCGCCCGATTGCCTCGATACGACGGTGCATCAGGAACTGACCTTACTCGGTTCGTCCGCCCCGGCCGGGACCTCGACGAAGTCGAGCCACTCCAGGTACTCCTCGGCGCGGCCGTGCAGGGCGTCCTCGAACTTGGCCTGAATCACGCGGGTGATCTCACCCGGCTCTCCCAGCGGGTGGTCGTCGACCTCGCGCACCGGGACCAGCTCGGCGGCCGTGCCGGTCAGGAACACCTCGTCCGCGAGGTACAGCTCGGAGCGGGCGACGTCGCGCTCCTCCACCCTGTAGCCGAGGTCGCGGGCGATCTGGACCACCGAGTTGCGGGTGATCCCGTCGAGGATCGCCGCGGTGTGCGGCGGCGTGCAGAGCACCCCGTCGCGGACCAGGAAGACGTTTTCGCCGGAGCCCTCCGACACAAAACCGTGCTGGTCGAGCAGGATCGCCTCGTCGTAGCCGGCGTTGGCAGACTCGGTCTTGGCGAGGATCGAGTTGAGGTACTGGCCGGATGCCTTGGCGTGCGGGATCAGGCTGTCGCCGGAGATCGTCCGCCAGGAGGAGACCTTGGTGCGAATGCCGTGCTTCTTGCCGTCCTCGCCGAGGTAGGCGCCCCAGGGCCAGGTGGCGACGATCACCTCGATCGGGGCGCTCTGCGCGAACAGCCCCATCTCGCCGTAGCCGCGGAAGGCGAGTGGCCGGATGTAGCAGGAGCGCAGCCCGTTGCGGCGGATCAACTCGTGGGTGGCGGTACGCAGCTCCTCCGCCGTGTAGGGGAGCTCCATGTAGTACAGCTCGGCCGACTTCTCCAGCCGCACCAGGTGCTCGCGGTGGCGGAAGACCGCCGGCCCGCGCTCGGTCTCGTAGCAGCGGATCCCCTCGAAGACGCCGGTGCCGTAGTGCAGCCCGTGGCTGAGCACGTGGACCCGGGCCTCTTCCCAGGGCACGAACTCGCCGTTCTGCCAGATGAACTCAGCCGTCTCCATGCCCGGAAAGTATGCCCGATGAGCACAACCCCAGCTCCGCTGTTCCTTTGCCCCGTTATATGGGGCAAAGGAACAGCGGAAGCTAAGGGGTTAGGGCGGCTAGGACGGCGTCGGTCATCTCCTCGGTGCCGACCTCGACCTCGGGCGGGACGTTCGCCATCGGCGGTGGGGCCAGCGTTCCGCTGGCCAGGTCTGGGGTGCGCAGGCCGCGCTCCAGCACCGCGTCGACCGCGGCCTCCACGCGGGCCGCGTCGTCGGGCCTGTCGAGGCCGTGCCGCAGCATCATCGCGACCGAGAGGAAGGTGGCGAGGGGGTTGGCGATGCCTTTGCCGGCGATGTCCGGAGCGGAGCCGTGAACCGGCTCGAAGAGGCCCGGGTCGCCGTCGGCGCCAAGGCTTGCGGAGGGCAGCATCCCGAGCGAGCCGGTGAGCATCGCGGCCTCGTCGCTGAGGATGTCGCCGAAGAGGTTCTCGGTGACGATCACGTCGAAGTCGGAGGGCCGCGAGACGAGCTGCATCGCCGCGTTGTCGACCAGCAGGTGATCGAGCTCGACGTCGGGGTACTCCGGCGCCACGCGGCTCACCACCTCGCGCCAGAGCCGCGAGGTCTCGAGCACGTTGGCCTTGTCGACCGAGGTGACCCGCGGGGAGCGGCCGGAGCCCTCGCCGCGACGCCGCGCGGCCTCGAAACCGGTGCGCGCGATCCGCTCGACCTCGGCGGCCGAGTACTCGCAGGTGTCGTGGGCGGTGTCGCCGCTGCGGCCGCTGTCTCCGAAGTAGATGCCGCCGGTCAGCTCGCGCACGACGAGCAGGTCGGTTCCCGCGATCCGCTCCTCGCGCAGCGGGCTGGAGCCGACCAGCGCCGGGCTCGGACGAACCGGGCGCAGGTTGGCGTAGAGCCCCATCCCCTTGCGGATGCCGAGCAGGCCCTGCTCGGGGCGGGGCGCGTCGGGGTCGGTCGTGTCCCATTTCGGCCCGCCGACCGCCCCCAGCAGGACCGCGTCCGAGGCGCGGCAGGCGTTGAGAACCTCGTCGGTGAGCGCGACGCCGTGAGCATCGATCGAGCAGCCGCCCATGAGGCGCTCGTCGAACTCGAACTCGCCCAGCGCCTCCAGCAGCCGCTGCGCGGCGCCGACGATCTCAGGCCCAATCCCGTCGCCGGGCAGGACGACTATGCGCGGAGCGCCGCTCACTCGCCGGAACTCTAAGCTCGGCGCCATTAGAGCGCCGTGGTCACCGGGCCGCGGTCTGCCCCGTCGGACTGTTCGAAGGCGTCGATCGCCGCGGCGTTCTCCAGGGTGATGCCGATGTCGTCGAGGCCGTGCAGGAGCCGGTGCTTGACGTCCGGCTCGACCTCGAACTCGAAGACGCCCGCCGCGCAGGTGACCGTCTCGTCGTCGACGTCGATCCGGGCCTCGCCCGCCTCCGCCACCGCCCGGCAGTGGGCCTCGTCGAGGATCACCGGCAGCAACCCGATCTTCGTGCAGTTGACGTAGAAGATGTCGGCGAAGGAGGGGGCGACGATCGCCTCGAAGCCGAAGTCCTGGAGCGCCCAGGGGGCGTGCTCGCGGGAGGAACCGCAACCGAAGTTGCGCCCCGCGACCAGGATCGGGTTCGGCTCCAGCTCGATCTCCCCGGAGCGAATCCAGTCGTAGAAGAGGAACTCGCCGAAGCCGGTCCGCTCGACCCGCTTCAGGAACTGCTTGGGGATGATCTGGTCGGTGTCGACGTCGGCGCGATCCAGCACCGACACCTTGCCCTCGATCACGTCAATCGGCCTCATCTTCAGCTCCAATCCCTGATGTCGACGAAACGTCCCTCGATCGCGGCGGCGGCAGCCATCTTCGGGCTGACCAGGTGGGTCCTCCCCCCCTTGCCCTGGCGGCCCTCGAAGTTGCGGTTCGAGGTCGAGGCGCAGCGCTCGCCCTCGGCGAGGGTGTCGGGGTTCATCCCCAGACACATCGAGCAGCCCGCCTCGCGCCACTCGAAGCCGGCGGCGCGGAAGACCTCGTCGAGCCCCTCCGCCTCGGCGGTCGCCTTCACCTCCTGGGAGCCGGGGACGACCATCGCCCGCACGGTGCCGGCCACCTGACGGCCGTCGACCACGGCGGCCGCCTCGCGCAGGTCCTCGACCCGCGAGTTGGTGCAGGAGCCGATGAAGACGCGGTCGAGCGCCAGGTCGGTAATCGGGGTGCCCGGCTCCAGTGCCATGTAGGCGAGCGCCCGCTCGGCCGACTCGCGATCGGCCGGAGAGTCGAGCGCGGCGGGGTCGGGGACCGAGTCGGTCACCTCGACCACCATCCCCGGGGTCGTCCCCCAGGTGACCATCGGCGAGATGCTCGAGGCGTCGATCTCGACCTCGGCGTCGAAGCTCGCCCCGTCCTCGGTCGGCAACGAGCGCCAGCGCTCCACGGCGGCGTCGAAGTCTTCCGGCGCGGCCGCCCGTCCCCGCACCCACTCGAAGGTCGTCTCGTCGGGGGCGATCATCCCGGCCCGGCCGCCGCCCTCGATCGTCATGTTGCAGACGGTCATCCGGCCGGGCATCGAGAGCGACTCGATCGCCGGGCCCGCGTACTCGACCGCGTGGCCGACCATGCCGGTGGTGCCGAGCCGGCCGATCGTCGCCAGGATCAGGTCCTTGGGAGTGACACCGGCCCCCAGCTCGCCCGAGTAGGAGATCCGCATCGTCTTCGGCCGCTTCTGAACCAGGCACTGGGTGGCGAGCACGTGCTCGACCTCGGAGGTGCCGATCCCGAAGGCCAGCGCCCCGAAGGCGCCGTGGGTGGAGGTGTGGCTGTCGCCGCAGACGATCGTCATCCCGGGCTGGGTCAGCCCCAGCTCCGGGCCGATCACGTGGACGATGCCCTGGCGCTCGGAGCCCAGCGAGAAGACGGGAATGCCGAACTCCTCGCAGTTGCGCTCCAGCGTCTCGACCTGGATCCGGGAGAGCTGGTCGGCGATCAGCCGCGCCGCCTTGGTGCCGTCGGTGGGGACGTTGTGGTCGGCGGTCGCGACGGTCTTGTCGGGGCGGCGCACCCCGCGCCCCGCCAGCCGCAGCCCGTCGAAGGCCTGCGGCGAGGTCACCTCGTGGACCAGGTGCAGGTCGACGTAGATGAGGCCGTCGGAGACCCCGTGGGCCTCCCAGATCTTCTCGAACATGGTTTGGGGCATCGGCTCAGCTCCTCCTTAGGCCGGCGGCGATCACGGCGAGGAAACGGGTCGGGCCCTCGCCCTCGTTCTCGAAGTGGTGGGGCAGATCGGCGTCGAAGGTGACGCTGTCCCCCGCCCGCAGCTCGTAGCGGGTGCCGTCGACGACCAGCGCCAGCATCCCGGTCAGCACCACCGTCGTCTCGCGGCTGCCCGGCTCGTGCATCGGCGGGTCCTCGCGGCCGCCGGTTGCGGCGCCCGGCCCCAGCGTGTGCAGGGAGACGTCGGCGCGCTGCCCCGGCAGCGGCGGCGTCAGCTCCTCGAAGCGGTGGCCGCCGCGCTCGTAGCGGCGCCGGTCTCCGGCTCGACTGACGGCGACGTGCTCGCCCTCGTCGAGGCGCAGGAGCTGGGAGAGGGTCAGCTCCAGCCCGGCGGCGATCTTCGCGGCGACGGCCAGGGTCGGGCTGGTCTCGCCCCGCTCCACCTGGGAGAGCATCGGAGCGCTGACCCCGCTGCGCTCGGCCAGCTCGCGCAACGACCACCCCATCGCCTCGCGCAGGGCATGAACCCGGGCGCCGAGCTTCGGCCGTGGAGCAGTCGATGGCGGACGTGGCGCTGTGGCGTTCATCCGTTCGTACGTTATCACATACAAACGTAACCCCAGCTTTTCGCGCATGAGAAGCGGGTCGAGAAACATTCCGTCCCTGCATCTGCTTAAGGTGCCGCCTCTTCTCTATGTGCAGGGGCACACGAAACGTTGTCACGCGCTTCATAATGCTGCTCTCGCTGGCGGTGCTGGCAACTGCGCTCCTCACCTCGGGCCCGGCCCAAGCCGAGCCGGCCCAGGCTCGACCCCGGGCCCGGTGCATCCACCCCGGCCGAGGGCCGGAAGGGGCCACGCTTCACTACCTGCGTGCGTCGATGCTCTGCCTGATCAACCGTGTTCGCGGGCACTACGGAATCCCGCCGCTGCGCTTCAACCACGACCTCTTCCGATCCGCCACGGGCCACTCCAGCGACATGGTCCACCACCGCTACTTCTCCCACTATGGGTCGGGCGGCAGCACGCTCACCGGCCGCGTGGGTAGGGCCGGGTACCTGGCGGGGGCCGGCTTCTACTTCGTCGGAGAGAACATCGGCGGGGGGCCGGGGCGCAGATTCGGCTCGCCGATCCAGGTGTTCCGCTCCTGGATGCACAGCCCACCCCACCGCGCCAACATGCTCGACCGCAAGTTCCGCGACTGTGGGGTGGGCGTCGCCCGCGGCTACCCGTACGGGGGCGGCCCGAACGCCGCCACCTACACGCTCGACCTCGGGGTGCGGCGCTAGCTGCTCAGGGCCCCGGCGTGCGCTCGACCGCGGCCTCCGCGGTGGCCGCTTCCGCTTCGCGGATCGCGGCACCCTCGAGGGCGTTGGAGAGCGCCCGCACGTAGGCCCGCGCCGAGGCTTCGAGGATGTCCGTCGCGACGCCCTGGCCGGTTGCCAGGCGGCCGCCGACCCGCAGCATCACCGTGACCTCGCCGAGCGCGTCCTCGCCCCCGGTCACCGCCTCGACCGTGTACTGGCGCAGCTCGCACTCGGTCCCGGTCGCCTTCTGGATCGCGTGGAAGATCGCGTCGACCGGCCCGTCGCCGCCGGCCTCGCCGACCGACTCCTCGCCGGAGGGCATCTTCACAGCCACCTTGGCCAGCGGCTCCCGCCGCGACCCCGCCTCGACCTCGAACCAGGCCAGCTCGTGGGCGTTGGCGCGTTCGCGCATCTCGTCGGAGACGATCGCCTCCAGGTCGAGCGCCGTCACATGCTTCTTTCGGTCGGCGATCTCCTTGAAGCGCTTGAAGGCCGCGTTCAACGCGTTGCCCTCGACCTTGAAGCCGAGCTGCTCCAGTGCGTCGCGCAGGGCGTGGCGGCCGGAGTGCTTGCCGAGCACGATCGAGTTCGACTCCAGCCCGACCTCGGTCGCGTCCATGATCTCGTAGGTGGTGCGCTCCTTCAGCACCCCGTCCTGGTGGATGCCGGACTCGTGGGCGAAGGCGTTGCGGCCGACCACCGCCTTGTTCGGCTGGACCGGGTAACCGGTGAGGCGCGACACCATGCGGCTGGTGCGGGCCAGCTCACGAGTGTTGACTCCGGTGCTGAGTGCGTGCACGTCCTCGCGGGTCCGGATCAGCATCACGATCTCCTCCAGCGAGCAGTTGCCGGCCCGCTCGCCGATCCCGTTCACCGCGCACTCGACCTGGCGGGCGCCGGCCAGCACGCCGGCGTAAGAGTTGGCCACCGCCAGCCCCAGGTCGTCGTGGCAGTGGACCGACATCTCCACCTCCCGCAGCGCCGGGACCAGCTCGTAGAGGCGCCGGAAGTAGTCCGCATACTCCTCGGGGGTCGTGTAGCCGACCGTGTCGGGGATGTTGATCACGGTGGCCCCCTCCTCGACCGCGACCGCGCAGACCTCGGCGGTGAACTCGACGTCGGCACGGGTCGCGTCCATCGGCGAGAACTCGACGTCGTCGCAGTAGGACTTGGCGAGTGTGACGGCCGCGCGGGCCTGGCCCTTGACGTCCTCGCGGTCGGTCTGGAGCTGGTGCTCGATGTGGATGTCGGAGGTCGAGATGAAGGTGTGGATACGCGGCCGGGCGGCATCGCGGATCGCCCCCCAGGCGGCATCGATGTCGGCCTTGTGGGTACGGGCGAGGCCGCAGACCACGGGGCCCTCGACTTTGCGGGCGATCTCCTCGACCGCCTCGAAGTCGCCGGGCGAGGTGATCGGGAAGCCGGCCTCGATCACGTCGACGCCGAGGCGGGCGAGCTGCTGGGCGATTTCCACCTTCTCGGCGGTGTTCAGGGATATCCCGGGCGACTGCTCGCCGTCCCTCAGGGTGGTGTCGAATATGTGGACGCGATTGGCGTCAGATGCGGGTCCCACTGGACCTCCTCCTTCTCTGCTTCGCTCGAATGACCTTGTCTCTCGCGGCTCTCGCGCCGCCCAGCGTTATTCCCCCCGAAGGGGGAGGAGAAGGAGAAGCGCCAGGCTGTTGGGGCCATGCGTCATTCGTCGTCGGAGCTTAGCGTAGGAGGGAATTGTCTCCGGGCCCGCCCGAGAGAACGTCTTTCCCGGGGCCCCCGACCAGCACGTCGTTCCCCCGGCCCCCGACCAGCACGTCGTCACCCGGGCCCCCGTAGAGGGCGTCGTCACCCCCGCGGCCGATCAGCCGGTCGGTGCCGGCCGCGCCGATCAGCTTGTCGTTGCCCTCTCCCCCGACCAGGATGTCCGTGCCGGGGCCGCCCCTCAGGGTGACCGGCACGGAGACCGCCTTGCCGATGATCACGGAGTCGTCTCCGGCCCAGCCGTTGACCTCGAAGCCGTTCACGGCCGAGGCCTGGCAGATCAGGTAGTTCGGGAGGCCGTCGGGGTTGGTGCAGATGGGCAGCCCGACCGCGAGCGGGCCATTCGAGCTGATCAGGTAGTTGACCCCGTCGGAGCTGAGCGAGATGGTGATCTCGTTCGGCCCGGCCTCCCCGGCGAAGACGAGGGTGTAGGAAGTGGGATCGGTCGCCGACGCCTCACCGGCAGGGGCCGGCGGGGCGGCCTGCGCGAGCACAGGGGCCTGTGCCGCGAGGACCAAGATCGCGGTGAGGACTGCCTTCTTCATCTAAGAGGGAAACAGCACTACCTTGCCGACGTTGCGGCGCTGGGCGATGAAGCTGTGAGCGTCGCCGGCTCGATCGAAAGGGAAGGCCTCGGCGACGACCGGCTCCAGCCGGCCGCTCTCGAGGTCGGCCAGCAGCGGCTCGGTCACCCGGTCGAGGCTGCCCTCGCGATCCCACCACTTGAGCATGTTGAGGCCGAAGACCCCTTTGTTCTCGTTCATCATCGAGAGGCTCTTCCACCAGGGCACCGTGGCCAGCGGCATCTTGACGAGGCTCTTCAGCGCCGCTGGGATGTTGCGGCCGCCATCCGTCGAGGCCTCCGACAACCCGTACATCACCAGCCGGCCCCCCGGGCGCAGCAGCCGGTAGTCCTTGCGAAACGAAGTCGGGCCCGATCGCATCGATCACCAGGTCGAGCCCCTCTCCGTTGGTGATCCGCATCGCCTCGACTTCGAAGTCCTGGTTGCGGTAGTCGATCGCGTGCCCAACCCCCTGGGCGCGGATCGCGTCGTGCTTGCTCGGAGAGGAGGTGCCGAAGATCTCGGCGCCGATGTTGCGGGCGATCTGGGTCGCCGAGATGCCGACACCCCCGGCGGCGGCGTGGATGAGGACGCGCTCGGCCGGCTTCAAGCCCCCCATCACGACGAGGGCGGCGTAAGCCGTCCCGTAATTGACCGGGAACGCCGCGCCCTGCTCGAAGCTGAGCCGGCCCGGCAGCGGCAGCGCCTGGGCCTCGGGGACGGTGACCAGCTCCGCCTGGCCGCCGAAGCGGGTGCCGGCGACGACCCGGTCGCCGACCTTGTGGGCGTCCACCCCCTCCCCCACCGACTCGACCTCACCCGCCACCTCGTAGCCGAGCACGCAGGGAGGCTTCGGCGCGTCGGGGTAGAGGCCGACCCGCGCCATCGTGTCGGCGAAGGTGACCCCGGCCGCCTTCACCGCGATCCGGATATCGCCCGGGCCGACCGGAGGATCCGGCCGCTCCTGGACCTGGAGAACGTCGGGCCCACCCGTCCCTGTCAGCACCACCGCCTTCATCGGGTCAGACTACCTAGAGGTCGACGGAGCGACCGACCGAGAAGCCGTCGAGCCCGAGGATCTTCTCGATCGTCTCGCGGCGCACCGGCGCGTCGGTGGTCAGCACCATCACTGCGCGCTCGCCGCCCGGCTCGGCGCCGACCGCGGCGGAGATGATGTTGACGCCCTCCTCGCCGAACATCGTGCCGACCTTGCCGATCATCCCCGGCTGGTCGGCGTAGCGGAAGACGGCGAGGTGCTCGGCGAAGGGCAGGTAGAAGCTCTCGCCCCAGATCGAGACGAGGTAGGGCTCGTTGCGCGGGCCGACGCTGGTGCCGGCGACCTCCACCTCCTCGCCGCCGGACTCCAGCCGCACCGTGACCAGCTCGGTGAAGTCCTCGGCGCTGGAGTCCATGGTCTCGACCAGCTCGATTCCCCGTTCCTCGGCCATCTGCGGCGCGTTGACGAGGTTGACCGGCTCCTCCGTGTGGCCGGAGAGGATCCCGACCAGGACGGCGATGCCCAGCAGGCGTGTGTCGTGAGCGGCGATGCGGCCGCGGAACTCGGCGGTTACCCGGTCCACCGAGCCGTCGCCGAGGCCCTGGGCGAGGCGGCCGAGCTTCTCGCAGAGCGGCACGAAGGGCGCCAGCGCCTCCATCTCCTCGGGGCGCACCGCGGCGATGTTGACCGCGTTGGTGACGACGCCGCCGGTCAGCGCCGCGGTCACCTGCTCGGCGGTGACGATCCCGGCGCGGTCCTGCGCCTCGGCGGTCGAGGCCCCCAGGTGGGGGGTGACGACGACGTCGTCGCGGGCGAAGATCGGGTGATCGGTGAACGGCTCCGAGGGGAAGACGTCGAGCGCCGCGCCGCCGACCTTGCCGGACTCCAGCCCCGCGGTCAGCGCATCGAGGTCGACCAGCTCGCCGCGGGCGCAGTTGACGATCCGCACCCCGTCCTTCATCGCGGCGATCGCCCCGGCGTCGATGATGCCGATCGTGTCGGGCGTCTTCGGCACGTGCAGGGTGACGATGTCGGCCCGCCCGTACAAGTCCTCGAGGCTGATCGCGCCCTCGACGCCCAGCTCACGGAAGCGCTCCGCCGAGACGAACTTGTCGAAGGCGACGACCTCCATCCCGAAGCCCTGGGCGCGCTTCGCGACCAGCTGGCCGATCCGGCCGAAACCGATTATCCCCAGCGTCTTCCCGTACAGCTCGGCACCTTTGAAGCGAGACCGCTCCCAGCGCCCCTCGACCAGGGTGGCATGGGCCTGCGGGACGTTGCGGCAAAGCGCCAGGGCCAGGGCCAGGGTGTGCTCGGCGGCGGCGACCGAGTTGGACTCCGGCGCGTTGGCGACGATGATCCCGCGGCGCGTGGCGGCCGCGATGTCGACGTTGTCGACCCCGGTGCCGGCGCGGCCGATCACTTTGAGCCGCTCGGCCCGCTCGATCAGGTCGGCGGTCAGCTTCGTCGCCGAGCGGACCAGGATCGCGTCGTAGCCGGCGATCGACTGCAGGAGCTCCTGGTCCGACATCTCGAGGCCGAGATCGACCTCGAAGTTCTGCCGCAGCAGGTCGACGCCGGAGTCCGCGATCTTCTCCTTGACGAGAACTTTCACCGGGCGACCCCCTCGACGTTCTCGATCACCCAGTCGACGCAGGCGGTCAGGGCCTCGACGTCGCCTGGCTCAACCGCCGGGAACATCCCGATCCGCAGCTGGTTGCGGCCCAGCTTGCGGTAGGGCTCGACGTCGACGATGCCGTTGGCGCGAAGCGCGGCGGCGAGCGCGGCGGCGTCGACCGAATCGTCGAAGTCGACCGTGCCGACGACCAGGGAGCGCTTTGCGGGGTCGGCGACGAACGGAGACGCGAAGTCGGCGCGCTCGGCCCAGCCGTAGAGGGCCCCCGACGAGGCCGTGGTCCGCTCCACGCACCAGTCGAGGCCACCACCCCCGAGCATCCACTCGATCTGGTCGGCGAGCAGGATCAGGGTCGCGAGCGCCGGTGTGTTGTAGGTCTGGTCCTTGCGGGAGTTCTCGAGCGCCGTCTTCAGGTTGAGGAAAGCGGGTTGCCAGCGGTCGCCCGCCTCGTTGAGCTCCTCGATCCGCGCGATCGCCGCGGGGCTGAGCAGCGCCAACCACAGTCCGCCGTCGGCGCCGAAGGCCTTCTGCGGCGCGAAGTAATAGACGTCGGCCTCGGACGGGTCGAGCGGCAGGCCGCCGGCCCCCGAGGTGCCGTCGATCAGGACCAGGGCCCCCTCGGACCCAGTCGGACGGCGGACCTCGACCATCACGCCCGTCGAGGTCTCGTTGTGCGCCCAGGCGAGCGCGTCGGCCTCGGGATCGGCGATCGGCTCGGGCGCGTCGCCGGGCTCGGCCGCGACGACGATCGGGTCGGCCAGGAAGGGCGCGCCGGCGGTCACCCTCGCGAACTTCTGCGAGAACTCGCCGTAGCTGAGGTGAAGCGCCCGCTCACGCACCAGCCAGGCGGCGGCGGCGTCCCAGAAGGCCGTGGCGCCGCCGTTGCCGAGCGCGACCTCGTAGCCGTCGGGGAGGCCGAACAGCTCGCCGAGGCCCGCCCGGACCCTGCCGACCAGCTCCCGGATGGGCGCCTGGCGGTGGGAAGTGCCCATCAGCGCGGCCCGATCGGCGAGCCCGGCGAGCGCCTCGGGGCGCACCTTCGACGGCCCGCAGCCGAAGCGGCCGTCGCCGGGCTTGAGGTCCGCCGGAATCTGCTGAGCGGTGGTCGAGGTCATCGGGTGCGACAGGTTATTGACACCCGCGGGTGGACTCCCGCCGAGGGCCGGGGTAGGCTGGCCGCGACTGCCAACCAGGCAGGGTCAACGGAGGAGGGATAGATGTACCCAGTCGGTTACGAGGTCGATTTCAACCCGAGGCCGAACCGGTGGACGACGTTCTTCCGGATCATCCTGGCAATCCCGTGGCTGATCGTCGCCGCTGTCTACGCGATCGCGTTTGCCTTCACCCACTTCTTCGCCTGGGTGGCGATCATCATCATGGGCCGCTACCCAGCCTGGCTCTACAACTTCAATTCCGGCGTCATTCGCTACTTCGTCCGCACCAACGCCTGGGTCTATCTCCAGAGCGACGCCTGGCCCCCCTTCGGTCTCGCCGACGACCCTGGCTATCCGATTCGGGTCAAGGTCGCGCCGGCCGCCGAGCGTCAAAGCCGGCTGAAGGCGTTGTTCCGCTTGATCCTGGCCCTGCCGATGCTGATCGTCCTCTATGCGGTCAACTACATGCACCTCTGGGTCGCGGCCATCGCCTGGCTGACGATCGTCTTCCGCGGCTACCTTCCGGAAGGCGTCAACAACGCACTGACCTTCGTCAACGGCTTCTACGCGCGCCTCTACGGGTATGTGGCATTCCTGACCGACGACTACCCACCGATCGGGATCGAGGCGGCGAAGCCGCCGATCGCCGCCGCCCCGCCCGCTCCGCCGGAACCACCCGCAGCCCCTCCCGCCCCGGCGGCATAGGCACGATCCATGGCTGAGGCAACTGAGACGGGTGTCGAAAAGGGCGACGGGTACGCCGTCGCCCAGCTCGACGCCCTCGGTCGAGGGCCCCGGGTTCCGCAAGATCCGCAAGGAGCTGGGAGTGACGGCGTTCGGCGTCAACGCGATCGTCCTTCCCCCCTCCTACGAGACCGGTCGCCATTACCACGACGAGCAGGAGGAGCTGTACTTCCTGCACAGCGGCCGGATCGAGATGGAGTTCGGCGACGGCTCGACCCACGAGCTGGGGCCGGGCGGCCTCGCCTGGGTGGACGCCTCGACGGTGCGCAAGGTCCGCAACCTCAGCGACTCCGAGGAGGCGGTCTACGTCGTGGTCGGCGGCAAGGACGGCTACGTCGGCCGCGACGGCAAACTGCCGGAGGGCGAGGAGAGTCGCTTCGGCGCCAATGCGCCTCCCGGGGCGTGAGGTCAGAGAAGCCCGATCGTCCTCCAGTCGAATTGATGTCGCACGCGCTTCGCGCTTAGCGACGATGTTTGAGCGCGGCTATCGCCGCGCATTAGACAGATTGCATATCGCGGCCTTCGGCCACATTCGACTGGAGGACGATCGGGCTTCTCTCTCAAAACGCGCCAGGAGATGCTGAGGGCCCAAGCGAACTCCTCGAGTCGCACAAGCTGAACAGCAAGCTGGTCTTGTGACGGCTTGAGGTGGGTGGCAGTTCCCCTCCCCGGGAATGTCGCCGAAGGCGGCCTATGCAATCCGGTTTTTGCGCGGCGATAGCCGCGCTCAGACATCGGAGCTAAGGCCGAAGGCCGTGCGACATCAATTCACGGGGAGGGGAACTGCCACCCACCCCTGGTCCCGCCTCAGAATTCCTGGTCGATCCAGGGCATCATGTCGCGGAGGTCTTTGCCGACCTTCTCGACCTGGTGGTCGGCGCCCTCTTCGCGCATGCGGTCGAAGTTCTCGCCGCCGGCGCGGTTCTCGGCGATCCATTCCTTGGCGAACTCGCCTGACTGAATCTCGGCGAGGATCTGCTTCATCGCCGCCCGCGATTCAGGCCCGATGACGCGTTTGCCACGGGTCATGTCGCCGTACTCGGCGGTGTTGGAGATCGAGTAGCGCATCCCTTGGATGCCCTTCTCGAACATCAGGTCGACGATCAGCTTCAGCTCGTGCAGGCACTCGAAGTAGGCGAGCCGCGGGTCGTATCCCGCCTCGACCAGCGTCTCGAAGCCGGCCCGGACCAGCTCGGTGGCGCCGCCGCAGAGCACCGCCTGCTCGCCGAAGAGGTCGGTCTCGCACTCGTCCTTGAAGGTCGTCTCGATGATCCCGGCGCGGCCGCCGCCGATTCCGCTGGCGTAGGCGAGGACGAGGTCGTGGGCGCCGCCGGTGGCGTCCTGGTGGACGGCCATCAGGCAGGGCACGCCGCGCCCCTCCTCGTACTGGCGGCGGACCAGGTGGCCGGGGCCCTTGGGGGCGACCATGCCGACGTCGACCCCGGCCGGCGGCTCGATCTGGCCGAAGTGGATGGCGAAGCCGTGGGCGAACATCAGCAGGTTGCCGGGGGCGATCCCGTCGGCGATCTCCGCCTCCCAGATCTCGGCCTGCTTCTCGTCGGGGAGGAGGATCATCACGACGTCGCCGCGGCTGGCGGCGTCGGCGACGCTCAGCACCTCGAGGCCGGCCGCCTCGGCCTTGGCGCGGCTGGCGGAGTCGGGGCGGAGGCCGACGACGACGTCGACGCCGGAGTCCTTGAGGTTGAGCGCGTGGGCGTGGCCCTGGGAGCCGTAGCCGAGGATGGCGACGGTCTTGCCCTCGAGCTTGGAGAGGTCGGCGTCCTTGTCGTAATAGATGTCGTCGGTAGGCATGCGCGGCAGGCTAGCGGAGGGCGCGCCGCATCAGCTTGCCCGAGGGCGTGCGGGGCAGCGCCGCCGCCAGCTCGACCCGCTTCGGCACCTTGAAGTCGGCCAGCGCGGAGGCGCAGTGGCGGCGCAGCTCGTCCGGCGTCGCCTCCGAGCCGTCCTCGAGCACGACGACGGCGGTCACCGCCTGCTGCCACTCGGGGTCGTCGCGGCCGATCACGGCGGCGTCGGAGACCCCGGGGTGGCGCAGCAGCACCTGCTCGACCTCGGCCGGCATCACGTTCTCCCCGCCGGTGACGATCAGGTCGTCGATCCGGTCCTCGACGTAGAGGAAGCCCTCCTCGTCGATGCGGCCGAGGTCGCCGGTGTGGAGCCAGCCGTCCGCGTCGGCCCGGCCCGGGGCGACGGTCGGGCCCTGGACGAGGATCTCGCCGTCCTGGATCCGCAGGTGGGTGGTGAACAGCGGTCGGCCCGCCGAGCCGAGCTTGCGCCGGGCGTCGGCCGGGGCAAGCGTCGTCACCTGCGAGGCGGCCTCGGTGAGGCCATAGGTCTGCACGACCGTGGCGCCGCGGCCGATCGCCTCCTCCAGCGGCTCCTCGGGCACCGGGCCGCCGCCGACCAGGATCGCCCGCGGGGCGGAGAGGTCGGCGCCCGCCTCCAGCAGCCGCGCCAGCATCGTCGTGACCAGTGAGACGACGGTGATCCCGTCCTCGGCGAGCGAGGCGGCGACGCGGTCGGCGTCGAAACCGTCGTGGAGGACGACGGTGGTGCCGTAGATCGCCGATCGCATCGCGATCCCGAGGCCAGAGATGTGGCTGAGCGGCACGCAGCAGAGCCAGCGGTCCTCCGGCTGGACGCCGATGTTGAAGCCCGAGCCGACGGCGCTCCAGAGATGGTTGCCGTAGGTCAGCCCCACCGCGTTGGGGGCGCCGGTGCTGCCGCTGGTCAGGATCCGGCAGTGGACGTCGTCCATGTCGTGCTCGCCGAGCAGTGGAAGGTCGGCCTCGGTCTGGGTCAGCTGGGCGGCGTCGCTGAGGTCGACCGCCGGCTCCTCGGCGGCGAGCACCGCGGCGCGCTCCTCCGCGGAGAGCCGCGGGCTGAGCGGCAGCAGGACCGCCCCCACCTTCATCAGGGCGTGGACCAGCACGATCTGCTCGCGGCGCGGGTGCATGGTGAGCGCCGCCGTCGAGCCCCGCCGCACGCCGTAGGCGGCGAGGCGGCGGGCGACCCAGGTCGCCTCCGCCTCCAGCTCCGCGTAGGTGGCCTCGGAGCCGTCCGCGACCAGCGCGGTGCGGTCGGGGCGGCTCTGGGATCTCTGGGCCAGCCAGTTGTCGAGTTTCATCGGATGCGGGCGCTCACCGGGTGTCGCTGGTTATCGTGCGCATCATGCCGCAACGCCACAAGGACGCCCCGCCCGAGCAGGACCTCTACGCGCCGATCGAGTGGCGAGAGCGCCGCCTCCTACGGAGACATCCGCTACGAGAAGGCGGACGGGATCGCCAAGATCACGATCGACCGGCCCGAAGTGCGAAACGCGTTTCGTCCACAGACCCTGGCCGAGCTGCGGGACGCGTTCAACCGGGCGCGTGACGACCTGGAGGTGGGGGCGATCGTCTTCACCGGGGCGGGGACGGAGGCCTTCTGCTCCGGCGGCGACCAGCGGATCCGCGGCGACGACGGCTACATCGGCGACGACGAGGTCGCCCAGCAGGGGATCGGCCGGCTCGACGTCGGCGACCTGCACGTGCAGATCCGGCGGCTGCCGAAGCCGGTGGTCGCGATGGTCGCCGGCTACGCGGTCGGCGGCGGCCACATCCTCCACCTCGTCTGCGACCTGACGATCGCCGCCGACAACGCGAAGTTCGGGCAGACCGGGCCGCGGGTCGGCAGCTTCGACGGCGGCTTCGGCGCCAGCCTCCTGGCCCGCAACATCGGCGTCAAGCGGGCCAAGGAGATCTGGTTCCTCTGCCGTCTCTACAGCGCCGAGGAGGCGCTGGAGATGGGGCTCGTCAACGCGGTCGTGCCGGTCGACGACCTGGAGCGGGAGACGGTCGCCTGGTGCCGGGAGATGCTTCACCTCTCCCCCCTCTCCCTGCGGCTGCTGAAGTCGAGCTTCAACGCCGAGGAGGACGGCCTCACCGGGCTCCAGCAGCTGTCCCACGACGCAACGCTGCTCTTCTATATGTCCGAGGAGGGGCAGGAGGGCCGAAACGCGTATCAGGAAGGGCGGGCTCCCGACTTCGGCAAGTTCCCGCGCAGGCCATGAGGATCTGGTTGATGGCCGCGCGTCCCAGGACGCTGCCTGCTGCCATCGCTCCTGTGCTGGTCGGGACCGCGGCCGCCGTTCAGTGGGTTGGGGAGCTTCCCAGGGTTGGGGCGTTCATCGCTGCCCTGATCGGATCGATCTTCATCCAGATCGGGACGAACCTGGCGAATGACTATTCGGATGCGCGGCGGGGGGCGGATGCCGCTGATCGACTGGGGCCGGTGCGGGTGACTTCCGCTGGGCTGGTTACGCCGCAGCGGGTGCTGAACGCGACCTGGGTTGCATTCGCCATTGCCATTGCCTGCGGCATCTACCTCGCCGCTGTCGCCGGCATCGTGATCCTCCTGGTCGGCGCCCTCTCGATTGCGGCGGGCGTGCTCTACACCGGCGGGCCGCGGCCCTATGGGTATGCCGGGCTCGGCGAGGTGTTCGTGTTCCTGTTCTTCGGGCTGGTGGCCGTCAACGGGTCCTATTACGTGCAGGTCGAGCAGCTCGATGCGTTGCCGCTGGGGCTCTCGATCTCGGTCGGGTTCCTGGCCACGGCGATCCTCGTCGTCAACAACGTTCGCGACATCGAGACCGACCGGCGGGCCGGGAAGATGACCCTGGCGGTGCGGATGGGGAGGGCGAACGCGGTCGTGCTCTTCCGGCTGCTGGTGCTCGGGGCCTACGCGGTCCTGCCGATCGCGCTGGTCGCCGGAGACTCGAGCCTCGCTGCCGCTGATCGGCCTGGCCTCGCTGCCGATGGCGATCGGCCCGCTGCGGACGATGTCCAACCGCACCGACGGGCCGGCGCTCAACCGAGCGCTGGCGGGCACCGGGGCGCTGCTGGCGGCCTTCAGCCTGCTGGTCTCCGCCGGGCTGCTGATCTCCAGCTAATGCTGCATCGCATCCGTCGAGGTCATCCCTTACGCGCTCCCCTTCCGCGAGCCGTACGTGACCGCGGCGGGGCGGCTGGACCGGCGGGAGATGGTGCTCCTGCGGCTGCGCTCCGGCGACGGGCTGGTCGGGCTCGGCGAGGCCGTGCCGCTCTCGCTGCGGGGGGACGGGGCGACGCTGGGGCAGGTGGTCGACGAGCTGGAGCAGCTCGGCGAGCGCGAATCGCTGGACGAGGCGACCTTGACGGGCGGCGCGACGGCGCTCTCTCCACCGGCCCGCTGCGCGGCCCTCACCGCGCTGATGGACCTGCGGGGACGCCGGGCGGCGGGCGAGCACCCCACTCCCCCGGCCAGTTCGCGGCCGGTGCCCTGCAACGCGACGCTGGTCGCGGGCGAGCCGGCGCAGGTCGCTGCCGACGCCGCGCGCTGGGCCGCCGACGGCTTCTCCACCTTCAAGCTGAAGCTCGGGAGCAGGCGACGACGTCGGGCAGGTGCGCGCGGTGCGCGAGGCGATCGGGCCGGCGGCGCGCATCCGGGTCGACGCGAACGGCGCCTGGGACGTGGCGACCGCGAAGCGGACGCTCGCCGCGCTCGAGGAGCTCGACATCGAGCTGGTGGAGCAGCCAGTTGCGACCCTGGAGGAGACGGCCGAGGTGGCAGAGGCGACCTCGATCCCGATCGCGGGCGACGAGAGCGTCGAGAGCCGCGCCGACGCCGAGCGGGCGGTCGCGATCGGGAGCCTGCGAGCTGACCGGGGTGAAGCTCTCGAAGGTCGGCGGGCCGGAGGCGGCGATCGAGATCGCCGAGGTCCTTCCCGCCTACGTCTCCAGCGCGCTCGACGGGCCGGTGGGGATCGCGGCGGCGGCGCAGGTCGCTCAGACCCTGCGCGAGACGGCGGGACCGGACGACCCCGGCCTCGCCCACGGCCTCGCCACGCAGCGGCTCTTCGCCTCGACGATCGCCTCGGTCGAGTGCGAGCTGCGCGGCGGGATGCTCCACCCGCCGGAGGGCCCGGGCCTCGGCGTGGAGATCGACGAGGCGGCGCTCGAAGCCCACCGCCTCTAACGTCTCGTCTCCCTTGGATCCCACCAACCGCAACACGGCCCTCGCCTCCGCCTTCGTCGAGGAGCTGGCGCGGTGCGGGCTGCGGCACGCGGTCCTCTCCCCCGGTTCCCGCTCGACACCGCTGGCGCTGGCGCTGTGGCGCCAGCCGGAGATCGACGTCACCGTGATCGTCGACGAGCGCTCCGCCGCCTTCTTCGCCCTCGGCGCGGCGCAGGCGACGCGCGCGCCGGTGGCGATGCTCTGCACCTCCGGCACCGCCGCCGCCAACTTCCACCCGGCGATCTGCGAGGCCGACGAGTCGGGAGTGCCGCTGATCGCCCTGACCGCCGACCGCCCTCCCGAGCTGCGCGGGATCGGCGCCGGGCAGACGATCGACCAGCTGAAGCTCTACGGGTCCTCGGTGCGCTGGTTCTGCGAAGTCGGCACCCACGAGGCCGACGACGAGGGGCTCCTGCACTACCGCTCGGTCGCCTGCCGGGCTTTCGCCGCCGCCCGCGGCGAGCCGCGGCCCGGGCCGGTCCACCTCAACCTCCCCTGGCGCGAGCCGCTCGCGCCGGTCCCGGTCGAGGGCGCGGTGACGGCCACCGACCCGCTGGCGCTGGAGGGCCGCGACGACGCGGCCGCTGACGGCGGTGACCCCGATCGACATGGAGCCGTCCGAGTTCCTGCTCGAGGAGGTCGCCAAGCACATCGCCGACGCCCACTCGGGGGTGATCGTCGCCGGGCGACAGCTCGACCCGGAGCTGCGCGAGCCCCTCGTCCCACCTCGCCCGCGCCGCGGGATTCCCGATCCTCGCCGAGCCGACCTCCCAGCTCCGCTGCGGGCCGCACGACCGCTCCCACGTCAGTCACGACCTACGACCTGCTGCTGCGCGACGAGCGGTTCCGCGGAACCGTCGAGCCGGACCTCGTCCTCCGCTTCGGCGAGATGCCGACGAGCAAGCCGCTGCGCACCTGGCTGGCGGAATCGGGAGCCGACCAGATCGTCGTCGACCCGCTCGGCGGCTGGAACGAGCCGACCCGCAGGGCGGCGGCGCTGCTGCGCGCCGACCCGACCGAGCTGGCGGCCGGATGGGCGGCTCGCCTCGGCGAGGAGGAACGCGGCGACCCCGCCGCGTGGCTCGACGCCGAGCGCGCGGCCCGGGAGGCGATCGAGATGGAGCTGGCGGACCTCGAAGACCTCACCGAGGCGGGCCTGCAGCTGGCCCTCGGCCGCGCCTACCGCGACGGCGACCTCGTCTACACCGCCTCCAGCATGCCGATCCGCGACCAGGAGGCCTACCTGCCGGCCGGGGACGCCGACCTGCTCTTCCTCGCCAACCGCGGCGCCAACGGGATCGACGGGCTCGTCTCCTCCGGGATCGGCGCCGCCCACGCGACCGGGCGGCCGACCACGATCGTCACCGGCGACCTCGGGTTCCTGCACGACCTCGGCGGTCTCGCCGCCCTGCGCGACGTCTCCACCCCCGTGCGGATCGTCGTCATCGACAACGACGGCGGCGGGATCTTCCACCACCTGCCTCAGGCCGAGGCCCTGGAGGAGGACGAGTTCGAGGCCCTGCTCGGCACGCCCCGAGGGGTCGACGTCGCCGGCGCCGCGACCCTGTTCGGCCTCTCGCACCACCGGATCGAGCGTTTCGAGCAGCTACCGGAAGCCCTCGCCTCCGGCACCTGCCTGATCGAGGTCCCGGTTACTCGGCCAGCAGCGGCAGCAGGGCGCCGAGCTTGACCTCGGTCTCGGCCAGCTCGGCCGCCGGGTCGGAGCCGGCTACGACTCCCACCCCTGCGTAGAGGTGCGCCTCGCGGTCGCGCAGCAGGGCGCTGCGCAGGGCGACGCAGAACTCGCCGTCCTCGGTCGCGTCCATCCAGCCGACCGGCCCGGCGTACCAGCCGCGATCCATCTGCTCCAGCTCGGCGATCGCCGCGGCGGCCTCGGGCCACGGCTCGCCGCCGACCGCCGGCGTCGGGTGCAGGAGGCCGGCCAGCTCGACCGCCGAGTGCGGCTCGGCGAGCTGGGCGATCACCGGGGTCGCCAGGTGCTGGATGTTGGCGACCTTGACGATCTCGGGCTCTGAGCCTCCCTCCACCCAGACCGCGTGCGGGCGCAGCGTGCGGACGATCCGCTCGGCGACGATCCGCTGCTCGCGGCGGTCCTTGTCGCTGCGCAGCAGCTGCTCGGCGAGGTGGTCGTCGACAGCCGGATCGGAGCTGCGCCGGGTCGAGCCGGCCAGCGCCACGGTCGAGACGCTCGCCCCGGAGCGTCGCACCAGCAGCTCCGGGCTGGCGCCGAGGAACGCCGCCTCCGGCGTGCCGCAGCAGAAGCAGAAACAGGAGGAGAACTGCTCCCGCAGCGCGCCGAAGATCGCCGCCGGCTCATGCGCCGCGGCGCCGGTGACGACGACCTCGCGGGCGAGCACCACCTTGCTCATCCCCCCCGCGCCGATCCGCTCGGTCGCCGCGGCGACCGAGTGCTCGAAGTCCCCCGGGGGGCGGGCGCTGCGGATCTCGGGGCGGGCGGTCGGGTGCGGGTCGAGCAGCGACAGCGGGTCGCCCCGCAGCCCCGATAGCCGCGCCTCCAGCGCGGCGCCCTTCTCGGCCGGATCGTCGCCGGGGCCGACGATCGCGTTGACCGTGAGGAAGGTCGCCTCGCCGCTGCGGCAGATCGACAGCTCCGGCAGCGCCATCGAGCCGGGCGGGAACGAGGACCAGGTCGAGGAGGAGCCGCCGTCGGGGTCGAAGGCGAAGCCACCGACCCAGACGGGGCCGGCGCCCGCCGGCAGCCGGCTCGGCTCGTCGACGATCGCGTCCCTCCCCGTCCGCAGGCACTCCTCGGCCACGTCGCCGAAGCGCCCCTCGCCGCGAGACGTCGCCTCGTGGGCGACGCCGAGAGCCGCGAGCGCGAACTCGCGGTCCGGCTGCTCCCAGCAGAACCAGCGATCCGACGCCAGCCGCGAGGCGAAGACCGCGGCGCAGGGATCGACCCCCTCGACCGGGACCGTGACGCTGACCAGCGTCCGCCTCGACCGGGCGGCAGCCCGCTCGATCGCCCTCTCGGAGGCCGGTGAGCAGACTCTCAGTCGTTGCCACGGGCGATCGCGATCTCGCCGGTCCGGACCATCTCGACCAGTCCGTGGGGGCGGACCATCCGCTCGAAGGCCTCGATCTTGTCGGCCGAGCCGGTCACCTCGATCGTCATCGTGCGCCGCGCGACGTCGACGATTTTGGCCCGGAAGATCTCCGCGAACTGGATGATCTCGGCCCGGTTCTCGACCGCGGAGGAGACCTTGAACATCGCCATCTCCCGGGCGACCGTCTCGTCGGGCTCCATGTCGCGGATCTTCAGCACGTTGACCAGCTTGTGCAGCTGCTTGGTCACCTGGTCGATCGGGTGGACGCGCCGTCGAGGGTCAGCGTCACCCGCGAGACGCTGGGGTCGTCGGTCGGCCCGACCGCGAGCGTGTCGATGTTGAAGCCGCGGCGCGAGAACAGCCCGGCGATCCGCGCCAGCACGCCCGGCTTGTTCTCGACCAGGATCGAGAGGATGTGCTTGCGCCCGCTCAGCTGCCCGGGCACGTGCAGGTCCTCCAGTTTGACCAGCTGTGGGGTCCCGGCCTCCATCAGCGCACCGCCTTCGGAGCCTCGACCATGTCCCGGGCGGCGGAGCCCGGCGGGATCATCGGGTAGCAGTTCTCCTCCTGGGCGACGCGCACGTCGAGCAGCACCGGCCCGTCCGTCTCCAGCGCCTTGACCATCGTCTCCTCGAGGTCGGCGGCGTCCTCGCAGCGCATCCCGGTCGCCCCGAACGCCTCGGCCAGCTTCACCCAGTCGGGGCTCGGGCCCATCTCGACCGAGCTGTAGCGGCGGTCCCAGAACAGCTCCTGCCACTGGCGGACCATGCCCATGTAGCCGTTGTTCATCAGGAAGACCTTGACCGGGATCTCCTCGGCGACGCAGGTCGCCAGCTCCTGGCAGTTCATGATCAGGCTGCCGTCGCCGGCCAGGCAGACGACCGCCTCGTCGGGGCGGGCGACCTTGGCGCCGACCGCCGCCGGCAGGCCGAAGCCCATCGTCCCCAGCCCGCCGGAGTTGATCCAGCGGCGGGGCTCCTCGAAGCCGTAGTACTGCGCCGCCCACATCTGGTGCTGGCCGACGTCGGAGGTGACGATCGCGTCGCCCTGGGTCGCCCGGTGCATCGCCTCGATCATGAACTGCGGCTTGATCTCGCCGTCCTTGCCGGGCTCGTAGCGCAGCGGGTGCTCCTCCTGCCAGGCGCGGAGCTGCTTCCACCAGGCATCGAGGCGGGAGGGGTCGGTCTGCAGCGCCCGGTACTCGCGGGTCAGCTTCGGCAGCACCTGCTTGACGTCGCCGACGATCGGGATGTGGGCCGGGACGTTCTTCGAGATCTCGGCCGGGTCGATGTCGATGTGGATGAATTTGGCGTGCGGCGCGAACTCGGAGAGTCTTGCCGGTGATGCGGTCGTCGAAGCGGGCGCCGATCGCGACGATCAGGTCGGCATTGTCCATCGCCCAGTTGGCGGTGACGGTGCCGTGCATGCCGAGCATGCCGAGCCACTGCTCGCTGGAGGCGGGGAAGGCGCCGAGCCCCATCAGCGTCGAGGTGACCGGGAAGCGATCGGACGCCGGACGAGCTCGCGCAGCTCCTCGGAGGCGTTGGCGTTGACGACGCCGCCGCCGGTGTAGAGGATCGGCCGCCGCGCGTTCGCCAGCGCTTTGGCGGCGATCCGGATCTGTTTGATGTTGCCCTCGGTCGACGGCTTGTAGCCCGGCAGCTCGACCGGCTCGGTGCGCGGCGCGTACTCGATCTCGGCGCGCGAGAGGTCCTGCGGGATGTCGAGCAGCACCGGCCCGGGGCGCCCGGTCGAGGCGACGTGGAAGGCCTCGTGCACGTACTCGGGGATCTGGCGCGGATCGGTGACCTGGAAGGAGTGCTTGACGAAGGGCAGCGTCGCGCCGAGGATGTCGGCCTCCTGGAAGCCGTCGGTGCCGATCAGCTCGGTCCGCACCTGGCCGGTGACGAACACGGTCGGCACCGAGTCCATCATCGCGTCGGCGATCGCCGTCACCAGGTTGGTCGCGCCCGGCCCGGAGGTCGCGAAGGCGACGCCGACGCGGCCGGAGGCCTTGGCGTAGCCCTCGGCGGCGTGACCCCCGCCCTGCTCGTGGCGCACCTGGATGTGCCGGAGATCGGCGTCGACGAGCGCGTCGTAGGTCGGCAGGTTCGCCCCGCCGGGGATCCCGAAGATGTGCTGCACACCCTCGGCCTTCAAGCTCTCCATCAACGCGTCCGCGGCTCTCATCGGACTCGCGATGGTACCAGCGGGCCTATGCCTGGCCAGCAGGGGATTTGGCCGGGTTCCAGCGGGTGTGCGGGTCGATCGATCCCTCGATCACATGCTCCTTGTGGCGCTCGATCGCGTGGATCATCGACTCGACCAGCTCCTCGCCGAGCAGGGTCGGCTTCAGGCCGAGGTCCAGCAGCTTGGTGTGGACCGCGTTGTAGTAGTGCTCCTCGAGCTCGACCCGCGGGTTCTCGACGTGCTGGACCTCCACCGAGTAGCCGAGGTGCTCGCCGGCCTGCTTGACCAGCTCCGCCAGCTCGCCCACCGAGAACTGCTCGGTGAACTGGTTGAAGACGCGGAACTCGCCGCGCTCGGCCGGGCTCTCGACCGCCAGCTCGACGCAGTGGAGCGTGTCGCGGATGTTGAGGAAGCCGCGGGTCTGCCCGCCGCTGCCGTAGACGGTGAGCGGGTGGCCGATCACGGCCTGCACGCAGAAGCGGTTGAGCACCGTGCCGAAGATCTCGTCGTAGTCGAAGCGGGTGATCAGCCGCTCGTCGCGCGCCGTCTCCTCGGTGTCGATCCCGTAGACGACCCCCTGGTTGAGGTCGGTGGCGCGCAGGCCCCAGATCCGGCAGGCGAAGTGGAGGTTGGTCGAGTCGTGGACCTTCGAGCAGTGGTAGAGCGAGCCCGGCAGCTTCGGGAACGGCAGCGTGTCGGTGCGCCCCTTGTGCTCGATCTCGATGAAGCCCTCCTCGATGTCGATGTTCGGGGTGCCGTACTCCCCCATCGTCCCGAGCTTGACCAGGTGGCAGTCGGGCACGTGGTCGCGGAGACTGAAGAGCAGGTTGAGCGTGCCGATCACGTTGGTGTGCTGGGTCTCGACCGCCCGCTCGCGCGACATCATCGAGTAGGGCGCCGAGGGCTGCTCGCCGTAGTGGATCACCGCCTCGGGGCGGGTCTCGGCGACCACCTCGTCGAGGAAGTCGCCGTCCTCGACGGCGCCGACGTAGCGGCGGATCTGCTCGCCGGAGATCTCGCGCCAGGCGTCGATCCGCTCGTCGAGCTCGCGAATCGGGGTCAGCGAGGCGGTTCCGTGCTCCCGGTGCCAGCGCCGGCGAGAGAAGTTGTCGACGACCGCGACCTCGTGCCCGCGGGCCGAGAACCTCAGGGCCGTCGGCCAGCCCAGGTAGCCGTCGCCCCCAAGAATGAGAACGCGCATAGGTCGCGGCAGGGTAGCGGACGGGGGGCGACATAGCATCCCCACGATGGGCGCACTTGCGGCACGCAACGGCGGGCGGGCAGGGCTCGCGGCGCTGGCGGCGATCCTGCTGCTGGGCCTGGGGCTGCGGGTCGACTACGCCTGGGAGGGGCGGGCGCCGGTCTTCGACGCCGTCGCCTACGGCAAGATCGCCCGCAACCTCGACGAGGGCCGGGGCTTCACCGCGGGCCCCACCGCCACGCAGCCGTCGAGCAACTACTCGCCCGGACTGCCGCTGCTCGTCGCCGGCATCTACAAGCTGAGCGGCGGCGTCCACGAGCGTTTCGCCCGGCATCGTCCTCGCCCTGATCGGAGCCCTCTCGGTCCTCTTCGCCTACCTGATCGGCCGCCGCCTCTCGGGCCCGGCGGCCGGGCTGATCGGGGCCGGCGCGGTGGCGATCTACCCGGCTCTCCTCGAGTACCACGGCATGCTGATGGGCGAGCCGCTGGCCGCGACACTGCTCTCGGGGGCAGTCCTGGCGATGCTCTGGGCAGCTGATCAAGACAAGGCCACCCGCGCGAGAGATGGCTCTTGCCAGGCGCCCTGCTCGGAGCGTTGGCGCTGACTCGCCCGGAGTACCTGGCCGTAGCGGCCCTGCTGGCCCTCGTCGTCTTCGCAGCCGCCCCCCGCCGACGGGCCGAAAATACGCCTATACGGCGTGAAATCGGCCCATCGACGGGGGGGTTGGCGTGCGCTGCCGTGATGCTCGTGGGGGTCGCGCTTGTCGTCGCGCCCTGGACGATTCGCAACGCAGTCGCCCTCGACCGGTTCGTCCCGATCTCGACCGGAGGCGGCCAGGTCCTGTTCGCCGGCACCTACCTGCCCTCCGATGGCGATCCGCAGCAGGTCGGAGCGAAATCGTCGCCCGCCACCCGGACCTCTTCGACCCCCAAGACGTCGAGCGGCTGCGGCTCGAGCAGATCCTCGCCAGGCTGGCCGCACAGCGCTACCCCGGCATGGAGAGCGACAAGGCGCTCGTCCGGATGGGCCGGGACCAGCTCTGGAACGACGTCTCCGAGCAGCCGCTCGACTATGCCGGCTTCGTCGCGACCAAGGTTGGGGCGATCTGGTCGCACGGGCCGCGCGACGTGATGCGCCGGCCGGCTCTGGGAGGCCCTGCACTGGGCGCTCGTCGCCTTCGGCCTGCTCGGGCTGGTCGTCCTGGCAAGGCAGCGCCGCTGGGAAGCCCTCCTGCTCGCCACGGTCTTCGTCTCGATCACCGCGATCTGCGCCCTCCTGGTCGCCTCTCCGCGGCGCGTGCTGGTGATGATGCCGCTCGTCGCCCCGCTGGCGGGCGTGGGGCGGTCGCCTGCCGGGATAGCCTGATCCGCCATGGCATCGCCGGTCGAACGTCTTCGCGCGCTTCCTGAGCGGCACGGACGCCTCACGCTGATCCTGCTCGCGCTGATCGTGGCGCTCGGCTTCGGGCTGCGCGCGTACCGGGTGGTCGAGCCGCTGGGGACGCCCGGGGACGACTCGCGCGCCTACTACGCACTGTCGAAGTCGCTGTATGTGGACGGCAGCTACGGCGACCGGAACTTCGGGGACTCCAGCGACTGGTCGCCCGGAGCGCCGCTGCTCTATGCGGCCGGCTTCTACGCGACCGGTGGCGCCAGGGAAGGGACCGGGCGGATCGTCGAGATGTTGCTCGGGGTGGCTGCGATCGTCGTCGTCTTCCTGCTGGGGAAGCGGATCGCCTGCCGCCCCGCCGGGCTGATCGCGGCGTTCGGGGTGGCCGTCTACCCCCCCTTCATCCACTCGACCGGGGCGCTGATGAGCGAGCCGCCCGCCATCTTCACCCTGCCCGCCGCGGTGCTCGCCTTCCTCTGGGCGAGCGAGCAGAAACGCCTGCGGGCTTGGCTGCTGCCCGGGCTCCTGTTCGGTTTGACGGCGCTGATCCGGCCCGAGTACCTGGTCGTTGGGATCGCCTTCGCGATATTCGCCGCGATCAGGGTCGGGCGGGCGCGGGGGTGGCGGCCGGGGATCGCCGGCGGCGCTCTCCTCGTCGCTGCCTTCCTGCTGCCGATCGTTCCCTGGACGATCCGCAACACCGTCGTCCTCGGCCGCGTCGTGCCGATCTCGACCGGTGGCGGCAAGGCGCTCTACGTCGGCACCTACCTGCCCGCCGACGGCGACTACCAGCGGGTCAAGGCCCTGCTGGTGCAGCGCTACCTCCATCGCACTCTCGAACCGGGCTCGGCCGCCCTGGACCGGGTCAATCCGACGCCGCTGTTCGACCGGGTCGCCGCCCGCTATCGCGATCTGCCCCGCGACTCCGCCCTCGGCAAGATCGGCAAGCAGGACTTCTCCAAGTACTTCGGCGAAGACCCGGCCGGCTACATGGGGATGACCGTGCGCAAGGTGTGGCGGATGTGGAGCGGCGGCGTCGGCGAGGCGATGAGCAGCACCGCCGGGCGAGTCGTTCAGGTGTCGATCGTCCTCCTGGCCCTCGCCGGCCTGGGCGTGCTCGCCTGGCGGCGATGGTGGTGGGAGCTGACCGCGATGGCGACGCCGATCGTCATCGTCACCGCTGTCGGCGCGGCCTCGCTGGCGACCAGCCGCCGCAACGAGATCCTGATGACGCTGGTCTTTCCGCTGGCCGGCGCGGCCCTGGCGCGCGCCGGCGGGTGGGTGCGCGAGCGCAGCCGGGCGCAGCGCCCCGCGCAAAGCGGCGCCCAGGCTTAGCCGCAGCCCGCCCTATCCTCTAGCGCCCCATGCCGGCCCTCGCGAGCTTCTTTCCGCCGGAGCTGACCGCGCTTCGCAGCGCCGGTCTGATCGCCGCAGCCGGGATCGTCGCCTACGCGCTGATCCGCCGCCGCTCGCTGCGCAACGTCGACGTGCTGATCCTGCTGCTGGCCGGGCTCGGGCTGGCGATCGTCTCGGGCACCGAGCTGACCGACAAGCTGCTCTCCACCTTCTCGTTCCAGAAGGGCAACGGCGGTCGCATCCTCGGCCTCGCCGTCTTCGCGATCTTCGTCCTCTTCCTGCTCGTCCTGCGCTCGCTCTCGCAGGCAGCGCGCAACGCGCGCCAGCTCTCCGCCGTGCTCGAGGGCCTCGCCTGGGAGGAGTTCCGCCAGGCGAGCCTGCCGGAGCGCTTCCGCGGCAAGATCGCGATCCTCGTCCCCGCCTACAACGAGGTCGAGAACGTCGGCTACGTGCTGGACCGGATGCCGCAGGAGGTCTGCGGCGTGCCGACCGCCGTGCTGGTGGTCGACGACGGCTCACGCGACGGCACCGGCGACGAGGCCGCGAAGCACGGGGCGATCGTCGCCCGTCACGTGATCAACCGCGGCGGCGGCGCTGCGCTGCGAACCGGCTACCGCCTGATGGTCGAGTCCGGCGCGGAGATAGTCGTCACGCTCGACGCCGACGGCCAGCACCTCCCGTCCGAGATGGAGCTCCTGGTCAAACCGGTCCTCGACGGCGAAGTCGACGTCGCCCACGGCTCACGGGTTCTGGGCCAGGCCGATCGCAACCACTTCGCCCGCGAGCTGGGCATCGTCTTCTTCAACCGCCTCGTCTCCCTGATCACCCGTACCCACGTGACCGACTGCTCGAACGGCTACCGAGCGGTTAGGACCACGGTCCTCCCGCAGCTGGTCCTCCGCCAGGAGCAGTTCCACACCTCCGAGTTCATGATCGAAGCGATCAAGCGAGGCATCCCGGCCAGGGAGATCCCGATCACGGTCGAGCGCCGCCTCCACGGCAGCTCCAAGAAGCCGGCCGTGGTCCGCTACGGCCTCGGCTTCGCCAACGCCATCGTCCGCACCTGGCTTCGTTAGTCAGTGGGCAGGTAGAGGTCCGTCCCGCAGCGGGGACATACCTGCACGTAGAGCTTCAAGACCTTGCCGCAGGTCGGACAGCGCCGTTCCGGCTCCTGCTTCTCGGAGCGGTAGAGGATCACGGCGATCAGGCCGAGGATTGGCAGCACCGTGCCGACCACCAGCCAGAGCCAGAACGAGCTGCCCTTGCCGCGGCCGATGATGCCGGTGGCTAGTCCGAAGAAGAAGGCGATGACGGGGTACTCGTATCCCACGGCCCTATTGTCGCCTCCAGCGGCTTGGGATGACCGATCGAGCCGACCTCGGAGATGTCTCGGCGAAACGGCAGGCTGGCGGTCCAGTCGATCACCGCGCGGGCCTTGCGCGCGGCGCCCGGGATCTGGCTCATGTGGTAGGTCCGGGCCAGCCACCAGGCCGGGAAGCCGCGGAAGGTGCGCCCGCCGATCCGCCCCACCGCCTTGTAGCGGCCGAGGTTGACGAAGGCGGCGCTGCTGCGGTACTCGAAGGGCTGCGACGCGCCCACGCCCAGCTCGGCGGCGATGTTGCGCGCGGCCACGGGGCCCTGGCGCACCGCGTGCTGCGCGGTCGGCGGGCAGATGCCGCCGCGCGGGTCGGGCGCCGCGGCGCAGTCGCCGACCGCCCAAACGGAGTCCATGCCCCGCACCCGCAGGTGCTCGTCGACCGGCACGCGCCCCCGCTCGTCCAGCGGGACGCCGAGGCGTCGCAGGCTCGGGTTCGGAGTGACGCCGGCGGTCCAGACGACGGTGCGGGTCGGCAGCGTCTCGCCGGTCGAGAGGCGGGCGGATTCCGCGCTCACCTCCTCCAGCGTCGTGCCGAGGCGGATGTCGATGCCGCGCCCGCGCAGCTCGCGCAGGGCGTAATCGGCGAGCTGGGCGTCGATCTCCGGCAGCACCCGGTCGGTCGCCTCGACCAGCACCCAGCGCATCCCGTGCAGGCGGGCGCGCGGGTAGCTCTCGATCGCGTCGGCGGCGAAGTCCTGCAGCTCGGCAAGCGCCTCGAGGCCGGCGTAGCCGCCGCCGACGAAGACGTAGGTGAGCAGCTCGTCGCGGCGGGCCGGGTCCTCGGTCGCGTTGGCCGCCTCCAACGTCTCGATCACGTGGTTGCGGAGCCAGATCGCGTCGGCGAGGCTCTTGAAGCCGATCGCGTGCTCGGCGAGGCCCGGAACCGGCAGCACCCGCGAAACCGAGCCCAGGGCGAGCAGGAGCTGGTCGTAGTGGAGCCGCTCCGTCTCACCGTCGCGATCGCGCACCTCCACCGTTCGCGCCAGCGGGTCGTGCGCGTCGACCGTTCCCAGCCGCAGGTAGGTGCGTTCGAGGATCTCGCGCAGCGGCGTGACGACGTGGCGCGGCTCGAGCGTGCCCGCCGCCGCCTCGGGCAGGAACGGCGTGTAGAGCAGGAAGTTGACCTCGTTGACCAGGACCAAGCCGGGTCGACCGCGGCGGCATCAGCCGCTCCAACTCCCGAGCCGCCATCGCCCCACCGAATCCACCACCGGCGATAACGACGTTCCAGGCCATGCGGCCACGATAGCAACCTTGTAACAAACTGTCACAAAGTGCCGAAACGCACTTCTAAATGCCCAACTTCTCCTTGATCAGGCGGTTTACCTCGCCGCCGTCGGCGCGGCCCTTCGTCTCCTTCATCACGGTGCCGACGATCGCGCCGATCGCCTTCTGGTTGCCGGAGCGAATCTGCTCGGCGGCCTCGGGGTTGGCCTCGACCGCGGCGGCGACGATCGACTCCAGCTCCCCCGCTGTCGGAGATCTGGGCGAGGCCCTCGCGCTCGACGATCGCCGCCGGGTCGCCGCCCTCGGTGACCAGCGTCGTGAGCACGTGTCTTGCCGCTGCCGTGGGAGATCGTCTTCGTCGCTGACCATCTCGACCAAGGTCGCGAGGTTGCCGGGCTCGACCTTCGGCTCGGCTGAAGCTCTCCTCCTCGCCCACCTGGCGCAGGGCCGCGGCCAGCTCTCCGGTCACCCAGTTGGCAACCACCTGCGGCTCGCGCCCGCCCGGGCTCATCGCAGACCTCTTCGAAGTACTTGGCGGCTCTCCGGATTCGCGGCGAGTTGGGTGGCGGTTTCCGGTCGAGAGCTTCAGCTCGCTCTACGTAGCGCTTCATCCGATCCGCCGGCAGCTCCGGCAGCGACTCCTGCGCCTCGCGCAGCATCTCCTCGGTCGGCGCCAGCGGCACCAGGTCGGGCTCGGGGAAGTAGCGGTAGTCGTGCGCCTCCTCCTTGGAGCGCAGCGAGGTCAGCGTGCCGTCGGCGGGGTGGAAGTGAAGCGTCTCCTGGACCACCGTCCCCCCCGCCTCGATCAGCTCGCGCTGCCGCGCCAACTCCGCCTCGATTCCGCGTTCGAGGAAGCGGAAGCTGTTCATGTTCTTCAACTCGGTCTTCGTCCCCAGCTCCTCGCTGCCGACAGGGCGTACCGAGACGTTGGCGTCGCAGCGCAGGCTCCCCTCCTCCATGTTGACGTCGGAGACGCCGAGCTGGCGGACCGTCGTCCCGCAGCAGCCGCGCCCACTCGGCCGCCTCGGAGGCGCTGCGCAGGTCGGGCTCGGTGACGATCTCGACGAGCGGCGTGCCGCCGCGGTTGAAGTCGACCAGCGAGGCGCCGGAGCCGTGGATGCGGCCGGACTCGCCGACGTGGATCATCTTCGCCGCGTCCTCCTCGAGGTGGGCGCGGTGGATGCGGATGTCCCCGAGCTTGCCGTTGCTCGCAAGCGGGATGTCGTACTGGCTGATCTGGTAGGCCTTCGGGTTGTCGGGGTAGAAGTAGTTCTTGCGGTGGAAGATCGAGCGCGGTGCGACCTTGCACTCCAGCGCGGCGGCGATCTGCAGCGCGTAGCGGATCGCCTGCTCGTTCGGCACCGGCAGCACGCCGGGGTGGGCGAGGCAGACCGGGCAGGTGTGGACGTTGGGCTCGTCGCCGAAGGAGAGCTCGCAGCCGCAGAACATCTTCGTGCGGGTGGCGAGCTGGACGTGGATCTCCAGCCCGATCACCGCCTCCAGCTCAGCCACCGGCGCCACCTCCCGGGCGGGCGTCGAAGCCGATCCCCTGCTCCAGCGCGTAGGCGGCCTCGAGCAGCTTCTGCTCGCCGAAGGCGGGCGCGGCGATCTGGAACCCGACCGGCAGCTGCGAGCCGCCGCCTTCGGGTTCGGCCAGGCCCGCCGGGACCGAGATCGCCGGGATGCCGGCGAGGCTGATCGGCACGGTGAAGAAGTCGTTGAGGTACATCGCCAGCGGGTCGTCGGTCTTCTCGCCGAGGCCGAAGGCGACCGAGGGCGAGGTCGGGGTGACGACGAAGTCGAACTCGGCGAAGGCGGCGGAGAAGTCGGCGGCGATCTTCGTGCGGACCTTCTGGGCCTGGCCGTAGTAGGCCTCGTAGTAGCCGGAGGAGAGCGCGTAGGTGCCGAGCATGATGCGGCGCTTCACCTCCGCCCCGAACCCCTCGGCCCGGGTCGTCTCGTACATCTCGATCAGGTCGCCGGCGGTCTCGGCCCGCATCCCGTAGCGGACGCCGTCGTAGCGGGCCAGGTTGGACGACGCCTCGGCGGGGGCGATCACGTAGTAGGCGGAGATCCCGTGCTCGGCGTGCGGCAGCGGCGCCTCCGCCACCTCGCCCCCCAGCCGCTCGATCGTCTCCAGCGTCGCCTCGAAGACGGCGCGCACGCCGGGCTCGACCCCCTCCCGCGCCAGCTCGGCCGGCACCGCGAAGCGCAGCCCCTTCAGGTCCTCGCGGCTGGGCACCTCCACCCCGCCCTCGATCCCGACCGAGGTCGAGTCGCAGGCGTCGCGCCCCTGCAGCGCGCCGAGCAGCAGCGCCGCATCCGTGACGTCGCGGGTCAGCGGCCCGCACTGGTCCAGCGACGAGGCAAAGGCGATCATCCCGTAGCGCGAGACCGCCCCGTAGGTCGGCTTCAACCCGACGATCCCGCACAGCGCCGCGGGCTGGCGAATCGACCCCCCGGTGTCGGTTCCGATCGCGCAGGGAGCCAGCCCGCCGGCCACGGCGGCGGCCGACCCCCCCGAGGACCCGCCCGGAACCCGCCCCCGGTCCCAGGGATTGAGCACCGGCCCGAAGGCCGAGTTCTCGTTCGAGGACCCCATCGCGAACTCGTCCATGTTGGTCTTGCCGAGTACCCGCGCGCCCGCGTCGCTCAACCGCCGCACCGCGGTCGCGGTGTAGGGCGGGCGGTAGCCCTCGAGGATGCGCGACGCGGCGGTCGTCTCGATGCCCTCGGTGCAGAAGATGTCCTTGACCGCGACCGGTATCCCGGCCAGCGGGCCATCGCCGCTGCCGGCACAGCCGGGCTTGCCGGGCTCGGCCCGCCACAGGTAGGCGTTCAGCTCGTCGCCGGCGGCGGCCGCGACCCAGGCGGCGAAGTACTCGTCGGCGGAGACCTCGCCCGCCGCGATCCGCCCGATCGCCTCGGCGACCGTCAGCTCCAGAAGCTCCCCCATCAAGCCTCGGCCTGCGGCGAGGGAACCCGAAACGCCCCATCGACCGGATCCGGCGCAGGCTCCAGCACCACGTCCCGGGGCCAGCTCGGCCGCGGCTCGATCGGCCCGCAGCACGTTCTCAAGCTCGACCACGTGCGAGGTGGGCGCCACGTCGTCAAGCTCAAGCTCCCCGATCCGGTCGACGTGCTCGAGGATCCCGGAAAGCTCCCCAGTCATCCGCTCAACCTCTTGCTTCGGAAAGCCGCAGGCGAGCCAGTCTTGCGACGTGCAGCACCTGTTCCCGCTCGATCACGCCGGGGATTCTAGGTGTCAACCAAACCGCTGCTCGCGCGGGTGGCACGGGGGAGGGGCCGAGAACGGAGCCGCTGCACCGCCCGCAGGCCCCTCCCCCGTGGCAGACCCGCGCGCCAAGCACCTGGCTGGTCAGCCAGTTAGAGTCCCGCCCGCATGCGGGGACCCACGGCCGAGAGATTCGTCGTCCTGAGCCTCCGCCTGCTCGCGCTCAGCTTCGCCGTCGTCGGCATCCTCTTCATCGCCGTCCCCAACGGAGTCCTCGACACGATCTCCGACCTCGGCGACTCGCTCGGCGGCTTCACGCGCGCCCCCCACACGACCGAGCAGCTGTGGCTGGCGCTCGCCTTCGCCTACATGGTGGTGATCACCGGCATCTGCGTCGTCGCCCAGGCCGACGTGGTCCGCTACCGCCCGCTCCTCCTCGTCCTGGCGGCCGGCAAGACCGCCTCCTCGCTCGGCTCGCTCGGCTTCTACCTCTTCGACCAGCACGTCTTCATCTACCTGCTGAACTTCCTGGTCGACGGCCTCCTGGCGCTGACGGCGCTCTGGCTGTGGTCGCTGGCCGGCCGCGTCGGGCGCCCCGCCGCCCCCGGCTGACAGCGCGCGCCGGGGCTGTCGGCCGCCGAGCAGCGCACCCTGAGCGCGATCTGCGCGGCGATGGCGCCCGCGGTGGACGGGCTGCCGGCGGCGGAGCGCGAGGTCGACGTCACCGGCCCGGTCGGCGAGCTGCTCGCCTCCATCCCGCCGCGGGTCCTCAGCCGCATCAGGCTCGGCCTGCGCGCCTTCGAGTGGCTGCCCTTTCCGCGGCGCTTCAGCCGCCTCGACCTGGCCGCGCGCGAGGACTTCCTGGGCCGCATGGAGACCTCGCGCTTCAGCCTGCACCGCGAGCTGCTGCTGATGGCGAAGACCTTCACGAGCATCGGCTACGCGATCGACCCGCGGGTCGAGAAGCGGATCGGCGTGGAGACGAGCTGCCGGCTCGCCGACGGCTCGCTGCCGGAGCCGGCCGGGTCGCTGGGCGACACGGCCCCGGCGGGCGACGGCGAGGAGTGCGACGTGGTCATCGTCGGCTCCGGGGCCGGCGGGCGCGGCCGCGGCGGCGACGCTGGCCGAGGCGGGCCTCGACGTGATCGTGCTCGAGGCCGGCGGCCACTACAACCGCGACAGCTACCCGAGCCACCCGCTCGAGGCGATCGCCTCCCTCTACCGCGACGGCGGGCTGACGATGGCCGAGGGCCGCCCGGCCATCCCCGTCCCGGTCGGGCGGGCGGTCGGCGGGACCACGGTGATCAACTCGGGCACCTGCTTCCGCGCCCCGGAGCCGGTGCTGGAGGAGTGGCGCCACCGCTACGGCGTCGAGTGGGCGCGCGACCTCGACCCGCACTTCGCCGAGGCGGAGGAGTTCCTGCGCGTCACCCCGCTCGACCCGGCGCGGATGGGGCGCAACGGCCAGCTGGCGATGGAGGGCGCGGAGGCGATCGGCGCCTCCGGCGGCCCGATCTCCCGCAACGCCGGCAGCTGCGTGCAGTGCAGCTCCTGCCCGTACGGCTGCGAGATCGACGCCAAGCGGGGCATGCACGTCAGCTACCTGCCCCGCGCCGTCGCGGCCGGAGCCCGGATCCGCAGCGGGGTCGAGGCGCGCCGCGTCCTGGTCGAGGACGGCCGTGCGACCGGAGTGCGCTGCATCGCCGGGCCGGCGGCCGGCGGCAACGGCCACCGCCGCCCCTACACGGTGCGCGCCCGCCTCGCCACGATCGTCGCCGGCGGAGCGCTGGGGACGCCCGAGCTGCTGCTGCGCTCGGGCCTGGGCGGCGGTCAGGTCGGCCGCAACCTCCACATCCACCCCGCCTGCTGGGTCGGCGCCCGCTACGAGGAGGAGGTGCGCGGCTGGGAGGGCGTGATGCAGAGCTACTACGTCGACCAGTGGGAGTCCGAGCGGGTCCTGCTCGAGGCGACCTTCACGCCGCTCCCCTTCGGCGGCGCCTGGCTGCTCGGCGCCGGGCGAGAGCACCAGGAGGCGCTGCTCGACTTCGGCCAGATCGGCTCGATCGGCGTCCACCTCTCCGACGAGTCCGCCGGGCGGGTCGGCGTCGCCGGGGACGGGTCGCTGCGCGTCACCTACAGGCTCACCGACGACGACGCCCGCCGCCTCACCTTCGGCATCGCCCGCGCCGCGGAGATCCACTTCGCGGCCGGGGCGACCGAGGTCTACCCCAACATCGGCCGGGTCGGCGCCTTGCGGCCGGGGCAGCTCAGCGAGTTCGAGGCGACCGCGTTCAAGCCCTCCGAGCTGCACCTGGAGGCCTTCCACCCGATGGGCACGGCGCGGATCGCCTCAGACCCCGGTGCAGGCGTCTGCGCGAGCGACGGCTCGGTGAACGGCACCACGGGCCTCTACGTGGCGGACGCCTCCCTCTTCCCCACCTCGGTCGGCGTCAACCCGATGATGACGGTGATCGCTTTTTCCAAGCGCATCGCGAACGGCATCGCCGAGAAGACCGCTGCCTAGAACGAAACCGGCCCCGGAGCGCCGCGCGCCCCGGGGCCGATTGAAACCCTGGGTTCCTGCCTAGACGCCGCTGCTCGGCGGCGGGGGCGGCGGAGGTGAGGCCGGTGGAGGAGGCGGGGGCGGCCCGCCGCTCGGACCGTCGCCGCGGCCGCTGGAGAGACGGTCGGCCGCGTCGCCGAACGTGGTTCCCCCTTCCTGCATCGCCCGCCAGCCGCCGAAGGCCATCCCGGCCGCGGCGATCAAGGAGATGAAGATCCCGAACCTCACCGAGCCATCGGCCGAGACCCCCCCGTAGGAGGCGAAGGTCGGCGTGACGATGATCCGGAAGAGGATCAGCAGGAAGGAGACGATGCCGGCCAGGGTGACGATCGTCGCGCCGTGCACCGGCAGCTCGACGCTCGACTCGCTGGCCTCGATCGCCACGATCGCGATCGTCGCGACGATCGCGATCAAGAGGAGGATCGGGATGAAGTCCAGCGTGTCCCACGCGTTGCCGCCGCCGCCCAGGTCAAACGACTGGCCGCCGCCCCGAGATCGAGACGCCGTACCAGTCGAAGAACATAAAGATGAAGAGCAGGATCGCCGAGACGCCGGCGATCTTCTCTCCCTGCGTCAGCCTGTTCAGATCCATCTACGCACTCCTCCGTGGGACTAGGGGTCGGCGTGACCATACACCCGCCGCAGGCGGAAACGCGAAGCGAATGGCCGGGATTCCTAGAGCGTCCGAGTGCGGGCGGCGGCCAGCGTGTTGACCAGCAGCATCGCGATCGTCATCGGGCCGACCCCGCCCGGCACCGGCGTGATCGCCGCGGCGACCTCGGACGCCGCCTCGAAGTCGACGTCGCCGCAGAGCCCGTCCTCGGTGCGGTTCATGCCGACGTCGATCACGACGGCGCCCGGGCTTCACCGCGTCGGCGCCGAGCAGGCGCGGCACGCCGACCGCGGCGACGAGGACGTCGGCGCGGCGCAGATCGCCGGGCAGGTCGCGGGTGCGCGAGTGGCAGATCGTCACCGTCGCGTTTGCCGCCAGCAGCAGCCGCGCGACCGGCACGCCGACCAGCTTCGAGCGTCCCACGACCACCGCCTCCGCCCCCTCCAGCTCGACTCCCTCGTGGCGGAGCAGCTCCATCACGCCGGCGGGCGTGCAGGGCACCAGGCCGGGCGTTCCGTGCGCGAGCAGGCCGGCGTTCATCGGCGTGAGGCCGTCGACGTCCTTGGCCGGGTCGATCGCCGCGACCACGGCGTCGGGGTCGATGCTGGTCGGGGACCGGCAGCTGGACGAGGATGCCGTCGACGTCCTCGTGCAGGCCGAGCCGCGCGACCAGCTCCAGCAGCTCGTTCTCCGCGGTCTCGGCAGGCAGGCCGTGATGGACGGAGCGCATCCCCACCTCCTCGCAGGCCCGGTGCTTGTTGCGGACGTAGACCTCCGAGGCGGGGTCGTCGCCGACGATCACGGTGGCGAGCGCCGGGGTGCGCCCGGCCTCCGCCTCGTAGCTCGGCGACCTCGCGGCGCACCCGCTCGCGCACCTCGGCGGCGACCGCCTTGCCGTCGATGACCCGCGCGGCCAACGGACTACCGCTTCCGGATCGGCGCGTAGTCGGCCATCAGCTTGCGCTCGGCGCCGTCGTCGGCGAAGCGCACGACGACCACGCCCCCCGGCTCGACCCCGGTGACGACGCCGTCGCCGAAGCTGGCGTGGACGACGTCGTCGCCGGTTCGCAGCTCCAGCGCCGGGCCGGGCTCGATCGGCGCGGCGAGCGCGCTCGGCGGGCCCGGCCGACCAGCCCAGCCCCGCCCCCGGCGCGCTCGAGTGACGCTCGGTCAGCTCGGCCGGCAGCTCGTCGATGAAGCGCGACGGCAGGTTGCGCTCGGCGCCCGCCGAACAGCCGCCGCTCCCGCGCCCAGGTCATGTAGAGCCGCTGCCGCGCCCGGGTGATGCCGACGTAGCAGAGGCGCCGCTCCTCCTCCTCGCCGCCCTCCTCGAGCGCGCGCATGTGCGGGAACGCGCCGTCCTCGCAGCCGACGATGAACACCGTGTCGTACTCGAGGCCCTTGGCGTTGTGGAGGGTCATCAGGGTGATCAGCGACTCGTCGTCGGGGCGCAGCCCGTCCTGCTCGGTGTAGAGGGAGATCTGCTGGAGGAACTCCTCCAGCGGCGGCGTCGTCGCTCTCCCCCTCCAGCTCGCGGTTGGCGTCGAACTCCGCCGGCGACCCCGACCAGCTCCTCGAGGTTCTCGACCCGGCCCTCGGCCTCGACCGTCCGCTCGGCCTCCAGCGCCTCCAGGTAGCCGGTCTCGCGCAGGGTCGCCTCCAGCAGCTCGGCGACCGGCGCGCCCCGCTCGACGCGCTCCATCAGCCCCTCCATCGTCTCGTGGAAGCGGGAGACCGCCTTGATCGCCGCCGCGCCCAGCCCGGGCACCTCCTCGGCCCGGCCCGCCACCTCCCAGATCGGCAGCCCGGTGGTGTTGGCGTGCGAGGCGAGCCGCCCCTGGCTGGTGTTGCCGATCCCGCGCCGCGGCGAGTTGACGACCCGCGCGAAGGAGACCTGGTCGGAGGGGTTGACCAGCAGGCTGAGGTAGGCGACCGCGTCCTTGACCTCGGCCCGCTCGTAGAACTTGGTGCCGCCGATCACCTGGTAGGGCAGCTCGAAGCGGACCAGCGTGTCCTCCAGCACCCGGCTCATCGCGTTGGTCCGGTAGAAGACCGCGACGTCGTCGCGCCGCACCCCCTCCTCGTCGCCGAGCCGCTCGATCTCCCCCGCCACCCAGCGCGCCTCCTCGTGCTCGTCGGCCAGCTCGGAGAGCTGCACCGGCTCGCCGCCGGCGATCTCGGTCCAGAGCCGCTTCGGCCGCCGCTGGCGGTTGCGCTCGACCACGGCGTTGGCGGCGGAGAGGATCGTCTGGGTCGAGCGGTAGTTCTGCTCGAGCTTGACCACCTCGGCCTCGGGGAAGTCGTGCTCGAAGTCGAGGATGTTGCGGATGTCGGCGTGGCGGAACCCGTAGATCGACTGGTCCTCGTCGCCGACGACCATCAGGTTGCCGTGCTCGGAGACGAGCAGCTGGAGCAGCCGGTACTGGGCGTGGTTGGTGTCCTGGTACTCGTCGACGAGGACGTGGCGGAAGGCGCGGCGCCAGCGCTCGCGCACCTCCTCGAACAGCTCCAGCACGTTGACGGTGCGGACCAGCAGGTCGTCGAAGTCCATCGCGTTGGCCGCCAGCATCCGCTTCTCGTAGAGCGCGTAGACCTCGGCGACGACCTCCTCGAAGAGCGCTGCCCTGCGCCTGGGCGTAGGTGGCGGCGTCGACCAGCTGGTTCTTGGCGCCGGAGATCTGGGAGCGGATCGCGCGCGGCGGGTAGCGCTTCGGGTCGACCTGCAGCTCCTTCATGCAGCGCTTGACCATCCGCAGCGAGTCGGACTCGTCGTAGATCGTGAAGCTGCGCGAGTAGCCGAGCCGCTCGGCGTCGGCGCGCAGCATCCGCGCGCAGGCCGAGTGGAAGGTCGTCACCCACATCGCCCGCGCCGAGCGGCCGACCAGCGCCTCGACCCGCTCGCGCATCTCCGCCGCCGCCTTGTTGGTGAAGGTGATCGCGAGGATCTCGCCCGGGCGGGCGCGCGTCGGTCGCCAGCAGGTAGGCGATCCGGTGGGTGAGGACGCGGGTCTTGCCCGAGCCGGCGCCGGCCAGCACCAGCAGCGGGCCCTCGCCGTGGACGCACCGCCTCACGCTGGGGCTCGTTGAGGTCGGCCAGCAGCCGCTCGGCGCGGTCGGCGCCGGGCTCGGTCGGGCGCGCGCCTCGGGCAGGCCGGAGCCACCCGCCGGGGTCTCGGACTCGGTCTGCAGCGTCACCCGCCGAGCATAGCCAGGCGCTCGGCGGGGGCCGCGGTCGTCTTCAGGGTCAGCTGCAGCTGTTGAACAGAGCGATGAACGGAGTCTGATCTCCGCCGATCAGGAGCTCCTGTATCTGCGCGTCCGACTCCTGGCCGAGCTTCGAAACCATGCAAGCCGCCTGCGACTCGCTGAGGGGGTCCGGCTCGGCGACGAGCTGGTCGTGCAACGCCGCGAGCAGCGCCGCCTTGTCGAACTTGGCGAAACCTTTGATCTGATCGAGCTTCCAGTCGCCGTCCTCCTGGACCAGGGCAAGCGTCAGGGTCTGCCCGTCGAAGCTGCCGCCCGTAAAGGCCGCATCGGCGGTCGCCGTGGAGCCGTCGACCTCCACATTCGTGACCGTGACCGTGTCGGGATTGTTGCTGCCGTCCTTGGCGTCCGCTTCGCATGCCTTGATCGCCGCCTGGCCCTGCTCGGCCTCGGTCTGCTCCATGAAGGCGAGGGTCGACAGCGCCTCGCAGTTGGCGGGGTCGGTGCTCGTCGCGGCGGTCTGAATCGCGTCTTCGATCTGAGCTTCGTTGCTGCCGCTCCCTCCGCAGGCCGCGAAGGCGAGAGCCGAGACAACAAGAAAGACGGACAAGAAGAGATGGCGCTTGGTCACTGGAATCCCTTTCGTGTAGACGAGACGAGCCGCCGGCAGGCTACTTCAGCCACCGGCCGACGAGCGCCCGGTGCGGGAGCGCAGCTCGCTGCCGCCTTCCCGCGACTTCTCCTGCCGTCGAGCTCGGCGAGGCGCCGCTCGAGCTCGGCGATCCGCTCCGAGAGCGCCTTGATCGCCTCGGCGATCGGGTCGGGCAGGTGGATCCAGTCGGCGTCGGGCCCCTCGACCCGCCGCCCTCGACCCTGACCGGGTGGCCGGGGTTGCCGACCACGGTCGAGCCGCGGCGGCACGTCCTCGACGACGACCGTGTTGGCGCCGATCTTGGCGCCGTCGCCGACCGCGATCGGGCCGAGCAGCTTGGCGCCGGAGCCGACCGTGACGTTGTCGCCGAGGGTCGGATGGCGCTTGCCGCGCTGGAAGCCGGTGCCGCCCAGCGTCACCCCCTGGTAGAGCGTCACCCGCTCGCCGATCTCCGCCGTCTCGCCGATCACCACGCCGGAGCCGTGGTCGATGAAGAACTCGCCGCCGATCTTCGCCGCGGGGTGGATCTCGACCCCGGTGACCGAGCGGGTCAGGTAGGCGATCATCCGCGGCGCCAGCGGCACCCCGGCCTCGCAGCAGCGCGTGGGCGACCCGGTGGGCGAGCAGCGCCTGCACCCCGGCCCAGCTGGTGAGGATCTCGAAGGTCGAGACGCCCTTGCGCCGCCGGGTCGCGATCGCGCGCCGCCGCGACGTCGGCCCTCACCTCCCTGAGACACTCTCTTCCAGCGCGCTCATGGTGCGAAGAAGGGTAGGGACATGTAGCGCTCGCCCGAGTCGCAGACGATCGTCACGACCCGCTTGCCGGCCATCTCCGGCCGCGCCGCGACCTCCAGCGCGGCCTTGATGTTGGCCCCGGCGGAGATCCCGGCGAGCACCCCCTCGCGGCTGCGCCGCCAGGCGCGCCGTCTCCAGCGCGTCCTCGTCGGAGACCGAGATCGACCTCGTCGATCACCGAGCGATCGAGCACCTCGGGGACGAACCCGGCGCCGATCCCCTGGATCTTGTGCGGGCCGGGCGCGCCGCCGGAGAGGACCGGCGAGGTGGCCGGCTCGACCGCGACGACCAGCGACTCGGGGCTGCGCTCGCGCAGCATCTGCCCCACCCCGGTGATCGTGCCGCCGGTGCCGACCCCGGCGACGAAGGCGCCCGACCTCGCCGTCGGTGTCGCGCCAGATCTCCTCCGCGGTCGTGCGCCGGTGGACCTCCGGGTTGGCGGGGTTGGAGAACTGCTGCGGCATGAACCCCTTGCGCTGCTCGCGGATCTCCTCGGCCAGCTCGACCGCCTCGGTCATGCCGCCCAGCGACGGCGTCTCGCGCACCTCGGCGCCGTAGGCGCGCAGCAGCTTCGCCCGCTCGCGGCTCATCCCCTCCGGCAGCGTCAGGATCAGCTCGTAGCCGCGCGCCGCGCAGACCATCGCCAGGGCGATCCCGGTGTTGCCGCTGGTCGGCTCGACGATCACCGAGCGCCCCGGCTCGACCAGGCCCGCCTCCTCGGCCGCGTCGATCATCGCCACCCCGATCCGGTCCTTCACCGAGCCGCCGGGATTGAAGTACTCGAGCTTCGCGCAGACCTCGGCCCGCAAGCCCCTCGGCGAGCCGCCCGAGCGAGACCAGCGGCGTATTGCCGACGACCGCCGACGCCTCCGCCCCGATCCTCATCAGATGAAGTACATCCCGGAGCCGGCTTCCTCGGCCTCGCGGCGGGCCACCTCGGCGATCGTGGTCTGGCCGAAGACTTTGCGCAGGGCGGTGACGCCTTCGGCCCAGATGCCGCCGGCCTCGTCGGCCTCCTGGCCGACCTTGCCGTCGAGGGCCTGAACGACCTCCAGAACCGTGATCTCGTCGGCCGGGTGGGCGAGCGTGTAGCCGCCCTTCATGCCGCGGTGGCTGGTCAGCAGGCCCGAGCGGCGCAGGGTCGAGAAGAGCTGCTCGAGGAACTGCTCGGGGATCTCGCGCCGCTCCGCCAGCTCCTTGATCGGCACCGGCCGCTCGCCCGAGCGGGCAAGCTCCGCCATCGCGACGACCGCGTAGCGGGACTTCGAGGTAACGGATATCACGCGTCCTTTCTACCGCACCCCTCGGACCTGGCTGGGTTAGGATCGAGGTAGTTGGCTCCGGTGCCGGGGAGGAGCCATCGCCCCAACCGAGCGGATCGGAAGCAGCTCTGAGCGATCGTCCCAACTGCCTTGTCATCGACGACCACCCGCTCGTCCGTCTCGGGGTGCGCGGAGTGCTCGAAGGCGGCTTCGAGGTCCACGAGACCGCGAGCCGAGAGGAGGGGCTGGAGCTGATCCGCGATCTCGGCAACTTCGACGTGGCGATCGTCGACGTGCGCTCGCGGGCGAACGGCGACAGCCCAGCCCTTGGCGGAACCGAGGCGATACGGGAAATGCGCAAGGCCGAGCCCGGCCTCGGCATAGTCGCCCACGGCGAGAGGCCTGAGCGCCACATGGCAACCGCGGCCCTCCAGGCCGGCGCAACCGCCTTCGTAGCCCGCACCGCCGGCACCGAAGAGTTGAAGCAATGCGGTGCGGGCCGCCCTGGCCCAGGAGAGCTTCATCGACCCGTCGGTTCCCCCGAAAGGCACCAGCGGCAAGCTGACCCGCCGCCAGCGCCAGATCCTCCAGCTCCTCGCCGACGGTGGATCGACCACGGTGGCGGCCCGAGAGCTGGACGTGAGCGAGGAAACCGTGAAGACGCACACCAAGCACGTCCTCGCCCGGCTGGGCGCCCGCAACCGCACCCACGCGGTCGCGATCGCGCTGCGCGAATCGCTGATCGACTAGATCCAGCCGCTGTCGCGCGCGGTGAGCACCGCCTGCGCCCGGTCCACGGCGCCGATCTTCCCGTACACGTTGTGCAGGTGAGTGCGGATCGTCGAAACCGAGAGCTGCATCTCGCCGGCGATCTGCTTGTAGACCATGCCCTCGGAGAGGTGGCGCAGCACGTCCAGCTCCCGTGCCGACAACGGACACGGCTCGCTGATCCGGAGGGTGTCCTGGCGGGGATAGGGAAGCTCGTAGAGCAGAGTGCGCAGCCCGTCGGCGTCGAGACCGCACCGCTCGGCCGCCTCGCGCAGTCGCTCCGGGGACACAGCTTCGCCCTGCGAGTAGTGGGCGACCATGTCCGCCGCGGCGACCATCGCGGCAAGCCCCTCGGCGTCGTCGGCGTGATGGCGCTCGATCGCCACCGCGATCCGCTGCGGCACGTTCCAGCGCCGAGCCAGCACGCCACCGACCAGAGCGTGGTCGATGCCGAGCTGCGCGCGCTCGTCGTGGACCCGTTGCTCCGGAGTGCGGGACACGGCGTCGAAATAGGTCTTGTGGCCGGGATGGAGACGGGAGATGACGAGGCGCCCGACGTCGTGCAGGAGCGCCGCCACGGCCAGCTCGCCGCGCTCGGCCCAGCCGACCGCGCGCCCGATCTGGTCGGCCGCCCGCTGGGTGGCGATGGCGTGGATGCGGAAGTGCTCGGGCTTCAGCTCCCAGCCCCCGTTGGACTCGAAGAAGTCGTAGAACGGCGCCGTGCCGGCGATCGCGAGAACGCCGGAGGGCTTGAGGACGTCGATCGCATCGGGGACGGTGGCGACACCGCCGGCCGCGATGCCGCTGCGGTTGGCGAAGCGCAGCACCGCGATGGTGAGGGCGACGTCGGACTCGACCGCCTCGACCAGCTCGCCGATGCGAGCCGTCTCAGCGGTCGCGATCCGCATCACCCGCTCGCGGGACTCGATCAGAACCGGAAAGCGCTCCACCGCCTCGAATGCGTCGGCGAGGCGGCTGCCGGGCGCCGGGCCTGACCGGGCGCCGGGCTCCTTGGCGGATATGTCGTGCGCCTTGCCGCGCCCGTTGCTGTCGGTTTTCGTCGATCCCATGACGTCCGCCTAGCCATCGGCAGCAGGGGACGTTTGGTTTAGCGTCTCGTTCCCAAAACGGGGACGGCCCCAGCCCGGCGGGGCGGGCGTTATCGGAGCCGGGCGATGGCGGCGTCGATCCGGGCCAGGGACTCCTCGCGGCCCAGCGCCGCCAGCGACTCGAAGATCCCGGGTGAGACCGTGCCGCCGGTGATCGCGACCCGGATCGGCTGGTAGAGCTTGCCGGGCTTGACGCCGAGTCGCTCGACCAGCGGAGCGAGGACAGCCTCGAGCGAGCCCGGATCGAAGCCGTTGGCCTCGCCGAGGGTGTCGCGGGCCGCTTCGAGCAGCGCCAGCGTCCCCTCCTTCATCACCTTGCTCCAGGCCTTCTCGTCCTCCACCGGCGGCTCGAAGAGGAAGCGGATCAGCGGCCAGACCTCGTCCAGGGTCTGGGCCTTCTCCTGGGCGATCGCGCAGGCGGCGCGCAGGCGCTCGTCTGGCTCACGCCCGAGGTGGCGGGCGACCGCCGCGGTGTACTCCTCGAGCGGCATCTCCCGCATGAAGCGGCCGTTGACCCAGCGCAGCTTCTTTTCGTCGAAGATCGCCGCGGCCTTGCCCACGTCCTCGACCCGGAAGCGCTCGACCAGCTCCTCGGTCGACATCAGCGTCGTGTCGTCGGTCGTCCCCCAGCCGAGCAGCGCCAGGTAGTTGCGGACCGCGGCGGGGAGGTAGCCGGCGTCGCGCAGCTCCTGCACGGAGGCTGCGCCGTGGCGCTTGGAGAGCTTCTTGCCGTCGGGCCCGTGCAGCAGCGGCAGGTGCGCGTAGCGCGGCGGCTCGTGGCCGAGCGCCTCCAGCACGAGCAGCTGCTTGGGCGTGTTGGAGAGGTGGTCGTCGCCCCGCACCACCTCGGCGATCCCCATCTCGGCGTCGTCGACGGCGACCGCGAAGTTGTAGAGGACCGAGCCGTCGCCGCGAGCGATCACGAAGTCGTCGTAGCTGCGGTTGGGGAAACGGACCGGGCCACGGATCAGGTCCTCGACGATCGTCTCCCCCTGGTCCGGGACACGAAGGCGCACCGCGGCGCCGGGCTCGTCGGTCGGCTCGCCCCGGTAGCCGCGGTCGGCGCCGTGCTCGGCCTTCCAGGCCTCGACCTCCTTCGCCGTGGCGGAGTCGCGGTAGGCGGCCCCGGAGTCGAGCAGGCGGCGCAGAGCGACCCGATGGCTCTCGGCCCGGCTCGCCTGGGAGATCGGGCCCTCGTCCCAGTCCAGCTCCAGCCAGCGCAGCGCGTCGAGGATCTGCTCGACGTTCTCCGGAGTCGAGCGCTCGCGGTCGGTGTCCTCGATGCGGAGAACCAGCGAGCCGCCCCCGTGACGCGCCGCGAGCCAGTTGTAGAGTGCCGTCCTCGCTCCACCGATGTGCAGCGCACCGGTCGGCGAGGGGGCAAACCTGAGACGGAGGTCTTCGTTAGTCATGTTGATCGGCGCGCATGTTTCCACAGCCGGCGGGCTGGACAAGGCGATCGAGCGTGGCACCGAGATCGGCTGCGAGTCGATCCAGATCTTCCACCAGAGCCCGCGGATGTGGCGCCCGACCCGCTACACCGACGAGGATTTCGCCGCCTTTCGCGAAGCGATGGAGGCTTCGCCGATCGAGGCGGTGGTGATCCACGCGGTCTATCTGATCAACTGCGCGACCAACGACGCCGAGCTGCGCAAGAAGTCGCTGACCTCGCTGACCCACGCGCTGCGGATCGGCGACGGGATCGGCGCCGCCGGCGTCGTGCTGCACCCGGGGGCGCAGAAAGGCGAGGCGCTGGGGCCTTCGATGAAGCGAGCCGCAAAGGTGATCGCCGCGGCGCTGAAGGACAGCGAGGATTGCCCGCTGCTGCTGGAGCAGACCGCCGGCCACAAAGGGCTGCTGGGCCGCGACTTCGACCAGACCGCCGAGCTGATCGAGCTGGCCGGGGGCGGCGAGCGCCTCGGCCTCTGCCTCGACTCCTGCCACCTCTTCGTGCAGGGCTACGACATCACCGACGCGGCCAAGCTAACCGAGATCCTCGACGAGGCGGACGCCAAGGTAGGCCTGGAGCGCCTCCGCTGCGTCCACGTAAACGACGCCGCCGCCCCGCTCGGCTCCTGCCGCGACCGCCACGCCAACGTCGGCCAGGGCGAGATGGGAAAAAGGGGTCTCATGGCCTTCCTCTCAGAACCCCGCTTCGAGGGCCTCCCGGCCACCCTGGAGACGCCGGGCCCCAACAAGAAAGGCCCGGACAAGAAAGAGGTCCAAGCCGCCAAGCGCCTGCGCAAAGCTGGCCTCAAGCGTCGCCAGGGTGAGGACGCCAACCCCCTCACCGAGAATTGATGTCGCACGGCCTTCGGCCTTAGCGACGATGGCTGAGCGCGGCTGCGCCGCGCAACCATGAGATTGCATATCGCGGCTTCGCCACATTCTCGGTGAGGGGGTTGGCGTCCTCATCTTGAGACCGCTGTCAGTAGAGGGCCCAGTCGGTCTCCGGTCGAATGTGGCCGAAGGCCGCCTATGCAATCCGATTTCTGCGCGGCGCCAGCCGCGCAGCATCTTCGGAGCTAAGCGCGAAGCGCGTGCGACATCAATTCGGCCGGAGACCGACTGGGCCCTCTTGCCAACTTGGCTGAGCTGATCTATTTGATGTGGACGCCGGAGATCGCGCGTGAGATGACCAGGCGCTGGATCTCCGAGGTGCCCTCGAAGATCGTGTAGATCTTCGCGTCGCGGTGCATCCGCTCGACCGGGAACTCGCGGGTGTAGCCGTTGCCGCCGAGGATCTGGATCGCCCGCTCGGTGGCCCAGACGGCGACCTCGCCGGCCTTCAGCTTCGACATCGAGCCCTCGGCGTTCTCGAACTTCTGGCCGGTGCGGCCCATCCAGGCGGCGCGCCAGACGAGCAGCCGGGCGGCGTCGATCTCCAGCTTCATGTCGGCCAGGGCGAAGGCGATCGCCTGGTTCTCGATGATCGCCTTGCCGAACTGCCGGCGCTCTTTGGCGTACTCGAGCGAGTACTCGTAGGCGGCGCGGGCGATGCCCAGCGCCTGGGCGCCGACCGTCGGGCGGCTCGCCTCGAAGGTCTGCATCGCCGCCTGCGATTTGGACTTCTTGCCCTCGCGGACCCGGGCGAGGCGCTCGTCGAGCTTCTCCTTGCCGCCCAGCAGGCAGGAGCCGGGGATGCGGCAGTCGTCGAGGTGGACGTCGGCGGTGTGCGAGGCGCGCAGGCCGTGCTTCTTGACCTTGGCGCCCTGCTCGCAGCCCTTGGTCCCCGGCGGGATGACGAAGGCGGCGTGGCCGCGCGAGCCCAGCTCGCGGTCGACCGAGGCGATCACGACGTGGACGTCGGCGATGCCGCCGTTGGTCGCCCAGGCCTTCTGGCCGTTGATCACCCACTCGTCGGTCGCCTCGTCGTACTTGGCGGTGGTGCGGATCGCCGAGACGTCGGAGCCGGCATCGGGCTCGGAGGCGCAGAAGGCAGCCGACCTTGACGTCGTCGGCGGTGCCGAAGCACTGCGGGATCCACTCGCCCATCTGCTCGGGGGTTCCCTGCCCGAAGATCGCGGCGACCGCGAGCGAGGTGCCCATGATCGCCATGCCGATGCCGGCGTCGCCCCAGAACAGCTCCTCGTTGGCGATCGGCAGGGTCAGGCCGGTCTCGTCGGCCCAGAACTGGCCGAGCGCCTCGAAGCCGTAGAGGCCGATCTTGGCGGCCTCCTGGATCACCGGCCACGGCGTCTCCTCGCGCTCGTCCCACTCCGCCGCGGCGGGCCGGACGACGTTCTCGGCGAAGCCGTGCACCCACTCGCGGATGTCCTTCTGGTCCTGGTTCAGCTCGAGGGTGAACTTGGGGCCGCCCGCCTCGGGGGAGCCGTCGCCGTTCACCTCGGCCAGCATCTGCTCTGCCTCTGCCACTGCGGAAGTTTCAGTCATGATTTCATGTTACACGAAACGATGTCATCGTAAACTGGCGGGTTTCCCCATGGTAGCCACCGGAGCTCCGATCGCAAGGCCTCCGCCGAGTTAGTCCAGTCGTCGCGCAGGTCGAAGGCCCGGAGGCCCTCCGGGCCGTCGTCGGTGCAGTCGAAGAAGCGCCGGTTGACGCAGTCGTAGGAGGGGCCGGAGCCCTCGTAGGCCCGCTCGACCGCGAACTGGCAGTGCGGCAGCGGCGTCGCCGGTCATCTTGACGCCGCCGAAGCCGCCGGGCTCCAGCACGGCCTCGAGCTCGACCTCGGCCCCGAAGACCTCCTGCATGCAGCCGACGTACTGGCCGCCGGTCAGCATGTCGACGTAGCTGTAGAGGAAGCGGCAGCGCATCTCGACGCAGCCGCGCGGCTCGATCAGCTTGTCGCAGAACGAGCGGCACTGGCGGCACTCACCGGCCTGCGTGCGCGTCGCTGGCATGGGGAAAGTCTAGGCCGCTATGGCCTCGGCGCCGAGCAGATGGTCGAGCTCCGCTCGCAGGCCGCTGGAGGGGCTGACCCGGTAGTCGTCGCCGAGCCGGATCTCCTTCGGCTCTCCCGTGCCGTTGCGGATCGCCAGGTGCACGTCGGCCTCGCCCTTGTGGTGCTCGAACACGGCCTTCAGCTCCTCGACCAGGCCGGCGCTCGAAGCGCGGCGGCGTCGATCGTCAGCCTCAGCGGCCCGGACGGGGCGCTCGCCGCCGCTCGCCCGGGCGATCTCCTCGCCGTCGGGCTCGAAGCGCTCGGCCTCCTGGACGACGAGCTTGGTCTCGCCGCGGTCCTTGTGGTCGATCCGGCCGCGGACGAGGACGACCGCGTCGGGGGCGATCGTCGTGGCGCTCTCGGCCTGGTCGGCCTTGAAGACGAGCATCTCGACCTGGCCCTCGACGTCGTCGAGCGTCGCGAACATCATCTGGGTGCCGCTCTTGGTGCGGATCTTCTTGCACTCGGTGACGATCCCGCCGACCGTCACCCAGGAGCCGTCCGCCTTGGCGCGACAGCTCGGCCAGCGTGCAGTCGACCCGGGCGCGCAGCGCGTCGCGCACCTCGGAGAGCGGATGCGAGGAGAGGTAGGTGCCGAGCGTCTCCTTCTCCAGCGCCAGCAGCTCGGCGCGGTCGAACTCGGCGGCGGAGATCGGCGGCCGGTGGTGGGCGCCGGAGGCAGCGCCCCCTCCCCCGCCGCCGTCGTCGCCGAAGTCGAAGATCGAGCCCTGGCCGAGCTGGGCGTCCTCCTGGGCCTTCTGGCCGGCCGACTGGGCGGCCGGCAGCGCCTCGAGCATCCCCCTGCGGGTCGCGCCGGTCGAGTCGAGGGCGCCGCACTTGATCAGGCACTCGATCGCCCGTTTGTTGACGGCGCGGGCGTCGACCCGCTCGCAGAAGTCCCAGATCGAGGCGATCGCGCCGTCCTCGCGGGCGCGCAGGATCGCCTCGACCGCGGCGTGGCCGACGTTCTTGACCGCGTCGAGGCCGAAGCGGATCGCCTTCTCGGAGACGACGAAGCTGTGGTCGGAGGAGTTGACGTCGGGCGGCAGCACCTCGATCCCCATCTCCTCGCAGCGGTTGACGAAGAACGGCACCTTGTCTTTGGTGTTCATCACCGAGGAGATCACCGCCGCCATGTACTCGGCCGGGTAGTTGGCCTTGAGGTAGGCGGTGCGGTAGGAGATCAGCCCGTAGCAGGCGGCGTGGGACTTGTTGAAGGAGTAGTCGGCGGCCGCTTCGTTCAGCTTCCAGAGGTCCTTGGCGACGCCGGGGGCGGTGCCCGATTCCGCCAGGCCCTGCATGAACTTGTCCTTCATCGTCGCCATCAGGTCGCGCTTCTTCTTGCCGATCGCCTTGCGCAGGTCGTCCGCCTCGGCGCCGGAGAAGCCGGCCATCGAGCGGGCGATCTCCATCAGCTGCTCCTGGTAGATGACGCAGCCGTGGGTCTCCTCGGTGATCGCCCGCAGGCGCGGGTCGGGGTAGCGCACGGTCGAGGGGTCCTTCTTGCCCTTCGCGTAGGCGGGGATGTAGGCCATCGCGCCGGGCCGGTAGAGGGCGCCGAGGGCGACGATGTCGGCGAACTCGGTCGGCCCGACCTTGCGCAGCGCGTCGCGCATCCCCTCCGACTCGAACTGGAAGACCCCGGTCGAGTCGCCCTCGGCGAGCATCGCGTAGGTCTTCGCGTCGTCGATCGGGATCTCCTCCATGTCGATCCTCTCGCCGCGCGAGCGCTCGATGATGTCGATCGCGTCCTCGATCACGTCGAGGTTGCGCAGGCCGAGGAAGTCCATCTTCAGCAGGCCGATCTCCTCGATCGGCCCCATCGAGTACTGGGTGACGATCTTGTACTGGCGCTCCGGCTTGCCGCGAGCCGTTGCCGTTGCCGGCCGCCGCCGGCGCGCTGCGGTCCTCGGCCAGCTGCAGCGGCACCACCTCGTGCAGCGGCCGGTCGGCGATCACCACCGCGGCGGCGTGGATCGAGTTGTTGCGGACGATCCCCTCCAGCCCCTGGGCGACGTCGATGATCCGTTTCGCGTCGGGCTCGGCGTCGTAGGTCCGTTTCAGCTCCTGGCCGGACTTCAGGCATTCCTCGAAGGAGGGGCTGCGGCCCATGATCGGCTCCGGGATCTGCTTGGCGAGGCGGTCGCCGGTGCCGTAGTCGAAGCCGAGCACGCGGGCGGCGTCGCGGGTGGCGGCGCGCGGCGCCATCTTGCCGAAGGTGATGATCTGGGCGACCGACTCGCGGCCGTACTTGTCGGCGACGTAGCGGATCATCCGCTCGCGCCCGCGGACCGAGAAGTCGATGTCGATGTCGGGCATCGATTTGCGGCCGGGGTTGAGGAAGCGCTCGAAGATCAGGCCGTCGGCGAGCGGGTCGAGGTCGGTGATCCTCAGGGCGTAGGAGACGATCGAGCCGGCGGCCGAGCCGCGGCCGGGGCCGACGGCGACGCCGTTCTCCTTGGCGTAGCGGACGAAGTCCCAGACGATCAGGAAGTAGGAGGAGAAGCCCATCTCCTCGATCACCCCGAGCTCGAACTCGAGCCGCTCGACCGCCTCGGCCGGGCCGGGTCGCCGTAGCGGGCGCGCAGCCCCTCGCCGGCGATCCGCCGCAGCATCGCCTCCGGCTCCTCGCCGTCCGGGGTCGGGTAGCGCGGCAGCAGCAGCTTGCCGAGCTCGATCTCGACCTCGCAGCGCTCGGCGATCTCCAGCGTGGTCGGGATCGCCTCGGGCCACTCGGCGAAGGACTCCGCCATCTCCTCGGTGCTCTTGAGGAAGAACTCGTTGGTGTCGAAGCTCAGCTTCGGCGCCTCCAGGGTCGACTTGGTCTGCACGCAGAGCAGCGCCGCGTGGTTGTCGAAGTCCTCGCGGCGCAGGTAGTGGACGTCGGCGGTGCCGACCAGCGGCCGGCCCAGCTCGCGGGCGAAGCGGACGATCCCCTCGTTGGCCTTGTCCTGCTCGGCGATCCCGTTCTTCTGGACCTCGAAGTAGACCTGCTCGGGGCCGAAGGCCTGGATCAGGTCGTCGAGGTGGGCGCGGGCGTCGTCGTGGCGCTCCTCGACCAGGCGGCGGCAGAAGCGCGACTGCAGGCAGCCGGTGAGGACGATCACGCCCTCGGCGTGGGCGGCGAGCAGCTCCATGTCGACGTTGGCCTTGCCGCGCGAGAAGCCCTCGAGGAAGCCGGCCGAGGTGAGCTTGACCAGGTTGGCGAAGCCGGCGTCGCTCTCGGCGAGCAGGGTGAGGTGGTTGCGCTCGTAGCGGGCCTGCTCCTTGATCGCGTGACGGTCGTCGACGAAGTAGGCCTCGAGGCCGACGATCGGCTTGATCCCGTGCTTCTTGCAGGCCTTGTAGAGGTCGACGGCGCCGTTCATCACCCCGTGGTCGGTGAGCCCCAGCGCCGGCTGCCCCAGCTCCGCCGCCCGCGCCGCCATCGCGTCGATCTTGCAGGCGCCGTCGAGCAGCGAGTACTCGCTGTGGGCGTGGAGATGGACGGCGGCGGGTTCGCTCACGACCGGCCGATCATGTCAACCGGGGCAGATGCCAACGACTCGCCGCCGTGCGCCTTTCGCGCTACTTCCGTGTGTATCTCGTCACGAAATAGCGACCGAGACTCAGCCGCCGCAAACCCAGGCGCTCGAACCGGAATCAGCCCAAATTTCGGCTGCGATCCGGTCCTGTTCGGCCTTCGGTGCATCCTGGGGCGCCCCAGCTCCTCCGTAGAGCTTCCATGTGGACGGGAGGATCTGGTAGGCGCCGCCCGCCCCGCTGGACGGGTTGACGGCGCCGTAGTTGCCGCCCGACTCGCACATCACGATGTAGGAGGGGATCGAGTAGGGACCGCCGAGCCAGCGCCCGACGGTGGCCTGCGCGGCGGCCTGGCTGGCCTGCTGCGCGGCCTGGATGTCGCTGACCCAGTGCCCGATGCTCGACTTGAGGGTGGAGAGCGAGGCGGCGCGGGCGGCGGCGATCGACTGCAGCTGCGCCGCCTCCACGGTGGCGCGCTCACGCACCGTAGAGATCTGAGAGCGGGCGGCGGCGAGGCGGGCGTCGTAGGTGTCGACCCGGGCCTTCAGCGCCGCGATCAGGGTCAGCTCACGGCGCACCTCGTTGCGAACCTGCTCGACCCGCTGGGCGAGCGCCGTGTCGGAGTTCTCGATCTCTCGCAGGTAGTTGGTGCGAGTGACGAGGTCGTTGAAGTTGCTCGACCCCAGCACGACGCCGGCGGTGCTGGGGGCGCCGCTCTCATAGATCGCGACGAGGCGCTGGGCCAGCGCCTTCTGCGCCCGGGCGAGCCGGCCCTTCTCCACCGCGAGCTGCCGCTGGGCGCGCTTCACCTTGTCGCCCAACGCAGCGGCCCGGGCCTGGCCGGTCGCCAGCAGCTCGCTCAGCCGTTGCTCGCGGGCCGCGGCCGCGGAGGCCTGCTGCTGGGCGGCGGCGAGCTGGCTCTGCTTGGCCTGGAGATCGGCGGCGAGGGCGCTCGCCTGGCTGCGCGCCGCGTCCAGCTTGGCCTGCAGGGCGCCGACGTCGGTGGCGCCGGCCCCGGCGACGGGGATGAGCGAGCAGGCGAAAGCGGCGCAGACGAGTGCGCCCAGCCGACGCCGGATACCTGCCTCTGTCGCGGGGGCCCGCGGCATGAAGCGCGCGAGACTACCGAACTCTGTTAGCGAAAGCTCACAAGTTGCCCATAACTCGCAAGGAAACTTGCGACCCTGTCTCTTCCGCTGTTCCTTATCCCCGCTATATGCGGCTAAGGAACAGCGGAAGCTGGGAGCTCAGCCCTCGGGGACGTTGCGGCTTGCGAGGTACGCGGCGATGCCGATCGAGACCGCGGCGAGGCCCAGGCCGATGCGGATCTCGCGCTTGTAGCGGCGGCGGAAATAGGTGAGCGCGAAGCGGAACGCCGCCTTGCCGAGCGTGTCGTACATCAGCCCTCCTCCTCCCCTCGCTCCCGGATCATGTGCGCCATCCGCGATTGCAGCGACCACAGCTCGATGAAGCCGGGCGACGCGCTCTGCGAGAAGAGCCCGCCGGACTCCGCGAAGGAGGCGAGGGTCGCGTCGTAGACGGCGTTCGGGGACTCGCGCGTCACGACGCGGACGCTGCCCTTGAAGAGCTTCAGCCCGATCTCCCCCGTCACCTGGGCGTTGACGGCGTCCATGTAGGCGTCGAGGTCGGCCCGCAACGGCTCCCACCACAGGCCGGCGTAGACGAGGTAGCCCCACTTCTGGTCGAGCGCCGGCTTGAACTGGTTCTGGTGGATCGTGCCGACCAGCCTCTCCAGCTCCTGGTGGGCGGTGAGGACGATCGCCGCCGCCGGCACCTCGTAGATGTCGCGCACCTTCAGCCCGACGATGCGGTCCTCGATGTGGTCGACGATGCCGACGCCGTGCCGGCAGCCGATCTCCGCGGTGCGCTCCAGCAGCTCCACCAGCCCGAGCCGCTCGCCGTTCAGCGCCACCGGCACGCCCCGCTCGAACCCCAGGGTGACGACCTCGGCCTCGTCCGGCGCCTCCTCGGGACGCGTCACCAACTGGAAGACGTCGTCCTCGGGCGGGTGCGAGAGGTCCTCGATCCAGCGGCCCTCGGAGGAGCGGCCCCAGAGGTTGTCGTCGATCGAGTACGGCGCGACCTCGGTGCCCCCCTTGACCGGGATGCCGTGCTCGCGCGCGTAGGCGATCTCCTCCTCGCGCCCCATCTGCCAGGAGCGGACCGGCGCGATCACCTTCAGCTCGGGAGCCAGCGTCGCGACCGTCGCCTCGATCCGCACCTGGTCGTTGCCCTTGCCCGTGCAGCCGTGGGCGATCGTGTCGCAACCGCTGCGCGCGTGCCTGCTCGACCGCGAGCTGGGCGATCAGCGGCCGGCCGAGCGCCGTGAAGAGCGGGTAGCCGCCGCCGTAGAGCGCGTTGGCCTTGATCGCCGGCAGCCACGAACTCCTGCGCGAACCGCTGCCGGGCGTCGACGACGTGGCACTCGACCGCGCCGAGCTGCTTTGCCTTGCCCTCGATCACCTCGTAGTCCTCGCCCGGCTGGCCGAGGTTGACCGTGAGGCAGACGACCTCGGCGTCGTAGGAGTCCTGGATCCACTTGAGCATGACGCTCGTGTCGAGGCCGCCCGAGTAGAGGAGCAGCACGCGGCGCACCTGCGAGGGGTCGGCCTCGTAACTCGCCGTGCGGACTTGCTGCTGGGGTTGCTCGGTCGTCATCGCAGGCGCGAAGTCTCGCACGCCAACTCCCCACGCGACACCCGGCGCTGCCAGACTTCCCGCGATGGCCCGGCTCGGCCACATCCTCTCGATCGCGCTGATCACCGCCGGCCTGGTGGTGCTCGCCGACGTCGGCGTCACGCTCGCCTACAGGGAGCCGGTCTCCTCGATCTACGGCTCGATCAAGCAGGGCCAGGCAGCCGACCAGCTGAAGAGCCTCGAGGCGCAGTACCCGACCCGGGCCGACCGCCGCGCCGTCGCCAGGGTGAGGAGCACCCGGCGGCAGATCGCGATCCTTGCGCAGCGCTTCGCCCGCCAGGCGAGCACCGGCGAGGCGATCGGGCGGATCGTCGCCCCGGCGATGGACGGGCTGAGCATGGTCGTCGTGCAGGGAACCGACACCGCCAGCCTCGAGAAGGGGCCGGGGCACTACCCGCAGACGCCGTTCCCGGGCCAGGGCGGCACCGTGGGGATCGCCGGGCACCGGACCACCTACCTGGCGCCGTTCCGCCACATCGACTCGATGCGCCACGGCGACCGGATCGCCCTGGAGATGCCCTATGCGACCTTCTACTACCGGGTCCAGAAGACGGCGATCGTCGACCCCAGCGACGTCGGCATCGTCAGGAAGGTCGGCTACGAACGGCTCGTCCTGAGCGCCTGCCACCCGCTGTACAGCGCCGCCGAGCGCTACATCGTCTTCGCGAGGCTGGTGCGGGAAACGGCGGCGAGGGGGGCCTGAGGCCCGGTTAGGGCGCCGCGACGCCGCCGCTGCCGCCCGTCGTCGCGGTGCCGGTCGTGGTCGGTGTGGTCGTGGCGGTCGTCGTCGGAGAAGTCGTCGTCGATCCCGTGGTCGTTCCGGTGGTCGTCCCGGTCGTCGTTCCCGTGGTGGTCGAGCCGGTGGTCGTCGTCGAAAGCGTGGTCGTGATCGACGCCGGCGTCGACGCGGCAGAACCGTTGCCGTTGCCGCTGTCGTTGTTGGCGATCACGACGATCGCGACGATCAGGCCGACGATCACCGCAACGAGACCGGCGACCAGCAGGCGGATGTTGCCGCCGGGCCGATCGCCGCCGGAGGTCCCCATCATGCGTGTCGGGTCTTCGTGCACCTACGCCTCCCGCCCCAGGATCGCGTCGAGCATAGGGCCCGCGTCCCGGATGCCGAACTCGTTCCGCAGGCGACTCTCGATCTCGGCTCGACTGCTGCCGGCGACCGCCATCTGGGTGGCAAGCAGGCGCGCCCCGTCGGAGGGAGGGGTCCCCCCGACCCGGCCGGGAGCGGGCGGCGGCTGTGGTGGAGCCACCTCGACCGGGAAGTCGGGCGGCGCCACCTCGACCGGCTTGAGGTGATGGACCGGAGCCTGCGCGGGGGGAGTCTCCTGGATGGGCGATTGCTGCGGGCTCGCCTCGGGGGGCGCGATCTCCGCGGACTCGGCGCGGAACCGCTCCTCGACCTGCAGCTTCGCCTGTCCCAGCGCCCGGATCAGCTCATCGGACTGGCGCTTCACCGACTCGGCCCGCTCGATCAGCGCGTCGGTCAGCGCCGACATCTCCCCGGCGCGCTGGTCGGCGATCAGAGTCCGCCCGCGCACGGGACTCCTCCAGATAGCGCCGAGCCTGGGCCTCGGCGTCGTCGATGATCCCGGCGGCGGCCTTCTCGGCGGCCTCGATGATCACCTGGATCCGCGCCGTCGCGGTCGCCACCGAGCCCTGCAGCGGGGATCGCGCGGCGGGCGGCTGACCCTCACCGCCGGCACCCGGGTATGTCGGCTGATCGTTCACTGACTCGCGATAGCGGTTAGTTGGCCCGGCACCATTCTTCGCCGCCGGGCACCGCCGATCCTGCCAACGCGATTCTACGCAGCTTCCCGCAGCCAGAGCCGCCACCAGCGTCGCCGGGGCTGGGGCATGGCGACGGGCATGGCCGGCGGAGGGACCTGGGGCACGGCCTCGACGGGTTGCACAGGCTCCTCGTAGGCGACGCTGATCCGCTGTCGCTCGCGCAAGGTCATCTTGATCGCCGCGACGCGGGTGTCGCCCGGCTCGGTCCCGTGACGAACGCCCCGGGCGCCTCCGGTGTTGACCGCCAGCGCGGCCTCGACGGCATCCAGCTGGTCGAGGATCGCCTCGAAGTGGACGGCAAGCGTCGATGCCCGGTCGGTCAGCTCGCGGCGAAGCTGCACGAGTCGCGCGGTCCGCTCGATTGCGTCCCGCGCGATGCGGGAGTCGAGGTCGGCCGCCATTCCCCGCACCTCGTGCTCCGTCCGCCGCACGATCGAGGCGACCGCGGACTCCGTGGACGCCAGGATGCGGTCAACCGCCTCCGCGGCGGAGGCAGTCGAGGTGGCCTCGCCGCTCGGAGCCACCGACAGCGGCTCGGCGACAGCCCTGTTGCCCTCAGGGAGCATTGGGCGGCATTGTTCCGGCGCCGTCGGTCGTAACGGCGTGCGCGTGCTCTACGGTAGGCCGGTGGAGGCCGTCCGCCGCCAGCCCGCGATGCTCCAAGGACTAAGTCGCTTCCTGGTCGAGCACGAGCGCTGCGGCGCCGGCTTCGACGTCTCCCACCCCGCCGGACTGGGCAGCGGCCACGTTTCGATCGTCTGCCGCGGATGCGGCGCCCGGCACGACTACGCGACCGCGACGATCGAGTTCGAACGGGAGATCGAGTTCGCTCCAGTGGCCCTCGAGCCCAACCGAGCCACGACCCCGGCCCCGCCGCCCCCTCCTCAGTACGTGGAGCGCCGGGGGCCGCGAAGGAGTTCCCACCCTGCTGCCGCCCCTCGGCGAGGCGAAACCAGGCGCCTGGAAGCCCCCCGCGTCCCAAGCCGATCGGTCTTCCCCCGATGCACCGCCCCGGCGGGGCAGATGGACGCGCGACCGCCTCATCACCACCGGCCTGCTCGTCTTTGCGGCGGCGGCGCTGGTGTTTGCCGTGGTCCGGATCTCCAACGACGTCGGGAAGTCGTCCGGCACCAGCGCGCCCACGCCGGCGCCGTCGGCGACCGCCCCGAAAGCCGGTGGGCGCGCCTCGGGTGCGCCCAGTGCCCATCGCCCCGCCCCCGGCGCAGGCCAAGAAGCCACAAGCGCCTGCTCCCTCACCGCCGATTCGCGTGAAGGCCGTGAAGACGGCGCGCTTTGCGCTGACCGTGCCCGCCATCTGGGAGCAGCAGAACTCAGGCGGAGGTGTCCTGCTGGCACCCCCCGGCTCGTCCCCGATCTCGGTGCAGATCTTCTACGAAGACGACCCCGGCCTGACCATGCAGCGGATGGCCGCCGAGACGGCCGCCTACCTCCGCTCGCGCGACGCCGGGGCAACCGTCTCGGCCGCCGAGGACCTGCGCACCGCCGGCAACCCGAGCTTCAAGCTGCGCGCCAACGGCCCCGCCGGCTCTCAGACCGCCCTCGCGGTCCTCGCGGGGCCATACCGCTATCTGGTCGTCGAGAGCGCCGACCCGGGCACCCCGAAGTCCCTGCGAACTCAGGCAGACCGGGCGCTGGCGAGCTTCACGCCCCGCTGAGCGCAATCGCGAATCAGCGGGGCCCGGGGGTCGTCATCCGCCGCAGCGCGAAGCCAATCGAGGCAAGCGCGAGTGCGACGGCGACGAGCGCGAGCAGGTCGAGGCCGGTGAACGGCAGCCCACCCACCACGTTCTCCTGGAGGCCGGAGGCTCGCTGTGCCGGGGCGGGAGAGGACGGCCCGCCGCCGCCGACTTCGCCCTGGACCTGATTCACCGCACTGTTGTACTGGGCGGAAGTCGGATCCTGAGCCAGCGCCGGAACCGCCGCGGCGAGACCGAGCACGGAGGCGAGGCCGAAAATCGCCAATAGCCGGGTGAGCGAGCCTCTGCGTGTGTCTGCGCTGAGCTTGGTCATTTGCCCCCGCGCATGCATGGCCAGGCAGGCTGCCGGGGGCGCGCGGTTAACCGAGTGTGGCAAACACCGCTGCAAACGACAAGCGGGGACCGCGGCCTGCAACTCCCCTGCCGCCGGCGCAAGGCCCGCTCAGCGAGTCGCGTCTGTACGTTCCAGCTGTCTTTGCAGCGCTCTCAGCGCCGGTTCGCGGGGATCCAACTCCAGCGCCCTTCGCAGGCGGTTCTTGGCGGCCGCCGGGTCGACGCCCGCCAACTCGCGCGCCATGAAGTAATAGGCAGCGTAACTGTCCGGTTCGCGGCCGGCCGCTTGGCGGAACGCCTTCAAGGCCAAGCGCCTCTCCCCCAGCCTCGACTCGATCGCCCCCTTCGCCAGGAGGGGTCCGGCGTCGAGCGGATTGAGGCGTGCCGCGCGATCGAGGTCGGCGATGGCGGCCCCTGAATGCTTGGCGCTCTCGTCGTAGGCCCGCTGCGCGTAGCGGCTCGACAGGTACAGCGGCACCGCAAGCAACGCGAACGCGGCAAGCGCCACAACGACGGCCGAGCGCAACCGTTGCGCGCGCAGGGCGGTGGGGTCAAGTAACGCCGGAGCCGCCGCGACGCCGAGCGCGAAAACCGCCGGGGCTGTTACCCCGGGGTAGTTCCAAAGCCAGTCGAAGGAACTGTGGACGAGCCACTGCGCGCCGGCCGCGAGGGAGCCCGCCGCGAGCGCGGCGGCCGCTGGGCCGAGCTTCCGCGACCTCCAGCCCGCCATCGCCGCCCCGACGACGAATGCCCCGAGCAGCAGCAGGCCGGGAAGCCCGAGCTCGGAGAACATCAACATCTCGGCGCTGTGAGGGTCCCGCGGGCTCTCCCCGCTACGACGGTGCTCGAGATAGGCGATCTGGAACGAGCCGCCGCCACCCCCGGTCAGCGGGTCGTCGAGCCCCCGCCGGATCGCGACCCTCCAGAAGTCGCTTCGATTCGAGCCGACGTTGGCCCCAAAGCGAATCCCCTGGCTGTGGAGATTGGGGTAGCCGACTTGTTTGAACTGGGCGATTCGCTGATCGACGAAGCCAATCGGGCCGCCGTGGCGCGAGACGAAGATGGAACCGCCGACGAGCACCACGAGGATCGCCGCGGCGGCTGTAACACGCGAGATCCAGGAGACGGCCCTCTCCTCGAGGTGCAGGCGCGGAGCGACGCCGCGCAGGGCGAGAGCGGCGAGCACCACCGAGAGCACCGCCGTCAATCCGATCGCCCGGGCGGCGTCGCGCAGGAGCGGAATGGCCGCGGCGTCGGGAGCCCCGTGCCTGAAGACGTCCAGCAACACCGGCAGCGCCGGGAGCGCAGGCAACGCCGCGAGGGCGATCACAACGGCGGCTCGAAGGCGGTGCGGAGCAAGGATCAGGTACGCAAGTAGGGCAGCCGCCACCGCCGGGGCGGAGCCACGGCTCTGGGCCAGCAGTTCCAACTCGACCAAAACGGTTGCCGCTCCGACCAGCAGGGCACGAAGCTCCCAACGCCAGTCCGACTCTGTCGCCAGCGCCAGCAGCGGCCAGAGGCAAATCAGGAAAAAGGCAGCGTTGGCATTGCGGTAGCCGATCGGGAAGCGAAGAGTGGCGTCGCCCTGCAGATACCAGGTGACGTCCGTTCCGGTCGCCAGCACCACCACCGTGGCGATGCCGACGACCGCTCCCGCGATAGCCAGGGGCGCCAGGGCATTCAGCATCCGGTTTCCGAGCAGGTGAGCCGTCCAGAGGCCAACCGCGAATATCGCCACGTAGAGGAAGGCGTGCTCGGCGTACAGCAGGGCAACGGCCGGCAGCGGAGACCAGAAAGCCGACAGCGCCATCCATGCCGACAGCCCAGCCAAGGCAGCGAGCGCGACCCGCGCCGGGCCCACTACTCGCCCGTCGAAGGGCGCGGCGACGAGCAGCAGCCCCATGAGCACGAAGACGGCAAGCGCGCCCGGGTAGAAGACCGGTCCGAAGAAAGCTCCTTGCTTCCACCCCCACCAGACGAAGAGGAGCGTGATCGCGCCGAGCAACGCCCCCGCGACCCATGTCCGGCCCGCCTGCACGACGGACGGGAGGGCCGGCTCGGTGGTGGAGGCCGACATCGCCGCCACGCTAGCGCACCCCACAGATGTGGCGGTGTCAGAATCCCCCGGGCAGGACGACCGCCTTAGGCCACGAAGCCCCAGGTTCGCCCATGACGGAGCATCCAACCAACCAATCCTCAGACTGGCTCCACCCGCCCGAGGAACAGGAGGGCCTCAAGCGGTACGTGGAGACGCTGCGCGAGCGTTTTTGGCTGATCGTCGTCGCGGTCCTGATCACCACGGGGATCGCCATCCTCTACGTGGCTACCGCAACCAAGATCTACGATGCGGAGGCCGACCTGCTGATCACGCCTGTCAGCGGAGACGATCCCGTCCTCACCAGCCTTGGGCTGATCCGCGATTCTGCCGACCCGACCCGAGACGTCGAGACGGCGTCGCGCCTGGTCACGAACATCGATGTAGCTGAACGGGTTCGCCAACAGCTCCATACGCCCGAGACCGCCCAGAATCTGTTGACGAAAGTCACCGCCGAACCGGTGGCGCAGAGCAACATCGTCGCCGTCACCGCCAGCCAAACCTCCCCGGAAGGCGCCCAGGCGTTGGCCAACGCCTTCGCCACGCAGGCGGTAACCGAGCGAACCGCGCAAATGCACAACCAGATCGACCGACAGCTTCCCAGCCTGGAAACTCAGGCAACTGGCGCGGCCGGGGCCCAGCAGATTGGTGCGACCAACACATCCATCGACGCGCAGATCGCCGAACTCGAAGTCCTGCGAACCGCCCCCGACCCGACGATGAGGGTTGAGGTCCTGGCCCCGCTGCCAACCAGCCAGGCTTCACCGCGTCCACTGCTCAGCATCGTGGGCGGCATCTTCGCCGGCTTGATTCTCGGCGTCGCCGCGGCGTTCGCATCCCAGGCCCTCGATCCGCGCCTGCGTCGCGAGGCGCAGCTGCGGCGCCTCTACCGGCTGCCGATCCTCGCTCGAATCCCGAAGGAATCGCATTCCGGAGAGCGACCCCTTTCGCCCGACCGAGTGTCCACCGCGATCAGCGAGGCATACAGAACCCTACGAGCCACCCTCACAAGCCTGCGGCGGGACGGCACTCGTGGGCGCGTCGTCTTGATTACCGGCTCCTCGCCTTCGGAGGGGAAGACGACCACCGCGATCAACCTGGCCGCCTCGCTCGCCCTGGCGGGCAAACGGGTGGTCCTGATCGAATCCGATCTCCGCCACCCGGTACTGGGCAACGTGCTCAGGGCCAGGCCAGATCGAGGCGGCGTGGTGAGCGTGCTGATCGAGAACCGGACGCTCGAGGAGGCCTTGACCCCAAGCGAGACTTACGGGGCGAACCTGCAGCTTCTGCTGGCCGACTACGAGGGTGGCTGGATCGCCGACCTCTTCTCGATCCCGACCGCCGAACGGATGATCGAGGACGCTCGACGGCTCGCCGACTTCGTGATCATCGACTCGCCCCCACTGAACGAGATCGTCGACGCCCTGCCGCTCGCTCGCATGGCCGACGCAGTCCTGCTCGTCACCCGGCTCGGTGTCACCCGCCTCGACAAACTCGCCGTTCTCGGCGAGTTGCTCGCCGAGAACGGCATCACCCCTGCCGGCTTCGCCCTCGTCGGCACATCACGGCCCCGCAGGGGCGAGTCGCACTACTACAGCGAGGCGAGCAGAACGCAGGACGGCTGGCGAAGTCGTCTCGCAAGCCGGTCCGGCTGACGTCGACTGGGCAGGGACGGGGCTGCGGTTGCTCGTCCGGCCTCACGCGGTGCGCGACCGCACTTCGGTGCGGAGACTGAACTTCACGTCGTTCGCGCGACTGATCTTCCGCCGTACCCGGGGAGCCGGCTTCGCCGTGACCCATACCGGGCGATTCGCGCTGACCCTCGCCGACCCAGTGCCGATCTGGGTCGAACCGAGGTTGAGCATACGAGCCGCGCGCCTGCTTACCTCGGAACCCAGGTAGACCTGGCAGTCGACGGCACAGCTGACCAGGGCCCGGACTCCGCGGCGGTTGAGTTGCCGGACCGAGTGCGGCGTCTTGACCTTGATGACGTGGAGGTGGAGGTCAGTGCCGGTCGTCCCGGTTGCGGGCGAGGTCGAGATCGTCGTCGAGCTGTCACCCGCCGTTCCGACGGTGGTGGGGTTGGTCGGTGTCGGCGAGGACGTTGGAGCGGGCGACGGAGCTGGAGCCGGGGGAGGAACCGAGACCGGTTGTCCGGCGATCGCTGCGGCCAGCTGGTCGCGGGCCGTGTTCAGCGAGGTCGAACTGACCGTCGTGTTGTGCGCGGCGAAGTCCTCGGATCCGAAAACGCCCCGCACGATGCCGGCGGCCTGACTCGCCTGGCCCTGCTGGGCCAGTAGGTGGAGGTACTCGTAATCCTCGCGCCCGTCCCTGATCCGCTTCAGGCGAATCGATTCGATCGGGATGTCGTGGGTTCCGCCGATCGCGGGGCTTCCGTTGACGCCGTTGGGAGTGCCGGCGTAGAAGAGATTCCCGTCTCCGTTGCCGCCAAGGCCCGCAGCCTGGTTCGTCCAGGCCGTCGGCAGGCTGATCGTGGAGTCCCAATACAGCTCGCCAGTCGCTCCATATTCGAAGGAGAGCCAACCCATGGCGCGTGCCTGCGATGCCGGTTGGTCGATCGCATAGCCGGGCCATCCGTTCCAGTAGGGGTCCTCGATGTTGTCGCAGCTGAAGCTCATGCATGAGGTGTAGAGCCACATCTCCTTGCTCGAGCCGCTGGCGAGGAAGCTGTCGTAGGCCGGGCGTTGATTGACGCCACCGGGCTGTGCCATGTCGTTGATGACCGGAGCGACGATGTCCGTATAGCTGCTTCCGCCGCCGCCCTGGACATCGCCGATCTTCGCCGTCACCAGCTTGCGGACGCCCGGCCAGGCCTGGTCTGCCTGCTGGGCGGTCTGGGCACATGCGCTCCATGCCGAGGAGCTCCCAAAGGGCTCGTCGCAGTTATAGAGGAAGAACCGGTCGGCGAACCCGTATTTCGTGGCCGCCGCCTTCCAGTCGCTCAGGCAACCGCTCGAGGTCGCGCAGGACTGCCAGGCTTCGACCGAGGTCAGCTCGGCTCCGGGGAGGCGGACTCGCGAGTCGGTCCCCTGGATCAGCGGGGCGATGTATTTGGAGAAGTAGGAGCTGTTCGGTGAGCCGGCAAGCGGATTGGCGATCGTGACGCGGTTGTTCAGCCCGGCTGTGGCGAAGAGCGCTTGGAGCTGCCAGGCCTGGTCCTGGTTCCCATTGCAGTTGGAGCTGCCTGTGAATGCGGTGCAGATCTTGTCCGAGCGATCGAGGAAGGCGCTCTTGAGCGTCGACGTCGACGGGAGTGAGAAGTCCTGGACGGTCAGGTTGACCGGCACCGTCGCAACCACGCCGCTGGGATCTGTGACCCTGACGGAGCCGGCGTACTGGCCCGCCGGCTGCCCCTGCGGCACGAGGACGTCGATCCACGCGGCGAGCTGGCCCCCGGAGGCGACATCGGTCGGGAACGCCGCTCGATCCTCACCGTAGAAATCATCCTTCTCCGGAATCAGGGCGTCCGGCCACGAGCCCGTATCGCCTTCGGCGTCGGAGCGCTGCGAGACCTGGTAGTACGCCTCGCGGTAGATCGTCAACGACGAGGCGGGAAGGGTGGCTCCGCCGGGACCCGTGAGCGAGTCGCCGGGACCGACACGCAAGCCGGAGATCGCACCGGACGTCGCTCGAACCAGGATCTGGAAGGACTCCACCTCGTTCCCGGCGGCACTGACAGTGACCTGACTCGACCCGCCGGTTGGAGCTGGACGATCGGGCCGCAGCACAGCGAGTGAGTCGTAGGCCGTGACGGACGCCGAGGTTGCCCCCGCAACGGAGGGAGCGGCGGCGAAAGCGGCGAGCAGCAGGGTTGCGGCGACGCTTACGACGCGAAGGCGATTTTTCGTTGACGCGGGAGCCAGCATGGATTCGGAGATCCATCGGTGGCCTCCAGCGGGCGATGACGAACCGATCCGTGGCCAGACGTTTGTTGGGGACGGTTCCCATACATCCGTCCAAATGAGTTGAAATCGGGCGATCCGATTCAGGGCCCGCCCGGGATGCGAAGCTGAGCCGGCCTGTCGAGTCCGACTGCGACAATGGCCGCGTGAGCATCCGTGCGACGCGAAGCGAGATCGGGCTGCTCGCCGGATATGGCCTCTTTGCCGTCCTGATCGGCATCGTCGCCGGAATCGACGGGCGGATTGCGCTAGCCGGTGCCTTTGGAATCGCGTTTGCCCTCATCGCGCTCGCCGACCTGCCGCTCGGACTGGCGCTGTTCACGTTCCTTGGGTTTGTCGTCGTCGTCCCCAACTTCGCGGGTCAGACACTGAGCATCGTCAAGGTGGCGGCCCTTCCCCTGTTGCTCTCCTGGCTTGCGGTCGTCACCCGAGAGGGGAGTTCGCGACGAATCTTCACCGTGGTCCACCCGGCGATGTCGTTGGTGATGCTCCTCTTCCTGAGTTGGGCGATGCTCAGCTACCTATGGGCCGAGGATCCAGCCCAAACGCTTACATCGGCGTTTCGCTACGCACTGGTGGTCGCTCTTGTCTTGGTCGTATTCACCGCGGTTCAGCGAGAGGCGCATGTGACCATGATCGCCGCGGCCATGGTGCTCGGCGCGACAGCCGCGGCGCTTTACGGATTCCTCCATCCGCCGCCACCCGAATTCGGGCAGTACGGGCAGTTCGAGCGGCTCACCGGGACCCTGGGCAATCCCAATCAGCTGGCCGCCGCCCTCGTGCTCGGAATCGGACTGAGTGGGGGCCTCGCCGCAGCTGTCAAAGACCCTTTCCTGAAAGGTGCCTCGATCGGCGCCGGCGGGATCTGCTTGCTGGCGGTCCTGCTGACCGGCTCGCGGGGTGGGCTGATCGCGCTTGGCGCGATGCTCATCGCGGCAATCGTCGTCGCCAGAGGCCGGCGTCTGGTCGTGTCCCTGGCCACCTGTGCGGTCCTGCTGGCCGGGATCGCCTACGTGGTGATGGCGGCGCCACCGCAGAGTCGAGAGCGAATCCTGCACCCCGGAAGCGGCTCTGGCCGGACCGACATCTGGACGGTCGGCACGCGCATGGCCGGTGCCAATGCCGTCAAGGGCGTGGGCGCCGGCAACTTCCCGGTGTCCTCGATCCACTATCTACTCCGACCCGGTGCCCTCCCGCAGTCCCAATACATCGCCGACAATCCCAAGGTGGCGGAGAACATGTACCTGGAGGTCTTCGCGGAGCTTGGCATCGTCGGCGTGACCCTCTTCGTCTCGATGATCGCCTTCGGCCTCGGCTGCTCGCTCGCTGCATTGTCCAGATTCGAACAGCTCGGCCAGCACCGCCTGCAGATGCTGACGGCGGCTATCGCCGTCTCCACTATCGGACTCCTGGTGGCCGACTTCTTTGCTTCCGAGCAGTATGCGAGGGAGCTCTGGCTCCTCCTCGGGCTCGGCCCGGCCCTGTTGGCGATGGCTAAGCGGATGGATACCCAAATCGCCGCCTGACCGGCGCGGGGACGAGACAGATGTGCGGAATTGCGGGACAGATACGTGCAGATGGAGCGCGGGTGAATCCGGAACTGCTGGTGTCGATGTGCCGGGCCCTCGAGCATCGAGGCCCGGACTCGCGGGGGATCCACTGCGACGGGCCGGTCGGTCTTGGGATCCAGCGCCTCCGGGTAATCGACCTCGACACGGGCGACCAGCCGATCTTCAACGAAAACCGGACCGTCGCCGTCGTCCTCAACGGAGAGATCTACAACTACCGTGAGCTGCGGGAGGGCCTTCTCAGCCGCGGTCATCGGCTGGCGACGAAGGGCGACACCGAGGTAATCGTCCACCTCTACGAGGAACTGGGCCCAGCCTGCGTCAAGGCCCTGACGGGGATGTTCGCCTTCGCGCTCTGGGATGACAACCGCAAGAGGCTGCTCCTGGCGCGGGATCGCCTCGGCAAGAAGCCGCTCTACTACACCAACGACTCGACCCGTATGAGCTTCGCCTCCGAGCTGGGGTCCCTGCTGCAGGACCCATCCGTCGGTCGCGAGATCGATCCCAGCGCGCTGGACGGCTACTTCGCCTACAAGTACGTGCCCCCTCCGCGTACGGCCTATCGGGAGATCAGATCGCTCCCCCCGCCCACACCCTCGTCTACGAGTCTGGTGCGGCGACCATCGAGCGCTACTGGCAGTTGCGCTACGACCGGACTGTCGATCGCGACCCCAGCGAGCTGACCGAAGAGATCAGGTTGCACATCAGGCAGGCAGTGGAGCGCCGTCTCATTTCCGATGTTCCGTTCGGCGCGTTTCTTTCCGGCGGGATCGACTCCGCTGCGGTCGTCGCGGCGATGGCGGAGGCCTCGGCCAACCCGGTGAAGACTTTCTCGATCGGGTTTGAGAGCAGCCGCAACGACGAGCTGCCCCTGGCTCGCCTCACCGCCGAGAGATTCGGCACCGATCACCACGAGCTGCTCGTGCAGCCGGATGCCCTTGCTGTCATCCCCCAGATCGTTCGCCATTACGGGGAGCCCTTCGCCGATACGTCGGCGGTGCCGAGCTTCTGTGTCGCCGAGATGGCGCGCAGGGAGGTGACCGTGGCGCTGAACGGAGACGGGGGCGATGAGAGCTTTGCGGGGTACTCGCACTACTCGGGGGTCCTGCGCACGACCAGGGCTGCCGGCCTCCCGGCCCCGTTGCGGCGAGTTGTGGCGGCGTTGGGACGGCTCTCCCCCCCGCGCCCTGACCCCAGCCACCCATTCAGTCGCGCCCGGCGCCTCGGCCAGAAGATCGCCCTGGATGCCGCGACGAGATATGCGGATGCGATGTCGGTGTTCACCACGGCCGATCGGCGCGAGCTGTACAGCCCCGGCTTTCAGCGAGAGATCGACCCCGCAGTGGCGCGGGGCTTCATCGCGAAACCGTGGCACACGGCAAGCGCGGATGACCCCGTCAACCGAATGCTGGAAGTAGACGTGGCCACCTACCTGCCGGGTGATCTGCTCGTCAAGATGGACATCGCCTCGATGGCGCATTCGCTCGAGGCTCGATCGCCGCTGCTGGATCACGAGTTGATGGAGTTTGCGGCGACGATCCCCGGCGACGACAAGCTCGTCGGCGACCAGAAGAAGCTGGCGCTCCGCACCGCCTTGAGAGGGTGGATTCCGGACCCCATTCTCGATTCGCCGAAGCGCGGCTTTGCGCTCGACACGACTTCTGACTGGCTTCGATCCGAGCTGCGGGACCTCCTACACGACACGGTGGGGGAAGCCGCAACAGCCCGCCGAGGTTACTTTCGCCCTGCCTATACCCAGCGCCTGATCGACCTGCACCTGGCGGGACGCGCAGATCACAGCCCGCAGCTGTGGTCCCTGATGATGTTCGAGTTGTGGCACAGAGAGTTCGTCGACCGCCGACCGGTGCTGTGAGCCAGGACCCAGCCGCGGATCTCGCGATCGGTCATGGGCCGACCCGCAACACGCTGTTCTCGCTCATAACCCAGGGGGCGGGCGCCGTTTTCACGATCGTGTTGACGCTGTTCCTGGTTCGGGAGCTGGGTCCCGTCGAGTACGGCGTCTTGGCGCTTGCCGTCAGCGTTGGAACCCTTGCACTGCTGATCTCGGACCTCGGCATCTCAACGTCCGCCGCTCGCTTCACAGCGGAGCGACCAAGGGACCGCATGCACGCGACGACCGTCCTCCGCACTGCGCTGGCGCTCAAGCTCGTCATTTCGAGCGTGGCGGCCGTCATTATCGTCGTCCTCGCCCCGGTGATCGCCGGCGCATACGGGATTCCATCCCTGACCCTTCCCATACGGCTGATGGCGGTCGCGATGGCCGTGCAGGGATTGGGAGGACTCTTCCTTTCCTGGTTCACGGCCCTTGGTCGAATCTCTCTCAGCCTGAGATACGCGCTGGTGGAGAGCTCCGTCGAAACCACCGCAACCATCAGCCTCGTACTGGTCGCGGGTGGCGCGGGGGCGGCGGTCGGCGGTCGTGCAATCGGCTTCCTCGTGGCGGGCGTCTTCGCAGCGGTGCTCGCGATCCGCGTCGTTGGCTGGCCCGCCGCGCGCAAGGCTCGCGCCGACCGTACCCTCGCCAGGCGGATCGTCGGCTATGGCGCCGCTCTGCTGATCGTCGACTCTGCATTTGCGATCTTCGACCGCACCGACGTTCTGATCATCGGCGCTGTCCTCGGTTCGGCTTCAGCGGGAATTTTCGAAGCGGCATTTCGGATCCTCACGTTCCTGGTATACGCGGGGATCGCTGTTGGCGGCGGCTTCGGCCCACGACTCGCCAAGGGGCGGCGCTCGCCTGAGGACTCAGCGGCGTTCCTCGACGCGCTCCGTTACACCGTCCTCTTCTATCTGTTGCTGGCCGCACCAGTGCTGGTTTGGGCAACTCCGATCGTGCAGCTCGTCGTCGGCAGCGCCTACTCGGAATCTGCGAACGTACTTCGGGCTCTCACCCCCACCGTCGTCTTGGCCGGAATAGGGCCGGTGCTGGCGTCGGGAGCGAACTACCTCGGAGAAGCCAAAAGGAGAGTGCCGGTGGCTGTTGGAGCCCTGCTCCTGAACATCGCGATCGACATCGTCCTCGTACCTCGGATCGGCATCGTGGCCGGTGCGATCGGCACCGGCGTCGCCTTCGCGTTCTATATAGCGGGACACCTGAGGATCTGTCAGAGCGCGCTCGGCATCCCGTTTTCCAACCTGGCCGTGAGCGTCGCCCGGGGCCTGGTCGCCTTTGCCCTCGCAGCCCTGGTGCTTTTCGCAATGGGCACAGAGTCGCTCGGCGCCCTCGCCTGGGTCGCCGGGACCGTTCTCGCGACCGCGGCTTATCTTGGTTCTCTCATCCTGATGGGTGAGGTCGACCGCAACGACCTGCGAGTCGTCGCTCGCCTCGTCCACTCGCCGCTTCGCCGCGAATCGACCGCGCCCGGTCGGAGCTGAGACTTGGCTCCGGTTCGTGGACGCATCCTGATGGTCGTGCGCCCCAGCAAAGGGGGGGCATTCGGGCACGCGCTTCGCCTCAGCCGCGAACTGGAGAAGCAGGGCTACGAGTGCGCGATCTGCGGCCCGCACGCCGAGGTGTTGGATTCGACGGGCCCAACACTGTTCCACGTCGACATCCCCCGGCGCCCGCATCCGGCTCACCACCCCCTCGCGATTGCCCGGCTTGCTCGGGTCTATCGCGATTACAGGCCCCACGTGGTCCATGCCCATGGGTCGCAGGGCGGAGTGATCGCACGCCTGGCCAGATTCGCCCACCCGACTGTCCCGGTGATCTTCACGCCGCACAACTACGCCTTCATGAACTACTTCGCGAATCCGCTCGAGCGCGCCACGTACCGAGCCATCGAAATGGCGCTCGCGCCGCTTGCGAGCAGAGTCGTATGCGTGTGTCGTGCAGAACAGGAGGTCGCCGCCAGGATCGGGCCGGCCGGTCGGACGCGGGTCGTCTACAACGGCATCGAGCCGCTGGAGCCGGCGCCCGCCGACCCGGGCGTCGAGAGCCTGCAATCCAGCGGCCCGCTTGTTTGCACGGTGGCCGAGCTGCAAGTCCCAAAGGGCGTGACTACTCTGATCGACGCCATGGCGACGATTTCCCAGAGATTCCCCTCGGCGAACCTCGTGGTGGCCGGAGACGGCGTCGAACGAGAACGGCTCGAGCGTCAGATCGCCGACCTCGGGCTCTCCGAGCGAGTCCACCTGTTTGGATCGGTGGACAACGTCGCCGGGCTGCTCGGCGCGGCCGACGTCTTCGTTCAGCCCGGCTGGTCGGAATCGTTCCCCTACTCAATACTCGAAGCGATGGGAATGGGCCTGCCGATCGTCGCAACCGATGTCGGCGGAGTGGGTGAAGCCATCGAGGACGGTGTCACAGGGCGCCTGGTCAAGCCCAAGGACGCCGTCGCACTCGGAGAGGCGGCGATAGAGCTGATCGGGGACCGGGATCGGGCTGCGGCTCTCGGTCGGAATGCTCGAGAGCGCATGATGTCCCGCTTCCGCCTCGACAGGATGGTGAGCGACACGCTCGCCGTTTACCGGGAAGTTGGCCTGCCGTGACCGGGAACGGCCCAAGAGTTCTGCACGTGATCACCGGCCTGGGGCCCGGGGGCGCAGAGATCCTGCTCGTCCGGCTTCTGGAGGAGCTGGGCGAGGAGCGCGTCGGCCATCAGGTCCTGTCACTGGTGCCCGCCCGCTCCGAGGCGGCGCGCGTCGAAGAACTCGGCGTCCCCGTCACCTCGCTCGGAATGAAGCCGAGGCCGACCCCGGCCGACGTCATCCGACTTGGGCGCTTCCTGCGAAAGTCGCGCGCCGAGGTGATCCAGACCTGGATGCTGCACTCGAATGTTCTCGGCGGGCTCACCGCGCGGGCGGTCGGCAGGTCTCCAGTCGTTTGGGGGGTCCACGTCAGCGACATGGATCGCTCGATTCAGGGTGCAACCGCCGTGGCGCTGCAGCGCATCGAGGCGATCAGCTCCTGGTTCGTACCGTCGCGAATCGTGGCCTGCGCGACCAGCGCCCGCACGGTGATGGAACGGATGCACTACCGGCGCGGCCGCGTGGTCACGATCCTCAACGGATTCGACACGGAACGGCTCAAACCCGATCCCGCCACTCGAGGTGAGGTTCGAGACGAGCTCGGGATCCCACCCGAGGCGGTCCTGGTCGGGCATGCGGCTCGATTCCACCCGATGAAGGACCACCGAACGCTGCTCCTCGCGGCCGGCCGGGTACTGGAACGCGCACCCGAGACCCGCTTCGTCCTCTGCGGCGGAGACGTCAGCCTCGACAACCCGGAGCTGGCGCCGCTCGCCGAGCCGCTTGGCGACCGCGTCCAATTGCTCGGGCATCGCCCTGACCTGCCCCGCATACTCAACGCCTGCGATCTGGCCGTTCACTCGTCGAGCATCGGCGAGGCCCTTCCCCTGGCCATCGGCGAGGCGATGGCAATGGGCCTTCCGGTGGTCGCGACTCGTTGCGGAGACGCCGAGGAGATCATCGGGGACACCGGCGAAACCACTCCCGTGAAGGACCCCGACGCGCTCGCCGATGCGATGCTTCGCCTGATCGCGATGGCGCCCGAGGAGCGGAGCCGGCTCGGGGAGATGGCGCGAGATCGCATCCGCGAGCACTATTCGCTTGCCGGCATGGCGAAGCGCTACCGCGAGGTATGGAAGGAGGCGCTCTAAATAGCGCCAACCCGCCTACGGGGCGACCTCGCGCAGAAGCCGCTCCCACTGCATCCCGACGGCGGCGGGCGAATGGCGCTCCTCGACGTAGGAGCGGGCGTTCCTTCCCAACGCTTCTCGCAAGGCCACATTCGACCACAGCGATGCGGCTCCGTCGACGAACTTCTGCCAGGAGCCCCCAGCCGCGATCCCCAGCTCTCGCTGGGCGATCAGGTCATCGGGATCGAACGAGAGGCTGAGCGTTGGGACGCCCCTCCCCCACGCTTCGAGGAAGGCGTTCGGCATTCCCTCCCAGCCCGAGGTCGACACCATCGCGACCGTGTGCTCCAGGTGCCTCATGACCTCCTCGCGCCGTAGGGGCCCGACGACCTCGACGTTGTCGAGGTCGTCGGCCTGCCGCCGAAGCTCCCCGCGCAAGCTCTCAGAGTCGTCCACGTCCTTGGCTGTGATCATCAGAAACCGCGCCTCCGGCAAGGCGCGCGCAAGGCGGATGAACTCGAGCGGTCGCTTGTACTCGGTGACGCGGCTCACCCAAAGGAACATGTCGGGATTGGTCACACCCACCTCGCTCGGCTCGGCGAAGCTGGGAATGTGCTCCAGGCGCTGGCCGGGCCGCGCCACGTCACGTGCCATCGAGAGCTGCTGGGAGCTCTGCACGACCACCGCATCGGCTCCCCGCAGGCCGTGAAGGTAGACGGCGTGCTTGAGCCGCGAGCCGTGGATTGCGTCCTTGACTAGATCGAAGTCGTTCGCGGTGGAGAAGACCATCCCGCGGCGGTGCACCCGCGCAAAGTCGGCCATGACCGCAACGTTGACCCCGCTCGCTCGCACCACGTAGGTGCGGGCGTCGACCGCCTTCAGCGCCGACCAGATCGCCCTGGCCTCCCTGAGGCCGTTCGGCCCGAGCCGGCTGGCGCGGTATGGCGGGCGAGCGAACAGGGTCAGGTGCTCTTCGTCGATCTCGATCGGCTTGACGACCGGGAAGACGATGTGCGCAACCCGCAACCCCTGTACGGCGAGCTGGCGAGCCAGGAACGACATCTGCAGCTGCGCGCCGCCACCCTGAGAGCTGGCGGCCTCGTCGTAATAGGCGCTGGCGGATGGGGAGTAGATCGCGACGTCGTGCTCGTGAGCCGACCTGCCGTGCTTCAAGGACTGCTGCCGCCCTTCGCCTCGGCGATCTGGCGGGCCAGGCCCTCGCGCAGGTCCACGCTCGGGGCGTAGCCGAGGTCGCGACGAGCGCGGGAAGTGTCGGCGCCGGTCCGGCGGGCGTCGCCCGCGATCGGATCGAGGTTCTCAACCGCGATCGGACGCCCGGTCAATTCTCCTATCGCCTCGATCACCTCGCGGACGCTGGTCTGGGTGCCGCCGGCGACGTTGTAGACGGACCCCGGCTGGCCGGCGGTCGCCGCCGCGACGGTTGCGCTGACCACGTCGGCTACGTAGGTGAAGTCGCGGACCTGCTCGCCATCGCCGAAGACCGTGATCGTGCTGCCCGAAAGGGCGGCGTCGATGAACCGGCAGAAGGCCATGTCAGGCCGTTGGCGCGGCCCGTAAATGGTGAAGTAGCGCAGCGAAACGGTCTCCAGGCCGTACGCCTTGAAATAGAGCCGGCAAAGGTGCTCGCCGGCCAGCTTCGTCACTCCGTATGGAGAGATCGGGGCCGGGAGGTCTTCCTCGCTGGTGGGGAAGCGCTCCGCGTCGCCGTATATCGAGGATGACGACGCATAGACGACCCGCCCCACCGAGGCTGCCTTGCATGCCTCCAGCAGTCGCTGCGTCGCGAGCACGTTCTGGTCCGCGTAGATCTCGAAGCTCTTTCCCCAGCTGGCGCGCACCCCGGGCTGGCCGGCGAGGTGGAAGACCGCATCCACACCCCCGACCAAGGACTCGAGGTCCAGCTCGTTCAGGTCGCCTTCGACCAGCTCGAAGGCGGCGTCGTCGATCGCCGACACGTTGTCGCGCTTTCGGCTGGGGTCGTAGTAGTCGGTGAAGGCATCGACCCCCGTCACCTGGTTTCCCTCCGCCAGGAGGCGCTCGGCGAGATGAGAACCGATGAACCCCGCAGCGCCTGTCAGCAGCACCTTCATCGAAGGATCACAGCTTAGGGACAGACGTGACAGCTTCCAGCGACGCGACCACCAGCGAGCGCGCCGTCTCGACTTCTCCCTCGTCGACGATCAGCGGCGGCAGCAGGCGCAGGGTGCCGGGCTCGGGGACGTTGACGATCAGGCCGCGGTCGAGCAGGTCGGCGCCCAGCGCCTTGGCGTCGATGCCGGCCTCGAGGCCGACGCCGAGCATCAGGCCGCGGCCGCGGACCTCGCGGACGCCGTCGAGCGCCGTCAGGTCGTCGCGGAGCTTGGCGCCCAGCTCGCGGACGTGCCGCAGCAGGGACGGGTCGTCGACGATCTCGAGCACGGCGAGGGCGGCGGCCGCGGCGAGCGGGCCGCCGGCGAAGGTCGAGCCGTGGTCGCCGGGCTCCAGCACCTCGCCGGCCCCGGGCGACGGTGACGCAGGCGCCGATCGGCAGGCCGCCGCCCAGCGCCTTGGCGCGTGGTCAGCACGTCGGGCCGGACCGGGGTCTGCTCGTAGGCCCACAGCGAGCCGGTCCTCCCCATCCCGTCTGGATCTCGTCGAGGATCAGCAGGGCGCCGGCCTCGTCGCAGGCCTCGCGGGCGGCGAGCAGCGCCTCGTCGGCGATCGGATAGATGCCCGCCTCGCCCTGGATCGGCTCGATCAGCACCGCCGCGGTGCGCTCGCCGACCGCCTCGCGCAGGGCGGCGGCGTCGTCCCGCGGCACCGAGCGGAAGCCGGGCGAGCATCGGGCCCAGGTCGGGGTTGGCGGCGAGCTCCGGGGTCGCCGCGAGGGCGCCGTAGGTGCGGCCGTGGAAGTCGCCCTCGAAGCTGACGATCTCCGGCGCCTCGATCCCGCGCCGGTGGGCGTGCTTGCGGGCGATCTTGATCGCGCACTCGTTCGCCTCGGTGCCGGAGTTGGAGAAGAAGACCCGCCCGCCGAGGCTCGACTCGGAGAGCCGCTCCGCCAGCCGCACCATCGGCTCGGTGTAGAAGAGGTTGGAGACGTGCATCAGCCGCCCGGCCTGCTCGCGCACCGCCTCGACCACGGCCGGGTGGCAGTGGCCGACCGAGCAGACCGAGATCCCGGCCAGGAAGTCGAGGTACTCCTTGCCCTCGGAGTCCCAGAGCCGCGCCCCCTCGCCGCGCACGAACTCGACCGGCGCGCGCCGGTAGGTCCGCATCAGGTAGCGCTCGCTCGAGCGCCTGCAGGTCGGTCAGGTTCACGAGGTCACCATCGTGCCGATGCCGGCGTCGGTGAACAGCTCGAGCAGCAGGCTGTGCGGCTTGCGGCCGTCGATGATGTGGGCCGACTGGGCGCCGCCGCGGATCGCGTCGACGCAGGCCTGGAGCTTCGGCCGCATGCCGCCGTCGATCCCGGCCAGCCTCTCCTCGACCTCGCCGACCGTGGCGCGGGTGATCAGCGAGCCCTCGTCGGCCGCGTCGGCGAGCCAGCCGTCGACGTCGGTGAGGAAGATCGCCTTGTAGGCGCCGAGCGCCGCGGCGACCTTGCCGGCCGCCTCGTCGGCGTTGACGTTGTAGGAGTGCCCGTCGCGGTCGGAGGCCGAGGAGGCGATCACCGGGATGTAGTCGGCGGCGATGTGGTTGAGGACGTCGACGTCGACCCGCTCGATCGAGCCGACGAAGCCGACCTGCTCGGCGTTGGGCACCGGGGCGACCTCGAACAGGGAGCCGTCCTGGCCGGAGAGGCCGACCGCCGGCTGGCCGTGGCGGTTGAGCCGCTGCACGATGTCGGAGTTGAGCTTGCCGAGCAGGACCATCCTCGCCACCTCGACCGTCTCGGCGTCGGAGACGCGCAGGCCCTCGTGGAAGCTGACCTCGAGGCCGAGCCGCTCCATGTACTCGGTGATCTCGGGGCCGCCGCCGTGGACGACCACCGGGTTGAGCCCGACGTACTTGAGCAGGACGACGTCGGTGGCGAAGGCCTCGCGCAGCTCCTCCTCGCGCATCGCCGCGCCGCCGTACTTGATCACGACGGTGCGGCCGTGGAACTCCCGGATGTAGGGGAGCGCCTCGAGCAGGGTGTCGACGTTGCGTGCTCATGGTCTCGTCTCCTCATGTCGTGTACTCCGCGTTGATCCGCACGTACTCGTAGCCGAGGTCCGAGAACCAGACGTGGGAGCTGTGGTCGCCGCGGCCCAGCCGCAGCCCGATCTCGGCCTCGGCGACGTCCTCGCCCAGCTCGGCGGCGTCGATCGAGTCGGCCCCGATCTCCTCCAGGTCCTCGCCGGCCAGCGCCATCCCGGCGGCCTGGGCGATCCGGCCCCAGTTGGGGTCGCGGCCGAACAGCGCCGTCTTGACCAGCGGCGAGTTGGCGATCGCCCGCGCGACCCGCTCGGCCTCGGCCGGCGAGGCGGCCTCGTCGACCTGCGACCCGCCCGACCCGGGTGGCGCCCTCGCCGTCGGCGACGATCTCGATCGCCAGCTGCAGCAGGACCGCCTCGAGCAGCCCGTCCGGCAGCGGCGCGCCGGCGGCGCCGGTCGCCTGCAGCAGCACGGTGTCGTTGGTGCTCATCTGGCCGTCGACGGTGATCCGCTCGAAGGAGGCGTCGACGGCCGTCGCGCAGGGCCGCGTCGGCGTCCTCGACCACGGCGTCGGTCTGGACGAAGCAGAGCATCGTCGCCATGTTCGGCTGGATCATCCCGGCGCCCTTCGCCTGGGCGGAGAGCGTCACGCCGCCGGCGCGCAGCGTGCAGCGCTTCGGCCAGCGGTCGGTGGTCAGGATCGCGTCGGAGAAGGCGCCGCCGCCGTCGCGGAGAGGACTCCCGGCGGCCTCGCCGATCCCGCCCAGCACGGCGTCGATCGGCAGCGGCACGCCGATCGTCCCGGTCTCGGCGACGGCGACGGCCTCGGGCGTCGAGGCCCAGCTCGCGCGGCCGCCGTCTCGCACATCGCCAGCGCGTCGGCGTAGCCCTGCTCGCCGGTCTCGGCGTTGGCGTTGCCGGCGTTGACGACGGCGGCGCGGATCGCGCCCGCGCTCGACAGCGGTCGCGGCAGACCCGGACCGGCGCCGCGGCGGAGGCGTTGCGGGTCAGCAGCAGCGACGAGGCTCACCGCCTCGGCGTCGCAGACGAGCAGGCCGACGTCGGTCTTGCCGCCGCCCTTCAGCCCGCAGTGCGCCGCCGCCGGCCCGGAAGCCGGGCGCCAGCTGCGCGGGGTCGAGCTCCTCGACGCCCTGCGGGCGCTCGACCCAGCGCGACCTGAAGAAGCCCGCCTCGCTCATTCGAGCCCCAGCCGTCTCGTCGAGCCCCAGCATCAGGTTGAGGTTCTGCACCGCCTGGCCCGAGGCGCCCTTCCAGAGGTTGTCGATCGCCGAGAAGGCGAGCACCCGGCCGCGCTCCTCGACGGTCACGTAGACGTGGCACTCGTTGGTGTCGCGCACGTCGCGCAGGCCGGGCGGGCCGTCGACGACGTGGACGAAGGGCTCGCCCGCGTAGCGCTCCGCGGTAGAGCGCCTGGACCTCCTCCTTGGAGACCGGCTCGGTCGTCTGCGCGTAGCAGCTGGTCAGCTCGCCCTGGTCGAGCGGCAGCAGGTGCGGGACGAAGGTGACCGGCGCCGGGCTGCCCAGCGCCGCCAGCTCCTGCTCGATCTCGGGCCGGTGGCGGTGCCCCTCGGTCTTGTAGGCGAAGGCGTTCTCGTCCATCGAGACGTAGTGCATCGCGTCGCCGCCGCCGCGCCCGGCGCCGGAGACGCCCTGCTTGGCGTCGATCGACGACGTCGGCGAGCAGGCCCTTCTCGGCCAGCGGCGCCAGCGCGAGCACGCTCGCGGTCGGGTAGCAGCCCGGCGTGGCGACCAGCTCCGCCTCGCGCAGCTCGTCGCGGTACAGCTCGGTCAGCCCGTAGACGGCGCCGTCGAGCAGCTCGGGCGCGCCGTGCTCGCCGTACCAGCGCTCGTAGGTCGCCAGGTCGCGCAGCCGGAAGTCGGCGGAGAGGTCGACGACGAGCGCCCCGAGCCCGCGCAGCGCGGCGACGGTCGGCGCCGAGGCGCCGTGCGGGTAGGCGACGATCGCGGCGTCGACGCCCTCGAGCCTCGTCGAGGTCGAGCTCGGTCAGCTCCAGCGGCACCCGGTAGCGCGGGTAGAGGCGGTCGAGCCGCGTGCCGGCGTCGCTGCGCGAGGTCACCGCGACCAGCTCCAGCCGCGGGTGGCGCCAGACGATCTGCGCCGCGAGCGCGCCGGTGAAGCCGGAGGCGCCGGCGACCAGCACCCGCGCGGCGGGGTCGCCGTCGAGCGGTTGTGCGGTCCGGCTCACTCACGCAGCGACCCCCCGATCTCCTCCAGCTCGGCCTTGATCGAGTCGCGCAGCGCCGGCGACCTCCTCGTCGGTGAGCGTCCGGTCGGCGGCGCGGAACTCGAGCCGCAGCGCCAGGCTCTTGCGCCCCTCGCCGAGCTGCTCGCCCTCGTAGAGGTCGAAGACCTCGGCCGAGCGCAGCAGCTCGCCGCCGCCGGCGAGCACCGCGGCGCGCACCTCGGCGGCGGCGACCTCCGTCGGGCACGACCACGGCGAGGTCCTGGTAGACGGCGGGGAAGGTGGTGACGTCCTCGTAGGTCTCCTCGCCGGCCGTGGCGGCGCCGACCAGCGCCGCCAGCTCGACCTCGAAGCCGACCGCGGCGTCCAGGTCCCACTCCCGGCAGACCAGCGGGTGGACCTCGCCGATCCAGCCGGCCGCGGCCCCGCCGACGAGGACCGCGCGCCGAGCGGCCGGGGTGCAGGAACGGCTCCGCGGCGGGCTCGAACGGCGAACTCGACGCCGAGCTGCCCGGCCAGCGCCTCGAGCACTCCCTTGAGCGCGAAGAAGTCGGCCGGCTCCCCGCCGCCCCGCCAGGAGCTTGGCGGCCAGCGGCCCGACCGCGAGGCGCCGAGCCGGTGCGGCTCGGCGACCGGCGCCGGCCGCTCGCCCGGGAAGTCGCCCGGCCGAGCGGCCCCTCGCCGCGTCGCCGTCGGCGGCGGCAGGTAGACCCGGCCCGACTCGAAGAGCGCGACGCGCGTCGGCGCCGCGGGCGAGGTTGCGCTGGGCGACGTCGAGCAGCGAGCCGAGCAGCGTCGTCCGCATCACCGACTGGTCCTCGGAGAGCGGGTTGGAGACGACGACCGCGCTCGGCGCGCGGGTCGTCGGCGGGGATCCGCAGCCGCCCGGCCTCGCCCGGGTCGGTGAAGCTCCAGCCGACGACCTCGTCGAAGCCGAGGTCGCGCATCGCGTCCTCGGCCCGGCGGCGCAGGCGCTGCTCGCGGGTCAGGCCGCCGACCTGCCCGGCGACGCGCGGGCAGCGTCGTCGGCAGGTGCTCGTCGAGGCCGTGGACGCGGCCGACCTCCTCGATCAGGTCGACCTCGCGGGTGACGTCGTAGTGGCGGTCGGGCGGGACCGTGACCTCGAGGTCCTCGCCGTCGACCTCGACGCCGAAGCCGAGCCGCTCCAGGTAGGCGACCTGGTCGGCCTGGTCGATCCGCATCCCGAGCAGGCCCTCGACCCGCGCGCCGCGCAGCCGTCAGCCGCGGCGGCGGCGGGATCTCGGCGGCGACGTCGATCGTCCCCGGCACCAGCTTCGCCCCGCAGAGCTCGACCATCAGCCGCGAGGCGATCCGCTGCGCCCGCATGCAGAGCTCCGGGTGGAGCTGCTTCTCGAAGCGCGAGGAGGCCTCCGAGCGCAGGCCGAGCAGGCGCGAGGTGCGCAGGATGTTGGTCCCGTTCCAGTTGGCGACCTCGAGCAGGACCCGGGTCGTCTCCTCGGAGACCTCGGAGACCTGGCCGCCCATGATCCCGGCGATCCCCGAGGGGCCGTTGCTGTCGCAGACCAGGACCGTCTCGGCGTCGAAGGTCGCGCTCGACGCCGTCGAGCGTCGTCATCTTCTCGCCCTCGGCCGCGGCGCGGACGGTCAGCGCCCCGTCCGGGCACCTTGTCGAGGTCGAAGGCGTGCAGCGGCTGCGCGGTCAGCAGCATCACGTAGTTGGTGATGTCGACGACGTTGTTGATCGGCCGCTGCCCGGCGGCGGTCAGCCGCGCCTGCAGCCAGGCCGGCGAGGGGCCGATCGTCGACGTCGGTGAAGACCCGGGCGGTGAAGCGCGGGCAGAGGTCGGGCACCTCGACCGCGACCGAGGCGTAGTCGTCGACCTCGCCCTCGCCCTCGGCGGGCGCGTCCTCGGCCCACGGCTCGGGGCCGAGCGGCGCGGCGGTGATCGCGTGCACCTCGCGGGCGACGCCGTAGACGCCGAAGCAGTCGACCCGGTTCGGCGTCACCTCGAGCTCGAGCACCGGCTCGGCCAGCGGCAGCACCTCGGCCAGCGGCGTCCCGGGCGCGAGCGCCGTCGTCGAGGACGAGGATGCCGTCGGCGTCCTCGCCGACCTCCAGCTCGGCGGCGGAGAGGATCATCCCGTCCGACTCGACCCCGCGCAGCTTCGCCTTGCCGAGCTTCTGCGCCGCCCGGCATCGTCGCCCCCGGCAGCGCCACCGGCGACCGTCTGGCCGGCGGCGACGTTGGGGGCGCCGCAGACGATCGTCGCGCTCGCCGTCGCCGGTGTCGACCGTGCAGACGCTGAGCCGGTCGGCGTCGGGGTGCGGCTCGGCGCCAGCACCTTGCCGACGACGAAGCCGTCGGCCGAGGGCGGGCCGACCGTGCCGACCCGCTCGACCTCGGTCCCGGTCATCGCCAGCCGCTCGGCGAGCTCCTCCGGCCCGATCGCCGGGGTCGCAGTACTCGCGCAGCCAGGAGTAGGGCACCCTCATCGAGAACTGCTCCAGGACCCGCACGTCGTTGTCGAAGAAGCGCCGCAGGTCGGGGACGCCGTGGCGCAGCATCGCGATCCGCTCGACCCCCATCCCGAAGGCGAAGCCCTGGACCCGCTCGGGGTCGTAGCCGGCGGCTCGACGAAGCCGAGCACGTTGGGGTCGACCATGCCGGCGCCGCCGACCTCGATCCAGCCGATCCCCTTGCAGAGGTTGCAGCGCTCGCCGCCGGCCAGCGTCCCGGTCCCCTCGCACTGGAAGCAGGAGACGTCGAACTCGACGCTGGGCTCGGTGAAGGGGAAGAAGTGCGGCCGCATCCGCGCCTCGCGGCCCTCGCCGAAGATCGCCCGCAGCATCTCCTGCAGCGTTCCCTGCAGGTCGGCGAGCGTGATCCCCTCGCCGATCGCCAGGCCCTCGACCTGGTGGAACATCGGGCTGTGGGTGGCGTCGGAGTCGCGCCGGTAGACCTTGCCGGGGACGATCATGAAGATCGGCGGCGGCTGCGCCTCCATCGCCCGGATCTGCACCGGCGAGGTGTGGGTGCGCAGCAGCACCTCGGGGTGCGACTGCACGTAGAAGGTGTCCTGGAGCATCCGCGCCGGGTGGCCCGGGCGGGTGGTTGAGCGCGGTGAAGTTGTAGTAGTCGTGCTCGATCTCGGGGCCCTCGATCACCCGGTAGCCGAGCCCGACCATGACGTCCTCGATCTGGCGCGTCGTGCGGGTGATCAGGTGGAGGTGGCCGACCGGGTGCGGCGGGCGCGCCGGGCAGGGTCACGTCGACCCGGTCCTCGGCCAGCCGCGCCTCCAGCTCGGCGGCGTCGAGCTCGGCGGCGCGGGCCTCGAGCAGCGCCTCCAGCGCCTGGCGGGCCTGGTTGGCGCCGCCACCGACCTTGCCGCGTTCCTCCGCCGGCAGCTCGGCGATGCCGCGCAGGATCGTCGTCAGCTCGGCTTTGCGGCCGAGGTAGCGGACCCGCAGCTCCTCCAGCTCGGCGCTGCCCGGCGCCGCGGCGATCGCCGCGGCGGCCTCGCTCCTGATCTCCTCGATCCGCTCAAGCATTTGCGTCGGCCTCCGGCCTGGCGGGCGACGATATCCGCTCCCCGGCACCCGCCACGCGCTCGCAGGCGATCGCGGCCGCGGCGGCGACGTTGAGCGACTCGGCGGCGCCGGGGCGCAGCGGGATCGTCACCTCGACGTCGCACGCGGTCGAGCACCTCCGCCGGCAGCCCTTCCCGCTCGGCGCCGAGGCAGAGCGTCGCGGCCGATTCGAGCGCCAGCCGAGCCCGCCGCCGCCGTGCGCGACGAGGGCCGCCCGCGGCCCGGGCGTCGCCTCGACCCCGGCCCGCGCGAGCGGCTGGCCGAAGATCGAGCCCATGCTCGCCCGCACCGCCTTCGGCGAGTAGGGGTCGGCGCAGCCCGGGCCGAGCACGACCGTGCCGCCGAGCAGCGCGTGGGCGGTGCGGACGATCGCGCCGACGTTGCCGGGGTCGGCGACGCCGTGCAGGTAGAGGCAGGCCGGCTCGACCGCGTCCGACCCAGCGCTGCGGCCAGACCGCGATCGCCCGAGTCCCCGAGCCCAGGGTCGAGACCTCGGCCAGCAGCTCGGGCTCGACCTCCTCGCCGCCGAGCCCGCTGCCGGCCGCGGTCAGCAGCGAAGCGCGGCTCGGCGCCCGCGGCGAGCCCCGCCTCGACCAGGTCCTCGCCCTCGGTGACGAACAGGCCCTCGCGCTCGCGGTGCCTGCGCTCGCGCAGCTTGCGAACCAGCTTCAGCTTCTCGTTGTGGGGGCTGGCGATCATCCGTGTTGTCTTCTGGTCGGCGGTTTCTTCTCCTGGAACGAAAAAGCGGGCCGTCAAGACGGCCCGCCCGGGAAAGTGGAGTGTTGGCTGCGGCTAGGCGGCCGCACCCTCCCGGGCTAGCTCCACAAATCGGCGGAACGCATCGCGGTCGTTGACCGCGATGTCGGCGAGCATCTTGCGGTTGACCTCGACGCCGGCGACGTTGAGGCCGTGGATCAGCTCCGAGTAGCTCATGCCCTCGAGCCGCGCGGCGGCGTTGATCCGGGTGATCCAGAGCCGGCGGAACTCGCGCTTGCGGTTGCGCCGGTCGCGGTAGGCGTACATCCCCGACCGCTGCACCTGCTCTTTGGCGAAGCGGTAGGAGGAGTGCTTGCGGCCGAAGTAGCCTTTCGCTTCCTTCAGCACCTTGCGCCGCTTCTTGCGCGCGTGGACTGAGCGCTTGACGCGGCTCACTTCCCGCCTCCGAGCAGCGTCCGCACCGTCTTCGCGTCGGACGGGGCGATCTCGACCGGCCGCGCCATCCGCCGCTTCCGCTTCGGCGACTTCTTCTCGAGGATGTGGCTCGAGTAGGCGCGCCGCCCACGCAGCTTGCCCGTGGCGGTCTTGCGGAAGCGCTTCTTGGCGCCGGAATGGGTCTTCATCTTCGGCATCGGGACGGCTATTGAAGCAGACGGCGCCCAGGCGCGATCGCCTTGGGCTCAGAACCACCGAGACCGCTGCTTGCGCAATGCATCCCTCGCCCGCACCAGGAGCTTGCTTTCACGGGCCCGCCGGTAGGCAGCCCAGCGAATCGTCACGGCCCACCGGGCCAGGGCGCCTTTGGGCGTCGGCGGAAAGAGTGCCAGCTGTTCGATCGTGTGCTGAGCGTTGTGCAGCCATCCCTTCACCGCATTCATCTCACCGCCCCACTCGAACGTCCGCCCGTCCTCGAGGGCATGGCGAATCTCCTCGACGTTCTGCAACACGCCGGGGTAGTACTGGGCGTATTCGTCGTCGAAGCCAACCTTGAGCTGATACCGATGGCGGCCGTCATCGATCATCAGCGAAGTCGCGATCCCGCGACCCTCCACCCGCACGAACGACAGCCGCAAGAGGTTCGTCTCGGCCGCCCACGAGACGACCTCCTCGTAGAACGTTCGCGTTGCGGGCTGGGATCGCACCGCCGTGCCCATGTCCACCTTCCAACCCGTGCCCTCGAGCCGGACGAACTCCTCGAATTGGGCCTTGACGTCCCCGGTCCCATCGACGGCCTCGATCGTCACCTCTCCAAGCTCATCCAGCGAGCGCCGGCGCTTGCGGACGTTCCGGCGCCTCGATCGGCTCATCGACTTCTCGAACTCCTCCCAATCCTGCGATTGGTCGACATAAGGAGAAGAAGTCCGATTCAGAACGACGAGCCGGCCCTTGTCCCCATCCACTGCCCGAGCCGCAGCGGCGACCAAGCCATTGGAATCGAGTTCCGTCAGGATCAAGCCACGTCCCCTCTGATCGAGCACGGCGCCCAGCAAGACCTGCAGATCCTCGGGCTCGGCAGAAACACCGTCGAAGACGGGCGAATGGACGTTCGAACAGCTGTGCCAGAGCCCATGGCGATAGGCAAGGGGCAGGACGGCAACCAGCTCGTCGTTGCGTCTGAGAGTCACGATGCGGAGCTCGCCGCGGCCAAATGTCACCCACCAAACGCGCACCCAGCCGGGACGGGCGAATGGCGGAGCGTCGGTGCGAAGGGCCAATGCGTCCCACTCGCCGGCCAAAGCGGCGATGTCGCCTACGAACTCCACTCGGAGGGGTCTGGGCACTCGGCTCGTACACTAGCTCGTGTGGCTTTGCTTCTCCCGCGACCCGAAGCGTCGGCTCGGCGGGAATCCGCGGAACAGGTCGGGCCATCGAGCCGATTTCGCACGATCGCGATGCAGGCCGCCCTGAGCGGTCGAGCGGCGCTCGAGCACGCCGACCAGCTGATCGCCGCGGTCTCGCCCAAGGACCGGCCGGGCCTTCTCATCTTCGTCTCACACTGTGTCTTCGCCAGCCCGGCCGAGATCGACAGCGGCGTCCTCGACCCCCACGAGCGGACAACCCCGCACGCCCTGTCCCGGCTCATCGCCTATTTCCGCAAGCACGGGTATGTCTTCGTGAGCGCCGCCGAGATCGACCGCGGACTGGAACCCGGCGGCAGGTACGCACACCTCACCTTTGATGACGGCTTCGCCAACAACCTCCTCCTGCTCGAGCTGCTCGCCCACGAAGGCGTCTACGCCACGGTGTTCCCCTCGATCAACCACATCCGCGAAGGCAGGGGGTACTGGTGGAACGTCGTCTACCGGGAGCGTCACCGTCGCGGTCAGCTGGCGGCTGTCCCCACCGAGTACGCGCACCTTCGCCGCATGACGGACACCGAGGTCGAAGCGTATCTGCGCGCCGAGTTCGGGCCGCGATCGCTCGAACCGATCGGCGATGTCGATCGGCCGCTGACGGTGGCGGAGCTGCGAGAGATGGCCGGCTCCCCGTGGGTCGAGATCGGCAACCACACCCTCGACCACGCCGTGTTGACGCGTTACTCCCCAAACGACGCCGAGGCGCAGATCGCCGGGGCCCAGCGCTGGCTCGGCGAAGAGCTCGGCCAGGTGCCTTTCTTCATCGCATATCCGAACGGCGACGCAAACCCCGAGGTCGTGGCGGCGGCGCAGCGCCAGGGACTGCGGCTCGGGGTGACGGTGTCACCAGGCCTCAACTCAATCCCGACATCGCCCCTGGAGCAACTGCTGATGGGGCGGTTTCGGATCGTCTTCGACAAGCGCGAAGGTCCAAGGATGCGCGCCGTCCGCAGCCAAGTGCAACTGGCGGCCCTGGGGCGCCGACTCGTGCTGCGTTAGCGAGTTGTAAGACCCGCCTCAGCGCTTGAGGAGCCCGCGCACACGGTTGAAGCGATCGACGCCAAGCCGTTTCCGGACTTGGTGACTTGCCCGCCGCGCGGTCTGCTCTGGCAGCCGGAGCAATCGAGCCAAGGGATAGCGCCGGCCGTGTACGTATGAGGTTCGCCACACCACCGCAAGGTCTTCATCGGCCAGCCGCTCCTTGTATGCGGCCTCCCCGCCTCCAAGGTCCATCAGCTCCTCTCCCCGCTCGAATGCGTCTTCGATCGCAACGAGAAGCGCCACAGCGCCCGGAGAGAACTTCCTCCAACGCTCGTCGAATCCGGTGTTCCAGAAGGCCACGACTCCGCCCGCGGCAACGAACACGTGAGCGCCGACTGCCTCGCCATCCGGCCCGTCGACCATCCAGAGTCGAAAACGACCGCTTTCGAGGAGCTCTCCGCCCACTTCACGCAGAGTGGTCATCGCCCCTGGGTTGACCGCGCTGGAGCCACCACGCCCCTCCCACCGCGCCGAGTGAAGGCGCGCGAACGCCTCTAGGTCTCGTTCCAGGCTTGCACGGTCAGTACAGCGAAACGTGCCACCCTCGCGCTCGAGCTTGCGTCGGTCTCTCCTCATGTGGCCGCGAAAGTGAGAGCTCTTCTGCGCAAACCACTCTTCGTATGACTCCTGCCCGAGGTGCAGAATGGGCGCGCTACGTTGCGATGCCTCTTGGATGAAGTGTCCTCGACCGTCGGGCCAAGCTGTGGACATCAAGTCGGGCCATGGCGAGGTCGCGTCGACTGCCTCCCAACGAAGTGCGTCGACGCTCAGATCAGCGCTGTCGAACGTCTGCGCGATCGCCAGCGCGACATCCTCCTCGAGGCCTGGCTTCGCCAGGACGCCGAGGCGGGAGGCGAATCCGCCGCTGAGAAGCCTGAGCTCGGTTACTCCGAATCGCCGAGAGGAGTAGAACGGGGCGAGGCCGACGAGCTCGTCGCCGGAGTGGACGGCAACCACCGCCAAACGAGTATCGCCTGGCGCCTGGTTACGCCACCAGGCTCGTGCCCAAGTGGGAGCGCCAAAGGGAGATCCGACCTCAACCGCGAGCCGGTCCCAGCCATCCAGCAGCGGGTCGAGCGCTGCCGACTCCTGTATGAGGATTGCCGAAGGCGAGTTTTTTTCGCTGCCGGCAGGGTCGGAGTCGGGCGGCGCCTCGGGCGACATGAAGTGGATGCTAACCAGACCTGCCGGCGGCGCCGGGCCCAGCGTCCAGTACTCCGGGGATACGATCCGCGCCGTGGATGGGCACCCGAAAGTTCTCGTAACCGAGGCGGATGCGCGTTTCGCGATAGCCGCCTGCGAGAGCCTCAGTCGCGCCGGCTATCGCCTGGGGACGGCAAGCAACGACCGGCTTGCGCCCGCTCGCTGGTCGCGCTTTTCGCGGTCGTGGTTTCGCACCACAGATCCCCGCGCCTCGAGTCGGCGGTTCGCTCAAGAGGTGGCTGACATTGCCTATGAGGGCAACTTTGCCGCCGTCATGCCCGGAGGCGATGCGTCCCTGCTTTCGCTCTCCTCGAACCGTGACCTGTTCGCCGGAGGGATTGAGCTGGGACTTCCCCCCGAGGCGGTCGTCGATAGATGTATGAACAAGGTGGGCCTACTGGAAAAGGCCGTCGAGGTGGGGTTGTCATCTCCGCAAACCATTGTGTGCACCGACGAGGGAGAGGCACGCGCGGCTGGAGCTGAATTGGGCTATCCGGTTCTGCTGAAGCCTCGCCGCACGGTGTTCTCTCATTCGGGCGCCACCCGCCAGCGGCAAACGTTCCTGGCCTCCGACGAGGCAGCCCTCATGAATGAGCTTCCCGAGTTCGGGTTCCCGTGCCTGCTGCAACGCCGCGAGCAAGGGGGAATCGTTTCCGTAGGTGGCGTCCTCGCCGACGGCAAGCTGCTGGCAGCCGTACCCAGCAGGTACATCCGAACCTGGCGTCCCGAGGCGGGATCGGTCGCGTTTTCACAGACCTTCGCCGCCCCCGCTCCTCTTATCGAGAGTGTCGAAGGCCTGATGACATCGGTGGGCTGGGAGGGGATATTTGAGCTCGAGCTGATCGAGTCCTCTCCCGGCAGATTCGCGGCGATCGATCTGAACCCAAGGGTCTACGGATCGCTGGCTCTCGGGGTGCGGGCCGGCGCCTCGCTGCCGGCCATTTGGTTCGATTGGCTCCTCAAAGGCAAGACTGCGGCATGCACGGCCAGGCCGGGTGTCTACTACCGATGGGAAGACGCCGACTGGCGCAACGCGTGGGCCTCGCTGTGCAGAGGGCGCTTCCTCGAGGCGGCCTCGGTACTTCGCCCCCGCAGGCACACGGTGCATGCCTACTTCCGTCGCTACGACCCTTTGCCCGCGGTGGTGAGGCTTCTCCAGGTGCTGCGCGGTGGCCTTGGGCGGTAGGGATACGCTGCAGCGGCGATGCGCCTCCTCTACGTGATCGGGACCCGGCCGAACTTCGTCAAGACCGCGCCGGTGATCTCCGCACTGCGGCGGCGGCTGCCGGACGGTCGCCACACGATCGTCCACACCGGCCAGCACTACGACCGGTTGATGTCGGAGGTCTTCCTCGAGGAGCTGGGGGTGCCGGCGCCCGACCACATGCTCGAGGTCGGCTCGGGCAGCCACGCGCAGCAGACGGCGCGGGTGATGGAGCGGCTGGAGCCGGTCCTGATCGACGAGGCGCCCGACCTGGTGATGGTCCCGGGCGACGTCAACTCGACCCTGGCGGCGGCGCTCACCGCGGTCAAGATGAACATCCCCGTCGCCCACATCGAGTCGGGCCTGCGCAGCTTCGACCGCACGATGCCGGAGGAGGTCAACCGGATCGTCGCCGACCAGCTCTCCGAGCACCTCTTCCTGCACTCCGACGAGGCGATCGAGAACCTCCGCGCCGAGGGCATCCCCGACGAGCGCATGCACTTCGTCGGCAACACGATGATCGACACGCTGGTCGCGCTCGAGGACCGCTTCCGGGCGGCGAAGAGCGCCGAGCGGCTCGGAGTCGCGCCGGGCGAGTTCCTGCTCGTCACCCTGCACCGGCCCGCCCTGGTCGACGGGCCGCTGCTGGCGGAGACGGTCCACCGGCTCGCCGGCCTGGCGCGGGAGATGCCGGTCGTCTTCCCGGTGCACCCGCGCACCCGCAAGATGATGGAGGAGGTCGAGTCCGACCACCCGGGCCTGCTGCTCTCCGAGCCGCTCGGCTACCTGGACTTCCTCTCCTTGCTGGCCGACGCGGGCGCGGTGCTCACCGACTCCGGCGGGATCCAGGAGGAGACGACCTACCTCGGCGTCCCCTGCTTCACGCTGCGCGACAACACCGAGCGGCCGGTGACGATCCGGGCCGGCACCAACACGCTGCTCGGCCTCGATCCGGCCGCGATCTCGGGCATCCCGGCGGCGCTGGCCGAGCGGCCCGCCGAGCGGCCCGAGCCTCCCCCGCTCTGGGACGGCCACGCCGCCGAGCGGATCGCCGACGTGGTAGCCGCGGTTTAGTCCGCGGCCGGAGCGTCGGCGGCGTCTGCGGACGCGGGGGGTGCGTCCTCAGTCGGCTTGGCATCGTCCACAGGCGCCGCTTCCGCCGCAGGATCTGCGCCGGCAGCCGCCTTCATGGCCTCTTTGCCCGGGGCCAGCAGCATGCTCATGTTGCGGCCCTCCTGCAGCGGCTCGGACTCGATCACGGCGAGGCCGTCGAGATCCTCGAAGAGCCGCTGCAGCAGCGCCCTGCCCCGCTCCGGGTGCGCCTGCTCGCGCCCGCGGAACATGATCGTCACCTTCACCTTGTCCTGCTGGCGCAGGAAGCGCTCGACGTGGCCCTTCTTGGTCTCGTAGTCGTGAGAGGCGATCTTCGGGCGCAGCTTGATCTCGCGGATGTTGACCTGCTGCTGGTGCTTGCGGGCCGGCCTTCTGCTTCTGCTCCTGCTCGTACTTGTACTTCGAGTAGTCGAGCAGGCGGGTGACCGGCGGCTTCGAGTTGGGGGCGACCTCGACCAGATCGAGGTCGGCGTCCTGGGCGCGTTTCAGCGCCTCGGCGGTGTCGAGGATTCCGAGCTGCTCCCCGTCGGCGCCGATCAGGCGCACCTTGGGGACGCGGATCCGCTCGTTGATCCGAGTCGTGTCGCGCTCTGGTGGGCGCCGATCGAACCTACGCGGGACCGGCACTATCGAAGTGAGAGAGTGGAGCTTCAAGCGGACGAGAGGTAGGCGCGTTGGCACGGGGCGCTCAAAGGCGCGAGGGTGTTTGGCGTGCCGCGATCAAGTGGCGGCAGTATAGAGGCCCAGCGGCGGTTGGCAAGAGGGCTGGGCCGTCACTGCCCCTCGCTCTCCGCCCGCACGCGGTCCGCGAACGTCGGCGATCGGCATCGTCCCCAGCTCGCCATCGGCATGGGAGCGGGCGCGCGACGGCGCCGTCCGCCTCCTCGCGATCGCCGACCACCAGCATGTAGGGATAGCGGCCCAGCTCGGCGTCGCGGATCTTCTTGCCGACCGACTCCGAGCGCGTCGTCGACGGCGACCCGCACGCCGGCGTCGCGCAGCTCCGCCGCCACCCGCTTCGCGTACTCGTCGTGGCGGTCGGCGACCGGCAGCACGATCGCCTGCACCGGCGCCAGCCAGACCGGGAAGCGCCCCGCGTAGTGCTCGATCAGGATCCCGGCGAAGCGCTCCATCGAGCCGAGCAGCGCCCGGTGGATCATCACCGGGCGGTGCGGGGCGTCGTCGGCGCCGGTGTAGGAGAGGTCGAAGCGCTCCGGCATGAAGAAGTCGAGCTGGCAGGTGCCGCACTGCCAGGAGCGGCCGAGCGCGTCGGTGACGTGGAAGTCGATCTTCGGGCCGTAGAAGGCGCCGTCGCCGGGGTTGAGCTGGTACTCGCGGCCCTGGCGCTCCAGCGCCTCGGTCAGCGCCGCCTCGGCCTTCGCCCACTGCTCCTCGGTCCCGATCGACTTCTCCGGCCGGGTCGAGAGCTCGACCCGCACGTCCTCGAAGCCGAAGCGCGCGTAGAGCTCGTCGATCGCCTCGCAGATGTCCGCCACCTCGTCGGCGATCTGCTCCTCGGCGCAGTAGACGTGGGCGTCGTCCTGGGTGAAGGCGCGCACCCGCAGCAGCCCGTGCAGGACGCCCTCGCGCTCGTTGCGGGAGACGCGGCCGAACTCGGCGAGGCGCAGCGGCAGCTCGCGGTAGGAGTGGCGCTCGGAGCCGAAGACGAGGCAGGCGCCGGGGCAGTTCATCGGCCGCAGCGCGAAGCGGCGCTCGTCGGCCTCGCGTGAAGTACATGTTCGTCCGGTAGTTGTCCCAGTGGCCGGAGCGGTGCCAGAGCTCCTCGTCGAGCACCTGCGGGGTGGCGATCTCCTCGTAGCCGCGCTTGCGCAGCTGGGCCTGGACCTCGGCCTCGATCAGGTGCAGCAGCGTCGTGCCGTTGGGCAGCCAGAAGGGCATCCCCGGCGCCTCCTCGCGCAGCATGAAGAGGCCGAGCTGGGGGCCGAGGCGGCGGTGGTCGCGCGCCTTCGCCTGCTCGATCCGCTCCAGGTGGGCCTCCAGGTCCTTCTTCGAGAAGAAGGCGGTGCCGTAGATCCGGGTCAGCATCTGGCGGCTTCTCGTCGCCGCGCCAGTAGGCGCCGGCGAGCGAGCTGAGCTTGATCGCCTTGATCCGGCCGGTCGAGGGGCCGTGTGGGCCGCGGCAGAGGTCCTCGAAGGGGCCGTTGCGGTAGAGCGAGACGGTCTCGACGCCCTCGTCGCGGACCAGGTCCTCGATCAGCTCGACCTTGTAGTCCTCCCCCTGCTCCTTGAAGATCTCGATCGCCTCGGCGACCGGGACGTCGCGGCGGGCGAACTCCTCGTCGGCCTCGATGTGGGCGCGCATCGCCGCCTCGATCCGCTCCAGGTCGGCGTCGGTGACCTTGACCTCGTCGGGAAAGTCGAAGTCGTAGTAGAAGCCGTTGCTCGATCGCCGGGCCGATCGTCACCTTCGTCCCCGGGTAGAGCTCCTGCACCGCCTCGGCCATCACGTGGGCGGCGTCGTGGCGGATCAGCTCCAGCGCCTCGGGATCGCGGTCGGTGACGATCGCGATCTCGCGCCCTCGCCGAGCGGCGCCGAGAGGTCGCGCAGCTCGCCGTCGACGCGGATCGCCAGCGCCGCCTTGGCCAGGCCCGGGCCCGATCGCCGCGGCGGCGTCGGCCCCGGTGGCGCCCTCGGGCAGCTCCAGCGGCGTGCCGTCGGGCAGGGTCACGGTGATCTTGCGGGTCGTGGCCTCGATGCGGTCCATGCTACTTATGGCCCTGGCGCGCCTGGCGGACGGCGATCAGCGGGCAGGCGCTGTGGCCGCGAACCGGGCCGGTTCGCTCCCAGAGCACGTAGGGGCCGTCGACGCGACGCACCCGGCAGGCTCGCGAAGGGCGGGGCGGCGGATCTCTCGGCGATGACGAAACGGACGCCGGGAGGCGGGGAGCCGCCCGCCGCCGCGTCGGGCTCGATGCAGACCCGCCCGCCGCGCAGCTCCCAGGCGATGTAGGGCGTGCCGTGTTCGTCGTCGAGCAGCTCCCGCGAGGCGAGGACGACGGTCGAGCCCGCGGCGACCAGGGGGCGCAGCTCGGTGAGAGCCGGCGAGTAGGAGGTCGGGCCGACCGGGGCGTTGGCGAGGGCGAGCAGCGAGCAGCCGGCGGCGGCGAGCAGGAAGACGGCAGCGGCGAGGCCGGCCAAGGCGGTTCCGCGGAACCGCCTTGATCCCGCGGCAGCCGAGCCCTGGAGGAGCGGCAGCAGGATGACCAGCGTCGCCAGCGGCGCGGCGATCTCGATCGCCTTGGCGGCGGTGTAGGGGGTGCCGCCGATTCGGGCCGCGGCGTAGACGCCGGCCGCGGCGAGCAGCGCCGCGACGATCGCCGTCTCGCGGCGACGCCAGCAGCGGACGAGGCCGTAGACGAGCAGATGCGGCGGCGAAGGCCGCGCCGAGGTAGTAGCCGAGCGCCGGCACCGCCCCGTCACCCGGCGCGAGGCGGAAGTCGCCCGAGGGCCAGATGCCGAGGGCCGTGAAGGGCGAGACCTGGCCGAACAGGTTGCCGAGGCCGGGGCCGTTGGGGTCGAAGGTCTCGAAGCTGTGGAAGTCGATCATCCGGCCGATCTCCGGGGCTACCAGGACGGCGAATGCGAGCAGCGCGAGAAGCACGGGCGTACCGGCAATGACCGCTCCAGAGCAAGCCAGAACGATCAAGATGCGCGGCCAGCCAGATCAGGCCCGGGAAGCTGTAGGTGTAGACGCTGCCGACTGCGATTAGGGCTGCCGGGACGAAGCGCAGCGGCAGCTCTCGCCAGCCGTGTTTTCTGGGCTTGGGAGATCTCGCGGAGGGCGAGGACGAAGGCGAGGACGAAGAGGGCCTGCATCGTCTCCTTGAAGGCGCCCTGGGCGAAGTAGGAGGCGACCATGTACGGGAGGCCGACGACGAGGGCGCCGGCCGTGCGGCGCAGCGGTGGGAAGTCCGAGAAGGCGGCGAGGGCGGTCAGCGAGGCGAGGACGGCGACCGCGACGGTGAGGCCGCTGAAGCCCTGGACGAGGCCGATCCCCAGGCCCTTGTTCAGGGCGACGACGATCGCGTGCGGGCCGAGCGGGTAGCCCTGGTGCAGCAGTTGCGAGCCGCTCGCCGTGGGCGAGCCGGTCGGCCGCCAGCAGGTGCTGGGACATGTCCGGGTTGAAGCTGGTGCCGAGGATCCCGAAGTGGCCTTCGACGGCGAAGGGCAGCGAGACGGCGGCGAGGGCGATCAGGCCAACCGGCAGGCCGGCGCGCAACGCCTCCCCCCTCCCCTCGACTCGCCCCCGCAGGAAGGCCGCCGAGGCAACGACGAGGACGAGGACGACGACCGCCGAGACGACCCCGTCGCCAGGCATCCGCACCGTCGCCCAGCAGACCGCGCAGAGCAGCGCCAGCCCGACCGCCGGCGCCAGCCACGACCACTGGCGCCGCCCGCAGAGCGCGATCGCCGCCTGACCGATCGCCAGCGAGGCGCCGCACACCGCCAGCACGGCTACGTAGGTGCCGATCACGTAATGGGCGCAACTGGGCTCGAACCAGTGACCTCCAGCTTGTCGAGCTGGCGCTCTCCCAACTGAGCTATGCGCCCGGGAGGCTTGAATCTAGCAGCGGGGCGCCGGGCCCTGGCTGGCGCCGCATTCGGCTCAAAGGACCGGCTGCAATTGCCGATGCAACAAGTGAAACTTTCAAGCGCACGGCGTGTTTTTCTATAAGCAGTCGCCGTCTGGCGGCAGAGAAGACTTCAAAAGCTTGAGGACCGACGAGCCAGCGACTTGATCTATCTGGCGGTACGTCCTTCGGAAACAAGGGGCCCCATCCGGGGCCCTTTTCCGTTCCCCAGCATGTCGATGGCGGATGCCTCGCGCCGAAGCCGCTAGCGAATCTCGAAGGGCCCCAGGTCGACGCCGTGCCCGCGTGGCCGCCGGCGCCCGTCGATGTCGCGCCGAGGCGCGCCTCGGCGGCTGCCCGCATCGATCGCCGGGCTCGAAGGAGCGGGTTGGAGGTTCTCGCCGAGTTGCGGATCGGCCAGCAGGTCTCCCCCGCCCTGTCCCCCGGTTGCCCGGCTCCAGGCCCCAGAGCGGATCTCGTCGGCGGAGAAGGTGCGGCCATGCCAATCGAGCTCGTAGTCGCGGTTCGGGTTGAAGAAGAGGTTGTGGTCCTCGACCAGCTCGACGCCGTCGCCGAAGGCGAAGGCCGAGTAGTTGAGGGCGAAGACGTCGTTTCGCAGGACGAGGCGCTCGGAACCGCCATCGAGCCCGGCGTACTCGCCGTAGTCGCCGCCGCCGGCGAAGCCGTTGCCGGAGAAGAGCGAGTTCTCGACCAGGAATCTCACCCTGCCGAAGCTCGGATCGGGCTCGAGCACCAGCCCGGCCAGGCCGTTGCCGGTTGAGACCGAGTTGACGATCTTCCCGCCCTGCCAGAGCTTGATGCCGTTGCGGCGGTTGTCCTGAGCCCGCGAGCCGATCACGGCGACGTTGCGGGCCTTGAAGTCGAAGCCGTCGCCGGCGTTGCCGATCGCCCGTGAGGCTGTGACGCGGATGTTGGCCGAGCCCGGTTCGAAGCCGACCCCGTCGGCGGCCGTGTCGTTGTCGGCGCCGTTGTAGGAGAACGAGGAGTGGTCGATCCTGAGGCCGTTGCAGGGGCCGGGCGAGCAGTCGAAGCCGAGCAGCCGGTTGTGCTCGGAGCGAAGATGCGAGACGAGGAGCCCGGAGACGGCTCCGGAGTCGGATCCGCCGGTCGCGCGAAGCCCGGTCTCGTTGCCGGTGATCGTGAGTCGCCGCAAGCTGATCTGCGAGCCCGAGTCCAGCAGCAGGCCCCAGTCGAAGCCGCTGATCGTGAGGCCGCTGATCGCGATCTTGTCGGCGCCCTCGACGCTGAGCCCGTTGGCCCCGGCGCCCACGCCCGGCCCGGCCAAAGTGGCGCCGGCCCCGAGAATCCGCACGCCCGACTGCCTCAGCACGAGATCTTGCTCGCGGTAGGTGCCGGGAGCCAACTCGATCGTGTCGCCCGCGTGAGCCTGCGCCAGGGCGCCGGCAAGCCCGCCGGCCGGCGTTGCCGCGATCACCCGCGCCGACGCTCGCTGGCTGGGGCAGAGGACGGCAAGCGCCAGGAGGCCGGCTGCCCAGAGCAGTTTCACCCGCCGGAGACTAGATGTGGCGGGCCGGGCCATGTTCTGAGACGCTGTGAGCCGTGGAGAGCGCCCCGTCCCCGCGCAAGCAGCACGCGCTCCGGCTGTTCGAGGAGCTGCCGGCGCGCTACGACGAGCTGGGCGCGGCGCTGAGCTTCTTCCAGGACCCGCGCTGGCGGCGCGCGATGGTCGCAGCGGTGGCGGCGAAGCCCGACGAGCGGGTGCTGGACGTCGCCACCGGGACCGGCCTCGTCGCCCGGGCGCTGGTCGAGCGCTACGGCTGCCGGGTGGTCGGGCTGGACCAGAGCGCCCCGATGCTGGCCCGGGCCCGCGCCAAGCTCGCGGCCGACCCGGCCCTGGCCGAGCGGGTCGAGCTGGTCGAGGGGGAGGCCGAGGCGCTGCCCTTCGCCGACGCCGAGTTCGACCATCTCACCTTCACCTACCTGCTGCGCTACGTCGACGACCCCGCGGCGACGCTGCGCGAGCTGGCCCGCGTGGTGCGGCCCGGCGGGCGGATCGCCTGCCTGGAGTTCTGCGTGCCACGCGGCGATCTGGTTCTGGCCGTGGCGGCTCTACACCCGGGTCGGCCTGCCGGCGCTCGGCCGGCTCGCCTCACGGCAGTGGTTCGAGGTCGGGCGCTTCCTGGGCCCCAGCATCGAGGGCTTCTACCGGAGCTATCCGCTGGAGCGCCAGCTGGAGATGTGGGAGGAGGCCGGGATCGGCGGCGTCACGGCGCGGCGCATGAGCCTCGGCGGCGGCGTCGTGATCTGGGGCACGGTTGGCGCCTGAGGCCGAGCAGCGCCCCGCCTTCTACGCGCTGCGCCCGGGCGGCTGGCGCGACCTCGTCACCCTCCTGCACCCTCCCTACACCCTGTGGCACATCAGCTACGTGGCGATCGGCGCCGCGGCGGCGCCGCAGATCCACGCCGGCCGCCTCGGCGCCGCGCTCGCGGCCTTCTTCCTGGCGGTCGGGATCGGCGCCCACTCCCTCGACGAGCTGCACGGGCGCCCGCTCGGCACGCGCCTCTCGCGGCGGGCCCTGCTGGCCCTCGCCGCCGTGCGGGCTGGGCGGCGCCCTGGCGATCGGCGTCGCCGGGACGTTCGTCGTCTCGGCGACGCTGGCGCCCCTGGTGGTCGCCGGCGGCTTCATGGTCCTCGCCTACAACCTGGAGCTGTTCGGCGGCCGCTTCCACACCGACTTCTGGTTCGCCGCCGCCTGGGGCGCCTTCCCGGCCCTGACCGGCTGGTGGTCGAACGCCCTCGGCCTGCACTCGGTGCGGGAGGCGATCGCCGCGGCCGCAGCGGTGCTCGCCTGCTTCTGGCTCAGCGCGGCCCAGCGCCGGCTCTCGACGCCGGTCCGGGAGCTGCGACGACGGACCGAGGAGGTGAGCGGAGAGCAGCGGCTCGCCGACGGAACAACCCGACGACTCGACCGAGCGAGCCTAGCCGCCCCGCTCGACGGCGCCCTGCGAGCCCTATCGGTAGCAGTGCCGTTACTGGCAATAGCCGCAGTCGCGCTGCGGGTGTAGATCCCGCGCCCATCACCAAGCCGAATTCGGTCTGCCATCCGAAGGCGCCTACCGGAGATCAAAGCGAGCTTCACCCAGAGATGGGAGATTGCGGTGGGCAGGCTCTGACCCCGCATCGGCAAGCGCACAATCGCTCCTGTGGGCGATTTCTCAGACGTGAGCGCGAAGCCAGGCGATCACGTCGGATGCGTTGTCCTGCGGCGGGAATACCGGATAGAAGACCTTGGGCACGCGTCCTTGCCGGGCGATGAAGGTGAGGCGGCGGTAGTAACGGTTTCCGTCGACCTCGAACGTCGGGAGGGCAAGCTCCGTCGCCAGACGAAACTCGCTGTCGTTGAGGAGGGGGTACGGAATGTGCTCCCGCTCGGCGAACTCGCGCTGCTCGCCGAGGCTCTGAGCGCTGAGGCCGAAGACGGCCGCGCCTAGATCGGCCAACTCTTGAGCGCTGTCGCGGAACGCGCAGCTCTGGGGAGTGCACCCTCTCGCGCCAGGTATGCGGTCCCAGCCAGCTGGGAGCGGCTGGCCGGGCACGCCGGTCTTCGGGTAGACGTAGAGGACAAGCGTTCCGCGAGCGACCTCGGCCAGATCGACGGATTCCCCGACCGTCGCCGGCAACACGACAGAGGGCACGACGGCATCCAGCAGGTGGTCGGCGGCGCCGTCGTCCTCGGGAATTGGCAAATCAGCCGGTAGCGCGCGAAGGTCGTTCGGCAGCCGTTCGATCAGGCGCTGCTTGGCGCTCGGCCACTCGGAGTGGAGGATCGAGTAGTGGACGCTGTCTCGCCAGCTGCCGTCCCGCCGCCGCATCTCGTGACGATGCACGCCTTCCTTGGTTGCGCCGAGCCGCTCTATCGCTCGCTGTGAGCGCTCGTTGTGGATGTCGGTGCGGAAGGAGACACGCTCGAGACCCAGAGTCTCGAACGCGTGCGTCATCAGCAGCAGCTTCGCCTCGGCGTTGCGCCCGGTTCGCCACGAGACGTGACTGAGCCACGTCGAACCGATCTCCACGTGGGCGTTGCGGGCGTCAAAGTGCCAGAAGGAGGTGGAGCCGATCACGGACTCGTCGTCGGCGCTGAGAACCGCGAAGGGAAAGCGGCGATCGGCATCTCGATCGGCCAGGGCGTCTTCGATCCAGGCTCGCGCCTGACCGAGATCCGCCGGTCGCGGATACGGAAGCCAGGCAAAGACCTCGTCGGAGTCGGCAGCGTCCAGCAGACCGGCGGCATGATCGGCGCACAACGGCTCGACCGTGACCAAATCGCCGCCAAGCTCAACCGGCTCCATCGGGTGCATGACGCGATCCTTCCAGGCTCTCGACAGTCGCGCCTCTTCACGCGGGGCAACGCCAACGCCCGAGCCAGTAACGCTGTAGAAGTCGCCGGCCCTCGTCGCCACTGACGACCCGGAAGCTCTCGGCCCCCTCCGGCCGCTGTGCCAGCAGGTACTCGATCAGCGAAGCGGCACCCGGCCCGGCCGAGCCACGACCCAGCCACTCGTCGAAGTCGATGTTGAGCGGGATTAGCTGCTCCTCCTCCAGCTCCAGGCCAATCGCGGTGCCCATCTCGCGCAACCGCGACTGCCTCTGGGACGCCCAATGGGTGGGATCGCGCAGCCGCTCGATCTCCTGGTGCCAGGCGGCGCCGTCACCGGCCTCATCCGTGACCTGGTCGCCGACGACCAACCAGCCACCGGGCCTAACCACACGCGCCATCTCTCCCAGCACCCGATTTGGCACGGGGATGTGATGGAAGCTGAAGCGGGTGACGGCCCCGTCAAACGAAGCGTCGGCGAACTCGACACCGGTGGCGTCGCCAACCGAGAAGCTGACATTGCCGATTCCTTCCGCGCGCGCCGCCCGCTCGGCCTCTTCGATCATCGCCGGGGTGAGGTCGACCCCTACGACCGAGCCGACCTTCCCAGCTATCGCACGCGAGACGAGTCCGGGCCCGCAGGCTGTCTCCAACCAGGTCGCATTCGGGTCCGCCGGGACCATGTCGACCAGCGCACCGAGAGTCTGGGCGGAGGTCATCGCCGGCGATCGACCGAAGGACGCCGACTGGTAGGTGAACTCCTCGCGGATCGCGTCCTCGTGCACCGCGCGCATCCTAGCTTCAGCACTTCCTCCCTGCTTCCGGTCGCAGCATCCGCCACTGCCCAACCGTGTGGGCCCGAGTTCTTCGTAGAAGCGCAGCGCCGGCTCGTCCTCAACCCAGATGCCGGGCTTGCACTCGAAGGTCGAGCACGTGGTGACGAAGACCGCGTAGCCGACCGGCGCCCCGTCGACCTCGGCGATCAGAGCGGCCGCTGGCCGGCGGAGGACGTGTTCAGTTCCACGGCGGCGCGAATGAGCGCCATCAACGCCTTTTCATCAATCTTGTCGCCCTCATGGAAATCGATGGCACGCCTGGTGTTGCCTTCGAGGCTGGAGTTGAAGAGGCCTGAAGGGTCCTCCAACGAGGCGCCCTTGGCGAAGGTCATCTTCACGACGTTCTTGTACGTCTCACCGGTGCAGATCATCCCGGCGTGGTACCACACCGGAACCCCTCTCCATTTCCACTCCTCGACCACCTCGGGGTCGGCCTGCTTGATGAGAATTCGGATCCGAGCGAGCGTCTCGCCCCGCCAATCACCCAGCTCCTCGATCCTCGCGTCGATCAGCCGGGAGGGAGAGTCGCCTCCTTTTCCCTCCTTCAAGTCGTTCTTCGTCTTCTTCACGGTTGTTGTCGCTGGCGCAGCGGTTCGGTTGCAGGTAGGTCGGCGGGGGCGGAGAGTCGGGACTGGGCACGAGTCCAGGTCATCAGCGAACGACTTGAGCCTACGCCGTCATGCGCCCCGGAGTCGCAGAACGACCTCACGATGTGCGCTGCGCCCGCCGGCCGTGGTCGCACTTGCCTTCACCCACAAGCGGTGATGACGAGAGTGTTTAAGCAGCAGCCCCGACTCTCGATGAACTCGCCGCCTCCATGGCTGGGTTCGCCTTCGGGATTGCCGAACGTGCGTTCCTATCCACCCAAAACGTCCTCGCAAACCCAGTAGAGGCGCCTACCGGAATCGAACCGGTGTAAACGGCTTTGCAGGCCGCCAATGCGTCGACAGAATTGGCTCCAGCAAGCGAAATTCTGATCCAATGGGCCAGCTAATGGGCCAGCCACGCCGCAAGCCCGCCATCTCCAAACTGGATTAGTGCGTGGCCTTGCGAGTGGCAGCAAATGGAACCCGAAAACGCACAAGCGGGGTCGCTTGGGAGTATGAAGGCTCGGCGCAGCGGGACAAAGTAGAGGACTAGGAGGAAAGAGGCGAGTGACACCACGAGCGGGAGGCGAGGCCGACAAGTTCGGCAACCGCTATGAGGGGGCCTGGACCGTCCGCCAACTCTTCGAGGTCCTCCTCGGCAACGCCGACGCGATCACCGTCGAGGCTACCGGCGAGACCGGCAGCGGCGTCGAGTTCATCCTCGAGTGCCCCGACGCACCCAACCAGGTCCACCAGGTCAAGCGGCAGCGAGGCAGCGCTAACTCGTGGACGCTGCGCGCGCTCGAGACCGAAGGCGTCCTCGTCGCCGCCGCCCGCCACGGCGAGGCGGGCCGCGAGTTTCACTTCGTCTCGACGGTCCCGTCGCGGCGCCTCGACCGTCTCGCCGATCGAGCCCGCCGCTCGAACAGCCTCGAGCACTTCATCGACGGTTTCCTCGACGGCAACGAGATCACCGACGACTTCAACTACCTCGCCTCGACCGTGTGGAGCACTCCGCAACGTGCCTGGGAAATCCTCAGGCGAACCCGCGTTCGCTGGCCCGACGAGCGCGAGCTGCGGGCGACGAACTCCGCCCTCGCGGGCATGATCCTCGCCGGCGGCGAGCCTGCGCTCGCCTGGCTCGGCCTCGGCGACCTCATCCTCAACGACCTCGGGCTCCGCCTAAGCCTCGACGCGCTCAGCGAGCGCCTCGAGGCCTATGGCCTTCGGATCGACCCGCTCGCCGAGCACGCCGACCTCAGGAGCCGAGTCGGCGACCTCACCGCCGCCTGGTTGGAGGGGGTGGGCGCCGAGCTCCTCGAGCCCCGGATCGCCCGCGGCGAGGCCGACGACATCCTCGCCGGGCTCACCGAGGAGATGCGCCTCGTGATCGCCACCGGCAACGCCGGCGACGGCAAGTCCGCCGTCCTGCATCAGGTCGTGGAGCGGCTGGGCGCCGAGGACTGGCCTCTGCTCGCGTTCCGCCTTGACCGCCTCGACCCGTTCCGAACCGCCTCCGAGCTCGGCGAGCGCCTCGAGCTGCCGAGCTCTCCCGCATCGGTCCTGGCCGCCCTCGCCGGCGACGGACCGGCGCTGCTCGTGATCGACCAGCTCGATGCTGTCAGCCTCCTCTCGGGCCGGATGCCCGCGAGCTTCGACGGTGTCACCGCGCTCCTGCGCGAGGTTGCGGCCTTCCCCGAGATCAGGGTCCTCCTCGCCTGCCGCGAGTTCGACATCCAAAACGACAACCGCCTCCGCCGCCTAACCGAGGGTGATGACGGTGCCGAGAAGGTCACGATCGGGCCACTCTCCGTCGAGCAGGTCGCCGCCGCTCTCGTCGAGCTCGGGCTCGACCCCGGCGGGCTCGACGCCGCCCAGCTCGACCTCCTGCGCTCCCCGCTTCACCTCGTCCTCCTCGCCGGCGCCCTGCCCGAGGAGGGCGCGCTCTCCTTCACCTCCACCAAGGACCTCTTCGACCTCTTCTGGGCCAGCAAGGCACGAGCGGTGCGCCATGACCGCGACCCGGCTCCTCGCTTCACCGAGGTGATCGACGTGCTGATCGACGCGATGAGCGCCTCCCAGCGTCTCGCCGTCCCCGACTCTGAGCTCGACTCCGGCGACCTCCTCGCCGACGCCGACGTCCTCGCATCCGAGCACGTCCTCGTCCGCGACGCGAACCGGATCGCCTTCTTTCATGAGGCCTTCTTCGACTACGCCTTCGCTCGCCGCTGGATCCGCCGCGGCGAGAGTCTGGTGCAGTTCCTCGCCGCCTCCGAGCAGGAGCTCTTCCGCCGCTCCCAGGTCCGCCAGGTCCTCAACCACCTCCGCGACGAGGATCCTGGGCGCTTTACCGCCGAGTTCGTCGAGCTGCTGCGCTCCGACGACGTGCGCTTCCACGTCAAGGACGTCGTCCTCCGCCTCCTCGGAGCGCTCCCCGACCCAAGCCACGAGGACTGGCTCGCCGTCTCCGAGCTCCTTTCGGCAGGCCTCTCCTTCGAGGACCGCCTCTGGGGCGCCCTCCGTAGCCCCGGCTGGTTTCACCGCCTGTCCTCCGAGGGAGTGATCGAGCGCTGGCTCGGCGAGGACTCGGGACTCAGAAACCGCGCTTTGGACATCCTCATCTCCGCCGTCCGCCAGCATCCCGATGAGGTCGCACACCTGATCGCCGCTCAGAGCTCGGCGCCCGGGTACCCGCAGATGCTCCTCGCCGCCGCCCGCTTTGCCGAACTTCACGCAAGCCGCGAGCTCTTCGACCTCCTGCTGCAGGCCGTCCGCGAGGGACAGATCGACGCTTCCTCCGGCGAGGTCTGGATCGACCTCCACGGCCTCGCGAAGGAGGAGCCCGAGTGGGCGATCGAGTTCCTCTGCGCCCATTTCGCCGAGCGCCCCGGCCACCTCGAGCTCGACTCCGAGGGCAAGGTCACCGATCTGGGGCGCCGCGATCACACCCAGCTCGAACTGATCACGGACTCCGCGGCCAGCCGGCCGCTCCTCTTCTGCGAGGAGCTCCTGCCCTACCTCCTCGATGCGATGGCGGCGACCTCCGAGGGCGGCGACCGTCCGCTCGCCGACCGTCACTTCACCTACCGCACCTGGCGCGCCGACATCCACACCGTCGACGACGCCCTCCTGCAGGCGATGCGAGCTTCGCTCCGGGCCCTCGGCGAGAGCGAGCCCGAGGCGCTTGCGCCATTCATCGACGCGCTCGAGGCCGACCCCCACGACGGAGCCCAGTATCTGCTCTACGAAGCGCTTGGCGCCGCGGGACCGCCTACGCCGAGCGCGCTGCCGAGATCCTCCTCCAGGACGAAAGCCGCCTGCGATCCGGCTACCTCGACAGCGCCCGCTGGACGACCCGCGAGCTCCTGACGGCGATCGGCCCCCACCTGAAGGACGAGACCCTGGCCTGCCTTGAGCGCCTCCTGATCGACTACCGCCCCGACTGGGAGGACCGGGCATCTCACGGCCACTCCTCCTTCACCCTCCTCTCCGCCCTGCCCGAGGACCGCCTCACGGAGGCCGGCCGACGCCGCCTCGGTGAGCTCCAGCGCAAGTTCGACGCTGACTCCCCGCCCGAGCCCATGGGGATCCGCGTCGGCGCCGTCGTCTCCCCGATCCCGCAGGCTTCGGCGCGGCTCATGAGCGACGAGCAGTGGCGGCGGGCGATCGCCCGCTACTCGACTGGCGAAAGGACCTTCGGCGCCGATTTGCGGGGCGACGCCGAGGAGCTCGCCAACGTCCTCGAAGAGGAGGCCAAGAGAGACCCCGAGCGCTTCGCCGCCCTCGCCGAGAGCTTCAACGCCGACACCCACCCCGCCTACGGCGAAGCCCTGCTCCGCGGCGTCGGCGACCCCGAGGCGGGTGCCGCTCCCGAGACGATCTTCGCCCTGATCGAGACGATCGCCGCCCTCGGGAACCCCCAGAACGACCGCTGGCTCGGCTGGGCCCTTCGCGGCGTCATCGACCGCGACGTCCCCGACCGGATTATCGAGTTGATCCTCGGCCGCGCCCTCCGCTCGCCCGACCCCGAGCAGGAGGCCTGGCTGACCGAGGCCTGGAACGGAAAGCCCTTCTACGACGGCGACCCCTGGGCCAATGGGATGAACTCCGCCCGCGGAGCCGCCGCCGAAAGCCTCGCCGACCTCCTCATCCACGACGCCGACGGGCACCGCAGCGCCCTCCTCGCCGGCGACCTGGCCGAGCTCGCCGGCGACCGCTCGGTCGCGGTCCGCGCCAGCGTCGCCCGCCTCCTCTCCGCGGCGCTGCGTTTCGAGCGCCCGGCCGCCGTCGTCGCCTTCGAGATCCTCGTCGACGCCGACGATCGCCTCCTCGCCGCCCGCCCAGTCGAGGAACTGATCGCCCACGTCGGCCGCGGCGATCCCGACCCCGCCGCCGCGACGATCGAGCGGATGCTCGACTCCAGCCACGAGTCGGTCCGCGCCGCGGGCGGCCGCCTCGCCGCCTACGCCGACCTCGAGCTAGGTATCGAGGGCCTCCTTGAGCGCGCCGCGCAGAGCACCGACGCCACCACCCGCCGCGGCGCGGCGGGGATCTGCGCGTCGGTGCTCCCGGCCACCTCCGATCAGGCCCGGGTCGCAAGCACACTCACCGCGCTCTTCGAGGACCCCGACGAGGGTGTCCGCGAGGCGGCGGGGGAGGTCGCGATGGCGCTTCGCGGCGCCGACCTCCAGCCCCACACCGAGACCCTGCGCTCCCTGATCACATCGCCGGCCTTTCCGAGCGCCCTCGCCCAGCTCTTCTTCACTCTCGAGGAGAGCACCGGCCCGATCGAGGACCTGGCGCTTGCCGCCGCCGAGCGCTTCATCTCGGTCCATCGAGACGAGGTCGCAGACATCTCGACCGGCGCCGCCGGCGATGCCCGCCACGTGGGCGAGCTCCTCCTCCGGACCTACACCCAGTCGCACGACCCCGCGCTCCGCGCCCGCACCCTCGACCTCATCGACGACCTCCTCGCGCTGCGGGCCTACGGCTTCGACGAGCTCGTCTCAGAAGCGGAGCGCTGAACGATCTTTGAACCGGAGTCTCTTTTGATGACCTACCTAGTCGGCTGTTGGGCTGCCTGGGCTGTGTCTTTACGGCGTCGTCCAGGGATCCGACCGGCCCGGTGCACGCTCTGCCATGAAACTTCCGCTCCAAGGTAGTTGTCTAAAAGCGCCGCTGCCTCCGCCTCTGTACCAGGCATTAGGTGGCCATAGAGGTCGAAAGTCACCTTGATTGAGGAGTGCCCCATGAACGTCGAGAGCGCCTTTGCGTTCACTCCCGCGGCGATCATGAAAGAGGCGTAAGTGTGGCGCGCTTGGTGCAGGCGAAGCTGGCCGAGGCCCGCCTTCGTCCACGCTCGATCGGCACGGCGATAGATCGCTGTCGCCTGAAACGGCTTGCCGGTGGCGTTTGCGAAGACCAGTGACTCGGCAGCTGGCTCGACCGACGAGAGCTTGTGATCCATCAGGCAATCGCGAAGCACGCCAGGGATCGGCGTTGTGCGAAGCGAGGTCCGCGTCTTCGGCGCGATCGAGCCCTCCTTCGCGTCCCAAGACTCTCGGATCCGGATCGTCCCGCCGGCAAGGTCGACTGCGCCCCATCGAAGCGCTCGCAGCTCGCCGTAGCGAAGGCCTGCATACAGGGCGATCGCCCAGATGGCTCGATCCTCGGCGGGGAGTGCGTCGAGCATCCTTGCGGCAACCTCCGGGGCGACAATCTCGACCTCCTTCGGTCGCGGAGCCGGCAGTTCGAGGTCATGGGTCGGATTGATCGCGAGGCCATCCCGCGAACGCGCCCGGCGATAGATCGCCTGGAGTGGCTTGATCGAGTTTCGGATCGTCGAGGCCGCCTGACCTTCAGCCTGCCAACGGTCGACCAGACCCTGTAGGTCGGAGGTCGTCACCGTGTTCAGCTTGCGCGCGCCCAGGACAGGGAGGACGTAGTCGCAGAGCGCCTGTCGGTAACCGCGCAACGTCGCCGGCTTGTAAGCCTGACCGGAGCGGTTGCGAATGTCTCCGCGCTCGGCCCCTGCCAGCCAGCTCGCCGCGGCCTCATCGAGGGTCCTCCGAGTTGGGGCTCGTAACACCCCGTGATCGAGCGCCCGTTTCGCATCCGCCTGCCAAGACCGAGCTTCCGCTTCGGTCGCAAAGGTCTTACGGATCTTCTTGCCGTCCCGCGGCGAATACACCGACGCTCGGTAGCCAGCATCGCAACGACATCTCCGGCCAGCCCTGCTTGCACAGTCCTTGGCGTGTCGCTTTTCGATTCCCTCGGCCATGGCCCCTCCTTAAGTCAGCGTCGCTTCAAGGTAGTCCTGCCACGGACAGGGCGACCGGCCTTCGCGCCGCGTCCCGAACTGCGTCGACGGCCGGCGTCGCAGCGGTCTGGGCTACCCACCGTTCGAGCTCACTCACGGGGACCAGGCGCTTACGGCCACGGCGGATCAAGCTCAATTCCGGTGCGACGTTGGAGTCGAAGAAGTCGGGGCCGACGCCGATCGCGGCTGCTGCCTCGGCGGGAGTCAGCGCGATGCGCGGGATCGAAGTGGCGAGCTTCCTAGCCATTGCTCCGCCTCGTCATTGCGCCACCGCTTCGCTGATCGCGATGCACGGTTCGGCTTTGACGTTGGCGACGGCGCGCTCCACTGCGCGCCGGGTCTGACCCGGCGCGCAGTGGTAATGGACCTCGGCGACGACGCGGCGAGCGATCGCGAAGCGCCAGGCGCGGATCAAGCCCTGTAGGCGGCGCGGTGACTTTGGGGTCAGCTCGACCTCGATCGCGATCGTTCCACTCTCAGCAAGAACTGCGATGTCGGGCCGGTGCAGGCGCGGCGCCCCGTAGTGGCTCTCTCCGACTTCGGCGCTGGCGATCGGGCGCTCCTCGATCTTCTCGGCCAGGACGAGTTCGCGCTCGGTGAGAACGCGATCGTGGCCGTAGTGGTTGCCGATCAGCTGGGCGGTGGTCGCGCAGCGCAGCCAGTGGTCGACCGCACCCGGCGAGACCACCGCGATCGGGAGGCCGAGCCCGGCGTAGCGCAGGCCATCGCGGGTCGCGCGCAGCAGGCCCGGCTCGGAGCGCACGAGGTCGAGGCGCTCCAGTAGTCCCGCCTCGACGCAGGTCGCGACGCGTCGATAGGCGGCAGTGCGACCGACTCCGAGCGCCGTCATCACGTGTCTCATCGCGACTACGCCGTTCCGACCGACGTAGCGCACTAGCTCCCAGTCGCGATTTCGCCCGACTCCGACGCTCTGCGACTCCACCAGCCTGTTCTCGATCAACGTCTCCATGCACCCTTAAGACGTGACCTCTCCCTGTTTCGTCCCTCCCCTCTCTCTTCTTTCTTCTTCGCCCCCTATCCAATCTCGTCGTCACTGCTTTTCTATCCGTCCTCCGTCCCGGTCTTCTGCACCGCAATCCGCCCCCGTGCCCCTTGCCCCTGCTCTATCAGCATCCCGGCAGCCGACCACGACTGCTCACCACCCGATTCTTCTCTCATGGTGAGTGGGCGTGGTCGGCTGCCGGGATGCGCTTCCAACCGCTCTGGCAAGGGGCACGGGGGTGGATTGCTGATCTACGGTTCCGTCTACGGTCCCGTCCACCCTCGCCAGCCCTCTCAGCCGTTGTGCCCCGCCGACCTACCCCGAGAAATAGCGCTGCGCTTCGATGCAGGTAGGTCGGCCGTGGGACCGGACTTCACCCACCGTGCGATGAATGCAAAGCCGCTTCTCCCCGCGCGGAGCGAGGAGTCAGCCAGCGAAAGAGTTTGCCGCCTCTATCCAGTTGGAAAACTCGCAGGCCAGGTGCCACTTATGCGCCCGGATCAAAGTGGGCGGAGTGGCGGCTGGGAACTCGCCGGTGAGGCGAACCGTGAAGCCGTTTGGCTCGTCTCGGAACTGATGGCGGATGGCTCCGGTGGAAGGACCGTTGGGGCTGGTGCCACCCACGGCGACCCACTGAACGGGGAACGCCGGGTCCGCCTCAGTCGTGGCCGCGCTGAGGTCCCTCTCGTCGAGGAATATCCGCGCCGCCAGCGGTGAGCCACCCGTGGTCTCGACGACCTTCTGCATGCCGTCGCCGCTCGCACAGAGGATGTAGTGGTCTGGACAGGCGGCGAGCAGGGCAGCCTCGTCTCCGGTCTCCATCGCGTCCTGGTAGTAGCGCGGCATCACCTCTGCCGAGCCACCGGTGCCCGTCAACTCAACCGTGCAGAGCCGGCGTCGCCCGCCCGAGAGCCCGGCGAGGAGCCGGGCGCCTCGCTCAGACCAGCGCAGCTGGCGGGCGAGCAGCCGTTCAAGGGCCTCATGGCCGAGTTCCAGCTTCCTTTCGACCAAGGCCTGTCGTTGCGCAACCACGTCACCGGACGGCACCGTGACGCCGAGCTTCTTGCAGACCTTGCTCGCCCGACGCGCCTCCCATGCGAGTACTTCGCTGCGTGACACGCTGCGGCCGTCGATTGCCGCCGTGATTGTCAGGGTCCCCGCGCCGCGCACGCCGGCGACCCTATTTCCTCTCCGAATGAAATGTCAGTCGTGTCATCCGCTTCGCGTCGGCTACGGGTAGCGACCGTGAAGTCGCTTGTGGGCGCGTTCGTAGACGCTGCGGGTCTGCTGGTTGCCGGGGTGGCGCTCGCCGAAGGCGATGAAGTTCCAGACGAGGCTGCCGTCGCGGTTCTGCGCTAGCTGGAACACAAAGCCGAAGGGCGCCTCAGAGGCTCCCTGCCGCCAAAGCGGCACGTACAACTTGACGCAACCCAGAAGTCGCGTCCGGTCGTCGCCTTCGGCTTCGCACTTCTGCCAATCGAGGGTCGCCGCCCCGGCCTCGATTTCTCGGCGGGCACGCTCTGCCTGGATGCGCGCCGGCGAGCGCCTGTCTAGACGCTCAACCTCATCTAACCACTCCTCGCGGTCGAACCTGACCGGAACGGGCGGCAGATTGCCTCGTGGCGAACTCACACGCGGACGATATGCGCTGGCGGAAAGCGAAACCGCCGAGCCGACCGGGCGAGGCTAGCCCTCGCCGTCGGTTGGGAGATCACCAGCAATCCGCTCGAAGTCCTCGGCCGAGGCGGGTTTCATCCCGCGCTTCGCATATAGCTCTGCGATCGGCGTGATCGCCGGCTCAAGGATCAGGTTGCCCTCGCGATCCGGCACGACCTCGTAGCGGCGCCCGGCAACTTCGATCAACTCGCCGATCTGCAGGTCGAGCTTCTTCACCGCGGTCGCCATAGGGAAAGTCTAAACGCACGTCGCGACTTCTCTATTGGGACGCATCCCGGTGCTCGCCAATGGGCCACAAATGGGCGATGGCGCTCTGGCCTGTCGCGCAGAGCGGAATGCTGGAAGTCCACGAGCGATTGGGACGGCCGTCGTCGCTTTACCTCAAGGTAATCGCCCTGTGTCAATGCGCGCACTAAAGTCGCCCGCGATGGCGATGGTTCAATCTAAGGCCGAAGTCGGCCCCCTCCTGCGCCAGTGGCGGGAGCGCCGGCGCGTGACTCAGCTCGAACTCGCGCTCGACGCAGGTATCTCGGCCCGCCATTTGAGCTTCGTAGAGACAGGCCGCTCCAAGCCGGGCCGCGAGATGCTGCTGCGGGCCTTGGCGCAACTCAACGTTCCATTTCGGGAACGCAACCGGATCCTGCTCGCGGCAGGGCACGCCCCCGCCTATCCGGAACGCTCTCTCGACGACCCGGACCTGGGCCCGGTCCGAGACGCCCTGGACGTGATCCTCTCCGGACACGATCCCTACCCGGCGGTCGCGGTCGATCGCCTCTGGAACATGGTCGCGGCCAACTCCGCGATGCTGACCATGGCAAGGGGCTTCGAGGTCGATCCCGAGCTGCTCAAGCCTCCGGTAAACATCATCCGCCTCGGTCTGCATCCCCGCGGCCTGGGTCCGCTGTTCGTGAACCTCGGTGACTGGCATGCCCACTGGCTGAAGCGGCTCGAGCGCCAGCTGACGGCTACGGGCGACGAGCAGCTTGTCGCCCTGATCGACGAAATCGCCGCCTACCCGGTGCCCCAGCCCGAGCACGAAGCCGGAGCTGAGATCACCGGCAGCGAGATGCTCGGGCCGGTCAAGATACACAGCCCCGACGGCGGCGAGCTCTCCTTCTTTGGGATGTTCGCGAGCTTCGATACCCCGTTCGAGGTCACCAGCTCGGAGCTGGCGATCGAACTGCTCTTCCCAGCCGATCGAACCACCGCCGAGGCGTTGCGAAGGGGCGGAAAGGAATGACCGAGGGGACACCGAGGGGCGGGCGGTGGATCGCCGGCGTGGGCGGCGTGCTGCTGATCGTCTCCCTGTTCCTGCCCTGGGCGAACGCCGAGGGCGTCGACCGAACCGGGTTCGAGCTGTTCATGGTCGGCGACGTCCTGCTGCTGATCGTCGGGTTGGTCGCGATCGCAGCCGCCCTCACCTGGGGACGCTTCGGGCTCTTTCGCCCAGACCTCTCCCTGAACGGGGCGGCGGACCTGCTCGGCGTTATCTCGACGATCCTGCTCGTCTGGCTGATCTTCTTCGACTTCCCACACGGGGAAGGTCGAGAGATCGGCGCTTTCCTGGCCCTGCTCGCGACGACCGCGATCGCCGCCGGGACGGGCGACTACCGAGTGCTGCGCGGCGCCTCCGTGTTTCCCCGCATCGGCCCGTGAACGAGTCCTTCGACGTGATCGTCGTCGGCGCTCGCTGTGCAGGTGCGCCGCTCGCGACCATGCTCGCGCACGACGGTCTTCGCGTCTGCTTGGTCGACAAGGACCGCTTTCCGAGCGACACGCCTTCGACGCACGGAATCCAACCCACCGGCGTCCAGGTTCTGGAGCGCCTCGGAGTCCTCGACTCGCTCCTGAAGCTGGCGCCACCGATCCTCCGCCTGCGGATGGTGTTCGACGACGTCGCGGTGCCCGCGGCCGACGTCGTCGCCATAACCGGCGCCCCGGGCCTCAGCGTGCGCCGGATCGCGCTCGACGAGATCCTCGTCAATGCCGCCGCGGACGCCGGCGCCGAGGTCCGCACCCAAACGACGGTCACCGGCCTGGTGACGGACAACGGTCGCGTCGCAGGCGTCACCACCCCCTCGGGCGCGCTGCGGGCACCGCTTGTTGTCGGAGCCGACGGCACGCGCTCCGCGGTAGCCAGGATGGTCGGGGCGCGCGAGTACCACCCACCCCGAACGGCCGCGTATTCATGTGGGCCTACTACGAGGCCGACCCGACCGATGGCGAGATGTGGATTGGCAAGGTCGGCGACCACACCTACCTAGGCATGCCGACCGACGGCGGCCTAACCCTGATCGGCGTCTGCCCCTCGATCGAGCGCCGCAATGAGATTCGCGCCGATCGCGAGGCGGTCTACGAGGCTGGCCTGCGCGCCTGGCCGGAATTGCATGCCGGGGTGGACGGTGCGCGGCGCAACGGACCCGTGCGCACGATGGCCAACATGCGCGGCTTCTTCCGCTCCTCCGCCGGCCCCGGCTGGGCCCTCGTCGGCGACGCCGGCCACTTCAAGGACCCCACGCCGGGCCAGGGAATCGCCGACGCCCTTCGCCAGTCCGAGAAGCTGGCCGCGGCAATCAAGCGCGCGCTCGGTGGCAGCCCCGGCAAAGCAGACGAGACCCTGCGCGACTGGTGGCGCTGGCGCGACGAGGACGCGTGGGAGATGTACTGGTTCGCCCACGACATGGGGGTGGCCGGGCCGACCCCGCCACTGCGCCAGGAGGTCGAACGGCGGATCGCCGCGGACCCCGAACTGGCCACGGCGATGGTGCGAGTCCTCAACCACGAGATACGCCCCTCGGAGGCCTTCACACCAGCCTTCGCCCTGGCCACGATGGCGCAGGCGCTGCGTCACGGCAATGGTGACCGCCGAGCGATAATGGATGAGGCGAGGGTGGCCGCGATCGACGAGTTCCGGCGATGGCGCATGGGGCGCCGGACATTGGGCAACCGCCGCGTCTCAACGTAGTGGGAGCAGATCCCGGTTGTGAAGAGAGCTAAGCCGGCACTGACTCGCCGGCCGGCACGTAGTGCTCCAGCTTGGCGTCGTGACCAACGGCGAACGGGATGCCCTCCTCGGCCAACTTCACGACCTCTGCGTAGCTATCGCCAGCGGCAGACCAGCCGTCAACGTCAGGCGACTCGGCCCACCAGCCGTCGCTTTCGTGGTGGTAGATGACGCGGACGGTTTCCATTAGATCCTCCTGGGTCAGAGTAGCTTCCGCGCCTCGTCCTCGGCAAGGCCAACATCTCGGACAAGGATCTTGCGGACGAGACCGGCCGGAATCGTCGCCTTGCCGTGAAAGGCAAAGGTCAGCGGGGGACGACCCGGAGCCTCTATCCGTCGATGCGAGCCGGACTGGCGGGCGATTCGATAGCCCAGCGGCTTCCGTTCGAGGATCGCCAATAACCGCTTTGCCTTCATCGAGGGAAAGGGATTCAAGGCGGGCGAGCCTCACAGCCACCCGGACCGCCTCTGCTATGGGCCACAAATGGGCCAGTCATGCCACGGAATAACCGGCTAGAACCGGAATCAACCGGATTTGAGAATCCTCCCGAAGGGTTCCTCAAACCGCTCTAGCAAGCCACATATCGCTTGCCAGAGCCGAAGGCGCCTACCGGAATCGAACCGGTGTAAACGGCTTTGCAGGCCGCTGCGTAGCCACTCCGCCAAGGCGCCGGGAACGAGGCGAAGCCTAGCGGGGCGGGACGGCCAAAGAGATCGGCTGATGGGATTCGAACCCATGAAGAAAGCGAGGGAAGGTCGACGTGACGGGGTTCCGCGGGTTCGCCACGGCTCAGCTTGCCCCAACCTGTCCAAGCGCCTGCCGAAGGGCATCCCTGAGCGGGATTGGTCTGATCGCGAAGAGCGCCATACCGGAGGGATCTCGCACGATCGTCTCGGTCACGAGCCCCTCGATCAAGGGCCGAGCGACACCGACATCGACAGGGGTGACGAGGCCGATCCAAAGCGAGGAGAGACGCGGGCTGAGCACAGGGACGGTGATGCGGAGCGGCGGCCGGCGACCCATCGCCCGCGCCAGCTCGTCGATCATCCCGCCGTAGGTGGTTACGTCGGGGCCACCGACCTCGATCTCCCTCTCCAGGGGGCGACCGAGATCGACCGCGGCGGCGAGGTAGGAGATGGCGTCGGCGATCCCGATCGGCTGCGTACGGGTGGTCACCCACTTCGGAGTCACCATCACCGGCAGCCGACGAACGAGGTAGAGGACCGTCCGGAAGGACTCGCTGCCGGCGCCGATCACCGCCGCAGCACGGAAGTAGGTGACCGGCACATCCCCTTCCTGCAACACGCGAGCGGTCCGATGACGGCTGTCGAGGTGCTCTGAACCCTCTCCCAGACCGCCCAGGTATATGACTCGCTGCACGCCGGAGTGGGCTGCCGCGCCGGCGAAGTTTGCGGCGCCCAGCTTGTCCCGCTCGGCGAATCCCTCGGCTGCGCCCCGCCCCATCGAGTGGACGAGGTAATAGGCGACATCGACGCCCTCAAGGGCCGCATCCAGCGACCGTCGGTCGAGCACGTCGGCCCGGCGTACGTCGCAGCCGCCCCGCGCAAGATCCTGGGCCCGCTCGGGACGACGGGCCAGCGCCCTAACGGACAGGCCGCGCTCTCGCAGGTGCGTTGCCAGTTGCCCCCCTATGTAGCCGGTGGCGCCGACGACCGCGACGGCCGGAGCGCTGCGCCGCCTCTCCTCCGATTGAAGGGAATCTTCAGAGCACTGAGTCAATGTTCTGTCGGCACCAGATCGGGCCTGCCGGGCCCAGTATCCCCCCAACCGCTCAGGCGCGCGCACCGCTCCCAGAGCAGCTCGCGCTCACGCCCGCTCTCTCGGGTCCAGGGCACGCGGTGGGTCGGCCTGCGACGGCGATCGTGCCAGAAGCCCCCGGTTGACCGGCCGGGCTCCGCAGCGGCTCCGAGCCAGACGATCGTGTCGGCGCCTTCGGCCGGGGAGCGAAGGAAGGGCTTGGTGACTCGGTAGAAGCGCGGCAGCGAGGTCTCGACGCCGGGCGTGTCGGCCCAGCCGGGATGCATCGAGTGGACGACCACCCCCGTGCCGCGCAGCCGCTCGGCCCAGAGCTCGGTGAGGATGACCTGCGCTCGCTTCGTGCGCGCGTACACGCGCGAGCCGTCGTAGTCGATCCGCTCGGACCCCAGGTCCTCGACGTCGATCTTCTGCGAGTACATGCCGCCGGAGGAGACGTTGACGATCCGCGCGGGCGCGCTTGCCTCGAGCATCGGGATCAGGAGATTGGTCAGAAGGAACGGGCCCAGCACGTTCGTGGCGAATGTCATCTCGAAGCCGTCGATCGACTCCCTGCGCTCGTTCAGCAGGACACCCGCGTTGTTCACGAGCACGTCGAGACGCGGCTCGCGCGAGGCAAACCGCTCGGCGAAGGCCCGCACGGAAGACAGAGAGCTGAGATCGCAAAGGCTGAATTCGACGGCATCGTTGCCGGTGCGCCGGGCGACCTCGGCGCGCGCCCGCTCACCTCGCTCGGCATTGCGCACGAGCATGCGAACGCCCGCGCCGAGCCGCGCGAAGCCCTCGGCGGCGGCAAGCCCCAGGCCCGTGGTGGCGCCCGTGACGAGCACGGTCTTGCCCGCCATCGAGACGTCGAGGTCTCGTCGGTCCCAGCCGCGACGCCGAACCACGTAGCCGAGGCGGGTGTAGCCAGGGACGATCGTGCGGTCGAGAAGCGTGTCGAGGAACGAGCCGAACACGGCTGGTATCAGAATAGGGGGCGCAGATGGGCTCATCGCAGGCGGCACGCCGGGCGCGCACGGTGCCACTGGTCTTCATCGGCTTTTCGCTGACGACGGTCATGCTGCCGGCCCTCGTCGTCGCAGGTGTGCTCGTCGACGTCTTGCGCCGGGCGACCGGTAAGCGACCGCCGGTCGTTCTGCGACTCGTCGCGATGCTCTGGGCCTATCTGGCGGCGGAGGTCGCCGGCATCCTGGGGCTGTTCGGCATCTGGCTCCTCGCCGGCCGTCCGGGAGAAGCCCGGCGGCGGAGGATCGTGGACTGGACGTACGCGCTCCAGTGCGCTTGGGCGGTGGCGCTGTTCGGCGCGCTGCGGCGACTGTTCTCGCTGCGCTTCGAGGTCGAGGGCGACGACGTGGTGAAACCCGGGCCAATCCTCGTGCTCATGCGCCACGTGAGCATCGTCGACACCCTGCTTCCATCTGCGCTGGTGACCAGGCCGCACCGCATCCGCCTGCGCTACGTGCTGAAAAGGGAGCTGCTCTCGGACCCGTGCCTCGATATCGCGGGTGGGCGGTTGCCGAATGCATTCGTCCAGCGCGGGTCGGGGGACTCGGAGCGCGAAGTCGCGCGTGTGCGGGCGTTGGCGCGCGGACTTGGTCCGGAGGAAGGCGTCCTGATCTACCCCGAGGGGACTCGCTTCACCGCGGAGGCTCGCCGCCGCGCGCTCGAGCACTTGGCCCGGGACGGCGGCGAGCTGTACCGTCGGGCGCAGGCGATGGCGAACGTGCTCCCGCCGCGCCTCGGTGGGTCGCTCGCATTGCTCGAGGGCAACGCTGAGGCGGACGTCGTCGTCTGCGCGCATCATGGGCTCGAAGGCCTGGCGCGGGTCAGGGACATCTGGAACGGAGATCTCGTGGGACGCCGCATCGCCGTGCGCTTCTGGCGTCGACCTCGCGAGCAGATCCCTGCGTCTCGTGACGAACGGGTGCGATGGCTCCTTCAGGAATGGGAGCAGGTGGATCGCTGGGTCACCCTCCAGATCCCTCGCTCAAAAGAGAAAACCCCGCCGTAGCGGGGCTTTCGCGGGAAGCGGCTGAAGGGACTCGAACCCTCGACCTTCTGCATGGCAAGCGCGGTCCCCGACCCGATATCTGGCTCTAGAACTGGGCTTGCGGCACTTCGAGCCCGTTGCGATCAGGAGGGAATCGGCAGGCTACGGAAGGGTTTGGGCAGCGGGAGGGCTCCGCTGCCCATTGACCCCTCCCCCCTTCTCGGGTCGAGCCGCCATGGCCCCCCTACCACCACAACAGACCCGCACGCTCGCTACACCCGAAAGATGGAGGGAAGTCCGAACGCGCGTTAGGATTTCTCTTGGGTGCCGCTTCTCTAAGTCGTTGGGATCCCAGGGGCAGTAACCGATGCCCCGGAGTGGAGGGGGAGAGGAGAAGAGCCCCTCCAAAACCGGACTCCCCGAATCCCCCTTGCCTCTACGTCCTGAACTGCTGGGGGGTATAGGGGACGCCTGAACCCGGACAAGCCCTCTACCTTCGACTCTGTCGATGCGGAACCGAAACAGCGAATCGGCGCGATCGCCGTCTCCTCAGTCAGGGTCAACTGACAGGACCGCCTCTCCGCTCGCCCGCGTAGTCCTCGGGAAGGAAGTGCGGGGGATCACTGATGCCGCAGCCCTGGGTCGGCGGAAGAATGTGGCCCATGAGCCGCAACCGTGTCTGGGCGTTGCCCGTCGGGGCTTTCCTTGCCCTAGTGCTTGCTGTGCCGGCGAGCGCGACGGCCAGGCCGAAGCCAATCACCGGCAAGCTCAGCAAGCCCGGCTACACGGTGATCGCGCTCGGGATCGACGGCCGGGCCACTTCGGTGGTGGCCAAGCATGGCAACTTCAAGCTCCGCCCGCCGGCCAAGACGGTCACCCTGCAGCTGCGGGCCCCCGACGGCGTCTACGCCGGCCCGATCGTGGTCGGGCAAGACAAGCAGGGAAAGCGGGCGCTCCTCGGTGTCAAGGCCGGGGCGAAGCTCGGCAAGGTGAAGGTCAAGGGCGGCAAGGGCTACGCGAAGCCGAAGAAGAAGCTCGCGAAGGAGTGGCTCGACATGAAACTCACCGCCACCGCCAAGAAGGGCGTCCCGATCGGGGCCGGCAACTTCGGGTTGGTGCGCGTCAAGAAACTGAAGGGCCCGGGAAGGGCCCCGGCTCTGACCCTGACCTCGACGGAATCCCCAGCTCCATCGATGTCGACGACGACGGCGACTTGATCCTCGACCGCACTGACCTCCTGACTAAGCCCGCCTCCCGGATCTCCCTTCGGTTTGCGAGTCCGTCGGCCTCCCCTCCCCCTTGCCTCCCGCCTCCCCCATCTTTACGCTGATCGACGCAGCTGGTGCATGCGGGCCCGGATGCCGTGAATGTCAATGCCGGCTCCAGCGACCAGCAGATCGCCGAAGCTCAGCCGGACCACACGAGGGTCAGCGTCCTCTGGAAAGGAGTCGACCCCGGCTCCGCTGAACTCGACTGCGGCGGCAGTCCCGACCCCGCCAATCCAAACGGCTGGATCGGCGGGCTGGTTTACTGCACCCGGGGTGGCACCGGCAGGTACCAGCCGACTGAATTCACTCCGCTCGCCGCCGCGCTGCCGTTCCCCGCGTGCTGCGACCCCGACGGAAACGGCCTCGGCTCACTGACCGATACCCAAGCCAGGGGGCTGCGTTCGACCATCACGGCATGAGCCTCTGGGCCGGTGCCCCCGCCGACCAGCTGAACGCCGGGGATCTCCCAATCGCGCGGGCCACCGTTGACGGGACGCCGGTGGAGCTGGCCTCGTCAATGGGATTCATCTTCTCCACCTGGCCTGTGCTCGCCGCCTACGATGACGGGCAGGGGGATTCCGGGACGTTCAGCTACCCGCACGCGAATAGGCTGGTACCGGTCCGCGCCGGTCCGAGCGGGGACGTCGTCGTCAGGCTGACCTTCTGGAGACCCCAACGCCGGCGCATTGCCGATGAGCCGGGCGAAGGCGAGTGGATGGACATCGGCCATCTGGATTACACGGCAACGGCCAATACTCAGGGGGGCATCAATCCGGCTCACTGCCCACTCAGCAGCTACTCGAACATCGACCCGAATCTGACTCCACAGGCACCTTCACCTCCGCTGCCTGGGAGCCCCGAGAGTTACCTCGAAGATCTCCAGGGCGATCAGCCATCGAACCCCGCTAACACCTTCAGCTACACACTGAACTTCACGGACTGCCTCGCATCACACGGGCTCTCCATGAGCACCACTCAGACGACGAACTTCGCCTTTACCGCGTACACGGCACAAGGCGGTAGCCAGCAGAGCACTGCGGATTCCGGCGTCAATTTCCAGCTGCAGCCGTAGCGCGAGAGACGGCATCAACGGATTTTGTGGTTAAAGCGACCTGGCTCTGGTGTGTCGCTTTCTGCAGGTCTCGGAACACCACTTCTGACGTCGGTGTCCGAGGATCCGGCCGCCTCGGTGGTCTCGAACTGGACACGCCAGCGACGGCGACGGCATCGAGGACCAACTAGACCGCACGACCCGCGAGTCGGTCGAACGACTGACCGGCAGCGAGGACGTGCGTACACCGCGCCGTGCAGCAAAGGCCCTCCTGCAGCCCGCGTAGGCGTAGGACCCAACGGCTCCGGCGGCTCCCGAGAATGAACGGAGATCGCCGGGGCTAGGCGGGGTTGACGTTCGGCCGCTGCTGCGTGAAGTCGTCAACGCAACGGGCGTGAACGATCATCACCTATGTCTTGTCTTCATCCTCGGCGCTGGGGGTGAAGAGCTGTGGCCCCTTGGGTTCGTCGGGGAACACGGGCTGGCCGCAATGCTCGCAGGGCGGGGTCCCGGTCGCCTCCATGCGCTGCAGCCGACCACCCGAACACAACATCGTTGGGGGCGGGTGGTCGGCTGCGGGAGGAGCGTCTCTCAGGCACAAATAAGCGGCCGTGGGCCCGGACCGCAGGTCCGGGCCTTTGTCCGGGGAAAGTGAAGTTGGGGCGAAGTCCCGGCGAACACCCGCTTTGCATGGAGAGCAGCAGCGCGGCCTGGCACTACTCGTTCTCGCGCAAAGCGGCACCCAGCGCCGAACACCTTCGAGCATCGGGCGCTCTGGCGCTTGCTGATCCAGATCGCATCGCCGGGGGTGGAGCGCTGATGGCACGCAAGGCGAGTGGACAGATCATCCCGCCGAAGGATGGTCGGGGCTGGGCAATCCGCTTCCGTGCCTACGGCGAGCGCCGCTACGTCGCTCTCGGTAGCTCTGAGGAAGGCTGGAGCCGCCAGAAAGCAGAAGACGAGCTGGCGAACGTGCAGGCCGACGTGCGGCGCGGTACCTGGCGACCGCACGAGCCGGAGTCCGTGGAGGCCCCGGCGGAAGTGCCGACACTCCACGAATTCGCGTCGGAGTGGTTTGACGGCGCGTCGCCGGGCTGGCGGGAGCGCACGCGGGTGGACTACCGCTGGCGGCTTTCGGATCATCTGCTGCCCTACTTCGCCAAGCATCGGCTCTCGGCAATCACGGTCGAGGAGGTCGATCGATACCGGCGGGCGAAGGTCCGGGAGAGCAAGGCGCTGGAGAAAGCGCGGTGCGACCAGCTCGGGCTTCCGGCGTCCGAGCGGAAGCGCCTACCCGCCCGCTCTCGAACGGCTCAATCAACAAGACGATCCGCCTGCTCGCCGTGATCTTGGAGCAGGCCGTCGAATACGGCTACCTGGACCGCAACCCCGCCAAGGGTCGCAAGCGGCTACTGCGGGAGTCGAAGCCGTCGCGCAGCTACCTGCAACCCGAGCAGGTGGCCGCACTGCTGGCCGCTGCCGGGAGGCTGGATGCCGGTGCTCGAAGCGGAGACACCGGCCGTCGCCGCCCGCTGCTCGCCGTCCTGGCGCTCGCCGGGCTGCGAATCAGCGAGGCGCTGGGCCTGCGCTGGCGCGACGTGAACCTCGCAGGGCGGAAGCTGCGCGTTGCCGCCTCTAAGACTGACGCCGGGGTCCGCGAGGTCGATTTGACCCCCACGCTCCAAGAGCTGCTGTCGGAGTACCGGACCCGGACACGACACGACAGCCGGGACGATTTCGTCTTTCCGACCGCCGGAGGCAAGCAGGACAACCCGTCAAACGTGCGAGGGCGCTTCCTGGCGGCTGCCGTCGAGCAAGCGAATGAGGAGCTGCGTGAGGCGGGTCGAGAGCCGATAGGAGCCGTTACGCCTCACTCGCTGCGCAGGACGTTTATCTCGCTCCTGCTCGCGGCAGGGGCCGACGTGCCCTACGTGATGGCCCAGGCCGGGCACGCCGACCCCAAGATGACACTCGGCGTCTACGCCCAGGTGATCGCGTCGAAAGCCGACCACGGGGTCGCCCTGGATGGCCTCGTAGGGGCCGCTGATTGGGCAGCAACGGGCAGCGAGGCCGATTCTGAGGGTCTGCCGGCCATTTCCACATCCGCCCCCTAGGCACAGAAAACCCCGCCGTAGCGGGGCTTTCGCGGGAAGCGGCTGAAGGGACTCGAACCCTCGACCTTCTGCATGGCAAGCAGACGCTCTAGCCAACTGAGCTACAGCCGCATCGGCGGTCGAGTATAGCCGCGGGCGTTGACTCAGCCGCCGTCCAAAGCCTCGTTGACGAGGCGGTCCGCTTCGGCGTTGTGCTCGCGGCGGACGTGGCGGATCGACCAGCTGTCGAAGGGCGCCAGGGCGCGCTTCACCTCGGCGTGCAGCTCGCGCAGGGCCGCGTCCTTGACCTTGTACTCGCCCTTCACCTGGCGGACGATCAGCTCCGAGTCGCCGACCAGCTCCAGCTCGCTCGCCCCCAGCGCCGCCGCCCGCTCGATCCCCAGCAGCAGCGCCCGGTACTCGGCGACGTTGTTGGTCGCCCGGCCGATCCGCTCGCCCCGCTCCTCGAGCACCTCGCCCGTCGGCGTCCTGGACCACCGCGCCGATCGCCGCCGGGCCGGGGTTGCCCCTGGCGCCGCCGTCGACGTTGACCACGAGCTTGTCCAAGCGGATCAGCCGCCCACCGGCTCGTTGTGCGGGGGACGCACCGGAGCGCCGAGCAAGAGCTGGCCGCCGGCGGCCGCGGTCGCGTTCCACTGGCGGGCGGAGCCGTCGAGCTGGTCGACCTCGAGCCCCTTGTCGAGCTGGTGGACGGGGCGAAGCCCGTCGCTCAGGTCGACTCCCCACTGGTACCAGGACAGCTCCCAGGCGACGGTGATCCGCACCTCGCTCGACGACCCCGCGGCGGCGCCGACCGATACCCACGGCTCGCCCAGGGTCCGCATCAGCCCGGCGACCGTGTGGGCCGCCTCGCTGGCGTTGAAGCGAGCGACCGCCCCCTCGAGGCGGGTGCGAGGCGACTCCTCAGGGGGCTTGGGCCGACCGACGTTCGCGCCTGGCGCGGCGGGATCGACCCAGCCGAGGCGCTCGGCGCGGCCGCGGCACAGCTCGCAGACCGCACCCGGCCCGCCCTTCGGGCTCATGTAGGTGCGGGCCCGCTCGCCGGCCAGAATCGACCGGCCGCACACCGCGCAGCTCTCGTCGAGGCTCACCCCGCCAACTTAGCAACGAGTTAGGCGCCGACCTCGGTGCCCGCCCGCGCCTCTGCCACGACCTTCGATGCGAGGTGCGCGGGGACCTCCTCGTAGCGGTCGAACTCCATCGCGAAGTCGGCGCGGCCGCCGCTGATCGAGCGCAGGTCGGGGGCGTAGTCGAGCACCTCGGCCATCGGCACCTCGGCCTTCACCTCGGTCATCGAGCCCTTCGGCTCCATCCCCAGCGGATGGCCGCGGCGCGAGTTGAGGTCGCCGATCACGTCGCCGACGACGTCCTCGGGGCAGCTGACGCTGAGCCGCACGATCGGCTCCAGCAGGACCGGGTCGGCCTCCTCCATCGCCTGCTTGAAGGCCATCGAGCCGGCGATCTTGAAGGCCATCTCCGAGGAGTCGACGTCGTGGTGCTTGCCGTCGACGAGGCGCACCCGCACGTCCTTGACCGGGTAGCCGGCGACGGTGCCGTGCTCCATCGCCTCCACCACCCCCTTCTCCACCGCCGGGATGAAGCCGCCGGGGATCGATCCGCCCTTGATCGCGTTGACGAACTCGAGCCCGGCATCGTCCTCGGCCGGCTCGATCTCGATCTGGCAGTCGGCGAACTGGCCGCGGCCGCCGGTCTGCTTCTTGTAGCGGGCGTGGGCCTTGGCGGGCCCGCGGATCGACTCCTGGTAGGGGACGCGCGGCGGGTGCAGCTCGATCTCGGCCCCGAAGCGGCGCCGCATCCGCTCGACGATCACCTCGACGTGGACCTGGGTCAGGCCGGCGATGATCTGCTCGCCGGTCTGCGGGTCGCGGTGGACGTCGAGGGTCGGGTCCTCCTCGGTGAGCCGGCGCACCGCCGTGGCGGCCTTCTCCTCGTCCCCCTTCGACTTCGGCTCGTAGGCGAAGGCCATCACCGGGGCCGGCAGATCGAGCGGCCGGAAGGAGATCTCCTCCTGGCGGTCGCAGAGCACGTCCCCGGCGCGGGTCTCCTTCAGCTTCGCGACCGCGCCGATGTCGCCCGCTCCCAGCTCGGCCACCGGCTTCAGGTCCTTGCCGAGCGGCTGACCGAGCTGGCCGATCCGCTCCTTGTGGCGCTGGGTGACGTTGACGACATGCGAGTCGGAGCGCAGCGTGCCGCGGTAGACGCGGAAGAGGTTGATCCGACCCGTATAGGGGTCGGCGAGGGTCTTGAAGACGTAGGCGACCAGCGGGCCGTCCTCGTCGGGCTCGATCTCGATCGCCTCGCCCTCGGCGTCCAGCGCGGTGACCGCGCCGCGCATCGCCGGCGAGGGCAGGTCCTCGACCAGGGCGTCGAGCAGCCGGTTGGTGCCGAGGTTCCTGGTCGCCACCCCGCAGGTGACCGGGAAGAGCCGCCCCGCCGTCACCCCCTGCTTCAGCGCCGTGACGATCTCCGTCGTGGTCGATCTCCTCGCCCTCGAGGTAGCGCTCCATCAGCTCGTCGGAGTTCTCGGCCACCTCGTCCATCAGCTTCTCGCGGTACTCCTCGGCCCGGGCGCGCAGCTCGTCGGGGATCTCCGCCTTCTGGGCGTTGCCCCGCCCGGCGCCCTCGTAGACGAAGGCCTCCATGTCGATCAGGTCGATCACGCCGCGCACCTCGTGCTCGGCGCCGATCGGGATCTCGGTGGCGACGACGTGCGGCCCGAAGGCGGCCTTCAGCGAGTCGAGCGCCGCGGAAGAAGTCGGCCCGCTCGCGGTCGAGCATGTTGACGAAGACGAGCCGAGCCAGCCCCTCGGCGTCGGCCCGCCGCCAGAGCCGCTCGGTGTGGACCTCGACCCCCATCACGCCGTTGACGACGACCACCGCGGCGTCGGCGACCCGCAGCGCCGCGGTCGCGTCGGCGACGAAGCTCGGCTCGCCGGGCGTGTCGATCAGGTTGATCTCGCGCCCGCCGTGCTCGAAGCAGGCGACCGCGGCGTCGATCGACATCTCGCGCTCCTGCTCGTCGGGCTCGTGATCGGAGACGGTCGAGCCGTCGGCCACGGTGCCGAGCCGGTTGATCGCGCCCGCCTCGAACAGCATCGCCTCGTGCAGGCTCGTCTTGCCGCTGCCCCGGTGGCCGATCAGGGCGACGTTGCGAATCCGGTCTGCGGCCTTGTGCGGCACGAGGGGAAAGCTACACCGCCTGCAAGTGCGACTTCAACCGCATCACCGCCTTGGTGTGCAGCTGGGAGACGCGCGACTCGGTGACGCCGAGCACCTCGCCGATCTCACGCAGGGTGAGGTTCTCGTAGTAGTAGAGGGCGACGACCAGCTGCTCGCGCTCGGGCAGCGAGCCGATCGCCTCGGTGAGGCGGTCCTTGACCTCGCTGCTGGCGAGCGCCTCCTGCGGGTCGGCGGCGCCGGGGTCGGAGATCGTGTCGAGCAGCGAGACCTGGTCGCCGGAGGAGTCGGAGATCGTCCAGAGCTCGTCGAGCGCGTAGACCGAGGAGTTGGCGATCTCCAGCAGCGAGGTCTGCAGTTCCTCCTCGGTGATCTCCAGTTTCGCCGCCAGCTCCGCCTCGGTCGGCGCCCGCTGCAGCTCGTGCTCGAGCTTGGCCTGCGCGGCCTCGATCTCGCGAGCGCGCGAGCGCACCGAGCGCGGCACCCAGTCGAGCGAGCGCAGCTCGTCGATGATCGAGCCGCGGATCCGGGTCATCGCGAAGGTCTCGAACTTGATCCCGCGCTCGGGCTCGAAGCGCTCGATCGCCCCGATCAGGCCGATCAGGCCGTAGGAGATCAGGTCGGCGTCCTCGACGTGGGAGGGCAGGCCCGCCCCGAGGCGGCCGGCGACGAACTTGACCATCGGCGAGTAGGCGACCACGAGCCGCTCGCGGGCGCGCCGGTCGCCCTCCTCCTTGTAGCGACGCCACAGATCGCGCAGCTCCACCTCTTTTACGCCGGTCTCCATGGCCTTTGCTCGATTCTACGGTTGCAGGGTGTTTCTGCGGCTTCACGCGCGGGGATGGGTGGCCGCATAGGTGTCGCGCAGGCGGGCGGCGTCGACCCGGGTGTAGACCTGGGTGGTCGAGATCGAGGCGTGGCCGAGCAGCTCCTGGATCGTGCGCAGGTCGGCGCCGCCCTCGAGCAGGTGGGTGGCGAAGCTGTGGCGCAGCGAATGCGGCGAGACGCCGGCGGCAAGCGCCGCCTCGCGGACCCAGAGGCCGAGCCGGCGGGTGACGTCGGAGTTGGAGAGGCGGCGACCGCTCTTGGAGAGGAACGAGGGCCGGCTCGCGCGGGTCGGCGGCGAGCGGCGCGGCGGCCGCGCTCCAGGTAGCGCCGCAGCGCCCGCTGGGCCGGCTCGCCGACCGGCAGCGAGCCGCTCCTTGGAGCCCTTGCCGAGCACCCGCAGCTGCTCGGTCTCGAAGTCGAAGGCGCCGACGTCGAGGTTGACGATCTCCTCGCAGCGCAGCCCGCAGGAGTAGGCGAGCTCCAGCATCGCCCGGTCGCGCAGCTCCAGCGGCGTGCGGGCCGGGATCCGCTCCAGCAGCGACCGCACCTGCTCGGCGGTGAGCACCCGCGGCAGCTTCTGCTCCCGCTTCGGGCTGGAGACGAGGTCGGCCGGGTTCTGCCCGACCCGCTCGGTGCGGACGAGGAAGTCGAAGAGGCCGCGGATCGCGGCCAGCTTGCGGGCGACCGTCGCCGGCGCGGCGCCGGCCGGACGAGAGCCCGGCGGCGTAGCGGCGCACGTCGCGGTGGCGAATCATCGCCGGGCGCCCGCTCCCCGGCCCACTCGACGAACTGCCCGAGATCGACCGCCGTAGGCCCGCCGCGTCCGCTCGGCCGTGCCCCGCGCCCGCAGGTCGCGGTCGTAGTCGGCCAGCGCCGCGTCCCAGGTCACTGGCAGAGAGTTCGCCGCGGTCGACGGCTGAGCCTTGCTCAGCCGATGTAGATCGGGGTTCCGACTTCGACCTGGGTCGTACAGTTCTTCACGTCGGGGATCGACATCCGCACGCAGCCGTGGGAGGCGGCGCTGGCCGAGCGATTCGGTCTCTTCGGTGCCGTGGATGCCGGCGCCTTCGAAGATCCCCATCCAGCGCGCCTTGATCGGGTCCGAGGGGCCCGGCGGGATCGTCTGGCCGGCGAGGATCGCCGGCCCAGGCCGAGTCCGGCACGTGCCAGGAGGGGTTTTCCTGCTTTTCCTGGATGTGCGTAGAGGCCTTCGGGGGTTTCGAGGCCTTCCTGGCCGACCGCGACCGTGTAGGTCTTGGCCAGCTTCAGGTGCTTCCAGAGCCGCAGGGTGAAGGTGCAGCGGTCGAGGGTCAGGTAGGACGGGTACTCGGCGGCGACCTCGCCCTGTCGTCACCTCGGGCTTGGTCGCGTGGACTGCGGGCGACGATCGTGTGGGGGGCGTCGGCGTTGAGCACCGCGGCGTCGAGCTGCCGGGTCAGCAGCTGGTCGCGCAGCTTGCGCCCGTTCGTGCGCGGCGACGACGTCGAGCGAGTCGGCGCTCGGCGCTGACCGTGGCGTCCTGCGGCCTCGCGGTTCGACCTCGGCGGCGACCTGGCGGACGAAGCGGTTGACGGCGGGCTGCGAGTAGGTGACGTCGGCGGAGACCTGCTTGTCGACGCTGCCGCCGGTGACGTAGCGGACGAGGCGGCCCGGGAGGCCGCCGTCGCGGCTCGTCGGCCACCGCGTCTTCGACCGCGGCGTCGAGGTCGGCGCTGCACCTTGAGGCTCTTGCCCCGGCAGCTCCCAGCGTCTGCCCGTCGAAGCTGACCCGGAGCGAGTGGCGCAGCGGCGCGAGCAGCTGGTGGCGGACGGCCCGCTTCGGCCTCGGCTTGCGTCGAGCCCGCCGACGTCGACGCCGCCGATCGTCACCCCGTCGGCGATCTTGTCCTTCTGGGAGCTGTCGTAGGCGTAGGCGCCGATCGCGCCGAGGACGAGCACGAGGACGGCGACGACGATCGCGATTTGCGTCTTGCGTCCCATTCGTCTTCCCGTGGGCGACACTTCGAATGCCTCGAGTGCGCTTGCGCAAAGTGTAGGCAGGGGGATCTTTCGGCCACGGAGCCTCTCTTCCCTGCAAATCCGCTTCCGGGTCGCCGTCGCCGGGCGGATATGTTTCGCCGCGTGCGCTCCAAGGACGAGGTCCGCAAGGAGGTCTGGAAGGCGATGGACCGCGAGGGCGTGTCCCGCTTTCCGGGCGCCGAGGGGCGGATCCCGAACTTCGCCGGGGCGAAGCTGGCGGCCGAGAAGCTCGCCGGCCACCGGCTCTGGAAGCGGGCCCGGGTGATCAAGGCCAACCCCGACTCGCCCCAGACCCACGCCCGCCGCATCGCGCTGGAGGAGGGCAAGACGGTGATCATGGCGGTGCCGCGGCTGCGCGACCCGCACCCGTTCCGCGTCCTCGACCCGAAGAAGCTCTCGAAGCAGGCGGTGAAGGAGGCGGCGACGATCAAGGGCGCGCTGCAAGCACGGCCGCGTCGTCGCCCTCGACGACCTGCCGGAGATCGACTTCGTCCTCTGCGGCTCGGTCGCGGTCAACCTCAGCGGCGCCCGGATCGGCAAGGGCGGCGGCTACTCCGACCTCGAGTACGGGATCCTGATCGACGCCGGCAAGATCGACGGCCACACCACGGTCGCCACCACCGTGCACCCGATCCAGATCCTGCGCCGCCACCTGATGATGACCGCGCACGACCTGCCGGTCGACCTGATCGCGACGCCGCGCGCGGTGATCGAGGTCGAGCGCCAGTACGAGCGCCCGCGCGGGATCCTCTGGGACCACCTGCAGCCGCCGCAGATCCGCGAGATCCCGATCCTCGAACGGATGGGCTATGCCTGATCGACTACGGCAACTCCCGATCCCGAGTGGCTGTCGATCGACTGGCGCCGGCATCTGCACCGGGTCGAGCTCCCCGGCGCCACGGTCAACTACGCCGAGATCGGCGAGGGCGAGCCGATCGTCTTCGTCCACGGCCTCTCCGGCTGCTGGCAGAACTGGCTCGAGAACCTCCCCCACTTCGGCGCACGGCCACCGCGCGATCGCGCTCGACCTGCCCGGCTTCGGCGCCAGCCCGATGCCGTCCTGGCCGATCGACATGCCCGCCTACGGGCGGCTGCTCCACGACTTCTGCGAGAAGCTCGACCTCGGCAGCGGCGCGACCCTGGTCGGCAACTCGATGGGCGGGCTTGGTCGCCGCCGAGGCGGTGCTCGACGCGACCCGAGCGCGCTTCGAGCGCGCTGGTCCTCGTCTCCGCCGCCGGGATCATCAACACCTGGAGCCCGGAGGAGCGGGCGACGGCGACCGCCGGCGCCTGGCGAACCTTCGGGCCGGCGGTCGCGACCGCGGCGCACGCTGGATCGTCACCCGCCCGCGCGCCCGGCGTTGCCTCTGGCGCCGCTTCGTCCGCTACCCGAGCCGGCTGCGGCCCGAGCTGCTCTGGGAGCAGATGGCGGCGGGCTGCAGGGCGCCGGCTTCGCCGACGCCCTGCGGGCGGTGATCGGCTACGACATCCGCGACCGCCTGGGCGAGATCGAGATCGCCGACGCTGATCGTCTGGGGCTCTGACGGACCGGGTGATCCCGGTCGCAGGCGGCGCTCAGCTACCACCGCCGCATCCCCGACTCGCGCCTGGAGATCTTCGAGCGCACCGGCCACGTGCCGCAGCTCGAGCGGCCGGCGCGGTTCAACGCGCTGCTCGACGAGTTCCTCGCGGACTAACCGGTGACCGCGCCCGCCGAGGCGGCGGAGCGAGACCGTCGCCGCGTACTTGGCCATCACGCCGCGGCTCGAAGGGCGGCTCGGGCGGCTCGTACTCGGCGACCCGGCTGGCGATCTCCTCGTCGGAGAGGGCGACGTCGAGGCGGCGGGCGTCGATGTCGACGGTGATCTCGTCGCCCTCGCGGATCGCGGCGATCGGGCCGCCCTTGACCGCCTCGGGGGCGACGTGGCCGATCATCAGGCCGCGGGTGGCGCCGGAGAAGCGGCCGTCGGTGAGCATCGCGACGCTCTCGCCGAGGCCCTCGCCGACGATCGCCGCGGTCACCTGGAGCATCTCGCGCATGCCGGGGCCGCCGACCGGGCCCTCGTTGCGGATCACGACGATGTCGCCGGGGTTGATCTGCTGGTCCTTGACCGCGCGGAAGCACTCCTCCTCGGACTCGAAGACGCGGGCCGGGCCGGTCTGCTGGCTGCGCTCGGTGCCGGCGAGCTTGACCACGGCGCCTTCGGGGGCGAGGTTGCCGCGCAGGATCGCCAGGCCGCCTTCGGGCTTGAGCGGATCGTCGAGCGGGCGCACGACCTCCTGGCCCGTCGGCCTCGCTCGCCGCCGCGGCCTCCTCGCCGATCGTCCGGCCGGTGACGGTGATCGCGTCGCCGTGCAGGATCGCCGGCCTCGGCGAGGCGCTTGAGGATCAGCGGCACGCCGCCGGCCGCGTAGAGGTCGGTGGCGACGAAGCGCCCGCCGGGCTTGAGGTCGGCGAAGAGCGGCGTCTCGCGGGAGATCCGCTCGAAGTCGTCGATCGTCAGCTCGATCCCGAGCTCGTGGGCGAGCGCGATCAGGTGCAGGACGCCGTTGGTCGAGCCGCCGGAGGCGCAGACGCAGGCGATCGCGTTCTCCAGCGAGTCGCGGGTGATCACCTGGCTCGGCCGGAGGTCGTCGACCAGCACCTGCATCACCAGCTCGCCGATCTTCTCGGCGACGGTGCCCTTCTCGTCGTCTTCGGCCGGGACCATCGCCGAGCCGCCGGGGCTGATCCCCAGCGCCTCGAAGGCGCAGGCCATCGTGTTGGCGGTGAACTGGCCGCCGCAGGCGCCGGCGCCGGGGCTGGCGACGCCCTCGAGCTCGTTCAGTTCCTCGTCGCTCATCTCGCCGGCGTTGTGGGCGCCGATCGCCTCGAAGACGTCGAGGATCGTGACGTCGCGGCCGTGCCAGTGGCCCGGCGCGATCGAGCCGCCGTAGAGCACCACCGAGGGGACGTCGAGCCGGGCCAGCGCCATCGCGCAGCCGGGGATCGTCTTGTCGCAGGCGCAGAGCGCGACGATCGCGTCGAACTGGTAGCCGCGCGCCATCAGCTCGATCGAGTCGGCGATCACCTCGCGGCTGACCAGCGAGGCCTTCATCCCCTGCGTCCCCATCGTGACCCCGTCGGAGATCGGCGACGGTGTTGAACTCCATCGGCGTGCCGCCGGCGGCGCGCACGCCCTCCTTGACGTGCTCGGCGAGGCCGCGCAGGTGGAAGTTGCAGGGCATCGCCTCGGTCCAGGTGTTGGCGATCCCGATCGTCGGCCGGCTGAGCGCGTCGTCGTCGAAGCCGATGCCCTTCATGTAGGCGCGCGAGTGGGCGCGGTCGGGGCCGTCGAAGACGGCGCTGGAGCGGGGACGCGGGAGGGCTGGTCGTCGTGCTGCCGTTTGTGCTCATGGAGTGAATCTACTCAGCGCGACGCGTCGGCGTCGGCGCGCGCTCGGCTGCGAGGTCGAAGACGTCGACCGGGCCGGGCCCTGCGCCGATGCTCGCGCAGGCCGGCGGCGACCGCCGCCGAGGCGACCTCGCGCGCGCCCTGCGGGCCGCCTCCAGCGGCGTCTCGCCGAGGGCCAGAAAGGCGGCCAGCGCCGAGGAGTGGGTGCAGCCGGAGCCGTGCGCGGCGCCGTCGGGGTGGCGCTCGCCGGGGATCTCGACCGAGTCGCGGCCGTCGAAGAAGAGGTCGACCAGCCCGCTCGCTGTGGCCGCCGGTGACGACGACCGCGCGCGGTCCGAGCGCCAGCACCTCGCGCGCCAGGTCCTCCTGGGAGTCCCGCTCCCCCGCCCCGGTCAGCGCCCGCGCCTCGGGGATGTTCGGCGTGACGACCGTGGCCAGCGGCAGCAGCCGCTCGACCAGCGCCGCCGCGCCTCCTCGTCGAGCAGGACCGCGCCGCTCTCGGCGACCATCACCGGGTCGACCACGACCGGGGCGTCGCCGACGAAGCGCCAGCGCCTCGACCACCGCGTCGACCGTCTCCGCCGTGCCGAGCATCCCGATCTTGACCGCGTCGACGCCGATGTCCTCGGCGACCGCCCGCACCTGGGCGACGATCATCGCCGGCGAGACCGCCTCGACCGCCTCGACCCCGACCGTGTTCTGCGCCGTGATCGCGGTGATCGCGGTCATCCCGTGCACGCCGCAGCGGGCGAACGCCTTCAGGTCGGCCTGGATGCCGGCGCCGCCGCCGGAGTCCGAGCCGGCGATCGAGAGCACGGCTGGGATACGCGGCTCGGTCACGCTCGGCAGCCTAGTGCGCAGCCTAGATGCGCGGACAGCGGCTCAGCAGGCGTCGGCGAGCAGGGTGCGCGAGTACACGCCCACCAGCGAGCAGGAGACGTAGCCGAGCAGCTCCAGGCGGGCGAGGGCCGCGGCGGCCTCGGCGCCGGAGAGGTCGAGGTCGGTCGGCGACCGCGTCGCAGGTGTCCTCCCCCGCGTTCGACCGCCGCGAGGACACCGAGCAGCTCCGGGTCGAGGGACGGCCCGGCGCGCTCGACCCGGCGCGACGCCGGGGCCGAGCATCGCGTCGAGGACGTCCTGGGCGTCGCGGACCAGGCAGGCGCCGCCGGCGAGCAGGTTGTTGGGCCCGGCCGAGGCGCGCGAGCTGACCGGGCCCGGGCACGGCGCCGAGGTCCCGGCCGAGGTCGGCGGCGAGGTCGGCGGTGATCAGCGAGCCCGAGCGCTCCGCCGCCTCGACCACGACGGTCATCCCGGCCAGCGCCGCCATGATCCGGTTGCGGGCGGGGAAGGTCCAGCGCCAGGCGCCGGCTCCGGGCGGCAGCTCGGAGACGACCAGGCCCTGCTCGCAGATCCGCCGCCAGAGCGAGCGGTGCGCCGCGGGATAGGCGATGTCGGCGCCGCAGCCGAGCACGGCGACCGTGAGGCCGGGCGTCGAGCGCGCCGCGGTGGGCGCAGGCGTCGATGCCGAAGGCGAGCCCGCTGACGACGACGATGCCGGCCGCCGCCAGCTCCCGGCCCAGCTCGCGGGCGATCTCGCGGCCGTAGGAGCTGGCCCGCCGGGCGCCGACGACCGTCACCGCCCCGTCGGGCTCCAGCCCCTCGAGCAGCGCCGGGTCGCCGCGGCCGATCAGCGCCCAGGGCGCGTCGGCCGCGTCGCGCAGCCCGACCGGGTAGAGCGGGTCGTGGCGGCAGCAGGCCCAGCACTGCGCCGCGGCCAGGTCGGCCTCGAGGCGGCGCTCGGGGATGCGCCGCGACCCGTGCCAGGACCTGGGCGGCGACCTTCGGCGCCGCGACCGCGGCCAGGTCCTCGTTGGAGAGGCGCAGCAGTTCCGGCGAGCGCGAGCCGGGCGCGCCGGTGGCGATCTTCTCGATGTAGGGGGCGAGGTGGGCGAGCAGCCAGGAGCGGCGCAGGCAGTCCGGGCAGGCGCGCGGCTCGCGCTCATTCGTGGTCCCTCCTGCGCAGCTGCAGAGCCTGCGCCATCTGCTCGCGCTCGATCGTCTCGGCGCCGGCGAGGTCGGCGATCGTCTGCGCCAGCCGCAGCACCCGGTCGTGGGCGCGCCCGCTGAGCCGCCGGCGCGAGTAGGCCTCGGCGAGCAGCGCCGCGGCCTCGTCGCTCGAGCACGCACTCGCGCGCCTCGCCCGGGGTCATCTCCGCGTTGCAGCGCCCCGGCCCGAGCCGGCGCTCCTGCCGCTGCCGCGCCGCCGTCACCCGCTCGCGCACGTCGGCCGAGGGCTCCCCCGGCGCGCCGCCGATCTCCGCGCGCGCTCGGCTGGCGGATCGCCGCGAGGATGTCGATCCGGTCGGCGAGCGCCCCGCTCAGGCGCGCCCTGGTAGCGCTGCACCGCCAGCGGCGCGCAGCTGCACTCGGCGTCGGCTTCGCCGCGCCCGCAGGGGCACGGGTTGGCCGCCGCGACCAGCATGAAGCGGCAGGGCAGCTGCCGCCAGGCGCCGGCGCGGGCGATCGAGACCGCGCCGGTCTCCAGCGGCGCCCGCAGCGCCTCCAGCGCGTCGCGGCGGAACTCGCAGAGCTCGTCGAGGAAGAGGACGCCGCGATGGGCCAGGGTCGCCTCGCCGGGGCTGGGCGGGTTGCCGCCGCCGACCAGCCCGGCCGGGCTGATCGTGTGGTGGGGCGCCCGGAAGGGGCGGCCGCCGACCGGCGACCCCTTCGAGCCGTCCGCAGGCGCTGGCGATCCGCGCCACCTCCAGCGCCTCCTGCGGCGCCAGCGGCGGCAGGATCGAGGGCAGCCGACGCGCCGCCAGCGACTTGCCGGCGCCGGGCGGCCCGATCATCAGGAGGCTGTGCCCGCCCGCCGCGGCGACCTCGAGCGCGTAGCGCAGGTGGCGCTGGCCGCGCAGGTCGGCGAGGTCGGGGCCGTCGCCATCGGTGCCGAGCAGCAGCGGCAACGGCTCGGGGCGCTCCGGCGCCCACTCCCCGGCGGCCAGCGGCGGCAGCTGCCCGAGGCTCTCCAGCCCGATCACCTCGATCCCCTCGACCAGCGCCGCCTCCGGGCCGTTCTCGGCCGGGACGACGACCGCCTCGGCGCCGCGCTCGCGGGCCGCCTCGGCGATCGCCAGCGCCCCGGAGACGGGGCGGACCGAGCCGTCCAGAGCCAGCTCCCCGACCATCGCCAGCCGCGGCAGCGCCTCCCAGCTCAGCTGGCCCGAGGCGGTCAGCAGCGCGGCGGCGATCGCCAGGTCCATGCCGGGGCCGGCCTTGCGCAGGCTGGCCGGCGCCAGGTTGGCGACGATCCGCCGCAGCGGGAACTCGAAGCCGCAGTTGACCAGCGCCGCGCGCACCCGCTCGCGCGCCTCCCGGACCGCGGCGTCGGGGAGGCCGACGATCGAGAAGTCGGGAAGGCCGCGGTGGACGTCGACCTCGACCCGGACCGGGCGGGCGGAGATGCCGTCGAAGCGTGAATGTCCTGGCGGTGGCGAGCACGGTGGGCAAGCTACGGAGCCGAATTTGCCCCGTTGCGCGCTGGATGTCAGAAAATCGTTACTTCTTGCGCGCGATTGGCGCGCGCCGGCGCTCCTAGCCTGCTTCCGATGACGGAGACGCGCCAGAGGATCGGCCGGGCGGCCGAGGACCTCGTCGCCGAGCGGCTCGCCGCGACGGGCTGGGAGCTCGTCGAGCGCAACGCCCGCACCCGCTTCGGCGAGCTCGACATCGTCGCCCTGCGACGGGCGGGCGCTCGTCTTCGTCGAGGTCAAGGCCGGGCGCGAGGGCTCGGTCTTCGGGCCGGAGCGCCCCGTCCTCGCGGTCGGCCGACGCAAGCAGCAGCGCATCCGCCGCCTCGCCACCGCCTGGATGGCGAGCGCCGCGACGCCCCCTACTACGGCGAGATCCGCTTCGACGCCGTCGGCGTCACCTTCGACCGCGCAGGGCCGCGCGCGTCGACCATCGAGCACATCCGCGGCGCGCGTTCTAGCACGGCCGAGGCTCCGAGCTGGCGAGTAGGCGACCGACTGGAAGGAGCGGCGGTGCAGCGGCGAGATGCCGATCGCTCGATCGCCTCGCGGTGCTCGGGGGTCGAGTAGCCGACGTGCTCCTCGAAGCCCCAGCCCGGGTAGTCGCGAGCGGCGCCGTGCATGTAGCGGTCGCGGGTCACCTTGGCGACCACCGAGGCGGCGGCGATCGCGGCGCTGGTCCCGTCGCCCTCCGACCACGGCGCGGTGGGGCACCGCGCACCCGCGCAGCGAGAAGCCGTCGACCAGGCAGGTCGCCTCTCGCCCGGCTCCAGCCGCTCCAGCGCGCTCGACAGCGCCTCGATGTTCGTCACGTGCAGGCCGCGGTCGTCGATCCCGCGCGCGCAGCGGACCACGACGCTGACCCGCGCCGCGGCCCGCAGCACGCACGGGTACAGCTCCTCGCGCCGCTCGGCGCTCATCTGCTTGGAGTCGTGCAGGCCGGCCAGGCCGCGGCGGTCGGCGTGGGAGAGCGCCTCGTAGTCGATCAGCACCGCGGCGGCGACCAGCGGCCCGGCCAGGCAGCCCCGCCCCGCCTCGTCGGCGCCGGCGACGAGGCGGCTGCCGAGCCCGCGGTCGAAGGCGAAGAGGCGACGCGTCCGCGCCAGCCGGCGCGCGTGCGACTTCCGAGCGCTTAGAGGATGCCGATGCGATCGGGCGGCCAGTAGGTGGCGAAGGCCTTGCCGATGATCCAGCTGCGGGGGACGGGTCCCCAGAAGCGGCTGTCGTCGCTTGCCCCACGGTTGTCGCCCATCATGAAGTAATGGCCGGGCGGAATCGTGATCGTCTTCGGCAGGTTGCAGGCGCCGCCGCCGCCGCAGGGATTGATGTAGGGCTCGTCGGTCTTCTCGACCCCGTTGACGACCGGGTGGCCGTCGTGGACGCTGAGCGTGTCGCCCGGCCCGGCGACGATCCGCTTGATGAAGTTCTGGCTCGACTCGGCCTGCGGTCGGCTGCGGGCAGGCCTGGCGTCGGCGGGTGCGGCGACCCCGCAGTTGGTGCCGCTGTCGGCCCCGGCCGGCGGGTGGAAGACGACGATGTCGCCGATCGACGGATCGGTGAAGTGGTAGAGGAAGCGGTTGACGAGGACCCGCTGGCCGACGTCGAGCGTCGGCTCCATCGACTGCGAGGGGATCTGGTAGGGCTTGACGATCCAGGCCTGGATCGCGAGCGCGAGCCCGAGCGCCAGCGCGACGATGACGACCAGCTCGACCAGCCCGCCGCCGCGCGTTTTCGGCTTCGGGATCGAGGGTCTCAGGCCGGTTCCTCGGCGTCCTCGGCCTCGGACGCCTCCGGGGCCGCCTCCTCGGCGGCCGCGGTCTCCCCGGCTTCGGCCTCCCCAGTCTCTTCTGCCGCTTCCTCGGACGCCTCGCCTTCAGCTTCTTCCGACGCTTCCACGGGAGCCTCCGGCGCCTCGGCGACCTCGGCCTCCTCCTGGGTCACGCCCTCGGCGTCGACCGCCTCGGGCTCGGCGGCGGCGGTCGGCGGCCGAGACCAGCTCCTCGTCGATGCCCCAGCGCCGCTCGGCGACGCGTGCGGCCTTGCCGATCCGGCCCCGCAGGTAGTAGAGCTTCGCCCGCCGCACGTCGCCGCGCGCCGCGATCTCGAGTTTCTCGATCTTCGGCGAGTGCAGCGGGAACGTCCGCTCGACGCCGACCCCGAAGGACTGCTTGCGGACGGTGAAGGTCTCCCGCGCGCCGGAGCCCTGCCGTCGCAGGACGATCCCCTCGAAGACCTGGGTGCGGCGCCGGGTGCCCTCGATGACCTGGAAGTGGACGCGCACACGGTCGCCGGGGCTGAAGGACGGAAGTCCCTGCCTCAGCTGGCGACGCTCGATGTTGTCGATGACACTGCTCATTGGCGAGAAAAAACCGCCGGGCCCAGACGTGGGACGCCGCGCGGTGGCGGAATGGTAGCTACTCGGGCCGGAGTCGAACTGCTCGGCCCGGGCGCGGCTCTGCTCCGCCCGCCAACGCGCACCCGCTCGTGGTCGCCGGAGAGCAGGACCTCGGGCACCTCCCAGCCCCGATAGACGGCGGGCGCGTGTAGTGCGGGTACTCGGGCGCCCCCTCGAGCACCTGGCTGAACGACTCCTCGACCGCGCTCCGCTCGTGCCCGAGCGCCCCCGGCAGCTTGCGCATCACCACGTCGGCGACCACCATCGCCGGCAGCTCGCCGCCGGCCAGGACGTAGCGCCCGATCGAGACCTCGTCGTCGGCGAGGTGCTCGTGCACCCGCTCGTCGAACCCCTCGTAGCGCCCGCAGAGCAGCGCCACGTGCGGCTCGGCGGTCAGCTCGTCGGCGAGCTCGTCGTCGAGCAGCCGCCCGGTCGGCGAGAGCAGGACGATCCGCGGCTTCTCTCCGTTCGCGTAGGCGGCCTGCAGCGCCGCGTCGACCACGTCGACCCGCAGCACCATCCCGGCCCCGCCGCCGTACGGCGCGTCGTCGACCTGCCCGGCGCTCAGCGGCGTCGTGTCGCGGTAGTTGAAGAGCCGCAGCTCGTTCCCCTGGCCGAGCGCGTTCTGCACCGACCGCTGCGACTGGAACCAGTCGAACGCCTCCGGGAACAGGCGTGAAGATGTCGAGCTTCAATCGAGGATGTCGACGATGACACGACGATCGAGCCGCACCGCGGCGGCCTTGGCGATCGTCCGGATCGCGTTGGCGACCCGCCCGCCCTTGCCGATCACCCGGCCGAGGTCGCCCTCGGCGACGGTGATCTCGTAGACCAGGTCGCCGTCCTCCTCCAGCTCCTCGACGACGACCGCCTCCGGGTCCTCGACCAGCGCCCGGACGAGGAACTCGAGCAGCTCGGTCACGTCGGTCTAGCTGCCGGAGGCGGCGATGCCCTTGGTGCGCAGCAGGGTCGCGACCGTCTCCGACGGCTGGGCGCCGTGCTCGAGCCAGTGGCGGGCGCGCTCCTCGTCGATCTCGATCGACCGAGGGCTCGGTCTGCGGGTTGTACTGGCCGATCGTCTCGATCGTGCGCCCGTCGCGCGGCGAGCGCTTGTCGGCGACGACGATCCGCCAGATCGGGTTCTTCTTCGAACCCACCCGTCTAAGTCTGATTCGGACTGCCATTGGGACGCGGCAGGTTAGCGCCTACGGACCTTCGGGCGCGGCGCACCGCCCGCCATCTGGGCCAGCTGCTGCGGGATCGGGCATCTTCCCGGACGCCATCTGCTTCATCATCATGCGCATCTGGTCGAACTGCTTGACCAGCTGGTTGACGTGCTGGACCTTGGTCCCGGAGCCGGTGGCGATCCGCTTGCGCCGCGAGCCGTTGATCAGTCGCCGGGGTTGGCCCGCTCGCCCGGGGTCATCGAGAGGATGATCGCCTCGACCCGGTCCAGCTCGCCCTCGTCGACGTCGGCGTTCTTCAGCTGTTTCATCGCCCCCATCCCCGGCAGCATCCCGATCAGGCCGCTGAGCGGGCCCATCTTGCGCACCTGGCGCATCTGCTGGAGGAAGTCCTCGAGCGTGAACTGGTCGCGCTTCAGCTTCTCCTGGAGGTCGAGGGCCTGCTGCTCGTCGACCTGCTGCTCGGCTTTCTCGATCAGGCTGAGCACGTCGCCCATGCCGAGGATGCGCGAGGCCATCCGGTCGGGGTGGAAGCGGTCGAAGTCCTCCAGCTTCTCGCCGGTCGAGGCGAAGAGGATCGGCTTGCCGGTCACCGCCTTGACCGAGAGCGCGGCGCCGCCGCGGGCGTCGCCGTCGAGCTTGGTCATCACGACGCCGTCGAACTCGGCCGCCTCGGCGAAGGACTCGGCGACGCCGACCGCGTCCTGGCCGGTCATCGCGTCGACGACGAGCAGGACGTCGTGGGGCTTGGTCTGCTTGCGGATCCGCGCCAGCTCCGCCATCAGCTCCTCGTCGATGTGGAGGCGACCGGCGGTGTCGACGATCAGCACGTCGCGGCGCTCGTCGCGGGCGCGCTCGAGCGCCCACTCGGCGATCTCGACCGGGTCGCGCGTCGGTCCCCTGCTCGTAGACGTGGGCGCCGGCCCGCTCGCCGACGGTGACCAGCTGCTCGACCGCGGCGGGGCGGTAGACGTCGCAGGCGGCGATCGCGACGTCCTTGCCGGACTTGCCGAGGTGGCGGGCCAGCTTGGCGCAGGCGGTCGTCTTGCCCGAGCCCTGCAGGCCGGCCATCAGGATCACGGTCGGGCCGGTCGAGGCGAAGGCGAGCTCGCGGCCGGTGCCGCCCATCAGCGCGGTCAGCTCCTCGTTGACGATCTTGACCACCTGCTGGCCGGGGTCGAGGCTCTCCAGCACCTCGGAGCCGAGGCAGCGCTCCTTCAGCGTCTTGGTGAAGGCTTTGACGACCTTGAAGTTGACGTCGGCCTCGAGCAGGGCGAGGCGGATCTCGCGCATCGCCGCGTCGACGTCGGCCTCGGTCAGCTTGCCGCGCGAGCGGACCTCGGAGAGCGTCGCCTGGAGGCGGTCTGAGAGCTGGTCGAACACGCTCGTCAGCTTAGGGCCTGTCCCCCTATCGGGACAGGCCCTACTCAGCGAGTAAGGCTTGCGCGAATTCGGCGGGATCGAAGGGGCGCAGGTCCTCGAGCTTCTCGCCGACGCCGATCAGCTTCACCGGGATCTCGAGCTCGTTGGCGATCGCGAGGACGATGCCGCCCTTGGCGGTGCCGTCGAGCTTGGTCAGGACGACGCCGTCGACCTCGACCGCCTCGGCGAAGACCTTCGCCTGGCGCAGCCCGTTCTGGCCGGTGGTCGCGTCGATCGAGAGCAGCGTCTCGTGCGGCGCCTCGGGGATCTGCTTGGCGATCACCCGGCGCACCTTGGCCAGCTCGTCCATCAGGTTGCCCTGGGTGTGGAGGCGGCCGGCGGTGTCGACGATGACGACGTCGGCGCCGCGGGCGCGGGCGGCGGCGACCGCGTCGAAGGCGACGGCGCCGGGGTCGGCGCCGGGCTCCGAGCGGACCAGGTCGGCGCCGGCGCGCTCCGCCCACTCGGCGAGCTGCTCGGCGGCGGCGGCGCGGTAGGTGTCGGCGGCGGCGAGGACGACGGAGAGGCCGATCTCCCTGGAGAGGTGCCAGGCGATCTTGCCGATCGTCGTCGTCTTGCCGGTGCCGTTGACGCCGACCATCAGCAGCACCGCCGGCTCGCCGCTGAGGTCGATCGGCGCCCGCCCGGTCGAGGCGACCTCGGCGAGGATCTCGATCAGCCGATCGCGCACCGCCTCGCCGTCGGCCGAGACCGTCCCCGCCTCGACCTCGTGCTCGAGCCGCTCGACGACCGTGGCGGTGGTCGGAGCGCCGACGTCGGCGAGGATCAGCGCCTCCTCCAGCCGCTCCCAGGTCTCCTCGTCGATCCGGTCGAAGAGGCTGGCGGAGATCTCCTCGGTGAGCGCCTGGCGGCTCTTCGAGAGGCTCTCGCGCAGGCGGCGGAAGACGCCGCGGCGCTGCTCCTCGCTCGCCGTCCTCCGGCGGCGTCGGAACCTCGCGCGCGCCGAGGTCGAGAATCTCCTGCCAGCGGTCGCCATCGAGGCGGGAGAGTAGCGGGGCTCAGACGGGCCCGGGCACCGTCTCGCCCGGGGCGATCGCGCGGCGGCGTCGAGCAGCTCCTCGACTGCCTCGGTGACGTAGGCGGCGATCCGCTCGACATCGGGCATCGGCTTCGCGATCGGCGAGGAAACCGAAGCAGATCTCGCCGTTGTAGCTGAAGATCGCGATCGCCAGGGCGTGGCCGCTTCGCGAGGAAGCCGACGGGGATCGCGTGCAGCTCCGGCCGGCCAAGGACGTAGACGGGAAACTGGGGCCCGGGGAAGTTGGTGACCAGCAGGTTGAAGAGGCGGGTGGAGAAGTTGATGCGGGCGGTCGGCCGGAGCAGGAGCGGCGGCGCGAAATCGCGGAACCAGTCGTTGAGGGCCCAGATCGCCTCCGCCCCGAGCGGCTGCTTGGAGGACTTCAGCTCGTCCATCGCCGCGGTCACGCGCCGCAGCCGCTCGACCGGGTCCTCGGCGTGGACCGGCAGCGGCCCGCGCATCGCCGTCAGCTTGTTGCCGAACTCCCCGTGCTCGTTCTCGGTCCGGACCGAGACCGGGACCAGCGCCCGCAGCTCGAGATCGGCGGCGGCGATCCCGCGATCCTGCAGCCAGCGGCGCAGGGCCGCGCTGCTGACGGCGAGCGTGACGTCGTTGACGGTGCCGCCGAGCGCGGTCTTGATCCGTTTGAATTCGTCGAGGCTGCACCGTGCCCAGCAGAAGCAGCGGTCGGGACCGATCTCGGTGTTGAACGGCACCTTCGGCGCCGGCTTGGTCATCGCCCAGCTGACCTCTTTGACACCAACCGCCCCGTCGGCGGCCCGCTTCGCCGCGCGGGACGGCTGGCGCAGCGCCGCACCGAGCCAGCGGACCATCCTCGCCATCGTCGACCAGAACCCCTTGAAGGCGCAGCCGAGAAGCCCGGCCTTCGACGGAGGCTTGCGAGGCTCCCACGGCGCCTCTTCGCGCACCGGCTCTTCGACCGGCTCGACGTCGAAGAGGAGCGTCCCGATGTCCACCGCCGAGATGCCGTCGGCGAGCGCGTGATGGGTCTTGTAGACGACGCCGAAGCGATCGTCTTCGAGGCCCTCGACCAGCCACAGCTCCCAGAGGGGGCGCGAGCGGTCGAGCGGCGGCGAAAGGGTCCGCGCGATCAGCTCCCGGAACTGGGCGTCGGTGCCCGGCAGGGGCAACTGGACCCGGCGCACGTGGTTGGCGATGTCGAAGTCGGCGTCGTCGACCCAGAACGGCCTTCCCAGCCGGAGCGGCGGGAAGGCGAGCCTCTGGCGCAACCGGGGCAGGAGGTGCAGCCGGCTGCGGATGTGGGCGAGGAAGTCCTCGTGGCTCGGCGGTGTGCCCTCGCAGACCAGCACGGCGCCGATCGCCATGTGCCCGTTGGACCTCTCGTTGGCCAGGAACGACGTGTCGAACGACGTCAGCCTGTCCATGTGGCGCTGAGTCATCAGCTCTCCTCCCGGGAGAGAGGGTACTGAAGCTCAGGCGGCGACTGACAAGGTGCTCGCGGCCTCTGCTTCGCGCGGGAGGCGGCGGGAGACGACCTTGGTGACGCCGTCGCCGCCCATGCTGACCCCGTAGAGGACGTCGGCGGCGTCCATCGTCCGTTTCTGGTGGGTGACGATGACGAACTGGGCGCGGTCGGAGAAGCGGCGGATCAGCTGCAGGAAGCGGTCGATGTTGGCGTCGTCGAGCGCCGCCTCGACCTCGTCGAGGATGTAGAAGGGGCAGGGCCGGGCGAGGAAGACCGCGAAGACGAAGGCGAGCGCGACCAGCGACTTCTCGCCGCCGGAGAGCAGCGAGAGCTTGCGGGTCGACTTGCCGGCCGGGGTGACCTCGATCTCGACCCCGAGCTCGTCGCGCTCCTCCTCCTCGGCCTCCTCTTCGGCGTCCTCGCCCTCGGCCCGCGCCTCCTCGTCGCGGACCGGGCGCAGGCTGACCCGGCGCAGGCGCCCGCGGCCGCCGGGGAAGAGGTGCTCGACCATCTCCTCGAAGTTCTTCGCGGTCGCCTCGAAGGTCTGCTCGAAGGCGCGCTCGATCTCGCGGTCGATGTCGCGGATCAGCGTCTCCAGCTCGCGCATCCCCCGCTCGGTGTCCTCGCGCTGGGCCTGCAGGCCCTCGACGTGCTCGCGCGCCTCCTCGTACTCGCGCTCGGCCAGCGGGTTGACCGGGCCGATCTGGGCGCGGCGGCGCTCCAGCCGCTCGAGGCGTCGGTCGATCTCGGCCCGCTCCTCCTCGCCCAGCGCCTGCTCCGCCGGGCCGACCTCCTCGCCGAGGCGCTCGGCGATCGCGGCCAGCTCCCTGGCGGCCTCGGCGCGGCGGTCGCCGAGGTGAGCGGCCTCGACCTCGGCCTTGGTCAGCTCGTCGGACGCCGCCTTCATCTCCGCCTGCAGCTCGAACTCCCGCTGCGAGCAGGCGCGCATCTCCTCGGCGATCTCGTCGCCGTCGCCCTCGCCGCCGACGACCTTGCCCTCGGTCCGCTCGACCCGGGCGCGGATCGCGGCCCCGGCCGCCGCCACCGCCGCAGCGGCGGCGCGCACGTCGTCGAGCAGCTCCTCGCCGGCGGCGACCCGCTTGCGCAGCGCCTCGCGGTGGCGCTCGCCGAGCAGGCCCTCGGCCCGGCGGGCGTGTCGCGAGGCCCGCTCGGCGCCGCTTCGCACCGCGCCCAGCGCCGCCTCGCGCGCGGACTCGGCGGCGTCGGCGGAGCGGGCGCGGGCAAGACCGTCCGACGCCGTCGCCAGGCCGGCGTCGATCTCGCCCAGCTCCTCCTCCAGCTTGCGGGCCCGCTCGGCCGGAGCGCCTTCGGTAGCCGCCGACGTCGAGGGTCAGCGGGCCGAGCTCGGCGCGCAGCGCCTCCAGGCTCGCCGCCGAGCTCGGCCTCGCGGCCGGCCAGGCCCGGCGGCGCGGACCGCGACCCGCTCCTGCTCGCCGCGCAGCTTGGTCAGCAGGCCCCAGGCCTGGGTGCGCTCGCGGTCGCGGGCGGCGAAGCGCTCCTCGGCCGCGCGGCGCCGCTCGCTGACCTCGGCCAGCCGCTCCTCGATCTCGGTCCGCGTCGCCCGCGCCTTCTCGGCCGCCTTCTCCGCCGCGGCGGCGCGGTCGGCGCCGAAGCGCAGCTCCTCGGAGACCAGCCGGCCGCGCAGGCCCAGCTCCTCGCGCTCGATCCGCGCCCCCAGCTCGGCCGCCTGGGCCTGGCGCTTCAGCGGCCGCAGGCGGGCGCGGGCCTCGCGCTCGAGGTCGAGCGCGCGGTCGAGGTTGTCGCGGGCCGCGCGCAGCTTCAGCTCGGCGCGGCGGCGGCGCTTGCGGTGCTTGCCGAGGCCGGCCGCCTCCTCGACCAGGAGCCGCCGCTCGCGCGGCTTGGAGTGGACGATCGACTCGACCCGGCCCTGGCTGATCACCGAGTGCATCTCGCGGCCGAGGTTGGTGTCGGAGAGGACCTCGATGACGTCGACGAGGCGGCAGCGGGCGCCGTTGAGGCGGTAGCTCGCCCTCGCCGGAGCGATCGAGCCGGCGCTGCACCGCGATCTCGGAGAACTCGGTCGCGGCGCGGCCCTCGGAGTTGTCGATCACGACCTCGACCTCGGCCGCGCGGCGCTGGCCGATGCCCTTGCCGCCGGCCGAGATCACGTCCTGCATCGAGGCGCCGCGGATCGCGCCGGGGCTCTGCTCGCCAAGCGCCCAGAGCACCGCGTCGGTGATGTTCGACTTGCCCGAGCCGTTGGGGCCGACGATCACGCTGACGCCGGGCGAGAACTCCAGCCTCGCCCGCTCGGGGAACGACTTGAACCCCTTCATCGTGATCGATCTCAGATACATGCTCGTCCTCGTCCTCGGGTCCTGGGCCGCTAAGGCTCGCGGTTGAGTCGGACGCGAAGCTCGACCACCATCTCAGTCCCCCAGCTGCTTCAGCGCCTGCTCGGCGGCGACCTGCTCGGCCGCCTTCTTGCTCCGGCCCGTTCCCTCCCCGACCTGCTCGGAGTCGACGATCGCCGCCACCTCGAAGGTCCGCGCGGTGCGGTGGGCCGGCCTCGGCGATCACCTCGTAGCTTACGCGCGCTCCGCGCCGCGCGAGCAATCTCCTGCAAGGCGGACTTGAAGTCGATCCTGGTCTCGGCCGCGTGCTCGATCCGCGGCTCGAAGGCCGCGGCGACCGCCGCCGCGACGCGCTCGAAGCCGAAGGCGAGGAAGCAGGCGCCGATCAGCGCCTCGGTCGCCTCCGGCAGCGGCCGCTCGCCGTCGAGCAGGACCTCGGCCGGGATCGCCACCGGCATCCCGGCCGGCTCGTTGCCGCGCAGCATCTCCGGCACGCCGAGCTGCCGGCCCACCTCGGCGCAGGCGACGCCGCTGACCGCCTGGTTGTGGATCTTGGTCAGGCCGCCGGAGTCGACGCCGGGGAAGCGCTCGAAGAGGTCGGAGGCGACGGCGAGGCCGAGCACGCTGTCGCCGAGGAAGGCGAGCCGCTCGTAGGACTCGACCCGGCCCTCGGTCCAGGAGGAGTGGGTCAGCGCCTGCGCGCCGCAGCTCGTCGGGCAGCTCCCCGACCAGCGCCGCAAGCGCAGAGATCCCGCTCACGCCGGAGCGTGCTCGAGCACGAAGCCGACCGCGTCGCCGACGGTCTCGATCCTCGCCGCCTGCTGCTCGGAGACGGAGATCCCGTAGCGGTCCTCGAGCTCCATCACCAGCTCGTAGAGGTCGAGCGAGTCGGCGTCGAGGTCCTCCTTGAAGCGGGTCTCCTCGGAGATCTTCGCCGCGTCGACCTCGAGCTCCTCGGCGAGGTGCTCGCGGACCAGGGTGAGGACTTCGTCGCGGTTCATCCGCCGGGTTCCTATCACGCGCCCTCGCTCGGCACGCGAGCGAGCCGCCGCGGCCGGCGCCGCCCTCGCGCAGCAGCGCCGCGGTGCGGCCGACCGCGTCGACCTCGACGCAGCGGGCCGCGAGGCGGACCGCGTTGGCGATCCCCTCGGCGCCGGAGCTGCCGTGGCCGACCACGGCGATCCCGCGCAGGCCGAGCAGGATCGCGCCGCCGGTCGTGTCGGGGTGCAGCTCGCGGCGCAGGCCGCCGAGCGCGGGGCGCATCAGCAGGCCGCCGAGCGCGGCGAGCGGGTTGGAGCGGGCCGCGTCGCGGATCGCGCCGGTGACCGTCTTCGCGGTCCCCTCCATCAGCTTCAGCGCGACGTTGCCGGTGAAGCCGTCGGTGACGACGACGTCGGCGGCGCCGGCCGGCAGGTCGCGCCCCTCGACGTTGCCGGCGAACTCGATCCCGGGCGCCGCCGAGAGCATCTCGTGCGCGGCGACCACCTCCTCGCGCCCCTTGCCGGACTCCTCGCCGACCGAGAGCAGGCCGACCCGGGGGCGCTCGACCCCGAGCACGGCGTCGCTGAAGGCGGCGCCGAGGAAGGCGAACTGGACCAGGTGCTGGGCGCGAACCTCGACGTTGGCGCCGACGTCGAGGAAGAGGACCGGCTTGCCGGGGACCGGCAGCTGCACCGCCAGCGCCGGGCGCTGCACGCCCTTGCAGCCGCCGCAGCCCGAAGGTCGCCGCCGCCATCGTCGCCCCGGTCGAGCCGGGGCTGACCATCGCCTCGGAGCGGCCCTCGGCGACGTCGCGCGGCGGCGCGCACGACCGAGGCCTCCTTCTTGGCGCGCACGGCGGCGACCGGGTCCTCGTCGTTGCGCGATCCACTCCGCGGTCGGGACGACCTCGACCCCCTCGACCCCGTCAAGCCCGAGCTCATCGGGCGGGCCGAAGACGCGAACGTCGAATCCCGTCGGCAGCGGCCATGCGGGCACCCTCCGCGAGCACCTCAAACCCCTGCTCCGCCCCGAAGCCGTCGAGGGCGACGGTCACGCCGCGCCCCTCGGGCATCGCTACTCGGCGTCGGAGGGCGGCGCCGGAGTCTCGGCGACGCGTGTGAGTGATCACCTCACGCCCGGCGTAGGTGCCGCAGGTCGGGCAGACCCGATGCGGCAGCCGCGGGCTGTGGCAGCGAGGGCACTGGTTCAGCCGGGCCTTGCCGGCCTTGTGGTTGGCGCGCCGCTTGTCGCGGCGGGCGCTGGAGGTTCTCTTCTTCGGGACGGCCATCGGTCGCGGGATGGTAGCCGTTAGTAGACGGCGCGGATTACAGCCAGGTCGTCGGCCTGCCAGGTGACCTCACCGCCGGACCAGTCGAGGAGGTTCTGAAGCTCCTCCTCCTTGAAGTCGTCGCCGATGACCAGCGAGCGGGACTGCTCCCTGACCCGGCGGAAGAGGCTCTGCTTCTGCTCGTCGGTCAGGTCGTTGACGGAGAGGACCGAGATGACCAGGTCCCAGGGACCGTCGGGGAGAGGGTCCTCCATGCGGGCGAGCTGGACGTCGTCGTAGGTCTGGCGAGCGCGGAAGACCATGTCGGGGCTGGCGTCGAGGCCGACCACCCAGGCGTCGGGGTAGGCCTCGATCAGGCGGCGGGTCGTCTCGCCCGTGCCCATCCCCAGCTCCAGCACCCGCTCGGGCGGGAAGGGGATCGCCGCGACCGCCTGCTCCTGCAGCTCGTCGTAGCGGGGGACCTTGGAGCGGATCCGCTCCAGGTATATCTCGGGTGTCCAGTCGAATTGGCCCATTTCGTAATCTCGCTGAGGGGAGCCATCGTAAGTCCCAGCCCAGCGGAGGAGTGCTCATGGCCCACACATCCACCACGATCATCGACCTCACGAGCCTCTCGCTGTCCCACGGCGAGGGCAGGCGGCTGGACCTCCCGGTCCGCCTCGACCCGCTGGAGCTGGGCGGGCAGACCTACGTGGCGAACCCTGAATCGCCGCGTGTCCGCCTCGAGGTCTCGCGACCCAGCGGCGGCTACGCCTTCCGGCTCCGCTTCCCGCTCCATCTCGAAGGCCCCTGCATGCGCTGCCTAGACCCGGCCGCCGTCGACCTCGAAGTCGACGCACGCGAGGTGGACCAGCACGACACCGACGACGAAGAGCTGCAGAGCCCCTACGTCACCAGCGACGAGCTCGACATAGGCCGCTGGGCCCACGACGCAGCAGCCCTGGCCATCCCAACCCGATTCCTCTGCCGCCCCGACTGCGCCGGCCTCTGCCCAGTCTGCGGCGAGCTCCCTGAACGACGCGACCCGAAGCCCACCAGCACGACACGGGCACCGACCCTCGCTGGAACAAGCTCAAAGACCTAAAGCTGGAGTAGTCGAGCTACTGCTGCTCGTCCAGCTCCGCGACCGGCTCTTCGTCGCGCCCGGCGAGCCGATCCCGCCCGCGCTGAACGGCCGCGAGGAACTTCTGAAGATTGACCTCGAGCGTGTTGAGGATCTCGTCGGCGTAGTCCTCGGCGCCGAGGCGGATCTCCCGCTCGCGCGTGCGGGCGTCCTCGACGATCTCGTCGGCGGCCCGCTCGGCCTGCTTGGTGACCTCCTCGTCGGAGATCAGGCGGGCCTGCTGCTCGCGAGCCTCGCGGACGATCCGCTCCGCCTCGCGCTTGGCCTCGGCGAGCATCTCCTGGCGCTCCTTGACGATCCACCGCGCCTGCTTGATCTCCTCGGGGATCGTCGCGCGCATCTGGTCGAGGAGGTCGTAGATCTCCTCGCGGTCCACACGCACCTGGTCCGTCAGCGGGACCGGACGGGCGTTGTGGACCACGATCGTCCAGCTTGTCTATGAGGACCAGAACGTCCATCAGCAGGTCGTAAGCCTACGTGTCAGCGGCATCTTTGGTGAAGAAGCCGTGATTTCCTCGGCTTTTTGCAAACTCTCGCCCATGGCTCCTCCTGCGGCGAAAGCCTACCTGTCGCCCAGGCGTCGCGCCAGCGCGGCCGCCACCGGGGCGGGGACGAGGTCGGAGACGTCGCCCCCGAAGGTCGCCATCTCCTTCACCCCGGTCGAGGAGAGGAAGCTGTAGTGGGGAGAGGCGATCACGTAGATGCTCTCGATCCCGGGGTCGAGCTTGCGGTTGAGCTGCGCCATCTCGAACTCGTACTCGAAGTCGGAGATCGCCCGCAGGCCCTTGACGATCGCCCTGGCGCCGTTCTCGCGGGCGAACTCGACCAGCAGGTTGGAGAAGATCTGCGACCTCGACGTTGGGGAGGTCGGCGGTCGCCTCCTCGATCGAAGTCCCGGCGCTCCTCGGCGGTGAACAGCGTCTTCTCCTTGCGGATCGGGTTGTTGACGACGCCGACGACGACCCGCTCGAAGACCTGCGGCGGTGCGGGTGATGATGTCGACGTGGCCGTTGGTGACCGGGTCGTAGCTGCCCGGGCAGACGACGGTGCCGTTGCGCTCGCGCCATCAGCTCGGCTCTCCCGTAGATGGAGACGTCGGTGGCACCGTAGCGACGCTGGCGCAGGCGCTCGCAGCGAGTCGATGCCGCAGCGGCCGGCCGGCGCCGCTCTCGACTATCGCCCGTCCGTCCTCGGCGAGCAGGCGCGGAAGATGGGTATCCAGTTCCTGCCCCACGCGGTCGGCGAGTCTATAGGGGGCGTCGACGAAGACGAGGTCGAAGCGAGGGGCGTCCGAGCCCGGCGACGTGGCGCGCCAGCCAGCGCGGGACGTCGGCGCGGACCAGCTCGACCCGCTCGCGCGAGGCCGAGCCGCTCGACGTTGCCGAGCGCGGCGCGGGTGTCGCGGTCGACGAGGGTCGCGCCGGCGGCGCCGCGCGAGAGCGCCTCGATCGCGAGCGCCCCGGTGCCGCAGTAGAGGTCGAGGACGCGGGCGCCGGCGACCCGGTCGCCGAGCGCGGAGAAGATCGCCTCGCGGACGCGGTCGGAGGTCGGGCGCACCTTCCAGCCGCGCGGCGCGACCAGCCGCTGCCCTCCCAGCTCTCCGGCGATGACGCGCATCGGTCAGAGTGGTATCGGGTCTGCCGCGCCGGCGCCGAAGCGGCGGCGGGCGGCATCGAGCAGCGGGCCGAGCTCGGGCGCCTCGAGCGAGCCGTGACGCGCGCAGCAGCGCCAGCACCTCGTCGCGCGCCGCGACCAGGGTCGGCGTGTCCTCGGGCAGCTCGGCGACGGCGAAGCGCGGCAGGCCGTGCTGGCGGGTGCCGAGCACCTCGCCCTCGCCGCGCAGGCTCAGGTCGACCTCGGCGAGCTTGAAGCCGTCGCGCTCGCGCGCGACCGCCTTCAGCCGCCGCCGCGCCATCCCGCCCGCGTCTTCGGCGAACAGCAGGCAGTGGGACTCGTGCTCGCCGCGGCCGACCCGGCCGCGCAGCTGGTGCAGCTGCGAGACGCCGTAGCGCTCGGCCCCCTCGATCACCATCACGGTCGCGTTGGGGACGTCGATCCCGACCTCGATCACCGTGGTCGCGACCAGCACGTCGGTCGTCGCCGGCGGCGAACGCCTCCATCGCCTCGGCCTTGCGCGCCGAGGGCATCTGGCCGTGGAGGACGCCGACCGCGAAGTCGCGCAGCTCCTCCGCGGCAAGCCGCTCGGCCTCGTTCTCCGCCGCCTTCCCCTGCATTTTCTCCGACTCCTCGACCAGCGGGCAGACGACGTAGGCCTGCCGTCCCTCGCGCAGCTCGCTCGCGGATGAACTCATAGGCGCCGGCGCGCTCGTCCTCCTCGACCAACCGGGTCTCGACGGGCTTCCGTCCCGGCGGGCAGCTCGTGCAGAGCGGTCGTGTCGAGGTCGCCGTAGGCGGTCAGCGAGAGCGTGCGCGGAATCGGCGTCGCGGTCATGTGGAGCACGTGCGGCGCCATCCCCTCCACCCCCTTCGAGTCGAGCGCCTTGCGCTGCTCGACCCCGAAGCGATGCTGCTCGTCGACCACGCAGAGGCCGAGCCGGGCGAACTCGACCGTCGGGCTCGATCAGCGCATGCGTGCCGACCATCAGGCCCAGCTCGCCGCTGGCCAGCCGGTCCAACGCTTCCTTTCGCCGCGCCGCCGGCGTCGCCCCGGTCAGCAACGCGAACGGCGTCGCCTCATCCGCCAGCAGCCTCCCCAGCGTCACCGCGTGCTGCTCGGCCAGCGTCTCCGTCGGCGCCATCAGCACCGCCTGGAAGCCCGGCTTCCAGCGCCCGCAGCATCGAGTAGAGGGCGACCACGGTCTTCCCCGACCCAACCTCCCCCATCAGCAGCCGCTGCATCGGCTCCCCGGAGTCGAGATCCACATCGATCTCATCGAACGCCTTCAGCTGATCCTTGGTCGGCTCAAACGGCAGCGACTCGATCCACCGCCCCACCATCTCCCCGGGCTTCCCCAGCCTCGGCGCCGGTCTCGCGATCCGATGCGCCCGCTTGCGCGTAGCCAAAATCGCCTGGTAGAGGAACAGCTCCTCGAACGCCAACCGCTCCCGCGCCTGCTCCACATCCTCTCGCCCTCCGGGAAGTGCACGGCCACGATCGCGTCTGCGGCTCCCGCCAGTCCGCGGCGAACCCGCAGCTCCGCCGGCAGCCCCTCGATCACGTTCGGCAGCCCAGCGACACGCCTGCTCCACCCACTCGCCGAATGCGCTGCGGCTTCAACGGCTCGGTGGCAGGGTGAACGGGGACCAGCTCGGACGCCTCTCCCGCGGGTGGCGCGGGGGAGGGGGGCCGAGGACGGGCCGTGGCTACCGCCCGCAGGCCCCCTCCCCTCGCGACAGGACCCGCGGGCCAGCGCCAGGAACTCGTACTCCGAGACCCGGAAGCCGCGTTTGTCCAGCGAGCCGGTCAGCAGCAAGCCGAGTGCCCGGGGTCAGCTTCTGCGCCAACCCAGGGCTGGTTGAACCAGGTCGCCCGCACCGTAGCCCGATGTCGTCGCCGACTTTGACCGAGATGATCGAGAGGCCGCGGCGGCGGAAAGGTCGCGGCTGTGGTGCCAAGCACCTCGACGACGAACGGTCGCCTGCTGTCCCGGCTCGAGCGCTCGCCAGCGGCACGACCGTGCGGTCGCGGTGGCTGTGCGGGAAGCGCAGGAGCAGGTCGCCGATGGTCGCGATGCCTGCGTCCGCGGCGGCCTCGGCCAGCTTCGGGCCGACACCGTCGAGGGCCTCGAGGGACACGTCGAGGGCGCTGGGCCGCGGCCAGTGGACCGGGGCGTCGCGCAGCTGCGCCGCGGGTGAGCTTCGGAGCTGCCGGCGAAGGAGCGCACTACTGGGCGGCGAGCAGCCACCACCAGCTCGGCTGGCCGCCCTCGTGGGTCTCGATCTCGACCCCGTCGGGAACGTGGGCGTCGATCTCGGCCAGCGGGATCGGAGCGCCGTCGCCGGCGATCACGGTGACGATCTCGGCTCCTTCGGCGAGTTGCCCGATCGTCGCCGCCAGAGTCGAGCCGGCTCCACCCCAGGCGACGATCTCGCCGTCGGCGAAGCCGACCGCGTCACCCTGGCGGAAGCGCCCCTGGGCATCGTCGCGGGCGGCTGGGGCGACGCCGCCGGTGGCGATTCCCCCCAGGGCGCCGCCGAGGCGCTCGGCGTTCTCCTCGGCCGAGCCGTCGGGGTCCAGCTCGACCAGGGCCAGCAGGCTCTCCTGCTGGGACTTCGCCGCGACCACCCGGGCCGGCTTCTCGGACAGCTCGCAGGCGCGCTCGGCGGCCATGATCACGTTCGAGGAGCTGGGCAGCACCAGCACCTCCTCGGCCGGCACCTCGTGGATGCCGGCGAGCAGCTCGTAGGTGGAGGGGTTGAGCGTCTCGCCGCCGGGCACGACGTGGGCGCCGAGCTCCGCGAAGAGGCGCTCCAGCCCGTCGCCGGCGGCGACCGCGAGCACCCCCGTCCTACCTCCCTCGAGCCGGGCCCGGCGCTCGGCGATCTGCTCGCGCATGTCGGCGACGTCGAGGTTGGTGACCTCGCCGGAGCCTTCGAAGAGGGCGACGGCTGCCTCGGGCCGATCGGTGTGGACGTGGACCTTCAGCGTCACCTCGTCGCCGACCACCAGCACCGAGTCGCCCAGGCCCTCGAGGCGGGGTAGCGAACTCGCGCCCGACCAGGCCGGCGCCGGAGACGATGAAGTTGGTGCAGTAGCGGAAGCGGCTGTCCTCGTGGTGGGGGCGGCTGAGCCGGGGCGCCTCGTGGTGGGGGACCTCCGGCAGCTCGGCGACGTCGCCCCGCAGCCCGGCGACGACCCCCGCGAGGATCAGGACCAGGCCGTAGCCGCCGGCGTCGACGACGCCGGACTCGCGCAGGACCTCGAGCTGCTCGGGTGTGCGCTCGACCGCCCGCTCCCCGTCGGAGATCGCACGCTCCAGCACCGCCGCGAGGATCGCGTCCTGCTCGGCGTCGGTCACCCCCTGGTCGAGTCGCTGCTTCTGGCCTTCCAGGTGGGCAAGCTGGCGTGCCACCGAGTGGGCCATCTCGCGGAAGACGGTCAGCATCGTCCCCTCGGCCGGCTCGCGCACAGACTCGTAGGCGGCGTCGACGGCGCTGGCGAAGGCGGAGGCGACGAGGACCGGGTCGACCAACTCGCCGGGCCGGCTGGCCAGCTCCTCGGCGGCGCCGCGGACGATCTGGCTGAGGATCACGCCGGAGTTGCCGCGCGCCCCCATCAGCGCCGCGCGGGCGACCGCCTGCACGAGCTGGGTGCGGCCGACCTCGTCGACGGCGATTCCGTTGAGCCGGTCCAGCTCCTCCATCACCGCGCGCATCGTCATCGCCATGTTGTCGCCGGTGTCGCCGTCGGCGACCGGGAAGACGTTGAGGTCGTTGACCTCCTGGCGGCGGGCCTCCAGCGAGGCGTAGGCGGAGCCGACGACGCGCCGGAAGCGTTCGATCGATGGATCAGCCATTCGTCGGCTGAATCTACTCTGAGGCTAGGCGGCCTTGGTGACCTTGTCGGACTTCAGGCAGCGAGTGCAGACGTAGGCGCGCAGGGTGCGGCCGCCCTCCTGGATCCGCACCTTCTGCAGGTTCGGGTCGAAGCGCCGCTTGGTCGCGACCATCGAGTGGCTGCGGGACTGGCCGAACGCCGGTCCCTTGCCGCAGCTGTGACAAACCTTGGCCATCGGGTTCGGGATGGTACCCAGTCAGGCCAGCTGGCGTTTGAGCAGTGCCATGCGGGCGACGGTAAGGGCGGCGTTGCGGCCCTGGTCGCGCTTGCCGCCACCCGCCCTGGCGAGCGCCTGCTCCATCGTGTCGCAGGTGATCACCCCGAAGGCGCAGGGCACCCCCGTCTCCAGCTGCACCTCCTGGATGCCGCGGGCGGCCTCGGCGCAGACGAAGTCGTAGTGGTCGGTCTCGCCGCGAATCACGACGCCGAGGCAGGCCACCCCGGCGAAGCGGCCGGTCCCGGCGTGGAGCTTCGCGGCGAAGGGCAGCTCGTAGGCGCCGGGGACCGAGACCTGGCTCACCGAGGCGGGCGGCACGCCGGCGATCTCGAAGCCCTCGTTCGCGCCGCTCAGCAGGCGCTCCGCCAGGTCCTCGTAGAAGCGCCCGACGCAGACCGCGAACTCAAGCGGCGCGAGCGCCGCCCGCTCGTCCTCGCTGAACTCCTCGAGGAACGCGGTCGACTCAGCCATCCGCCCGCTCGCCCTCGACCCCGGCGTCGCGCTCTTCCTCCTCGTGGATCATCTCCTCGTCGAGGGCGAGCCCCTGGTGGTGGAGCGTGTGGCCGAGCTTGTCGCGCTTGGCCCGCAGGTAGGCCTCGTTGTGGGCGTTGGGGTCCGCCTCGATCGGCACCTGCTCGGTGACCGAGAGCCCGTAGCCCTCCAGCCCGACGATCTTTTTCGGGTTGTTGGTGAGGATGCGGATGCTGGTCAGGCCGAGGTCGCCGAGGATCTGGGCGCCGATCCCGTAATCGCGCAGGTCGGCCGGCAGCCCGAGCTTCAGGTTCGCCTCGACCGTGTCGACGCCCTCCTCCTGGAGCTTGTAGGCGCGCAGCTTGTTGAGCAGGCCGATCCCGCGGCCCTCCTGGGAGAGGTAGAGCAGGACGCCCTGCCCCTCGCGCTCGATCATCGAGAGCGCCGCCGCCAGCTGGTCGCCGCAGTCGCAGCGCATGCTGTGGAAGACGTCGCCCGTAAGGCACTCGCTGTGGACGCGGACCAGCACGTCCTCGGCGCCGTCGACCTCGCCCTTGACCATCGCGACGTGGTGTTTGTCGTCGACCAGCGAGCGGTAGCCGACCGCGGTGAAGTCGCCGAACACGGTGGGCAGCGCGGTCGAGACCACCCGCTCGACCAGCTTCTCGGTGCGGCGCCGGTAGGCGATCAGGTCGGCGACCGTGACCATCTTCAGGTTGTGGCGCTCGCAGTAGGGGACGAGGTCTGGAACGCGGGCCATCGTGCCGTCGTCGTTCATCACCTCGCAGATCACGCCCGCCGGGATCAGGCCGGCGAGGCGGGCGAGGTCGACGCTGGCCTCGGTGTGGCCGGTCCGCTCCAGCACGCCGCCGTCTTTGGCGCGCAGCGGGAACATGTGGCCGGGGACGACGATGTCCTTCGCGCTGGAGCCGGGGTCGATCGCGATCTGGATCGTGTGGGCGCGGTCGTGGGCCGAGATCCCGGTGCTGACCCCGCCCGCCGCCTCGATCGTCACCGTGAAGGCGGTCTGCAGCGGCGCCTCGTTCTTGGCCGCCATCAGGTTGAGCCCGAGCCTCTCGCAGCGCTCCGCGGTCAGCGCCAGGCAGATCAGGCCGCGCGCCTCCTTGGCCATGAAGTTGACCGCCTCCGGCGTCGCGAACTGCGCCGCCATCACCAGGTCGCCCTCGTTCTCGCGGTCCTCGCCGTCGCAGACGACGACCATGCGGCCGCGCCGGATCTCCTCGATCGCCTCCTCGATCGTCGAGAACGGGCTCTCGCCCGCCCCGCGCTGCGTCCTCTGTCCTCTGCGTCTCCGTCATCTGGCTCACGCTCGCTCCTTTCCGGCGAATGGTGCCATCGATCCGCTCCACGTACTTCGCCACGATGTCGCACTCGACGTTCAGCCCGGTCCCCTCCGACGCCTCGCCGAGCGTTGTCCGCTCCAGGGTCTCGGGGATCAGGGACACCTCGATCCAGTCGTCTCCCAGCGCCGCCAAGGTGAGGCTGACGCCGTCCAGCGCGATCGATCCCTTCTCGACCACATACCGCATCAGCTCGGGCCCGAGCGCCACGCGCAGGCGCCGGGCGAAGCCGTCCTCGGCCGTCGAGAGCAACCTCGCCGACTCCGTCGACATGGCCCTGCAGAATGTGCCCGCCGAACCGATCCGACGCCTGCATCGCCAGCTCCAGGTTGACCCGATCGCCCGCAGCCAGGCCGCCCAGGGAGGTCACCTCCAGCGTCTGGTTCATCGCCTCGGCCTCGAACCCGCCGGCGTCGGCCTTCGTCGCGGTCAGGCAGGCCCCGTTGACCGCGACCGAGTCGCCGGGCGCGATCTCCGCCCCCAGATTCGTGGTGAACCGCAGCCGAGCGCCATCGGCCCCGGACTCGACGGACTCCACTCGTCCGATGTCTTGAATCAGACCGGTGAACATCACCACTCCCTGAACCGGGCGGTGATCAGAGTGTCGCCCGAACCGTCGAGCGCTGGGGTCCGCTTCGCCCCGCCCAGCAGGACCGGGGCGACGAAGGTACGCGCCTCGTCGACCTCGCCCGCATCGACGAAAGCCGCGGCAAGGGTCTGGCCGCCTTCCAAGAACGAGGCTGGTGATGCTCGCGGCGCACCGAGAGCGGCGAGGGCCGTGCGGATGTCGTCGGCGACGACGATTTCGGCCCCCGCCTCGCGCAAAGGCCTCGGAGTCGGCTTCCGAGGAGACGACGACGAGAACCGGCGATTGGTCGAGGGTCCGAAGGAGTTGAGAGTCGAGCGGTAGGCGGGCCCTGGCGGTCGAACACAACCCGGATCGGTTGCCGCACCGAGCTTCCGCTGTTCCTTTGCCCCGTTATTCGAGGCAAAGGAACAGCGGAGCTGGGGTTGGACGGGCCGTGAGCAGGGGGTCGTCGGCGAGGACGGTGCCGATCCCGACTGCGATCGCGTCGGATTCGGCTCGCCAGCGGTGGACGAGGGCACGGCTCTGCTCGCCGGAGATCCACTGGGAGTCGCCCGGAGGAGTCGCAAATCGCCCGTCCATCGACATCGCCATCTTCAAGGTGACCAGCGGCAACCCGGTGCGGGCGTGCTTGCGGAAGGGCTGGTTGAGCAGGCGCGCGGCGGCGGCCTCCTCGCCAGCCGCGAACTCCACCTCGACGCCGCCGTCGCGAAGGATCCCCGGCCCCCGCCCGGACGGCCTTCTCGCTCGGGTCCTCGGAAGCAATGACGACCCGAGCGATGCCGGCTTCGAGGATCGCGTCGGTGCAGGGCGGCTGGCGACCGTGATGAGCGCAGGGCTCCAGCGTCACGTACATAGTCGCCCCGGCCGGGTCCTCCCCGCGCTGACGGCAATCCTCCAGCGCCGCCCGCTCGGCGTGCAGATCCCCCAGCTCCGCATGAAACCCCTCGCCAATGACCTTGCCGTCCCGGACGATCACGGCCCCAACCAGCGGGTTCGGACTGACCCGCCCACGCCCGCCCTCCGCAAGCTCCAACGCCCGCCTCAGGTGCGACCTGTCCGTGGCTGTGAGCTGTGCATTCATCGGACTGATTGACGAGTCAGTCAATGGTACCTCGCGCGGGTGGCATGGGGAGGGGGCCGAGAACGGACACACCTGCCCGCCCGCAGGCCCCCTCCCCATGACAGGACCCGCGCGCCGATACCCTGACGCGGCTCCAATGAAGCTGATCATCCAGATCCCGTGCCTGAACGAGGAAGCAACGCTGCCGGCGACGATCGCGGACCTTCCGCGCGCGATCGACGGCATCGACGAGATCGAGCTGCTGGTGATCGACGACGGCTCGACCGATCGCACTGTCGAGGTTGCCCGCGAGAACGGGGTCGACCACGTCGTCCGGCTCACCAACAACAAGGGCCTCGCGGCCGGCTTCCAGGCGGGGCTCGACGCCTGCCTGAAGCTTGGCGCCGACGTCATCGTCAACACCGACGCCGACAACCAGTACCGCGGCGCCGACATCCCGAAGCTGGTCGCGCCGATCCTCGCCGGCGAGGCCGACATGGTCGTCGGCGACCGCCAGGTCTCCCAGATCGAGCACTTCTCCGGCCCGAAGAAGGCGCTGCAGCGGCTCGGCAGCTGGGTGGTGCGGCGGCTCTCGGGAACCGAGATCGCCGACACCACCTCGGGCTTTCGCGCCTACAACCGCGAGGCGGCGCTGGGACTGCTGGTGGTCGACAACTTCACCTACACGCTGGAGAGCCTGATCCAGGCCGGCAAGATGCTGGTCGCCGTCGACCAGGTGGAGATCGGGACCAACCCGCAGACGCGGGAGTCGCGGCTGTCCGGCTCGACCGGCTCCTACGTGCGGCGCAACGCCCTCTCGATCCTGCGGATCTACGCGCGCTACGAGCCGCTGCGCGTCTTCGCGACCGCGGGCCTCGTCGTCGCGCTGCTGGCGCTGGCGGCCTGGATGCCGTTCCTGCTCGACTGGATCCTCAACGGCGACAGCAGCGGCCACGTCCAGTCGCTGATCCTGGGGGCGGTGCTGTTCATCGCCGCCGTGCAGCTCGTCGCGCTGGGGGTGATCGGCGACCTGCTCGCCGGGCAGCGGGTGATGACCCAGCGGGTCTTCGAGCGGGTGCGCCGGGTCGAGCTGGCGCTCGGGGTCGAGCCATCCCACTACGAGCGCGGCGAGCCGGGCGATCGATGAAGCGTAGTGAGAGCGGCTCCGCGGCGGCCGACTACGGCAAGACCGCGAGCTTCCTGGCGGTCGGCGTCGGGCTGACCGGCGTCATCACCTACACCTACTTCTTCATCGCCTCGCACGTGCTCTCCAAACCCGACTACGGGCAGATCACGGTGCTCTGGTCGGCCGTGTTCATCACCGTGTCGACGCTGTACAGGCCGATCGACCAGCTGCTCTCCCGCCACATCTCCGAGCGGCTGGTCAAAGGGGAGCCGATCGGCGAGCCGATGCGGGTGGCGGCGAAGATCCAGCTCGGCCTCGCCGCCTTCTTCGCGGTCGTCACCCTGGCCCTGCGCGGGCCGCTCCAGGACGACCTGCTGCAGGGCAACGCGACCCTCTACTGGATCTTCTTCTCGGCGGTCCTCTTCTACGCGGCGAGCTACTTCGCCCGCGGCTACCTGGCGGGACACCGCCGCTTCGGCCTGTTCACCGCGCTGATCCTCTCCGAGTCGGTCTTCCGGACCCTGTTCGCGGTGCTCGTCGCGGTCAGCCTGCTGAGCGGCCAGTCGGCGGTCGCGATCGGGATCGTCGCCGCCCCGGCCCTCAGCCTGATGGTGGTGCCGCTGGCCTTCGCCCGCGCGCGCGCAGACGGCGCCTCCGCCCTCCGCCCGACGAGGCGCGCATCCGAGTTCTCGCTGGCCCATGGATCCGGCTTCGCCGCGGCCGTGCTGCTGATCATGTTCAGCGAACAGACCTTCCTCAACGCCGGGCCGCTGATCATCCGCGGTTTCGAGGGCGCCGCCGCGGCCGGCTTCATCTTCAACGTGCTGATGATCGCCCGGGCGCCGCTGCAGCTCTTCCAGGCGGTCTCGACCAGCATCCTCCCCCACCTGACCAGCCTCCACACCAGCACCGAGGAGGGCAGCGAGGAGGAGTTCCACCGCTCGATCCGGATGGTGCTGCTGGCGATCGCCGCCTTCACCGCGGTCGTCGCGGTCTTCGTCCTGATCGCCGGCCCGCAGCTGATGCAGCTCGCCTTCAGCAAGAAGTTCACCTACGACCGGGCCGGGCTGCTGCTGATCACGGCTGGGATGGGCCTCTACCTCTCGGCCGTGACGATCAACCAGGCCTGTCTCGCGCAGGGGCAGGTGCGCCGCGCCTCGGCGCGCTGGATCGGCTGCGCCGCCTTCTTCATCGCCTGGAACTTCCTGCCGCTGATCTCCGACGAGTTCCGCCGCGTAGAGGTCGGCTTCGCCCTCACCGCGGGCCTGCTGCTGGGGCTGCTCACCCTGATCTTCCGCCGCCCCCACGAGCGGGCCGAGGACGTCCCCCAGCTCGGCTCGACCGAGGAGATGGAGACCCAACTCGCCGCAGTCGACGAAGGCGCCTGACGGCCGATGGGCCGAATTTCACGCCATATAGGCGTATATTCGGCCCATCGACGGGCCGTTCGTTATGCGGGGGTGGGGGCCATTAGACCCTCCAGACGCTCCAAAGCGCTTGTCTCCCCCATCGCGACGAGCACGTCGCCGTCGCGCAGGACCGTGTCCGCCGGCGGCTGGGGGTGCACGGCTCCGTCGGGGCGGCGCAGGGCGACGATGACCGAGGAGCCGCGGACCTCCTCCAGCGTCTGCCCCGCGGCCTCGCATCCCACCGTCACCTCGATCTCCTCCATCCGGTACTCGGGGGCGACGTCGACGACGCCGGTCACCTGCGGGTGCAGGGCGAAGCGGACCATCTCCGAGCCGCTCGACTTGTACGGGGAGACGATGCGGTCGGCCCCGGCGCGGCGCAGCTTGCTCTCGGAGTCCTCGACGCTGGCGCGGGCGACGATCGTGATGTCGGAGCGAAGCTCCCGCGCGGTCAGCGTGGTGAAGATGTTCTCGGCGTCGGAGTCGACGCAGGCCATCACCCCGGCGGCGCGCATGATCCCGGCCGTGCGCAGCACGTCGTCGTCGGAGGGCGGGCCCTCGATGAACGGCGCGCCGATCGCCTCGGCGTGCTCCCGCGTCTCCGCGGGATTGCTGTCGATGACGACGAAGGATCGCCGCGCGGCGAGCAGGTCGCGGGCCGCCTGGCGCCCGACCCGGCCGAAGCCGCAGATCAGGATGTGGTCGCTCAACGAGTCGATCTTCTTCAGCGCCCTTCTCTCTTCGAGCAGGCCACCGAGGTGGCCCGCGACGAAGAACTCGGTAACTGTCACCAACGCGTAGAAGAGGGTACCCACGCCGAAGACGATCAGCGCAACCTTGACGATCTGGCCGCCGGTGCCGGAGGGGTCGGGAATCGAGCCGACGGTCGCGACCGTGTCGAGCGTCCAGACGAAGCCGTAGCCCACCGAGGTCCCCTCGGTGACCATGAAGCCGATCGTCCCGGCGACGAGGAGGACGCAGATCGCCAGCCCGAGCATGGCGAGGCGCTCGAGGAACTGGAGGAGCTGGCGCCGCAGCGCGGCCCGGGCGCCGCCGAGGCCGGGGTGGTCGGCGATCCTGCGCAGCCCCGAGCGCCCCAGGGAGACTCCGGGGAGATGGCCTGGGCCCTCCACCGGCGCGCCGGCTCAGGCCGCCCCGGCGGCGGCGGCGATCTCGGCGTAGGCGGCGGCCGGGTCGGCGGCGCCGAAGACCGCCGAGCCGGCGACGAAGAGCGAGGCGCCGGCCGCGGCAATCGAGCCCGCGGTCGAGGCGTCGATGCCGCCGTCGACCTCGATCTTGGCGTCGCCGACCAGGGCGCGCAGGCGCTCGACCTTGTCGGGCGAGCCGGGGATGAAGGCCTGGCCGCCCCAGCCGGGGTTGACGGTCATGCAGAGGACGATGTCGGCGTAGCCGCGCAGCTCGGCGACGGCCTCGGCCGGGGTGCCGGGGTTGATCGCGATCCCGGCGAGGCAGCCGAGCTCGCGGATCGCCGCGAGGGTGCGGTTGGCGTGCGGGGTCGCCTCGGCGTGGAAGGTGATCGAGTCGGCGCCGGCCTCGGCGAACTCGGCGATCTGGCGCTCGGGCGCCTCGATCATCAGGTGGACGTCGAGCGCGCCGCCGGCGTCGTGGACCTGGTCGGCGATCGCGCCGGCGACCAGCGGCCCGATCGTGATCGGCGGCACGAAATGCCCGTCCATCACGTCGACGTGGATCACCCGCGCCCCGGCGTCCATCACCTCGTCGACCTGGGTGCCGAGCCGGGCGAAGTCGGCCGAGAGGATCGACGGCGCGACCCGCGGTTCGGCGATCAGCTCCTTCATGCGCGCGCTCATATGGGCCTGAGCATCGAGTCGCCGCAGGACTGGCACTGCATGTCCTCGGTGTGGCTCATCCGGGCGATCGTCTGGTGCTCGCCGCAGTTGGGGCACTGGGAGACGAGCTCGAAGCGGCGCAGACAGTACACGCAGCGGAAGCGGCCGGGCAGCTGCGTCGGCCGCAGCCACGGCTCGCCGCAGCCCGGGCACGCCGCCCGTCGCAGCGGGCTCTCCCTCTCACCGGTTCCACTCATCCTGTCCAATCATGCCGCCTCAAGTGGAGTCGCGCCTGAGGCGGCAGATGAAGAATCCGGTCGTGCGATCGCGGTCGGGGCGAAGCTGCAGGCAGCGGGGGTCGGCCGTCGAGGCGAGCGCGGGGGCGCGGGCGCCGAGATCCTCGACGCTGAGCGGCGGCACGTCGCCCGACGCGGCCGCATCGAGCAGCGCCGCGATCCGGTCCTCGTTCTCGCGGCGGGAGATCGTGCAGGTCGCGTAGACCAGCGTGCCGCCCGGGCGCAGCACCTTCGCCGCCCGGAGCAGGGCCGCGCCCTGGACCTCGGCCAGCCGCTCGATCGCCTTCGGCGACTTGCGCCAGCGCGCGTCGGGGCGCGAGGCGAGGGCGCCGAGGTCCGAGCAGGGCGCGTCGAGCAGGACCCGGTCGAAGCCCGGCGCGATCTCCATCTCCGCCGCGTCGGCCTCGATCACGGTGACGCTGCGCAGCCCGAGCCGCCGCGCCTGGTCGGCCACCTCGGCCGCCCGGGCGGGGTCGAGCTCGACCGAGATCACCTCGCCGCGGTCGCCCATCCGCGCCGCGATCTGGCCGGTCTTGATCCCCGGCCCGGCGCAGAGGTCGAGGACGTGCTCGCCCTCGCTGCGGGTCGAGCACCTCGACCACGGCGGCGGAGCCGCGGCTCTGCGGCGTCAGCTTCCCGGCCGCGACCAGCGCCGGGACGGCCTCTCCGGTCCGGCCCTCGATGACGATCGTCTCCGGCGCGGCCAGCGGCCACCCGGCCGCGGGTACCCGCGCCTCGACTCCCGGCGTCGCGCAGCTCGCGCAAGCATCGCCTCGCGATCGCTCGCGTCGCCCTGAACGCGATCTCGGCCGGCTCGTTGCAGGCGGCGAGCAGCGAGCGGGCGGCGTCGGCGCCCAGCTCCTCCCACCACATCCGCGCCAGCCAGAGCGGCGCCGAGTGGGCGACGGCGGCCGCCTCCGGGGTCGAGTCGTCGCCGAGCAGGGAGGCGGTCAGCTCGGCGCGCTCGCGCGCCGCCCGCCGCAGCACCGCGTTGACGAGGCCGGCGGCGTGGGCGGCGCCGGCCCGCTTGACCAGCTCGACCGCCTGGTCGACCGCGGCGTGGTCGGGGGTCGCGTCGGCGAAGAGCAGCTCGTAGAGGCCGAGGCGCAGCGCCGGCCAGCACCGGCGGGTCGAGCAGCCGCGTCGAGCGCTCGGCGAGGCGCTCGATCGCCGCGTCGGTGGTGCCGCGGCGCTGCACGGCGCCGTAGGCGAGGCGCTGCGCCTGGGCGCGCTCGCGGCCGCCGAAGCCGCGCTCGTCGGCCGCCGCGCGGAAGGCCCGCTCGGTGAAGGCGCCCTCCTCGAAGGTCGCTCTGAGCATCGTCGAAGGCGAGCGCCCGCGCGGGAGAGATCACGCAGCTTCGGCAGCGGGTGGCCGCGCAGGTAGGCGTCGACCGGCATCGGCTTGCCGCCCGGCGGCTGGACGACCTCGAGCCGCAGGGCCCCGCGGCCGCCGCAGCCGAGCAGCAGCGCCCCCCACTCGGCGCGGACCTCGCCGGTCTTGACGCCGACGTCGACGGCGCGCGCGCGCCGCACGCCGAGTCGCTCGCCGTCCGCGCGATCTCCAGGTAGGCGCCGACGTGCGGGCGTCAGGGCGCGGACCGCGCGGGCCAGCTCGATCGGCCGGGCGGGAGGGGTCGAGGCGGCGCTCGGCGGGGTCGATCTTCTCGGCGTAGGTCGCCGCCTCCTCGTCCTGCTCCTCGAACTCGAGCCTCCCCGCGGCCCGCAGGTCGAGCGCCTTCGACCAGCAGCTCGCCGCCGAGCGCGGCGAGCCTCGCCGAGAGCGACTCGAAGTCCTCGTCGGGGCCGATCGCGACCTCCTCGCGGAGGGCCACCGGCCCGGAGTCGAGGCCGGCGGTGACCCGCATGACGCAGACGCCGGTGCGCTCGTCGCCGGCCATGATCGCCCGCTCGATCGGCGCCGCGCCGCGCCAGCGCGGCAGCAGCGAGGGATGGACGTTCAGCATCGGCCAGCTCGGAGAGCAGCGGCTCGCGGATCAGCTGCCCGAAGGCGCAGACCGCCGACCGCCTCGCGGCTGCGCCGCGCGGATCCGCTCCAGCGCCGCCTCGTCGTTGACGTTCTCGGCCTGGAGCAGCTCGATCCCCAGCTCGCCGCGCCGCCTCGGCGGCGGGCGGCGGCAGGGTCCTGCGCCCGCGTCCCCTGGGCCGGTCGGGCGGCGTCACGACCAGCGCCGGGCGGTGCGGGGAGCCGGCCAGCCGCCGCAGGACGGTCGGCGGCGAACTCCGAGGTGCCGAGGTAGACGGCCGGCTCACGCGTCGGTTCGCGGCTCGCGGTGCTCGGCGCCCGTCCTCGTCCTCGTCCTCGACCGGCGGGCTGTAGCTGCCGCCCTCGCGCAGCGCCCGCAGCGCGCCCTTGCGCTGCTCGCGGCGGTGCGGTCGAGGATCAGGATGCCGTCGAGGTGGTCGATCTCGTGCTGGAGCACCCGCGCCTCGAGGCCCGAGGCCTCGATCTCGACCGGCTCGCCCTCGACGTCGCGGCCGCTGACCCGTGCGTGCAGCGGGCGCTCGACGTCCATCGAGACCCGCGGCAGGCTGAGGCAGCCCTCCTCGGCGACGACGGCCTCCTCGGAGAGCCACTCGATCTCGGGGTTGACCAGCGCCGTCGGCTCGCCGTCGGGGCCCGGCCTGGAAGACCAGCAGCCGGCGCAGCATCCCGAGCTGGGTGGCGGCGAGGCCGACGCCCATCCCGTCGCGCATGATCGCGATCATCCGCTCGACCTCGGCCCGCAGCTCGGGGCCGAACTCGGTGACCGGCGAGGCCTTGCTCTTCAGCACCGGATCGCCGAACTTGACGACGTGGGCGAGCGCCGCTTCGCGCCGCTCCAGCAGCTCCGTCTCGAGCTCGCGCTCGCTCGCCCGTGTCCGTCTCGACGCGATCGCTCATGGAGTACCGAGTCTAAGCACTGCAGCAGTCGCCGAAAGCCCTCACTGGGGGTCGACGTCGACGCCGATCGCGACCTCCCGCAGCGAGCGGTCGGCGGCGAGGCGCTCGACCACGGCCCGCACCGCGGCGACGGTGCCCTCGCGGTCCTCGGCCTTGATCAGCAGGCGACGGCGGTGACGGTTGCGGACGCGGAACATCGGCGCCGGGCCGAGCAGGTCGCGTGCCCTCGGGAAGCGCGCCGGGCAGATCGGTGGCGAGCAACGCGGCGCCTCGTCGAGGCGCGGCTCCCGCTCGGAGGCCGAGGTCGATCCGGACCAGGTGCGAGAAGGGCGGGTAGCGCAGGACGCGGCGGCGCTCGAGCTCGTCGGCGAGGAAGCCGGCGGCGTCGTGGCGGGCGGCGTGGGCGATGCTCGGCGCGCTGCGGCGCCAGGGTCTGGACGATCACCTCTCCCCCGGCCTCGCCGCGGCCGCTGCGCCCGGCGAGCTGGGCGACCATCGCGAAGGTCCGCTCCTCGGCGCGGAAGTCGGGGAAGCGCAGGGTCGCGTCGGCGTCGAGGATCGCGCTCAGCGTCACCTCGGGGAAGTCGTGGCCCTTGGCGACCATCTGGGTGCCGACGAGGACGGCGCTCTCCGCCTCGCCGAAGCGCGGCGAGGATGCGGGCGTGGGCGCCGCGGCCGGCGGCGGTGTCGGAGTCGAGGCGGAAGACCGGCATCGGCGCCAGGCGCTCGGCCAGCAGCGCCTCGATCTGCTCGGTGCCGGCGCCGGCGCGCGAGAGCGTCGTCGAGTCGCACTCGGGGCAGGCCCGCGGCAGCGGCTCGGCGTGGGCGCAGTGGTGGCAGACGAGGCGTCCGCTGTGGCGGTGGACGATCAGCGAGACGTCGCAGTTGGGGCAGCTCCAGTGCCGCCCGCAGGAGCGGCAGGTGAGCCAGGGCGCGAAGCCGCGGCGGTTGACCATCACGATCGCCTTGGCGCCGGCCCGCCGCACCCCCTCCAGCGCCTCCCAGGTCGACGGGGTGCAGCGGCCCCGAGCGCGGGTCGGCCTCGCGCATGTCGACCACCTCGACCGGCGGCATCCGGCAGCCCGTCGACCCGGCGCGGCAGCTCGAGCCGCGGCAGCTCCAGCCAGGTCTCCGGGCGCGGCGTCGCGGTGCCGGCGACGAGCACGGCGCCGCACTCCTCGGCGCGGCGGCGGGCGACCGTGCGGGCGTCGTAGCAGGGGTCCCCCTCCTGCTTGTAGGAGGGGTCGTGCTCCTCGTCGATCACGATCAGGCCGAGGTCGCGGACCGGCGCGAAGACCGCCGAGCGCGGCCCGACGCAGACGCTCGCCTCGCCGCTGCGCAGGCGCCGCCACTCGTCGTAGCGCTCGCCCGGCCGAGAGGGCCGAGTGCAGGACCGCGAAGCGGTCGCCGAGCCGGGCGCGGAAGCGCGCCACCGCCTGCGGGGCGAGGCCGATCTCGGGGACGAGGACGATCGCCCCCCTGCCCCGCGCCAGCGCCGCCTCGACCGCGGCGAGGTAGACCTCGGTCTTGCCCGAGCCGGTGACCCCGTGCAGGAGCAGCTCGCGCGGCGCGCCGGCCTCGCCGTCGAGCGCGGCGACGATCGCGTCGACCGCGCGCCTCTGCTCGGCAGCAGTCGCGGCCGGTCGCCGGGCGCCGAGCCGGGTCGCCGGGGCGCGGCGCACCGCGAGCTGCGGGTGCGATCAGGCCGCGCTGCTCGAGCCGCCGCAGCACCTGGCGGTCGGCGCCGACCGCGGCGGCCAGCTCGGCGCCGACATCTCGCCCGCCCGCAGCGCCTCCAGCACCGCCCGCTGCTTGACCCCGAGCCGCTCGCCGCCGCCAGCGCCTCCTCGCCGGCCGCAGGATCTCCGCCCGCAGCTCGGTCCGCGAGCGGACCGTGCGGCCGCCGGCCCGGTCCCGGGCGGCAGCACCAGCTGCAGGCCGCGCGAGGGGTCGAGCAGTACTCGCGGGCGACCCAGAGGCCGAGCCGCGACCAGCTCCGGCGGCGCCCCCGCCTCCAGCGCCTCGATCGGCTCGGCGAGCCGCTCCGGCGGCAGCTCGGAGGTCTCGGCCAGCTCGACGACGACGCCGAGCAGCCCGCTGCCGCCCGAACGGGACCCGCACCACGCTGCCGACCTCGACGCCCGCCATCGCCTCGGGCAGCCGGTAGTCGAACGGGCCGCGCAGGGCGCGGGCGGTGGTCAGCGGCTCGACCTTGGCGATCGACATCCGGCCACGGTATGGAGGAGGGCGGACGGCCGCGGGTATGCTGGCGCCGTGCGCTGGCGCTCAACCTCAGCCCCGGGGAGCAGGTGATCTTCGAGGGCCACCCGTCCTGGCGGGCGATCCTCGGCTTCTACCTGAAGGGGATCCTGGTCGCGGCGATCGTCGGCGTGATCGCCAAGCTCGTCGGCGCCGAGCAGCGCCACCGTCTTCCTGATCGTCCTCGTCGTGATCGCCGCTCACCGTCCTGATCGGCTTCGTCAAGCGCGTCGCGACCACCTACACGATCACCAACCGCCGCCTCAACATCAAGCGCGGGATCGTCTCGCGCGAGATCCAGGAGACGCGGCTGGAGCGGGTCCAGAACGTCAACTACCGCCAGTCGGTCTACCAGCGGGTGATGCAGATCGGCGACGTCGACTTCGACACCGCCGCCAGCGACGACTACAACTTCGTCTTCGTCGGCGTCGCCGACCCGGGCGACGTCGTCCACCGGGTCGACCAGGCGACCGGCGCCGGCGCAGCCGGCACGCACGGCCTCGGCGAGGCGCAGCCCCTCGCCGAGCGCGCTAGCAGCCGGGACGCCTGGCGCGACCAGCGCTACGGCGGCGGCTGGCGCGCGAGGCCGGCGGCGTTGCGCAGGGCGTCGGCCCGGTCGGTCGCTCCCAGGTGAAGTCGCACGTCGTCGCGGCCGAAGTGGCCGTAGGCGGCGGTCTTCTGGAAGATCGGGCGGTGCAGGTCGAGGTAGCGGCGGAAGGCGCCGGGCCGCAGGTCGAACTCCGCTTCGACGAGATGGGAGATCTCCGCGTCGGGGAGCTTGCCGGTGCCGAAGGTCTCGACCATCAGCGAGATCGGCTGGGCGACGCCGATCGCGTAGGCGACCTGGACCTCGCAGCGCTCCGCCAGCCCGGCCGCGACGACGTTCTTGGCGACGTAGCGCGCCGCGTAGGCGGCGGAGCGGTCGACCTTGGAGGGGTCCTTGCCGGAGAAGGCGCCGCCGCCGTGGCGGGCCATCCCGCCGTAGGTGTCGACGATGATCTTGCGGCCGGTGAGGCCGGCGTCGCCGACCGGGCCGCCGATCACGAACTTGCCGGTCGGGTTGACGAGGAAGCCCTCGCGCAGCGCCGTCCTCGTCGAAGAGGCCGGGGACCTCGGCCGCCAGCACCGGCAGCACCACGTGCTCCCAGAGGTCGGGCTTGATCGTCTGCTCGGACTCGACGCCCTCGGCGTGCTGGGTCGAGATCAGCAGCTTCTCGATCTGGACCGGGCGGCCGTCGGCGTAGCGGACCGTGACCTGGGTCTTGCCGTCGGGGCCGAGGTAGTCGAGCGTCCCGTCCTTGCGGACCGCGGCGAGCCGTTCGGCCAGCCGGTGGGCGATCTGGATCGGCATCGGCATCAGCGCCTCGGTCTCGTCGGTCGCGTAGCCGAACATCATCCCCTGGTCGCCGGCGCCGGCGGCCAGCAGCTCGTCGTCGGTCGTGCCACCGACCCGCGCCTCGTAGCCGAGGTCGACGCCCTGGGCGATGTCGGGCGACTGCTTGTCGAGCGAGACGAGGACCGAGATGTGGTCGCAGTTGTAGCCGTAGTCGCCGTGGTCGTAGCCGATCTCGCGGATCGTCTCGCGGACGATCTCCGGGACGTCGAGGTGGACCTCGGTCGAGATCTCGCCCGAGACCACGGCCATCCCGGTGTTGACCAGGGTCTCGCAGGCGACCCGGCCCCCCGGGTCATCGGCCATCACCGCGTCGAGGACGCCGTCGGAGATCTGGTCGCAGACCTTGTCCGGGTGGCCCTCGGTGACGGACTCGGAAGTGAAGAGGTACTCGCCCTCGGCGAGCGGCTTGATCTCTGGCATGGCAGGAAGCCTAGCGTCGGCGCCCGGAATGCGGCACGAAGTCGATCACGAGGGGGACACCCTCAAGGCCGTAGGCCTCCCGCATCCGGTTCTCCAGGTGGTAGGCCCAGTCGCGGGTGATCAGGCGCCGGTCGTTGACCTGGATCGCGATCCGCGGCGGGCGCTCTCCCACCTGGGCCGCGTAGTAGAGGCGCAGGCGACGACCGCGGCGAGACGGCGGCGGGGTCTTGGCGACGACGGCGGCGACGAAGCGGTTCAGCTCCGGAGTCGGGATCCGCTCCGCGGCGCGGTCGGCCAGCTCCAGGGCCTTGGGCAGCAGGTTGGCGACGTTGCGGCCGCGCGTCGCCGAGCAGGTGACGACGGCCGGGCGCAGGCGCAGCTTGCGCTCGACGCGGGCGCGGGCGTCGTCGATGTCGGTCGCGGTGACGTCCCACTTGTTGAGCACCAGCAGCGTCGCGCAGCCGGCCCGCATCGCCAGCTCGGCGACGCGCAGGTCCTCGGCGGTGACGCCCTCGGAGGCGTCGCAGACGACCAGGGCGACGTCGGCGCGCTCGACGGCGCGCTCGGAGCGAAGCTGCGCGTAGTAGTCGACCGTGCCGGCAACCTTGGAGCGGCGGCGCAGCCCGGCGGTGTCGACGAGGATGACGCGGCGCCCGTCGAGCGCCAGCTCGGTGTCGATCGCGTCGCGGGTCGTGCCGGCCGCCTCGGAGACGATCACCCGGTCGGAGCCGAGGAAGGCGTTGACGAGCGATGACTTGCCGGCGTTGGGGCGGCCGATCACGGCGACCCGGGTCGCCTCCTCGGCGTCCCCGGCCGGCTCACGCTCCCCAAGCTGCTCGACCACGCGGTCGAGCAGATCGCCTGTGCCGAGGCCGTGGGTGGCCGAGACCGGCACCGGCTCGCCGAGCCCCAGCGTGTGGAACTCGGCCGCGAGGTGAAAGTCCTCCGGCCGGTCGACCTTGTTGGCGACGACCACGACCGGCGTCCCACCGCCGCGCAGCGTCTTCGCCAGCTCGGTGTCCCCGGCCCGGACCCCGGCGCGGGCGTCGACCACCAGCATCACGACGTCGGCCTCGGCGATCCCGAGCCGTGCCTGCCGCTGGACGTCCCGGGCCAGCTCGGCCCCGTCCTCGAGGTCGATCCCCCCGGTGTCGACCAGCTCGAAGGCGACCCCGTTCCACTCGCAGGGCAGCCGCTTGCGGTCGCGGGTGACGCCCGGCTCGGCGTGGGTGACCGCCTCGCGGCCGCCGACCAGCCGGTTGACCAGGGTGCTCTTGCCGACGTTGGGGAAGCCGACCACGGCAACTGTCGGCAGGCGGCTCACGACTCCCCGCCCCGCAACCCTCCGCTCCGCTGTTCCTTTGCCGCATATAACTGGGCAAAAGCACAGCGGAAGCTCATGTCAGCCTCCGTTCGCGGGCGAGGGCGACGATTCGGGCTACGACTTCGTCGAGGGTGAGGTCGGTGGTGTCGATCTCGACCGCGTCCTCGGCGGCGCGCAGGGCGCTGTGCTCGCGGGTGGCGTCGCGCGCGTCGCGCTCGCGCTGGGCGTCCAGCACCGCCGCCTGGTCCTCTCCCGTCTGCGCGGCGCGGCGGCGGGCGCGCTCCTCGTCAGAGGCGGTGAGGAAGACCTTGAGGGGGGAGTCGGGGCTGACCACCGTGCCGATGTCCCGCCCTTCGGCGACGTAGCGGCCGGCGGCGATCAGCTCGCGCTGGCGGGCGACCATCGCCTCGCGCACGCCCGGGTGGACGGAGACGCGCGAGGAGGCCGCGGTCACCTCGGGCTCGCGGATCGCGGCGGTTACGTCGCGCCCGTCGAGGCCGATGCGATCCCCGTCGAGGCCGATCTCGAGCGAGCGCGCGATCTCCCCCATCGCGGCGGCGTCGTCGAGGTCGGCACCGCGCTCGATCCCGGCCAGGGCGACGCAGCGGTACATCGCCCCGGAGTCGAGGTAGGTGAAGCCGAGCGCAGCCGCCACGCCGCGGGCGACGGATGACTTGCCGGCCCCTGCGGGCCCGTCGATCGCGATGACCATGGCGCGCAGGGTACGGGCGTCAGCCGCTCAGCAGCGAAGCGAGGTCGGCTTCGAAGCTCGGGTAGCTGACCGCGGCGGCGTCCATCCCCTCGACCTCGACGCCCTCGCGGGAGGCGAGGCCGGCGATCGCTCCGAGCATCGCGATCCGGTGGTCCCCGTGCGAATCGACCGTGCCGCCGCGCAGGGCGCCGCCTCCCTCGATCGTCATCCCGTCCTCGGCCGTCTCGACGCTTGCACCGATCGCGGTGAGTGCTTCGGCGACAGTTGCAATGCGATCCGACTCCTTGCGGCGCAGTTCGGAGGCGTCGCGAATCGTCGTCGTCCCCTCGGCGAAGCAGGCGGCGAGCGCGACCAGCGGCAGCTCGTCGATCGCCAGGGGCACGTCGGCGCCGCTCACCTCGGTGGCCCGCAACTCGGAGGGACGGGCGGCGATCGCCCCGATCGGCTCGCCGCCCTCCTCGCCCTTGGGCTCGACTTCGATCTCGGCGCCCATCCGCTCGAGGATCGTGAGCAGTCCCGTGCGGGTCGGGTTGAGGCCGACGCCTTCTAGACGGATCTCACTGCCCCCGACCAGCAGCGCGGCGACGAGGAAGAAGGCGGCCGATGAGAAGTCGGCGGGGATGACGATCCTCTCGACCTCGAGCCGTTCAGCGGGCCGGATCACGATTGCGTCTCCTTCGCGCGAGATCTCGGCGCCGGCCGCGGCGAGCATGCGCTCGCTGTGGTCGCGACTCGGATGGGGCTCGACGATTCGTGTCTCGCCCTCGGCGAGAAGGCCGGCGAAGAGCAGGCAGGACTTGACCTGGGCGCTGGCGGTCGGCATCTCGTAGTCGATGCCATGCAGCGGCGTACCCTCGATCTCGAGTGGTGGCAAGCGGTCCTCGCGGCAACGCAGCCGACCCCCCATCAGGCGCAGTGGCTCGGCGATGCGGTCGACCGGCCGGCGACGGATCGAGTCGTCGCCGTCGAGGGTCCAAGTGCCCTGTTCTTGCCCTGCCAGCCAACCCGGCAGCAGCCGCAGCAGCGTGCCGGCGTTGCCGACGTCAATCGCGCTGGAGAGGGGGCCACGCAAGCCGATCCCGCGGATGTAGAGAGCCCGAGGGGGCACGGCGGCATAGGCGACCTCCCCTTTCGAAGCATCCCACTCGCTTGGCACGGCGACCGACGACTCCACCTCGCCGAGGTCCACCCCCAGGTTCGCCAGCGCATTCAGCGTCGAGCTGGTGTCGGCCGAGTCGAGATAGCCCTCGACCGCCGTCTCCCCCTCCCCCATCGCCGCGATCAGCGCCGCGCGGTGGGAGATCGACTTGTCGGGCGGCGGGACGCAGCGTGCCGCGCAGCGGTCCGGAAGGGTCGAACCGCGTCACCTCAGCCCTCCGCGCCGAGCACCGTCACCGTGTGGCCCAGCTCGCGGACCAGCGCCGCCGCCCGCTCCGCCTGCTCGGCGCCGGAGACCCAGAGCGAGACCGCTCCCGAGGTCATGTCCGGCGCCGGGTAGAGCGCCATGTCCTCGATGTTGACCCCGGCCTCGCCGAGAGCCAGGGCCAGCTCGGCGACCGTGCCCGGGCGGTTGGCGACGACGACGCGCAGCTCATGCAGCGGCCCGCCCGCCAGCTCGGCCTCCAGAAGGGCGCGGCGGTCCTCGGCGGCGGCGGCGTGCCAGGCGGCGACGGCGTCGCGGTCGCCGGCGCGGATCAGCTCCGCCGCCTCGCGCAGCCGCTCGCCGACCGCGTCGATCGCCCCGGCAACGGCCTCGCGGTTGGTCGCGAAGATGTCCCCCCAGATCGCCGGGTTGGAGCCGGCGACGCGGGTCGTGTCGCGGAAGCTCGGGCCCACCTCGGGCATCCGCTCCGAGTCGCGGGTCAGCTCGGCCGCCGCCTGGCCGACCAGCACGTTGGCGACCACGTGCGGCAGGTGGCTGACCGTCGCCATCAGCCGGTCGTGGGCCTCGGCGTCGATCGCCTGGGGGCGGGCACCGAGGCCGGCGACGGTGCGCTGGAGGCGGTCGTAGAGGAGGCCGCCCGAGCGATCGGTGGGGGTCAGGTACCAGCGAGCGCCCTCGAAGAGGTCGGCGCGGGCGTTCTCGACGCCGGACGTCTCCGCCCCGGCCAGCGGGTGGCCGCCGATGAACCGCTCGTCGCCGCCCAGCGACGCGACGATCTCGCGCTTGGTCGAGCCGGCGTCGCTGACGACGCACTCCGGGCCGCAGGCGTCGAGCGCGGCGCGGGCCAGGTCCGGCAGCGACGCGACCGGCGCCGCGCAGAAGACGACGTCGGCGCCCTCGCAGGCCTCCGCGACGGTGCCGGCGCCACGGTCGATCGCGCCGCCGGCGACGGCGCGATCCAGCGTCCCGGGGTCCGGGTCGAAGCCGACGACCTCGGCGCCCTCGAGCTTGCGCCGCGCAGCCAGCCCGATCGAGCCGCCGATCAGGCCCACGCCGAGGACGGCGATCTTCATCCGCCGCGCCGGGCCCGAGCCGCCGCCGCCAGCCGGTCGAGCACGGAAACCGTCTGGTCCCAGTCGATGCAGGCGTCGGTGATCGACTGGCCATAGGTGAGCGCCGCGCCGTTGTCGAGGTCCTGACGGCCGCCGACCAGGAAGGACTCGAGCATCACGCCGACGATCGCCCCGCTCCCGGCCGCAACCTGGTCGGCGATCTCGCCGGCCGCCGCGATCTGGCGGTCGGGGTCCTTGCCGCTGTTGTCGTGGGAGGCGTCGATCACCAGGCGCTCGGGCAGCCCGGCGGCGCGCAGCTTGGCGAGCGCCTCCCCGACGCTCGCGGCGTCGTAGTTGGGCGAGCCCCGCCCGCCGCGCAGGATGACGTGGCCGTCGGGGTTGCCGGTCGTGTGCAGGATCGCCGGCATCCCGCTGTCGTCGATGCCGGCGAAGGCGTGGGACACCGCGGCGGCACGGACCGCGTCGACCGCCACCTGGACGTTGCCGTCGGTGCGGTTCTTGAAGCCGATCGGCATCGAGAGGCCGGAGCCGAGCTGGCGGTGGATCTGGCTCTCGGTCGTTCGCGCGCCGATCGCCCCCCAGGCGACCGTGTCGGAGATGTACTGAGGCGTGATCGGGTCGAGGAACTCGCAGCCGATCGCCAGGCCGAAGTCGATCACCTCCAGCAGCAGCTCGCGGGCGATGCGCAGGCCCGCGTTGACGTCGCCGCTGCCGTCGAGGTGCGGGTCGCTGATCAGCCCCTTCCAACCTGTCGTGGTGCGCGGCTTCTCGAAGTAGACGCGCATCGCGATCAGCAGGTCGTCGCTCAGCTCCCTCGCCTTCTCGCCGAGCCGCCGCGCGTACTCCCGCGCCGCATCGACGTCGTGGACGCTGCAAGGCCCGACGATGACGAGCAGGCGGTCGTCGCTGCCGTCGAGGACGCCGACGACCCCCTCCCGCCCTCGCACCACGGCCTTCGCTCGCTCCTCGCCGAGCGGCAGCTCCTCCAGCAGCGTCACCGGCGGCACCAGCTCCACGATCCGCTCGATCCGCAGATCGCGAACGCGATCCCGCGTCTCGTCTTTGTTCGTTCCGATCACCATCTCTGCCGCTGCCTTTCGTAAAGCCGGAGGTTCCGGTCTTAACTTTAGGCGGCGGGCTGCGTCAGCCGAGCAGATCGCCGAGGGCCGCAAGGAAGCGGTCGTTCTCGGCGGGGGTTCCGAAGGTGACTCGGATGTGGCCGGGGTCGCCGAGGGGGGTGCCCGGGCGGACTGCGATCTGGCGCTCGGCCAGGCCCCCAACCACCTCCGCCTCGTTTGATTCGCCCAGGTCGATCCAGGAGAAGTTGGCCTGGGTATCGGTGGTGGTTAGGCCCATCGCGCGCAGCGCCTCCTCGACCCGGATGCGCTCGGCGATCGTCGTTTCGACCCGTCTGGTCACGTCGTCCTGGTGCAGGATCGCCTCGGCGCCGGCGGCCTGGGCGATCGCGTTGACGCTGAACGGCTGGCGGACGGCGTCGACCGCGGCGCGGAACTTGGCGGAGCCGATCGCGTAGCCGACCCGCAGCCCCGCGAGTCCGTAGACCTTGCTGAAGGTGCGCAGGACGACGAGGTTGGGGAACTCGGCGAGCAGGTCGACCGTCGCGTCGGGGTCGTCGTCGGTCTGGAACTCGACGTAGGCCTCGTCGAGGGCGACCGTGACGTGGGCGGGTATGCCCTCGCAGAAGGCGGCGACCTCGGCCGCCGGCAGGTGGGTGCCGGTCGGGTTGTTGGGGTTGCAGATCAGGACGAGCTGGGTGGCGGCGGTCACCTCGGCCGCCATCGCCTCGAGGTCGTGGACGTCGCCCTCGGCCAGCGGCACGCGAACCTCGCGCGCCCCGGTCAGCGCCGCCAGGTGCGGGTACATCGAGAAGGCTGGCCAGGAGTAGAGGATCTCGGCGCCGGGCTCGCAGAGCGCCTCGGCGGCGGCGAGCAGGATCTCGCAGGAGCCGTTGCCGACGGCGACGTGGCCCGGCTCGGTGTCGAAGCGCTCGGCGATGCGGCGACGCAGCAGGGTGGCGCCGGGGTCCGGGTAGCGGTTCATCGCGCCCGCGGCGGACTGGATCGCCTCGACCACCTTGGGGTGAGGCGGGAACGGCGACTCGTTGGATGCCAGCTGGGCGATGCCCCCGGCGGCGATCGCCTCGGGCGCCTGCCCGGTCGGGACGCCGGCCTGGTAGCCCGGCATGCGCGCGAGCTTCTCGGCGAAGGTGACGGTCATAGCTCGATTGTGCCCGAAGAGCCTCTACTGGGCCGCGTGAAGGTCCGAGCGCAATGCCTGGGTCGCCCCGAGGTAGGCGTGGGCGGGCACGTGGTCAACCGGCGCGTAGTAGTGGACCATCGCCCGGATCACCCGCGGCATCGCCCCGGGGACAGCGATCTCCCGGGCGCAGAGCAGCGGCACAGAGTCGAGGCCGAGGTTGCGGGCGGCGACGGCGGGGAACTCGGCGTCGAGGTCGTCGGTAACGGTGAACAGGCAGCTGACCATCGCCTCGGGCTCCAACTCGTTGCGGTCGAGCAGCGCCCGCATCAACTCCCCGGTGGCGGCGAGAATCGCCTCGGGCTCGTTGGCGTCGGCCTGCGCCGCACCCCGCACCGCAAAGAGTCGCTCATCGCTCATCGGCGGCATCTTCCCAAAGCCGTGTGACCTCTTCCGCGGAGAGCCGGCGCGCCTCGCCCTCCGGCAGCTCACCCAGATCTATCGGGCCGAAGCGGACTCGCCGCAGCGCGACCACCCCATTACCCACCGCCTCGGCCATGCGGCGGACCTGGCGGTTGCGCCCCTCGCGCAGGACGATCTCGACCTGGCGCTCGCCGAGGCGGCGCACCTTGGCCGGCGCGGTCATGCCGTCCTCCAGCTCCACCCCGCGCTCCAGCCGCCGCAGGTCCCGCTCCGACGGCGGGCGGCGCAGCTCCACCCGGTATGCCTTCGGCACCCCGTAGCGGGGGTGGGTGAGGCGGTTGGCCAGCTCGCCGTCGTTGGTCAGGAGCAGCAGGCCGGTCGAGTCGGCGTCGAGGCGCCCGACCGGGTAGAGGCGGGCTTCGGAGCGGACCAGCTCGACGACGGCCGGCCGCTCGCCCGGCTCGCGCGCGGTCGAGACGACGCCGGCCGGCTTGTTGACTGCCCATACCTCGCGCGCCTCCTCCCCCACCGGGCTCCCGTCCACCCGCACGTCATCCCCAGCTCCAACGTCCCTGGCCGGATCCGTCACAACCTCCCCGCCAACCGTCACCCGCCCCGCGGCCACAATCAGCTCAGCCCTACGCCGCGAAGCAACCCCCCCGTGAGCGAGGAACTTCGCAAGCCTCACGACGCCGGACGGGCCGGGGGAGGTCCCGGCGGAGCCTCCCCGCTGTTGCTCCGACGGGACCTCCCCCGGCCCCTCCCCCGCCTCAAGGCTCCACCCGCTGCTCCCCCGCCTTCAAAAGTCGTTCGCGCAGCTCGCGCTCGTCCTCGGGAGTCGGGTCGAACTTGGAGGGATCGGGCAACTGGTCAAGGCCCGAGAGGCCGAACAGCCGCTCGAACAGCTCCGTCGTCTTGAAGATCGCGGCGCCGAAGCGGGAGCGACCCGACTCCTCGATCAGGCCTCGCTCGGCCAGCGTCTGCACCGCCGACTCCGAGGAGACGCCGCGGATGCGGGCGACCTCCGGCCGCGAGACCGGCTGCAGGTAGGCGACGATCGCGAGCGTCTCGGCCTGGGCCTGGGTCAGCGGCGGGGTGCGCGGCTTGGCGAGCAGCCGTCGCGCCGCCTCCTCGGCGGCGGGCGCGCTGGCCAGCGAGAAGCCGCCCGCGACCTCGCGCAGGACGACGCCCCGCTTCCCCTCGCCGAGGTCCTCGCGCAGCAGGTCGATCGCCTCCGCGACCTGGCCCTCGGTCGCCTCGGTCGCCTCGGCGAGGTCGGCGGCGCCGACCGGCTGGGGCGAGAGGAAGAGCAGCGCCTCGATCGTCCGCGCCAGGTCGCTCACTTGTCTCGCACGCTTTCCTGCATCTCGATTGGGCCGAACGGCTGCCTCTGCTCCCAGGTCACCTCGCCCTTGCGGTACAGCTCCAGCAGCGCGAACAGGGTCACCGCCTGGGTGAGCCGGTCCTCGCCGCCGAACTGCTCGTCGAAGTCGATGCTGGAGCGTCGCGCCAGGGCGTCGCGCAGGGCGCGCAGCCGCCGCTCCAGCGAGACGGTCGGGCGGATGTGGCTGACGTCGACCTCGGGCGGCGCCTTCAGCAGGTCGCCGAGCGCGACGCCGAGCCGCTCGGGGTCGTAGGCGGCGGTGGCGGCGTCGAGGGCGACGCGGCGCAGCTCCGGCGGCAGCGGCGCCGAGCGGTAGAGGTAGCCGCGCGCCGCCTCGAACCGCTCGACCAGAGTCGCGGACGCGTCGCGGTAGCGGCGGTACTCGAGCAGCCGCGCCAGCAACTCCTCGACCGCCTCCTCGGGGGCGAGCTCGTCGAGCTCCTCCTCGGCGCCGGGCAGCAGCAGCCGCGACTTCAGCTCCAGCAGCGCGGCGATCAGGACCAGGAACTCGGTCGCAACCTCCAGCTCCAGCTCGCCCTCGCGCTCGAGGTGCTCGACGTAGGCGACGACCACCTCGCCCAGCTCGACCTCGAGCAGGCTGACCTCCTCGCGCAGGACGACCGCCAGCAGCAGGTCGAACGGACCGGCGAAGACGTCGAGGTCGAGATCGAGTTCCGCGACGCTCACGCGTTCAAGTTAACGCGGGACGCCGACACCCATGCGCTCGCGGACTTCCGCGAGGGTCTTCGAGGCGATCTCGCGAGCGCGCTCGGCGCCCGCGGCGAGCGTCGCCTCCAGCGCCGCCTCGTCGGGGCGCAGCTGCGCGTAGCGCTCCCGGACCGGGTCCAGCAGCTCGACCACGCCCTCCGCGACCGCCTTCTTGAAGTCGCCGTATCCCGCCCCCTCGAACTCGCGCTCGACCTCGGCGGGGTCGACGTCCCTGGCGACGGCCAGGATGTCGATCAGGTTCGTGATCCCGGGCTTCTCGTCGGAGCGCACGACCTCCCGCCCCGAGTCGGTGACCGCGCCGCCGAGCTTCTTGCGGATCGCGTCGGGCTCGTCGAGCACGTAGACCGTGCCGGCCTCCGTCGCGCCGGTCGTCGACATCTTCCGCTCCGGCTCCTGCAGGTCCATGATCCGGGCGCCCACCTCGGGGATGCGGTGCTCGGGCTCGACCAGCGTCTCGCCGAAGCGCTCGTTGAAGCGGCGGGCGATCTCCCGCATCAGCTCGACGTGCTGGCGCTGGTCGTCGCCGACCGGCACCTCGGTCGCGCGGTAGGCGAGCACGTCGGAGGCCATCAGCACCGGGTAGAAGAAGAGCGCGGCCGAGACCAGCTCACGCTGCCGAGCCGACTTCTCCTTGAACTGGTGCATCCGGTTGAGGTCGCCGTGGGCGGTGACCGCGGAGAGCAGCCAGGTCAGCTCCGTGTGCTCGCGGACGTCGGACTGGCGGAAGAGGATGCACTGATTGGCGGGGTCGAGGCCGGCGGCGAGCAGGATCGCGGTCGTGTCGTAGAGACACTCGCGCAGCTCGGCCGGCTCGTAGGTGACCGAGATCGCGTGCAGGTCGACGATGCAGAAGATCGCCGGGTCGCCGCGGTCCTGGGCTTCGACGTACTGGCGAATCGCCCCGATGTAGTTGCCGAGGTGCTTGCGGCCGGTCGGCTGAATGCCGGAGAAGATGATCGATCTTGCCACGGTCGGCAGCCTATTTCAGGGGTCCTCAAGCGGGCTGGGCGCCGTGCCCGCACTCTCCCGCTGCGGCGGCGCCGCGGGTGGGAATCGCCTCGGTCCGGTGGCGCGGATTAACGATCCCGAAGCCGGAGACGAGCCCGCCGGCGATCATCAGCCCGCCGGCGATCCCGATGCCGAGGTGGAAGGCCGAGGTCGAGGCGTCGTCCGCAGCGGCGTGGACCCGCGCCGCCGCGCCGGGCGTGAGCCGCTTGGTCGAGGGCACCGCCAGTGGCTTCTCCTTCGCCCGCGAGACAGCCGCGGCGACGGCGGGGCCAGTCGGGCCCTTGCCGATCTGCTCGTCGAGGACAGCGCCGAAGCGGGCCGAGATGATCGCGCCGAGCACGGCGATCGCGAGCAGGCCGGCGACCCGGGAGATGCCGTTGTTGGCGCCCGAGGCGACCCCGACGTGGCGCTCCTCGACCGAGTCGAGCACGGTTGCGGTGAGCGGCGCGACGGTCGCCGCCAGGCCGAGCCCGAAGACGACGATCGCCGGCAGCACGTCAGCGGCATAGTTCGCGCTCGCGTCGACCCGCAGGAGGAGGAACAACCCAATGCCACCGACGATCGGCCCGGCGCTCATCGGCAGCCGCGGCCCGGTGCCGGAGGCGATCCGGCCGAAGCGCGGCGAGAGGACGAAGAGGATCAGCGAGATCGGCGTCGTCGCCAAGCCCGCTTCCAGCGGCGAGTAGCCGGCGACCTGCTGGAGGAAGAGGCCGACGAAGAAGAGGCCGCCGATCAGCCCCGCGTAGGCGGCGAGGGTGGTCAGGTTGGCGACCCAGAAGTTGCGGATCTTGAAGAGAGCGAGATCGAGCATCGGGTGGCGGGCGCGCGCCTCGTGCAGCACGAACAGCGCGAAGCAGGCGACGCCCGCGACGAGCGGCGCCCAGACGAGCGGAGTCGCCCCAGCCGTGGGTCGGCTGCTCGATCAGGGCGAAGACCGGGCCGCCGAGCCCCGACCGCGGAGAGCCCGATCCCGAGCCAGTCGATGCCGCGGAAGGCCTCCGGGTCACGGCTCTCGCGCACCGAGTGCAGCGTCAGCGCCACGGTCACCGCGATCAGCGGCAGGTTGACCCAGAAGATCGCCCGCCACGAGAGCGCCCCGATCAGCGCCCCTCCCCCGGCCGGGCCGAGCACGGTCGCGATCCCGGTCCAGGCGGTCCAGGTGCCGACCGCCTTGCCGCGGGCGGCGCCGTCGAAGGTCGCCGCGACGATCGCCAGCGAGCCCGGCACCAGCAGCGCCCCGGCGATCCCCTGCAGGGCGCGGGCGCCGACCAGCAGTTCGACGTTCGGCGCGACCGCGCAGAGCGCCGAGGTGGCGCCGAACCCGACCAGCCCGGCGACGAACATCCGCCGCCGGCCGAACTGGTCCCCGAGCGAGCCGCCGACCAGGAGCAACGAGACCAGGGCCAGCAGGTAGGCCTCGACCACCCACTGCTGCCCCGCCAGCCCGGCGTCGAGGTCGTTGGCGATCGCCGGCAGCGCCACGTTGACCACGGTCGAGTCGAGGAAGACGACCGTCGAGCCGAGGATCGTCGCGATCAGCGTCAGTCGCTGCGCATGGGACACCAACCGAGCTTAGGAGCAACCGGGTGCCTGACCAAGCAGATCAAGGACGAGGGAGGGAGTGTGCTCTGCACATGACCGATCGAGGACGCCGAGATGCGCAGCGTCAGGCGCCCAGCTCGCGCAGCTGCTGCGCCGGGGTGAAGAAGTTGCGGTAGGCGAGGCCGGTCGCGACGAGGGCGGCGATTGCGACGCTGCCGAGCAGGGCGTAGAGGAGGATCAGCTGGAGGCGGACCGCGTCGGTCGGGTTGGCGCCCGCCAGCAGCATCCCAACCATCGTCCCGGGGAAGAAGATCAGCCCGGTCGTCTTGGTCGAGTCGATCAGGGTGATCATCCCCGAGCGCAGGGCGCGGCGGACGATCGGTGCGGACGCCTCGCGGGCGGTCGCCCCCAGAGCCAGGGTCGCCTCGATCCGGGCACGGGAGTCGGCGACCTCGTCGCCGAGGCGGTTGAGCGCCACCGCCGAGGCGGTCATCGCGTTGCCGATCACCATGCCGCCGACCGGCACCAGGTAGCGGGGGGTCGGGTCGAAAACGCCGAGCGCGACGACCAGGCCAAGCGTGCTCGCCCCGGCGACGGCCAGCGCGATCAGCAGCGGCCAGAAGGCGCCGGGGACCTTCTTGGCACGACTGCGCGCCGTCAGCGCTCCGAACAGGACCATCACCGCGAGCAGCGCCAGGACGAGCCAGATCGTGTCGGCCTCGAAGATCACCTTGATCGCGTAGCCGATCGCGGTGAGCTGGACGAAGGAGCGGATCGTCGCCACCGCGATGTCCTCCTCCAGGTCGGCCTTGCGCCAGAAGGAGATCGCGGCGGCGAGCGCGACCAGGGCGAGGGTGGCGGCGACCTGACCGAGCGTGACGTGGATTGCGGCGGTCACGTCAGCACCTTCTCCAGCGGGCCCGTGTCGACGACGCGCCCCTCCTCCAGCCGCACCACCCAGTCGCTGAGGCGGCGCGCCTGCTCGGGGTCGTGGCTTACCACGACGAGCGAGATGTCCAGGTGGTGGCGCAGCTCCGCCAGGGTCGCCTCGACCGCGTCGCGGGCGGCGTGGTCGAGGGCGGAGGTCGGCTCGTCGAGCAGCAGCACGCCGGGCTCCTGGGAGAGAGCGCGGGCAAGCATCGCCCTCTGCTGCTCGCCGACCGAGAGCTTGGCGACATCGCGCTCGGCGAACCCGGGATCGAGCCCGGCGAGCCGCAGGCATCGCTCCGCGTCGAGCGAGCGGCCCGCGAGGTCGGCGGCGAATCGCAGGTTCGACTCCACGGTTCCCTCGAGCAGCGCCGGAAGCTGCGGGACCAGCGAGACCTCGCGCCGCAGCTCCAGCGGGTCGTACTCGGCCAGGGGGCGGCCCCGGTAGGAGACCGTCCCCGCGTCGGGGTCGGCGAGGCGGTTGAGCAGCCGCAGCAGCGTCGACTTGCCGCTGCCCGACGGCCCGACGATCGCCGTCGCCCCCGCCGGCAGCTCGGCGCTCACCGAGTCGAGGACCCGGCGGCCACCGCGGGAAAGGCTGACGTCGCGCAGCTCGAACAGCACCGCCGCATGATCGCACCGGCGCAAGAGGCTTCCCGTCGAGCACCCGGATGACCGGCGGAGGCGATCGGCTGAGACAATCCGGGACAGGTGATTCGCTGATGGCGAGAGCGATCTGGAGCGGCTCGATCAGCTTCGGGCTCCTCAACGTGCCCGTGAAGCTCTACAGCGCGGTGGCGCGGCGCGGCATCTCCCTGCGCGAGATCCGCGAGTCCGACGGCGCCCGCATCCGCCACAGGCGGGTCGCCGAGGGGACCGACGAAGAGGTCCCCTACGAGAACATCGTCAAGGCCTTCGAGATCGCCCCCGACCGCTACGTGCCGCTGACCAAGGACGAGCTGGCCTCGCTCGACCCCGAGAAGAGCCGCGCGATCGAGGTCCAGGACTTCGTCGACCTCGGCGAGATCGACCCGATCTACTTCGACAGCCCCTACTACCTGGGGCCCGCGGAGGGCGCCGAGAAGGCCTACTCGCTGCTGGCGCGGGCGATGGAGGAGTCGGGGAAGGTCGCGATCGCCCGCTTCGTCTTCCGCAACAAGGAGCACCTGGCGGCGATCCGCCCGGCCGACGGCGTGCTGACCCTCACCACGATGCGCTTCGCCGACGAGGTGGTGGCGCCGGCCGAGCTCGATGACGTGCTTCCCGCCGAGAAGCCGAAGGTCGCCAAGCGCGAGGTCGAGATGGCGGAGAAGCTGATCGACTCGCTGACCCGCCGCTTCGACCCCGGCGCCTATCGCGACGAGTACCGCGAGGAGCTGCTGGCGATGATCGAGCGCAAGGCCGAGGGCAAGGAGCTCGTCTCCGCACCCGCGGCCGAGGACCGCGAGCCGACCAAGGCGCCCGACCTGATGGCGGCGCTCGAGGAGAGCATCGCGGCGGTGCAGGGCAAGGGCAGGCAACGACAGCGAAGAAGCGCAAGCCGCAAGCCAAGAAAAGACGCCCGGCCTCGAACCGCCAAATCCTCCGCCAAGAGCCGAAATCCTCGAAGCTAGCCGAGTGGCGCGAAGACCGGCAGGTCGAGGTCGACGGGCGTGAGCTGAAGCTCACCAACCTCGACAAGGTTCTCTACCCAAAGGCCGGCTTCACCAAGGGCGAGGTGGTCGACTACTACGCGAAGGTGGCGCCGGCGATGATCCCCCACCTGGCCGGGCGGGCGCTGACCCTGCGCCGCTTCCCCGAGGGAGTCGACGACCTCGAGGCGGCCTTCTTCGAGAAGCGCTGCCCCAAGCACCGGCCGCCCTGGGTGAAGACGGCGACCGTGCTGGCCGGCCCGCGCGCCGGCAAGATCGACTTCTGCGTCTGCGAGGACCTGCCGACCCTGGTCTGGATGGCGCAGCTGGCGACGCTGGAGCTGCACCCGTCCCTCTCGCTGGCGAAGAAGCCGGAGCAGCCGACCGTGCTCGCCTTCGACCTCGACCCCGGCCCGCCGGCCGACGTGCTCGACTGCTGCCGGGTCGCGCTGCGCCTGCGCGAGATGTTCGGGCGCTTCGGGCTCGAGTGCTTCCCGAAGACGTCCGGGTCGAAGGGCCTGCAGGTCTACGTGCCGCTCAACGCGAGGACGAGCTACGACGAGACGAAACCGTTCGCCCGCGCGATCGCCCAGCTGCTCGAGAAGCAGACGCCGGACCTGGTCGTCTCGAAGATGAAAAAGGTCGAGCGCAAGGGCAAGGTCTTCGTCGACTGGTCCCAGAACCACCAGCGCAAGACGACGATCGCCGTCTACTCGCTGCGGGCGCGGGAGCGCCCGACCGTCTCGACGCCGGTCACCTGGGAGGAGGTCGAAGCGAGCGGTCGAGCGCGACGACGCCGGCTCGCTCGTCTTCGAGGCCGGCGACGTGCTGGAGCGAATCGAGCGCGACGGCGACCTCTTCGCCCCGGTGCTCGAGCTGAAGCAGGAGCTGCCCGAGCTCTAGAACCCGCTCCGCTGTTCCTTTGCCCAGTTATTTAGGGCAGGAACAGCGAGCTCTAGAGCGGCTGGCGGACGACCGGGTGGCGGGTCGCCTTGACCTCGTCGAGGCGGCGGACCGGGGTCGTGTAGGGGGCGTGCTTGGCGATCTCGGGGTCGTGCTCGGCCTCGGCGAGGATCTCCTCGATCGCCTCGGCGAAGGCGTCGAGGCTCTCCTTGGTCTCGGTCTCGGTCGGCTCGACCATCAGCGCCTCCTCGACCAGCAGCGGGAAGTAGACGGTCGGCGGGTGGAAGCCGAAGTCGAGCAGGCGCTTGGCGAGGTCGAGCGTGGCGAGGCCGAGCTCGCGCTTCATCGGCTTGCCGGAGAGGACGAACTCGTGCATGCAGTGGCGGTCGAAGGCGACCGGCAGGCGCTTGCCGGCGCGGCCCTGCGGCGAGCCGCGCCTTCAGGTAGTTGGCGTTCAGGACCGCGGTCTCCGAGGCCTCGGCGAGGCCGTCGGCGCCGAGGCTGAGGATGTAGGCGTAGGAGCGGACGAAGACGCCGAAGTTGCCCTGGAAGCCGCGCAGCCGGCCGATCGACTTGGGCCGGTCGAAGTCGAGGTCGAAGAGCGGCCCGCTGCCGTTGCCGCCCTCGCGCCGCACCACCTGGGGCCGCGGCAGGAAGGGCTCGATCCGCTCGGAGACGGCGATCGGCCCGGCCCCGGGCCCGCCGCCGCCGTGCGGCTGGCTGAACGACTTGTGCAGGTTGACGTGGACGATGTCGAAGCCCATGTCGCCCGGCCGCGAGTGGCCCATCACCGCGTTGAGGTTGGCGCCGTCGTAGTAGAGCGTCCCGCCGGCCTCGTGGATCAGCGCCGCGATCTCGGCGATGTTCTCGTCGAAGAGGCCGAGCGTGTTGGGGTTGGTCAGCATCAGGCAGGCGACCTCGTCGGAGACCTTGGCCCGCAGGTCGTCCATCTCGACCCCGCCGCGCTCGTTGGTCGCGACCTTGACCACCTCGTAGCCGGCCATCGTCACCGAGGCCGGGTTGGTGCCGTGCGAGGTGTCGGGGGCGAGCACCTTGGTCCGCGCTTCGCCGCGATCGGCGTGGTAGGCGCGGGTCAGCAGCAGGCCGGCGAGCTCGCCGTGCGAGCCGGCCGAGGGCTGCAGGCTGACGTGGGGCAGGCCGCAGATCTCGGCCAGCGACTCGCTGCAGCAGCCACATCAGCTCCAGCGCGCCCTGGGCGCGGCGCGGGTCCTGGGCCGGGTGCAGGCGGGCGTGGCCGGGCAGCGCCGCGACCCGCTCGTTGAGCCGCGGGTTGTGCTTCATCGTGCAGGAGCCGAGCGGGTAGAAGCCGGTGTCGAGGTCGAAGTTGCGGCGCGAGAGCCGGTTGTAGTGGCGGACGATCTCCGGCTCGGCGACCTCGGGCAGCCGCGGCGGCTCGGCGCGCAGGAGGTTGGCCGGGATCAGCTCCTCGAGCGGGCGCTCCGGGACGTCGGCGTCGGGCAGCGACGGCGGCGCGCCGGCCCGGCTTCGACTTCTCGTAGATCGTCATCGCGCGTTCGCGCTGCATCGGGTCTCGGCTGGTCAGCTCCGCTCATGACGGCGCACCGCCTCGCCAGCTCGGCGGCGATCGCCGCGCCGAGGGCGTCGGCGAGGTCGTCGATCTGCTCGCGGCTGCGGCGCTCGGTGATCGCGACCAGCAGCCCGTCCTCGTACTCGGGGTACTCGCGGCCGAGCGGGTAGCCGGCGGCGATGCCGCGCTCGGCGCAGCGGTCGAGCACGCGGTCGACCGGGGCGTCGAGGCGGACCGCGAACTCGCGCACGACCGGCGCCTCGTGCAGCGGCTCGACGCCGTCGACCGCGGCCAGGCGCTCGCGCGCGTAGGCGGTGCGCCGGGCCAGCAGCTCGCCCAGCTCGCGGAAGCCCTCGCGGCCGAGCCAGGCGAGGTGGACCATCGCCGCCAGCGCGTTCAGCGCCTGCGCGGTGCAGATGTTGTTGGTCGCCTTCTCGCGGCGGATGTGCTGCTCGCGGGTCTGCAGGGCGAGGACGAAGCCGCGGCGCCCGTCGACGTCCTCGGTCTCGCCGGCGATCCGGCCCGGCATGCGGCGGATCTGCTCCTCGGTGCGCGCAGAAGAAGCCGAACGAGGGGCCGCCGAAGTCGAGCCGGTTGCCGAGCGGCTGGCCCTCGCCGAGGGCGATGTCGGCGCCGCACTCGCCCGGGGGCTTGAGGATGCCGAGCGTCATCGGGTCGACCGCGACGACCAGCAGCGCGCCGTGCTCCTTGGCGGCGGCGCCGAGCGCCTCGACGTCCTCGACCGCGCCGAGGAAGTTGGGGCTCTGCAGGAAGACGGCGGCGGTCTCGCCGTCGACCGCCTCGGCGAGCGCGGCGGCGTCGGTCAGGCCGCCCTTCGAGCCCGACCTCGACCACCTCGGCGCCGTAGCCCACCGAGTAGGTCGCGCAGCGTCTCGCGGCTGTGCGGGTGGACGCCGCGGGAGACGACGAAGCGGCGCCGCCCGGTCGCGCCGATCGCCAGGTAGCCGGCCGAGGCGACCGAGGACGGGCCCTCGTAGAGGCCGGCGTTGGAGACCGGCAGCCCGGTCAGCTCCGACATCGCCGTCTGGAACTCGAACATCACCTGCAGCCCGCCCTGGGAGATCTCCGGCTGGTAGGGCGTGTACGGGGTGAGGAACTCGGAGCGCTGGGTGATCGCGTCGACGATCGCCGGCACGTAGTGGTCGTACATCCCGGCGCCGACGAAGCAGACCTCCGCCTCGGCGTCGGCGTTGCGGGCGGCGAGCGCCGGCCAGCCGCTCGAAGACCTCGGCCTCGCTCAGCCCGTCGGGCAGCTCCAGCGGCCGGCCGAGCCGCAGCGGCTCGGGGATCTGCTCGAACAGCTCGGCGGCCGAGTCGACGCCGATCGCCGCGAGCATCTCGGCCCGGTCGGCGGGGGTCGCGGAGGTGTAGCGAGTCACCCGGCTAAGGCTACGGCAAGCCGGGGGCGGCGCCCCCTCACTGGTTTTCCAGCAGCTTGCGGTATTCCGTCGGCGCTGAGCAGCGCCTCGGCCTCGGCCGGGTCGGCTCAGCCTGACCTTGACCAGCCAGCCCTCGCCGTAGGGGTCCTCGTTGATCTTCTCGGGGGCGTCGGCGAGCGCCTCGTTGACCTCGACGATCTCGCCCGAGAGCGGCGCGATCACGTCGGAGACCGCCTTCACCGACTCGACCTCGGCGTAGGAGGAGTCTTTGGCGACCGTCGCGCCGACCTCGGGCGGGTCGTAGAAGACGACCTCGCCGAGCGTGTCCTGGGCGTACCAGGTGATCCCGAAGACGGCGTGCTCCTCGCCCTCCAGCCGGGCCCAGTCGTGCTGGTCGTGGTAGAGCAGATCGTCGGGGTAGGTCGCTTCGGCCAAGGTCACTTCTCCTTCCGGTAGAGGGGCTTGGACGCTATCCGGGCGGGGCGACGCTTGCCGCGCACGTCGATCTCGACCTCGGTCCCGGGCTCGGCGAGGTCGGCGCGGACGTAGGCCATCCCGATCCCGATCTCCAGCGAGGGCGAGAAGGTGCCGCTGGTGACGACCCCGACCTGCTCGTCGCCGGCGAGGACCGGGTTGCCCTGGCGCGGGATGCCGGCGCCCTCGATCAGGAACGGCGCCAGCTTCTCGGCCGTGCCCTCGCCGCCGAGCGCGGGCGACCGCCTCGGAGCCGACGAACCCGGTCGCCTCCGCGCAGCACCAGCCGAGGCCGGCCTCGATCGGGTTGCGCTCGGGCGTCAGGTCGTTGCCGTGCAGGTGGAAGCAGACCTCGAGGCGCAGCGTGTCGCGGGCGCCGAGGCCGCAGGGGACGACGCCGGCGTCGAGCAGCTCGGCCCAGATCGCCGGCGCGACCTCGGGATCGATCAGCAGCTCGACCCCGTCCTCGCCGGTGTAGCCGGTGCCGCAGACGAGCGCCGGGCGGCGGCCGATCCGCGACCGTCGGCGACGCGCATCCGCGGCGGCAGCTCGATGCCCGAGCGTGCGGGCGACGATCGCCGCGCGCGTGCGGGCCCTGCACGGCGAGCATCGCGTAGCGGTCGGCGACGTCGCGGACGGCGACGTCGAAGCCGCGGCTCCAGCGCCCCAGCCAGGCGAGGTCGGTCTCGTGGTTGGCGGAGTTGGTGACGATCAGGTAGCGGTCGCCGCCGAGCCGGTAGGCGAAGAGGTCGTCGATGACGCCGCCGTCCTCGTTGCAGAGGCAGGAGTACTGGGCGCCGCCGATCTCGATCCCGGCGACGTCGTTGGAGAGGACCCGCTGCAGGAAGGCGAGCGCCCCCGGCCCCTCGACCTCGACCTCGCCCATGTGCGAGACGTCGAACATCCCGGCGTGGGTGCGAACCGCCGAGTGCTCCTCGCTGAATCCCCTCGTAGGTGACCGGCATCTCCCAGCCGGCGAAGGGAACCAGCTTCGCCCCGAGCTCAAGATGCTTCTCGCGCAAGGGCGTCGACCGAAGGCTCACGGACGCGCAAGGCTATTTGGCCGGACGCGCCAATGGGGCCACCCGATGGCCCCTCCTCACGAACTCCCGCGAAGCGGCGGGAGGAGGGGCCGTCGGGTGGCCCCACCCACGCCGCCCGGACCTACTCCTTGAGGAACCCGGGAACGTCGATGTCGTCGTCCGAGACCCGCAGTTTGCGGATGTCGGTGTCCTCGGCCGAGATCCGCGGGCGGCTCTCGTAGCGACGGCGGACCCGCTGCGGCGAGCGGGCCAGCAGCTCGAAGCCCTCGAAGCCGGTGGCGATCACGGTGACCCGCACCTCGTCGCGCATCGACTGGTCGACGACCGAGCCGAAGATGATGTTGGCGTTGTCGTCGGCCTCGGCCTGGACGAGCTGGGCGGCCTCGTTGACCTCGAACAGGCCGAGGTCCTCGGGGCCGGTGATGTTGAGCAGCATCCCGGTCGCGCCCTTGATCGACTCCTCGATCAGCGGCGAGGTGATCGCCGCCTTGGCGGCGTCGATGGCGCGCGCCTCGCCGGAGGCCGAGCCGACGCCCATCAGGGCCGAGCCGGCGTCGCGCATGATCGTCCGCACGTCGGCGAAGTCGAGGTTGATCAGGCCGGGGATCGTGATCAGGTCGGTGATGCCCTGGACGCCCTGGCGGAGGATGTCGTCGGCCTGGCGGAACGCCTCCAGCACGCTGGTGCGCCGCTCGACCGCCTGCAGCAGCTTCTCGTTCGGGACGATGATCAGGGTGTCGACGTTGTTGCGCAGTTTCTCGATCCCCTCGAGCGCCTGCTGCATGCGCCGTTTGCCCTCGAACTCGAACGGCTTGGTGACCGCGCCGACGGTGAGCGCGCCGATCTCTTCCTTGGCGATCTCGGCGATGACCGGGGCCGAGCCGGTCCCGGTGCCGCCGCCCTCGCCGGCGGTGACGAAGACCATGTCGGCGCCCTTCAGCGCCTCCTTGATCTCGTCGCGGCTCTCCGCCGCGGCGCCCGCCCCGACCTCGGGGTTGCCGCCGGCGCCGAGGCCGCGGGTCAGCTCCTGGCCGATCGAGAGCTTGATGTCGGCGTCGCAGGCCTGCAGCGCCTGGGCGTCGGTGTTGACCGCGACGAACTCGACGCCGCGAATCCCGGCGTCGACCATGCGGCTGACGGCGTTGGTGCCGCCGCCGCCGGCTCCGACGACCTTGATCACCGCGAGGTAAGTGGATTCCATCTCCCGATTTCTCCGAATCGCCAGTCCTGAGGGCCGTCAGGCTGTTTGAGTTGAGCCTTTGTTCCGTCCGAGGCTTCAGCGAGGCTCAAGGGTTCTGAGCCTCGCTTGAACCGCGGAAATTGCGCTCAACGTAGGGCATTCCGCGGCCTCTGTCAAACCGGCGGGAGCCATCCTGCAAAGCGCATCTCTCAAGCATAACTTGAGAGTTTGGCCACTCTCACCCTGTGGTCGAGGGTTCAGGGAGTGGCCGGAAGCGTATGTCCAGAGCCGTCGATCGCCGGGTGGCTCGGCGCGTGCAGGTCTACATAATCGAGCGTGGTCACGGACGGATCGGCGAGCACCGCGGCGGCGGCCTTCCACTTCCGCGTCGCCTGCGAGGCGTCGCCGAAGCGCAGTTCGATCCCCGACGTGAGCTCGACGTCCACCCCGCTTGCGCCGTAGAAGCTGCTCCGACGTAGGGCCGCAGGGCGCGCGGAGCGGCGCCGAGGACGCGGGCCTGCTGCAGCATCGGGCCGGCCAGACGGGCCCGCTTCGGCGGCGTCGACAGCGGCAGCTGCGGCAGGGAGGTTCTGCGGGGAGCGGCAGCCAGGGGAGGATCGTGCCGTCGGCGGCGACCCCGACCGCGCTCGACCCGCTGCCGATCGCCGAGGTCGGCTCGGTCGGAACCAGATGGGGGTCGACGGCCGTGTCGCGAAGGAGGAACTGGTAGACGCCGCCAGCGCCCAGGACGACGAGGAGGATCGCCAGCCAGCCGCCGCCTCACAGCTCCCAGCCGCTGGGCCAGCGCACCTCGCCCAGCACCTGGACCTCCGGCTCCAGCTCGACGCCGAAGCGCTCGTGGACGCGCCGGCGGCCCTCGGCCATCAGCTCGAGCACGTCGGCGGTGGTCGCCTCGCCGGTGTTCTCGACGAAGTTGGCGTGCTTCTCGGAGAAGCGGGCGCCGCCGTGGCGCGAGGCCGCGGCAGCCGGCGGCCTCGAGCAGCTGGCCGGCGGTGCGCCCCTCGGCGCGCTCGTCCTCGGGGTTCTTGAAGGTCGAGCCGAAGGTCTTGATCCCCGAGGGCTGGGCCTCGCGGCGCTTCTCGCGCATCGCCGCCAGCGTCGCCCTGATCGCCGCCGGGTCGCCGGGCTCGCAGCAGGAAGGAGGCGCGCGAGACGACCTCGCCGGGGCCGAGGTTCGAGCTGCGGTAGGCGAAGCCGAGCTGCTCGGGGGCGCGGCGCTCGCGCCCGGCCGGGGTGCAGACGTCGACCCACTCGAGCACCCGGGCCAGCTGGCCGCCGTAGGCGTTGGCGTTCATCCTCACCGCGCCGCCCGCCGTGCCGGGGATGTTGATCCCGAACTCGAGGCCGGAGAGCCCCCAGCCCGCGGCCTTCGCGGCCGCCGAGGGCAGGCGGGCGCCGCCGCCGCAGAGCACGCGCTCGCCGTCGCGCTCGATCGTCGCGAGGTCGCCGTCCAGCTTGATCGCGAGTCCGTGGAATCCATCGTCGGCTACCAGCAGGTTCGAGCCGGAGCCGACCACTCCTACCGCCAGGCCCTCGCCTTCGGCCCAGGCGAGCAGGGCCAGCAGCTCCTCCTCCGTGCCCGGGCGGGCGAACCAGTCGGCGGGGCCGCCGGTGCGCACGGTGGTCAGCCGGGCGAGCGGGAAGTCGCGCCTGGACCCCGCGGGCGGCGCGCTCACGCGCTCGCCTCCTCCCGACCAGCGCCTCGCCGAGCTTGAAGATGTCGCCGGCGCCGATCGTGACCAGCACCTGGCCGGGCCCGAGGCGCGGTGCGGAGCATCCGCGCGCGCCGGCTCGATGCCGTGGGCAGCCACCAACCGGCCTCCCCCCCATCCGCTCGGCGGCCGCCCGGGCGACCCGCAGGCCGCTGACCCCGGCCAGCTCGCCGACCGGCTCCTCGCGGGCCGGGTAGACGTCGAGCACGGCGACCTCGTCGGCGAGCGCCAGCGCCGCGCCGAACTCCTCCGCGAGCGCCTTGGTGCGCGAGTAGAGGTGGGGCTGGAAGACGGCGATCAGGCGCTCGGGGGCGAGCTCGCGCAGCGCCGAGAGCGCGGCGCGGACCTCGGTCGGGTGGTGGGCGTAGTCGTCATATATGCGGGCGCCGTCCCGCGTCGCCCTTCAGCTCGAGCCGCCGCCTCACGCCCGGGGAAGTCGGCGAGCGCAGTGGCCGCCGCTTGGCGACACCGACCCCCATGTCCGCGTCGATGTCGCCCAAGTCCGGCCGGTGTTGCCCAGGCGAGCTCGATCGCGGCCAGGGCGGCGCGGGCGTTGAGGAGGTTGTGGCGGCCGGGGACGGCGAGCGGCAGCTCGGCCGGGCCGGGCGCGTCGGCGTCGAAGCCGAGCCGTCGCGTTTGCCCTCGGCGCAGATCGTCGAGGCTGCCGTCGGCCGGGGCCGCGACGCCCTCGCCGGGGCGAGGAACTCGCGGAAGGCGGCGTGCAGCTCGGCCAGCGAGCCCCAGCGGGCGTGGTGGTCCATCTCGACGTTGGTGACGACGGCGACCTCGGGCCGCAGCTCGAGGAAGCTGGCGTCGCTCTCGTCGGCCTCGGCGACGACCCACTCGCCCTCGCCCCAGCCGGCGTTGGCGGCGGCGCCGTCGGCGCCGAGCCCCGGCACCTCGCCGCCGACGAAGAAGGCCGGGTCGGCGCCGAGCGCCCGCAGCGCCCAGACGATCATCGCCGTCGTCGTCGTCTTGCCGTGGGTGCCGGCGACCGCGATCAGCCGCTTCTCGGCGCAGAGCTCGGCCAGCAGGGCGCCGCGGTGGATCGGCTCGATCCCGCGCTCGCGGGCCAGGGCCAGCTCCGGGTTGTCGGCGGCGATCGCGGTCGAGACGACGACCTCGGCGCCGTCGGGCAGGTTGGCGGCGTCGTGGCCGACGACCGGATCGAGGCCGGCGTCGCGCAGGCGCTCCATATAAGAGGAGTCGGCGCGGTCGCTGCCGGTCACGGTCGCGCCGAGCCGGGCGCAGACCAGCGCCAGCCCGCTCATCCCGGCGCCGCCGATGCCGATGAAGTGCAGCCGCCGCGAGCCCCAGTCGCCGCTCATCACAGGCTCCGCTGTTCCTTTACCGGAAATAACTGGGCTAAGGCACAGCGGAAGCTCATCGGCGGCCGCTTTCAGGACCTCGTCGGCGATCCGGCGCGCCGCGTCCGGCTTCGCCAGCGAGGCCGAGGCGGCCGCCATCGCGGCGAGCCTCGCCTCGTCCTCGAACACGCCGCCGACCTCGGCCGCCAGCCGCTCGGCGCTCAGCTCCTCGTCGCGAACCACGGTCGCCGCCCCGGCCTCCGCCATCCAGGCGGCGTTGGCGCTCTGGTGGTCGGCGGTGGCGTGGGGATAGGGGACGAGGATCGCCGGCCGGCCCGCCGCCGTCATCTCGAAGATCGAGCCGCCGGAGCGGCCGAGCACCAGGTCGCAGGCGGCGAGGATGTCGCCGAGGTCGGGCTCGTAGGCGAGCAGCGTGTAGGCGTCGCGGTGGGGGGCGTCGCCGAGACGCCGCTCCAGCTCCTCGAAGTCGCGGCGCGCCGGCGAGGTGGACGACGTGGAAGTCGCGCCCCTCGCGCTCGGCGAAGGCCTCGACCGCGCAGAGGTTGATCGAGCGGGCGCCCTGGCTGCCGCCCATCACCAGCAGGCAGCGTGCGTCGGGGGCGACGCCGAAGCGCTCGCGGGCCTCGGCGCGGTCGGCCCGCAGCACCGCGTCGGGCACGGGACGTCCCGTCACCAGGTATCGCTCGCCCTCCCGGCCGGCGATCGGGAAGGCGAGACAGACCCGCCTCGCCCGGCCGGCCAGCAGCCGGTTGGCGAGGCCGAGGTGGCTGTCGGCCTCGGTCAGGACGAGCGGCGTGCCGGTGAGGACCGCCGCCAGCCCGGCCGGCCCGGCGACGAAGCCGCCGCCGCCCATCACGACGTCGGCCTCGCGGCGGCGGATCGCGCGCCGCGCCGCGCCGACCGCGCCAAGGGCCTCGACGGCGGCGCCGGCCGCCCGCAACGGGTTGCCGCGGTCGATCCCGCGCACCTTCAGGTAGTCGATCTCGTACCCGGCCGCGGGGACCAGCTCGGCCTCGATCCGCTCGCGGGTGCCGAGGAAGGTGACCTCGGCGCCGCTAGCTCGAAGCTCGGCGGCGACTGCCATGGCCGGCACGACGTGGCCGGCGGTTCCCCCCGCCGCCACTACGACTCTGACCGCTCTTGGCACCGCTCGATCGGCTCCTTCCGCGTGCGGGCGCGTGCCCGCCCTCGACGACGCGCAGTTTGCCAGCGCGGGAGGACTTGGCGGATCGCGCCGGGGCTCGCTTCGAAGTTCGCCTGCTCCGCGTCGCCGTCCGACCGGTCCTCGCCGCCGCGGCCGTCCCGCCGCGCGCCACGTTGAGGATCAGCCCGACCGCGAACAGCGTGGCCAGCAGGCTGCTGTTGCCGTAGGAGACGAAGGGCAGGGGGACGCCGGTCAGCGGCGCCAGCCCCATCACCGCGAAGAGGTTGATCGTCGCCTGCACCAGGATCAGCGAGGTCAGCCCGGCCACCAGCAGCTTGCCGTAGTTGTCCCTGGCCTTCTGGGCGACCCGCAGGCCGGCGTAACCGAGCATCGCGAAGAGGCCGACGACGCCGGCGATCCCGACCAGGCCCAGCTCCTCGCCGATCACCGCGGAGATCATGTCGGTGTGCGCCTCGGGCAGGTAATAGGCCTTCTGCACGCCGTTGCCGATCCCGACGCCGAAGATGCCGCCCGAGCCGAGCGCGATCTTCGCCTGCAGCGCCTGGAAGCCGGACCCCGCCGCGTCGGCGCCGGGGTGAAGGAAGCCGGTCAGCCGTGCCATCCGATAGGGCTCAACGACAGCCATGAAAAGGACGAGGACGCCGAGCACCAGGGCGATCTTCGCCAGGTCGGCGGGCCGCGCCCCAGCGGCGACCAGGGTCGCCCCGACCGCGAAGACCGCCACCATCGCCGTCCCCATGTCCGGCTCGGCCAGGACGAGCAGGCAGGCGAACCCGGTGACCAGCAGGAAGGGCATCATCCCCTCCAGCGTGCGCGCCCGCTTCGGCTTCCTCGCGAGGAGGTCGGCGCCGTAGAGGACGAGCGCGACCTTGGCCAGCTCGGAGGGCTGGATCTGGAGGAAGCCCGAGCCGATCCAGCGAGTGCCGCCGTTGACGGTGGTGCCGACCCCCAGCACCGCCACCAGCAGGAAGAGCGAGAGCACCAGAATCGCCGGCGTGAGGCGGCGGACGAGCCCCAGGCCGTGACGCGCCGTCAGGTGCATGATCACCAGGCCGGCGGCGCCGAACATCAGAGTCCGCTTCAGGTAATAGGCGCTGTTGGAGAGGCCCCCGTCGCTCAGCACCTGGGTGGTCGAGCTGGCGGAGAAGACCATCACCGCGCCGAGCGCGAGCAGGCAGAGCGTCGCGGTGAGCAGCATGTTGTACTCGGCTGGGAGGGTGGCGCCCCGGGAGCGCTTTTTCTTCTTCTTCGCGGCCTTTCGCGGCTTGGCGGGACGGCCGAGGGTGAGAGCGCGGGCGCTCATCGAAGACTCTCGACGATCTCGCGGAAGCGCTCACCGCGCTCCTCGAAATCGCTGAATGCGTCGAAGCTGGCACAGGCGGGTGAGAGCAGGACCACCTCGCCGGGGCGCGCCGCGGCGGCGGCGCGGCGGACCGCGTCCTCGAGACCGGCGCAGCGGTGCAGCTCGACCCCGGCCTCGACCACCGGAGCCAGCTCCTCGGCGAGGCGCTCAGCGGCGGCGCCGACCAGGTAGCAGGCGACGCAACTCTCGCGGACGGGGTCGGCGAGCGGCGCGAACGGCTCGCCCTTCTCGCTGCCGCCGAGGATCGCGTGGACGCCGCCGTCGAAGGCCCGCAGGCCCACTGTCGCCGAGGTGACGTTGGTCGCCTTGGAGTCGTTGACGAAGCGAACACCGCCGATCTCTGCCACAGGCTCGAGCCGGTGTGGGACGCCCGCGAAGCTGCGCAGCCCCTCCCGCACCGCGTCCCGGTCGATGCCCATCGAGAGCGCCGCGGCGGCGGCGGCCATCGCGTTCGCGACGTTGTGCTCGCCGAGCAGACCGAGGTCGCCGACCGCAAGCAGCGGCTCGCCGTCGTAGAAGATCGTCCCCTCGGCGAGCGACACCTCGCAATCGGGTCCCGCCCCATGGCAGAAAGAGATCCGCCGCCCGCAACCGCCGAGGTCGACGCCGGCCAGCGCCGGGTCGTCGGCGTTGTAGACGGCGACGTCGTCGTTGCCCTGGTTGGCGAAGATCCGCAGCTTCGCGTCGAGGTAGGCGTCGAGATCGGCGTGGCGGTCGAGGTGGTCGGGAGCGAGGTTGAGGAAGACGGCGCACTCGGGCGCGAAGGCGATCGCGTCCTCGAGCTGGAAGCTGGAGGCCTCGCAGACGACGGTTGCGGCGGGGTCGAGAGCTCCCGCCAGCGAGGAGAGTGGCGTGCCGACGTTGCCGGCGACGGCGACCGGCTCACCGGCGGTCCGGTACAGATGCCCGAGCAGCTCGACGGTCGTCGTCTTGCCGTTGGTCCCGGTCACCGCGACGAACCGATTCGGTATCGCCCGCCAGGCCAGCTCCAGCTCCCCGACCACATCGACCCCCAGCTCCAGCGCAGCAGCGATCACCGGCGCCTCCCGGGGCACCCCGGGGCTCTTGACGACGGTCCGCGTCCCCTCCAGCAGGGCAAGTCCATCCGCATCCAGCACAACTTCGACGCCGGCCTCCCGCAGCCCTGCCGCCCCATCCGGATGCCCAGAATCAACCCCCCGAACAACCTCCCCCCGTCCGGCTAGCAACCGAGCCACAGACTGCCCCGACCGGGCCAGCCCAACAACCAGAAACGGCCCCTCGGGCAGGGCCGGGCGAGGCTTCTTCGGCGGCGGGGCGCTCATTGCTCCATATCTTCGGCCCAGCGAGCGGCGGACCTGTCCGGGACCATGCGCTGCGAGAGAGCGCCCTGGTTAACGCTTCGCTTGGGTAGCAGAACTGCTACCGTACTCGAATGGCCACGATCCCCCAGAAGGAGCTGCGCAACAACGTCGGCGAGGTGTTGCGTCGAGCTGAAGCCGGCGAGGAGTTCACGATCACCGTCTCCGGCAGACCAGTTGCCCACCTCGGCCCCGAGGCTCGTCGACGCTGGGTCCGCGGCCCCCAGCTTCAGCAGATCTGGGAAACGCCAGCGCCGCGTGGGCTGGAGGAGGATCTGGAGCGCTTTCCGGCCAACCTGACAGATCCCTTCGCCGAGGGCTAAATGCGAACCGTTCTCGACACCTCGGTGCTGATAGGCGCCGAGAGTCCAGGCGACCTAGAAGGTGCGATCAGCGCAGCGTCGATTACCGAACTGCACTTCGGCGTGCTGATCGCCTCAGACGACGACGAACGAGCCCGTCGAGCCCAGCGCCTTGGGGTCATCGAAGCAACCTTCGACCCCCTCCCCATCGACGCGGCCATCGCCCGCGAATGGGGACGACTCGCGGCAGCTGTCACCGCACGCGGCGGAAACCCACGACGCCGAGCAATCGACCTCGCCATAGCCGCCACGGCAAACGTCCACCAAATACCCCTGCTAACCCGCAACACCAAGGACTTCTCAATCATCAACGACCTCGTCGACGTGGCTGGCCGCTAACTACCCCTCGCTGCTTCGCTCAATGGTGGAGCGTAGTACTCGACTGTGATGCGACATTCACATTCCAATTGCACGGGCAACTCGTGGACAGTTACATCCTTTTCACTTTTCCAGTTCCACTTTTCAGCCTCAACTTTTAATTCTTCATCACTATTTATCATGTATCAAACCGCGCGTGCGCATCCCAATCTATACCATCCCATAGTCTACTCTCCGCTCACACGTTCCAATTCTCCACACTTTATCTCAATGCTTTTCCACGCCACATCATAGCTCATCTCCATTCATTCCACACCAGCCGTAGTTCCCACAGCTCCAAATCCCTCTTCGTGCATCCTCTCCCAGCAACCAGCAATCTCCACCCTTCAAATCCCATCTCCAATCTACTTTCACTCGCTTCTCATCAAATCCCGCCGCCTCATCACACAGAATCTTCTCTCTCAATCAACCAAACCGCTCGGGCCAAGGCACCATATTCGGTGGCAACTCGTAGTCGTCGAAGAGCTCCACGTCCCGATCGTACCGAAGCCAAATAGGCGACTGTTCCATCCACTAGATCCAGGCGATTCGATGGAATATGGAGAAATGCGGGCCTCGAGCAGGATAAGCACCGGATCTTGCTGCTGGGGATGTCCTCCACGAGGATCTTGGCTGAGCTGCGGACAGCTCAACCAACTGATCACGCTCCATACTTTCATCTCCCCATATGCCTGTATCGTGCTTCCTTCCTTCCAATCTCCACAGCTCTCAATCCTCTTAATCTCACCATCAACCCCCCCAAACACACTGCAACTCTTTACTCCCACTATATAACCTCCTCCCTGAGCGAACGCAGAAGCGCAACCACCACAAGAGTCGCGCTTCGATCACGTCACCATCATCCAAGTAGACGACTAAATCACGCACCTTTAAGTGGATGCCCCACGTGAGCTGTTCCGATCCAGCTTACACGATCCTCAACACGTCGCGCCGTCGCGCCTCACCTCAGCGCTCTTCGACAAACGATTCCTTGACCTCAAATTGTTCTTCCATACCTTTCCAGTTCAACACTTCTTACTTCCTATTCCGCGCTACATAAAAATCCTCCTTCCAGCCTATATTTACTTTCTCCACACTCCACTCCAATCTTAAATATCCTACCTCTTTCAAAAACTCAACCAGCCATATCACCTTATAAAAAACATCCATTGCAACTTCTAATGCGGGACTGAATGGCCTAAGCACTTGACTCTGGATCGCTGCTCGCAAAGGCATCGATCGCTACCAAATTTACTAAATTCTCCATACTGCCTCCAGTTCATATACTCCTGACCTTCCCATAATTCTACCTCGCCTCCTCCTGTATAGCGCGCTACCTACACCTATATCCAACTTATCTCTTCTTCCACGTCGACGATTCCTCACTGAGTGAGTCCTCAACAGGAATTCCCAACCATCAGCTATGGCCCGCACGCGTAGCCTCATTTCTGTTCTCAGCAACCTCATCCATCCTCCATACTCCATCAGCATCCTATAAGCTCTCGAACCAGATGGCTACGACCTCCATCGTCGCTCTAGGCGCACATCACGTCCATATCGGCAGGCTTCGCGATAGAAACTCACTGCTGCTTCCCGACCAAATCAGCGTTCAAGCGTTGTTTCCAGCAGCCGATCTTCGTACCCACTCATCCATGACCTACGGCGCGACGTAGAGATTCAGAAGTCGTGTCGCAGCGCTCGTAGCATCTACGCATCGATCCATGAATTACCCAATCCAGAGCTCGGTCTTCTCGATCAGGTCGAAGTCCTCGACAACATCTGTCACCGATCGGGGAACGCCAGCGACCCAGACGTCGGATCGGCGCGAAGCATGCCACTAGCTCCGCCTATCGTCTTTGCGTTCGTGCATCCTCACTATTACCTCCACTAGACCAGCTCGATCGCTTCCGCGACAGTCCGCCACTCTCGTCATCGTAAGACGCTCCATGAGATCGCGTACTATTCACCTTCGCTCACCTCTCTCTCTTATCCAATCCACTTCGTGTTCATATGTATCATATATCCATCCTCTATGTCGCGACAGCATGCAGCCGCGGCGCGAGTTCTGACCTCTCTGCGCTTATCGAGTACTAACCTCGGCCGTAGCGAGACCCGAGCATTACCCCACAGCCATGATCGCTCCGAGCGCGCGATTGAAGACGTTCATTTCGGGATGTCCTCATCGCGGTGAACAGCGGACCGCTGCGTTGTCGAGTATTCTCTTCCCTCATTCAGGGACGGATCCGTCTCCCACACAAGCATCGTCTCGTAGAGCCTGCGGCCGAGTAGATACCCGCCGAGCTCGCGTACCTGCGCGAGGTGAAAGCCAAACAGCTCGTCGCTAGGGACCGTCCAGTCGAACGCTCCTTCGCGGTCGGCGATGAAGCCGTCCAGCGAGACGCCCATCGAGTAGATCAAGCTTGACATTGGGTCGCCTTCCGGCGGTTCAGCCAGGCGAATGGCTCGCCGGGCCAATCGGCGGGGAGGTCGAAGAGAGCACTGGGGGAGGCGGTCGGCGGCTCGTTGGTGATCGAGGTCTCATCGCGGGACAAGCGGGAGGCGGCGAAGGGCAGATCTTGGTTGACCGGCTGCACTGCCCACGGGTTGTGCCAGATGCGCGGGAGGTATCGAGAAACGGCCGAATAGTTGAAGTGCATGCTGTTTGCGGAAAGGACGGCAGAAAGTCGACCCGGCCGCGTCGGGGTCCAGAGCCCATCGCGCTCGTCCACCGTGAGCGGGAGGCCCGTCGGCTGAGTGCCATCTCCGATGGGCAGTGCGATCCCGAAGAGCGCCTCCGCAGGGGTCGATTCGGAGGCCATTGCAGACATAACCCAGACGGCGAGAATGTAGGGAGCGTCCAGGTCGCCGTACTTGCTGGCCTTCTCGTCCAGCACGGTCCTAATGCCGGCGGAGACGGCAGCCGGATACCCGCTCATACCTGGATAGGTGACGATCATTGGGAACTTCCGATCGCCGCGGCGCTCTGGGGGCCGCGGCCACGCACGGAGGCCAATCACCCAGCCGCGGACACGTAGCTCCGTCTCCGGGCGCGGAGAACGGGGGTCGAGACCCGCTTCAGACGGGTCAGCCCAGGTCAGCTTGGCGAGCCAGCCCTCGACCTCGCGCGCAACTTCCTTCTTCGACGGGGCGCTCGCGCTGCCCGCGACGAACCGGACACTTACCGAGAAGTCCGGGTCGAACGCGGCGTCGATGTACTCGATCACCGTCTTGGAGCCCTTCGATTCATTCGAGCGGCCGGCCCGTGGGTTTGGCATTACGGCCTCCAGGTACATTTCTCGACCGTCGCGGGTCAGGCGAAAGTCGGGACGTGCGTCCTTACCGGACTCCGGGTGCACCTCGATGGTGAAGCCCAGCCGCGCGAAGAACTCGTGTAGGTAGAGTTCCCAGAAGGCGGCGTAGAAAGCGATGTCGTCCTTCGATCGCAGCCGGCCGACGAGATCATTGATAGCCATTTTGTCGTGAAGCGAAGCGAAGCGGTCTACCCAGGCGTTCAGCACCTCACGGACGGCAACGAAGATGGGATCGTCGACCCTGTCCAGGAAGGTGTAGGTGCTCTCGCGCGCATATGAGGGTTCCGGGTTTGTGCGCGCCTTGTTGTCGAACAACGGCAGCTTGTGGCTCATCTCCGAATGAAGCTATCCGAAGCGGAAACGGGAATGCCCCTGATAACGGAGCCGGGCGACGCTTTCACTTCGCGCGAAAGCGGCCAGCGCTCAGTGGTGCTTTGGCTTGTGTTTGAGTTTGACGGTCAGCGTCTGAGTGACCGATGACTTGGTGCCGTCGGTCAGCGTGCTGGTGGTGGTCAGGGTTCCCTTGAGCTTGTGGGTTGACGAGAGCATCCGCCTCGCCACCTTCGTCAGCACCACCTTGATCTCCGCGGTTGCCCCGGGCGCGATGCTGAAGCTCGCCCGGCCGAAGACGACACTCTTCTTCGTTTTCTTCTTCGAGGCTTGACTCGAGACGTTGGCGCCGTCGCCCTGGGCGAGTCCTTTGAAGACGATCGCGCCGCTGCAGGTGAAGGGGGAGCCCGGCGGAAGCTCGCAGGTGGCGGGCTCGGTGAAGTAGCCGGTATGCGAGGTCAGGATGGTTGGGCTCGGGCCCCCATTCAGCAGTGTCACCTGGCCGGTTGGGGTGCTGGGGACCGGCTGGCTCGCGCCGTTGATGTCGGCGTTGAACAGCAGTACGCGATAGATGTTGCCGTCGGGGAACGTCGGCGCACGCGTTTCGTTCAACGCTAGGGCCGGTTGCCAGTCGTCGAAAAAGAAGGATGGGACCGTCGCGCTGCTGAACATTCCGTCGATGTTTTCGACCTCGAGTCCGAGGCGCTGGCCCGCCTGGACCGGGATGTTCGCGGGGAACTCGTAGAGGTTCTGGGTCGATGAGGGCCTCGATGGCAGCGTGCGTGAGTCGATTGCGACCGCGGTGTTGCCGTTCAGGACCACGAGTGCGGCGGTCTCGCCGGTGTCGCTGTTGCTGTCAATGTTCTTGAACCGCCAGGCCGTCAACGTGCCGCTGCTCGGGACCGTAACCGCGTCTGACTGGGTGGGGACGAACGTGCAGGGACAGCCGCTGGGCCCGCCGTAGATCGCGCTCGCGCTGAGGTCGGCGCCGATGGTCGCAGCGCCGGCCGGTGCGGCGAACGTCAGCGAGCAAACCGAGAGCAGTGCGGCGCGCCTGAGTATGCGCGCCGATGCGACCTTGGCGAGGCCCACCTTGATCAGCTGGAGCACGCACGCGAGCCTATGCCCGCCAGGCCAGGAGCACCAAGCGGAATATTGGGACTATTGCCCTGCCGGGCGGCGGCTAGTCGAGAACGCAAAGCCGTCACGACAAGCGACGCTTAGCGCCCAATTGACTGCTGGTACAGAGTGAAGCCGATCCCTGAGCAGACTGCGGCGATGATCCAGAAGCGGAGCATGATCTTGGTTTCGGACCAGGCCATCATCTCGAAGTGGTGGTGGAGGGGGGCCATCAGCAACACGCGGCGGCGGAAGGCCTTGAAGGAGAAGACCTGGACCGCAACCGAGAGGGCCTCGATCACGAAGATGCCGCCGATGATGATCAGCAGCACCTCGGTCTGGGTCATCACCGCCATCGCGCCGATCGCCCCACCGAGGCCGAGCGAGCCCGTGTCCCCCATGAATATGGAAGCCGGGAAGGCGTTGAACCAGAGGAAGCCGATGCAGGCGCCGACCAGGCAGGCGGAGAGCAGCGCCAGGTTCTGCTGCTGGTTGGTGACGAAGGCGATCGCCGTGTAGGCGAGCAGGACGATCGCGCATGAGCCGGCGGCCAGCCCGTCGAGGCCGTCGGTGAGGTTGACGCCGTTCGAGGTCCCAGCGATGACGAGGAAGACGAGGACGAAGTAGAGGACCGGGCCGAGGTCGACGCTGGCGTCGCCGATCCGGAAGTAGAGGACCGGAGCGAGGCCGACCGAGTGGCGCGCCACCCACCACAGCCCGAAGGCGAGGACCAGCTGGAAGAGCAGCTTCCAGCGGGCCGAGAGGCCGAGCGAGCGGCGTTTGACGATCTTGATGAAGTCGTCGGCGAAGCCGAGCGCCGCGCAGCCCAGCGCTACGCCGAACACCGCGAGGCTCTGCGCGTCGCGATCGGAGAGGACGAGGTAGGGCACGCAGATCGAGGCAAAGACGATCAGCCCGCCCATGGTCGGGGTCCCCGCCTTGGCGTGGTGCCCCTGCGGCCCCTCCTCGCGGATGTTCTGGCCGAACTCCTTGACCCGCAGGTACTCGATGAACTTCGGGCCGAGGAAGATGCAGATCAGCATCGCGGCCATTCCGGCGATCAGCACCTCACCCAACGGGGCCTCCCCTGCCGAGCAGTTCGGCGAGATTCTCCGCGACCGCCTCGAGGCCCGCGGAGCGGGAGCCCTTGACGAGGACCGCGTCGCCGGGCGCCAGCCGCGCCGCGAGCAGCTCGGCTGCGTCCTCCGGGGTGGCGACCAGCTCGTCGGGCCCGTAGTCGCGAGCCGCCTCGCCGACCCCGATCAGCAGGTCGATCCCCTCCGCCCGGGCGTGGCCGCCGACGTCGCGGTGGTAGCCGGCCGCTCCCGTCCCCAGCTCCGCCATCTCGCCCAGCACGGCGATGCCGCGCGCGGCATCCAGCGAGACGAGATGGTCGAGCGCCGCTCGCATCGACACCGGGTTGGCGTTGTAGCAGTCGTTCACGAGGACGATTCCGTCGCCCAGCTCGAGGCGCTCGCCTCGGAAACGGGAGAAGCCTATATTCGCAGCGCGATCGGCCATCTCGGCAAGCGGCGCGCCCAGCGCCACACCGGCGGCGACCGCGGCCAGCGCGTTGGTGAGGTGGTGCTTTTCGGTGAAGGGGAAGTAGAAGCGCTGGCGACCGGCCGGCGTGGCGATCAGCGCCTCGGTGACCCCTTCGTCGACCCGCCGCTCGACCACGCTGACGTCGCCGCCGGGGCCGAAGCGGACCAGGCGAGGCGCGTGCTCGAGGTGGGGCTCCAGCTCGGCCGTGTCGGCGGGCACGACCGCGGTGCCGTGCTCGGGCAGCGCGGCGAGGACCTCGGCCTTCGCCGCCGCGATCGCCTCCACCGAGCCCAGCAGCTCGACGTGGACCGGGCCGACGTTGGTGATCACCGCCACCTCGGGCTCGGCGATCGCCGCCAGCTCGGCGATCTGGCCGGAGCCGCGCATCGCCATCTCCAGCACCAGGAAGTCGGTGCCGGCGGGCGCCTCCAGCACGGTCAGCGGCAGGCCGATCTCGGTGTTGAGGTTCTCGCGGTTGGCGTGGACCCGGCCGGGCAGCAGCGCCCGCGCGATGTCCTTGACCGAGGTCTTGCCGACCGAGCCGGTGACGCCGACGACCCGGGCGCCGAGGGCCCGGCGCCAGGCGCGGGCCAGGGACTGGAGGGCGGCCAGCGGGTCGGCGACGGCGAAGACCCAGGCCCCGCCGAGCCCCGCCGCCTGCTCCGGGGTGACGACCACCCCCCAGGCGCCGGACTCGATCGCGGCCGGGGCGAACTCGCCCCCGTCGGCGCTCTCCCCACGCAGGCCGAAGAAGAGGGCGCCGGGGCCGGCCTCGCGGGAGTCGATCGTGGCGCGGTCGGGGGAGACGGAATCCCCCCGGGCGACGATCTCCGCTCCCATCGCCGCCGCGATCTGTTCGGCGCTGAGATTCATGAGGAGACGCCGAGCCTGCGCAGCTCCTCGCGGGCCACCTCGCGATCGTCGAACGGCACCTTCCGACCGCCCTCGAACTCCTGACCCTGCTCGTGCCCCTTGCCGGCGATCACGACCGTGTCGCCGGGACGAGCGCGCTCGAAGGCAAGGGCGATCGCGGCGCGGCGGTCGGGCTCGACCTCGACCCCGGCCCTCTCGCCGACCCCCGCGAGGATCTCGGCGACGATCGCGTCTGGGTCCTCGGAGCGCGGGTTGTCGGAGGTGACGATCGCCAGGTCGGACTGCTCCGCCCCCGCCCGCCCCATCTTCGGCCGCTTGTCGCGGTCGCGGTCGCCGCCGGCGCCGAAGACCGCGATCACCCGACCTTCGGTGAGCCGCCGCGCGGCGCGCAGCACGTTCTCCAGCGAATCGGGGGTGTGGGCGTAGTCGACCAGCACCGCAAATGGCTGCCCCTCGTCGACCGGCTCGAAGCGCCCCGGCACCCGACCCGCTCGCGCCAGGCCGGCGGCGATCGCCTCGGGCTCGACGCCGAGCGCGGTCGTCACCGCGAAGGCCCCGAGCGCGTTGGCGACGTTGAAGTCGCCGGGCAACGCCGTCCGCACCGCCACTTCTCCGCCGATGGGCCGAAAAGTGGAGCCATAGGCCACTTTTCGGCCCATCGGCCCCCAGGTCACCGTGAAGGTTGCGCCCGCCGCGTCGAAGGAGACGTCGCGGGCTGCGAAGTCGGCCTCGCGCCCCGCCGCCGAGAAGGTCACGCAGTCGAACTCTTCGGCCAGGCGCCGGCCGTAGGGATCGTCGACGTTGACGATCGAGGCCCCCGGCCCCATCTCGAACAGCATCCGCTTCGACTGGAAGTAGTCCTCCATGTCCCCGTGGAAATCGAGGTGGTCCTGGGTGAGGTTGGTGAACAGCGCCACCGCGAACCGGATCGAATCGCACCGGTGCAACGCCAGCGCATGCGAGGAGACCTCCATCACGCAAGCTCGGTCTCCACCATCCAACATCCGCCGGAAGGTCGCCTGGAGGTCGATCGCCTCCGGCGTGGTCCGCTCGACCTCCTCCTCCACCCCGCCCACCACCTGCTTGACGGTCCCCAGCAGCCCGCACTGCATCCCGGCCGCCTCAAGCACCTCCCGAATCAGAAACGCCGTCGTCGTCTTCCCATTGGTCCCGGTGATCCCCACGACCTTCAGCTCACCCGTCGGATCGCCCCAGAACCGAGCCGCCAGCGGAGCCATAGCCGCCCGTGCGTCCGCGACCACGACCTGAGCCACCTCAAGCTCCAACTCCCGCTCCACGACCAACCCAACCGCCCCGGCCTCAACCGCCGCCGCCGCGAACTCATGCCCATCGACCTTCTCCCCCGGCACGCAGAAGAACAACGTCCCGGGCTCGACTTTTCGGCTGTCGTAAGCCAGGCCGAGCTCAAGATCCCTACGACGGCCCGAATCGCCCGCGACAAGCGCGCCTGACACTCATTCCAGACGTCTGCGGGCGCCGGGGAGGTGGCCGAGACACCTCGCGAGCTTCACCCGGGGCGATTCGTGGCACGAGTGCCGGCCTATTGCGGAGGAACCCCCAGATACGGCAGCGCGAAACGCCGCGATCTTCCCGAACGCCGGCGCCGCAACCGAGCCGCCGTAGTAGTTCCCCCCCTGCGGCTGATCGACGATCACCGCCACCAGCAGCCGCGGATCCTGCGCCGGCGCGAAGCCGATGAACGACGCGACGAACTTGGTGGTCGAGTAGGTCCCGTTCTCGGCGACCTGCGCCGTCCCCGTCTTGCCGGCGAGGGTGTAGCCGGGAACGCTGACCTCGGAGGCGGTGCCGCCCGGCGCGAGCACTCCCTCGAGCATGGTCCGCACCTGGGAGGCGACCACCGGGTCGATCACCCGGTGCCCGCGCGGCTCGTGCACCGGCTCGTCGCCGATCTTCTCGATCAGCTGCGGGCGGCGCAGGACGCCGCCGTCGGCGATCGCCGCGTAGCCGGCGACCATCTGCATCGGCGTCACCGCCAGCCCCTGACCGATCGGCAGGTTGCCCATCGTCGAGCCCGAGTAGTCCTGCAGCGCCGGCACGATCCCCCGCTCCTCGCCCGGGAACTGGACGCCGGTCGGGCGGCCGAAGCCGAAGCGGTCGATCCAGCGGCTGAACCGCTCGCTGCCAACCCGCAGCCCGATCGTCACCGCGCCGACGTTGGAGGACTGGGCGAGGATCTGGGCGACGCTGAGCGTCACGGTCGGGCGCGCTTCGGCGTCGGAGATCGTCCGGTCGGCGACCTGGATGCTCGGCGGCAGCGTGAACGAGGTCTCCGGCGTCACCAGCCTGTCCTCGAGCGCGGCGGAGACGGTGAACGCCTTGAAGGTCGAGCCCGGCTCGTAGGTGAACCCGGTGGCGCGGTTCTCGAGGTCTGCGGAGCTGGCGTGCGCGAGGTCGGTGGGGTCGACCGGCGGCCAGTTGGCCATCGCGAGGATCTGCGAGTTGCGCGGGTCCATGACGATCGCGGTCGCGCCCTTCGGCTGGTAGGTGTCGCCGACCTCGCCGAGCACCTGCTCGGTCTTCGCCTGGATCGCGGGGTCGAGGGTCAGCTGGACGTTCTCCCCGTCGCTCGCCTGGCTCACCGTCTCCAGCCGGATCGGCTCGCCGAGCGCGTCCTTGACGATGCGGCGCTCGCCGTCGGTGCCGTGCAGGACCGAGTCCTCGCCCGCCTCCAGCCCGGTCAGGCCCTGGTTTTCGGTGCCGACGGCGCCGAGCACCTGCGCGGCGAGCTGGCCCTGCGGGTAGGTGCGACGGCTGTCGGGAAGCTGGCCGATCCCGGGCAGCTTCAGGGCGTTCGATCTTCGCCGCGGTCTCCAGGTCGACTTTGTGGGCGACGTAGGAGAAGCCGGAGCTCACGGTGAGGCTGCGCAGGACCTCGTCGGCGTTCAGGCCGAGCAGGGGCGCCAGCTTGTCGGCGGTCAGCGGCGGGTTCTTCACCTGGTAGGGAGTCGCGTAGATCGTCGCCGCGTCCTCGGAGGCGGCGAGCTCGTTGCCGTGGCGGTCGAGCAGGCTGCCGCGCAGCCCCGGGACGGTGACGACGTCGGTCTGCTGGCGAGGCCGCCTCGGAGGCGAGCTGGGAGCCCTTCACCCCCTGCAGCCAGAAGGCGCGGCCGACGATGACGAGGAAGCAGAACAGGAAACCGGCGAAGAGGAGACCGATCCTTCGCTCGATCAAGCGCATCGGGTCGGCCGCTCCTAGCCGCTGCCGGCCGCGGCGAGGCGCTGGGCGGCCGCGGCGACGTTCCGGGGGCTCGCCTGGAGGTAGGTGACCTGGTCGGTCGTCGGCGTGGCAAGCCCGAGCGCCGCCGCCTGATGGCGGATGCGCGCGGTCGAGAGCTTCTTCGCGGCCCGGTTCTGGGTGATCGAGTTCTCCTCGTCGAGCGCCTGGATGTCTCGGTCGATCTTGCCCGTCGAGGCGGCGAGGCTGAGCGTCACCACGTTGAGGGCGACGATCCCGGCGAGCAGCACGCCGAGCACGCCGATCCAGGCACGACCGCGGGTCATCCTGACCATCAGGCCGGAGTCGGGCAGGTGGCGGACGGCGGTGGCGGTGCCGACCGCGAGCGGGATCAGCTGGCCGCCTGGAGACGCTTTCTTAGGTCTGGGGCGCGAACGCTGAGGCTGGCGCTGGGGAGCGCGAGCGGGCGCGGCGGCTCGAGCGCGGACGGGGCGCGGGGCCGCTCTGCGGGCCGGTGCGCGCGCCGGGGCCGTCCTGCGTGCGGGGGCCGCGACGGCCATCAGGCCTCGACCTCGGCGATCTTCACGGCGCCGCGCAGGTGGGCGGACCTGGAGCGCGGGTTGGCGGCGACCTCCTCGGCCCCGGGAGAGACGGCGCGGCGGGTCAGCAGCTCCGCCTCGGGCTCGTGGCCGCAGACGCAGACGGGAAGCTCGGGCGGGCAGACGCAGCCGCGGGCGCGCTCGGCCAGGAACCGCTTGACGCGGCGGTCCTCGAGCGAGTGGAAGGAGATCGCGGCGAGGCGGCCGCCGACCGGCAGCATCCCCCAGGCCGTCGGCAGCGCGTCGTCGAGCGAGTCGAGCTCGCCGTTGACGGCGATCCGGATCGCCTGGAAGGTGCGCTTGGCGGGATGGCCGCCGCCGAAGCGGGCCGAGGCCGGCATCCCGGCCTTGACCGCGGCGACCAGCTCGGAGGTGGTCTCCAGCGGGCGGCGGCGGACGATCTCGCGGGCGATCCCGCCCGCGTAGCGCTCCTCGCCGAAGCGGCGCAGGGCCTGGGCGATCCGCGACTCGGGCCACTCGTTGACGAGGTCGGCGGCGCTGAACTCCTGGCGGGTGTCCATCCGCATGTCGAGCGGCGCGTCGTAGGAATAGGAGAAGCCCCGCTCCCAGGCGTCGACCTGCATCGAGGACATTCCGAGGTCCATGTAGACCATCTCTGGGCGGATGCCTTCGCCGCGCAGGGCGCGAAGCCCTGCCGCGAAGTCCGTCGCCGATGAAGCGGGTCTGGCAGGGCGCCTCGGCGGCGAACTCGGCGAAGCGGGCCTCGGCGGCGGGGTCGCGGTCGATGCAGATCAGCGTGCCGGTCGGCCCGAGCCGGGCGGCGATCAGCCGCGCGTGGCCGCCGCCGCCGAAGGTGCAGTCGACGGCGGTCTGCCCCGGCTCGGGGGCGAGCAGCGCGGTCAGCTCGGGGGCGAGGACGGGTTCGTGCTCGGTCGGCATATAGATAAGGGTTGCGCTCGTCGAAGTCCGGTTCGCGAGCTGCTCGGCTCGCTGCGGCATGGGCTCGCATGTCACTCGGGCGCTCCCGTCCGGCCGGCCAGGCCCTCGGCGATCTCCGGCGCCGCGGCGTCGAGCTCCTCCTCCTGCTTCGCCCAGGCCTCGGCGTTCCAGATCTCCAGGTACTCGCCCGCCCCGATCACGACGCAGGGGCCGTCGAGGCCGGCGTGCTCGATCAGCGGCTTGGGGATGCGGATGCGCCCGGCGGAGTCGAGCTTCTCGTCGAAGGAGCCGCCGTGGAAGCGGCGGCGCATGCTGCGCGCGTCGCTGCCGAAGGGGCTGTGCGGCGAGAGGAAGCGGTCGGAGAGCTGCTCGAACTCCGCGGTCGTGTGCACCCAGACGCAGGGGTCGAAGCCCTTGGAGAGAACAACTGCCGTCGGAGAGGGCCGCGCGGAACCGGGACGGAACCGTGAGGCGATCCTTGGAATCGAGACTGTGCTCGTAGAGACCCCGAAATGCCACCGTCGGTTCCTTTCTGTGCCGGAGGACCGGGAAAAGAGTTAGGACCGGAGGTGATGAGGTGGGAGGAGCCTCACCACCCCGGTCCTGGGCTTCAACTCGAGCGCCACAGTAACCCACTCTCCCCCACTTTGCAACACGACCCTGCCCTGCAAGCCCATTTGCAGCCAGTCGCATAGGTTCGCCGCATGAGCTGCCGAACTCGCGGCACGGTCCGTGCGCCCCGCGCAGCGGCGCCGACGCCCCGCCCGACGACGCCAACGACCTGCGCGGCTTCCACTTCAAGCGGCTGATGCGCAAGCCGCTGACCTGGGTCGCTGACTCGGCGTCGTCGCGATCGCCGCCGGAGTCGCCGGCGCCGCCCTGCTCGGCCCGCTCGTCGGCGGCCGCCGCGGCTCGGCGCCGCCCTCGCTGATCGGCGCTGCTCGTCGTCTTCGCGATCGCCGACTCGCAGGCCGAGGACGCCTTCTTCGAGATCTACGCCAGCAGCGCGGCCTGACGCTCTCCGGCAGGGCCCGCTGCCGGCGGCGACGCCGCTGCTGCGCAAGGGCGACGACCGCTACGCCGAGCGCACCCTCACCGGCCCGCTTGGCCGACGGCGTCGACGGCATCCTCGCCCTCTACACCTACGAGGAAGAGACCACCGACAGCGAGGGCAACACGCAGACCAACTACTACCACTACACGGTCGGCCTGGTCGAGGTGCCCGAGTGCGTCGACCGACGTCCCCGAGCTCTACTGCCAGCGCAAGTTCGGCCTGCGCGCGCTGGAGAAGCTCGAGGACGTCTTCCGCCGCTCCAAACAGCGGGTCAAGCTGGAGAGCGAGGCGCTGGACGAGAAGCTACGAGATCTTCGCCGGCAAGGAGCAGGACCAGGTCTGGCTGCGCCAGCTCTTCTCCCCCACCTTCATCGTCTGGCTGACCGACGTCGGCGCCGAAGAAGTTCGCCTTCGAGCTGGTCGACGGCACCCTCTGCTGCTACGTCAACGGCCACAAGAAGAGCGCCGCAGCGAGCTCGACGCGGTCCGCGCCGCGCTCGCCACCGTGGCCACCCGCCTGCGCGACGAGTCGCGAGAAACGAAGCCGCTGGCGTAGCTCAGAAGCCCGCGAGCAGGGTGTCGGCGTTGGCGATCAGGCCGGCGGCGATCATCAGCAGGACCGAGGGGACGAGGACGAGGGCGACGACGAGCTGGATCTTCGGCGCGGCGCGGGCGGCGCGCTCCTCGACCGCGCGGCGCTGGTCGCGGCGCAGCGCGCTGGCCTGGCGGCGGAGCTGGTCGGCCAGCGGCGAGCCGAAGCGGCGCGAGCGCTCGATCGAGGCGACCAGCGTCGCGAGCTCGCTGCCCGGGACCCGGGCGCGCAGCGAGCGCAGCGCGCGCCGAGAGCGGCTGGCCGCAGGAGAGCTCGGCGACGGTCATCCGCAGCTCGTCGGCGAGCGGGCCGTCGCCCGGCGTCGGCGAGCTCGGCGAAGCCCGCCGCGCGGGCTGCGGCCCGAGGCGGCGCTGACCGCGAGCAGGTCGAGGGCGTCGGGCAGCGCGCCGAGCAGGCGGCGCTGGCGGCGGCGCGCATCGCGCTCGAGCAGGGCGTCGGGGACGAGGAAGCCGGCCGCCGGCAGCCCGACCGCGACCAGCAGCGAGATCCGGCCCGGGGCCGCGGGGGCGGCCAGCGTCGCCGCGATCCCGCCGGCCGCGGCGGCGGCGAGCTTGGCGAACAGCACGGCCGCGAGCGGGAGCGCGACTCGAGGCCGGCCCGGGCGAGGCGCTCGGGAAGGCCGAGCCTCAGCGCCGCCGCGGCCGAGCGGCCCCGCGTGCCGAAGGCGAGCGGGGAGCCGCCGGCCTCGCCCTGCGACCGGCGAAGAGCTCGCCGAGCGCCGGCGAAGCCGAGCAGGACCGCGAGCGCCGCGAGCAGGGCCGCGGGGCTCACTCGGCGACCTGCGAGAGCCGGCGGATCGCGACGAAGCCCGCGAGCTGCAGGGCCGCGGCGAGGACCAGCAGCACCGCCGAGGCCGGGCGAGCCGAGCAGCTTGGCGAGGAAGCCCGGCTGCGATCAGCTCGGCGAAGAGCGCGCCGCCGGTCGGCATCGCGACCACGAGCAGGCCGGTGAAGCGAGCCTGGGCGGTCGCCGACCTGGCGTCCTCGGCGACCCGGTCGCGCTCGGCGGCACCGCTCGGCGAAGCGGCGCAGGAGGCCGGCGAGGTCGCCGCCGGCGAGCCGCTGGCTGAGCAGCGCCGCGGCGAAGGCGTCGACCCGCGCCGAGCGCATCCGCCGCCGCCAGCCCTCGATCGCCTCGGCCGTCGGCGCGCCGAGCTCGAGCTCGGCGCCGAGCCGGGCCAGCTCGACCGCGGGCGGCCCGTCGAGCGAGGCCGCCGCGGCGCGGCAGCGAGGCGCGCAGCGAGCGGCCGGCGGTGAGCGAGTCGGCGACCGCGTCGCGACGTCGGGCAGCGAGCGCTCGACCGCGCCCGGTAGCGGCGCGCGGCGGCTGGAGATCGCCCAGGCGGCCAGCGCCGGGCCGGCGACCGCGAGCGGCAGCGCCACCGCCGGCGCCGGCGAGGAACCAGCCGCCGAGCACCGCGGCGAGCGGCGCCGAGCGCGGCGAGGCGGCGGCGCTCGAGGGCTCGAGGGCGCGTAGCCCTCGCGACCGGCCCGCCGCAGCGGCTCCAGCGCCGCCTGCAGCCAGCGCGCCGCGGCCGGGCTGGCCAGCACCGCCTCGCGCGCCGCCAGCGCCACGCAGCCCGCCCGCCGCGGCGGCGACGCCGAGCAGCGGTACGGCGGCAGCCCGAGCCCGCTCACGCGCGACGACCTCGGCGATCTCGGTGACCCGCCGGGCGCCGTCGGGCCCGCGCTCGAGGTGGACGACGAGGTCGATCCCGCGCCGCACCTGCTCGGCGATCGCCTCGTGCGGCAGCCCGACGCCCGGCCATCAGCGCCAGCGTCTCCAGCCGGCTGAGCGCGTCGGCCGGCGAGTTGGCGTGGACGGTCGAGAGAGCGCCGTCGTGGCCGGTGTTGAGCGCCGTGAGCAGGTCGAGCGCCTCGGCGCCGCGCACCTCGCCGATCACGATCCGGTCGGGTCGCATCCGCAGCGCGTTGCGCAGCAGGTCGCGGATCGTCACCTCGCCCCTGCCCTCGACGCCCGCCGGCCGGCTCTCCAGCCGCACCACGTGAGGCTGCTGCAGCCGCAGCTCGGCCGCGTCCTCGATCGTCACCACCCGCTCGGCCGGCGCCGATGAAGCTCGAGAGCGCGTTCAGCAGCGTCGTCTTGCCGGAGCCGGTGCCGCCGCTGACGAGGACGCTGCGCCGCCCGGCGACCGCCGCCTCCAGCGACTCCAGCTGCGCCGCCGTCAGCGTCCCCGAGCTCGACCAGCTCGCCGGGGCCCGGGCCGCCGCGCGCCGAAGCGGCGGATCGAGAGCGCTGGGCCGTCGATCGCCAGCGGCGGGATCACGACGTTGACCCGCGAGCCGTCGGCGAGCCGGGCGTCGACCATCGGGCTGAGCTCGTCGACCCGCCGCCCGAGCGGCGCCAGGATCCGCTCGATCGCGTTGCGCAGCTCCTCCTCGTCGGCGAAGCCGACGCTCCGGTCGGCTCGATCCGGCCGCGGCGCTCGACGTAGACGCGTCGTCGGCGCCGTTGACCATCACCTCCTCGACCGCGGGGTCGGCGAGCAGCTCCTCGAGCGGGCCGAGGCCCGACGCGTGTCGCGGACGATCCGAGCGGCGACCGCCTCGCGGTCCGCGGCGCCGAGCAGCGCCGCCTCCTCGCTCGACCAGCGCGCGCACCTCGCGCCCAGCTCCGCCGACGGCGGTTCGTGCCGCGCGGCGGCCTCGGCCCGGCGGCGCTCGACCAGCCGGGCGCGCAGCGCGGCGGCCAGCTCCTCGACGGTGGCGCTCCCGCGACGCTCATCGCCTCAGCCCGCCGGCAGCAGCGTCACCTCGCGGGCGAAGCTCTCGGCGGCGATCAGCCGCAGCGCCTGGCGCCTGGTCAGACCGAGCGTCGCCGCGGCCGATCCCCCGGCCCTGGGCCTTCGAGCGCCCGGGCCCAGCGCGAGCAGCGGCACCGCCGAGCCGCGGCGACGTAGGTGCGGCCCGTGCCCGGCGCCGGTCGGTTCGGTGGTCACGACCACGTCGACCTTCGACCCGGCGGGCACTTGCGCCGGCGAGCGAGCAGCGCGTCGGCGCCGCTGACCGCGATCTCGACCGGGCGCCGCCCGCCGCCGAGCGCCGGGCGCGCCGACGCGCCGCCGCCGCGGCGGTGCGCAGCTGCGCAGCCAGCAGGTAGGAGCCGGCGGGCAGCGCGGCCGCGGGCACCAGGCCCGAGCGCTTCGGCCGGCGCCGCCAGCGCGCCCGGCGGCACGAACCGCGCCGGCACCCGGCGCACGTCCAGAGCGCCGAGCGCGATCTGCTCGGGGTCCGATCGCGCTTGCCGGCGGCGAGCGTCGGCGGCGAGCGACCACGACCGGCCGCAGGGGCCGTAGCCGCGGGCGACGCTCGACCCGTAACCGTCGGCGATCGCCGCGCCGCGACCGGCCGCCGCGACCAGGGCCAGCAGCGAGGAACGCGAGCGCGCGGCCGCGCCGGCTCATGCCGCCAGCTCGGCCCCGCCGGCCGCCAGCGGCAGCTCGAGCAGCCGCGAGCGAGCCCTGCTCGGAGCGGCGCAGGTCGAAGCGGCCCCCGTGAGCGGCGGCGACCCGGCGGACCACGGCAGAGCCCGTGGCCGTGGCGACGCCGCCCGGAGAGCCGGGCGATCACGTCGGCCGGGCGTGTCGCGCCGCGACTCGCGGGCGCGACGGCGCGACCGGAGTCGGTCGACCGAGATCCGCAGCCGGTCGCCCCGTCCAGGCGCCGCCTCGACGACGATCGACGGGCCGCCGTGCTCGATCGCGTTGACGATCAGGTTGTCGAGCGCCTGCGAGAGCCCGGAGCGCTCGCCGATGACGACCCCCGGCCCCGCCCGCCAGCGCAGCTCCAGCGAGCCGCCCGTCATCGCCGCGCTGGCCTGCCAGCGGCCGACCGCAGTCTCGCACCACCGGCTGCAGCCCCGACCGCTCCGCGCACCGCCGAGGCCGCCCCGCCGTTGATCTCGCGATCGAGCCGCTCCAGTGCCGCCGCGGCGAGCCGAACCGCGCCCTCGACCCCGGCCGGCCCGGCGACCCGCGGCCCCGAGACCGCCAGCGCCACCGCCTGGAGCGGGCGGCGCAGCTCGTGCAGCGCCTCGTTCAAGGCGCTGCGCCGGCGCCCGGCTCGCAGCCCCTGCGCGGTCAGCACGACCGCCATCGAGGCGGCCAGCGGCCAACCGGCGGCGATCTGGGCAAGCTCGGTCATCCGTCGACCAGCCGGTAGCCGACGCCCCAGCAGTTGACGACGTAGCGGCCGTGCTCGGGGTCGAGCTTGCGCCGCAGCCGGCTGGCGTGCGAGTCGAGCGTGCGGGTGCGGCCGAGGCTGCGGTACCCCCAGACGTCGCGCAGCAGCTCCTCCTTGGAGAAGACCCGGCTCGGGTCGCTCGCCAGCACCCGCAGCAGCGTGAACTCCTTGTTGGAGAGCTGCGACCTCCCGCTCGCCGACCCTCACCTTGCCGCCGCGCCGGGTCGACGACGATCTCGCCGACCCGGCACGGCCCCTCCCGCCTCGTCCACCCGGCGCCGCAGCACCGCGCCGATCCGCGCCCGCAGCTCCGGGTAGTGAGAACGGCTTGACCACGTAGTCGTCGGCGCCCAACTCCAGCCCCCGCACCCGATCGTGGTCGGCGCCGTGCCCGGTGAGCACGATCACCGGCAGCCGCGGGTCGAAGCGGGAGCTGACCCCGTCGGCGTTCGCGGATCTCCCGCAGCACGTCGAGCCCGGACGCGTCGGGCAGCGTCAGGTCGAGCAGCATCAGGTCCGGCTGGTTGTAGCGGCAGAGCCGCAGCGCGTCGGAGGCGCTCGGCGCCGGCAGCACCCCGAACCGATCGGCGACGAGGTGGTCGCAGAGCAGCTCGAGCGTCGCCATGTCGTCCTCGCAGACGACGACCCTCGCGATCTCCTCTCTCTGGGGCAGCATCTGCCCCTCCAATCCGCGGGGCCGAGGAGACTCTCCCCCCTGCGGCGAGGGAATCTCGAGGACCGCGGCGGCCGCCGCTGTGAGAGGCGAGGCGCCGCGGAGGCACGTCGCGGCGAGTCGCCAGGGGCCGCGCCGCGCGCGTCGAGGAAGACGAGGTCGAGCGCGAAGCGCATGCCGAAGGTGTGGACGCTGGAGCAGCGCGGGATCAGCAGGCCGGCGCCCGCCTCCTCGCGGCCCAGCCGCGCCAGGCCCAGCAGCCGGGCGCGGAAGCCGATCGCCACCGGCACCTCGTGACCGAGGACCGCATCCCGCGGGAGCGCGTCCAGCCTGGGGGCGATTCGCCGGCCTGGCATGTGTGATCAAGCCCCCGGCTCATCCGTACTCTCCCCCCTGGGCAGGGACGCAACCACCGTCTACGCTCTTCCGCGATGACCCCCGACGGCAGGGTTGCGATCTTCGGCCCCCACCCGCTGCTCTCGATCACGATCGAGTCGCTGACCGCCGAGGGCGGGCGACGACATCCACGTCCACGCGGCCGGCCAGGGGGTCTGGGTAGCCCGGATGGCGGCCGAGCTGGGCGCCCGTCCCGTCCTCTGCGGGTTCCTCGGCGGCGAGACCGGGACCGCGCTGCGGCCGCTGCTGGAGCAGCTGCCGGTCGAGCTGCGGCTGGTCGAGACGGCCGCGGCCAGCGGCTGCTACATCCACGACCGCCGCGGCGGCAAGCGCGAGCCGGTCGCCCAGAGCGCCAGCATGCCCCCCTCCCGGCACGAGATCGACGACCTCTTCTCGACCGCCTGCGCCGTCGCCCTCGACTCCGACGTGCTCGCCCTCTGCGGCCCCTACCCGAGCGAGGCGCTGCCGCTGGAGATCTACGGAAACCTCGTCACCGACGTGCGGGCGAACGGGACGCCCGTCGTCGTCGACCTCTCCTCGCCGCGATGCTCGACAGCGCCCTGGAGGGCAAGCCCGACCTGGTCAAGATCAACGACTGGGAGCTGGCCAAGTTCGTCGTCGGCCCGGTCGACACCGAGGCGAAGATGCGCGCGGCCGCCCAGCGCCTGCTGGAGCGCGGCGCCGGCGCGGCGATCATCACCCGCGCGGAGGAGCCGGCCCTGGTGCTGCGCGGCGAGGAGGCCTGGGAGCTGGCGCCACCCCGCTTCGAGCGCGGCTCGCGCGAGGGCTGCGGGGACTCGATGATGGGCGGGCTGGCGGCGTCGCTCGCGATGGGGCGCGACTGGGAGGAGGCGCTGCGGATCGGCGCGGCGGCCGGCGCCGCCAACTTCCTCCGCCATGGCCTGGGGACGGGCGACCGCTCGGTGGTCGAGGACCTGGCGCGACGGGTCGAGCTGCGCCCGCTCGATTAGAGAGACACGCCGAAGGGAACCTCGAGCGGCGCACCCTCGGCGATCGCCCGCGGCGCCGTCTCGGCCATCCACTCGAGGTGCGGCGCCAGCCGCTCGATCCCCCGCAGCCGCTCGAAGGCGGCGGCGAGCCGCGGCGGCCGGCCGTGGCGCGAGGAGTGCGAGTCGCTGCCGAGCACGTGGACGAGGCCCGCCTCGGCGAGCGCCAGCATCCCGGCCGCGCTCGCCTCCCAGAGGAAGAAGTAGGCGGTCGCCTGGACCAGGGCGCCGTCGGCGATCAGCCCGGCGAGGCGCTCGAACATGTCGGCGGAGAGATGGCGCTCGGGGTGGGCGATCAGCGAGCGGTGACCGCGCTCGGCGAGGTGCTCGACCCGCCGCGCCAGGCTGTCGGTGAGCGGGCCGGGCGCCGGCTCCAGCAGCACCCAGCGCCCGCCGCCCAGCGCCACCCGGGCCAACTCCTCCTCGCTGAGGTCCTCGACCGCCGTCTCGGCGACCTCGCCCGCCCTGGAGGACGACGAGCGGCGTGCCGTCTTCGCGCAGCCGCGCGTTGAGCGCCGCGACCCGCCCCGCGACCTCGTGGATGCGGACGTCGTGGTCGTGGCGGATGTGGGGAGTGGCGCAGACCGCCTCGATCCCGTCGGCCGCCGCGTCGCGCGCCATCGCGGCGCTGTCGTCGAGGTCGCGCGCGCCGTCGTCGACGCCGGGGAGGATGTGGCAGTGCAGGTCGATCATCGGGAGGCCGTCAGAGCCTAACCCGGCGAGCCTCAGACACCGCCCTCCCGCGCCAGCGTGTGAAGGTCGTTGCTGACCCAGGTCGGCAGGAACGGGTAGACCATCCCGGCGCGCTCGAAGCCGCGCGAGTCGATCAGGTAGAGCGCGTCGGTGTGTTCGATGTCGCCGCTGGTGCGGCGGACGTCGATCCGGTAGGCTTTCGCCAGACCGGCGCCAGGCGGCCTTGGAGCCCAGCAGCCAGTGCCAGTCGAAGCCGGCGAGGCCGAAGCGCCGGATCGCCCGGCGCGCCGAGCGCCGGGGTGTCTGCCCACGGGTTGACGCTGACCGCGACGACGACCGGTCGCTCGGCGCGCGGCACCGTGCGGAAGCGCGGCGGCGAGCGCCCGGCCCTCCAGCGGGCACTCCTGGTGGCACGGGAGTCCAAGAAGGTGACCACCGCCGGCCGGCCGCGCAGCGAGGCGAGCGCGAAGCGGCTGACCGTCTGAGTCGCGGAGCGAGAAGTCCGGCGCCCGCCGCAGTCCCGCCGGCCAGACGGCCTGGCCGTGGAGCTGCGACGCCAGGGACCTGCCGCGGCCGAGCCGCCGCCGGCGAGCCCGTGGACGCCGATCCCGAGCAGGACGCCGACCACGGCCGCCGCCGCGATCGCACAGCGCCGCCGCGCGGCGGCTGAGGCCGCCGCAGGCTCGCCGCTCCCTCCCGGGCGGCCGCTCACGGGTGCCGCCGGCCGACCAGCAGCGTACCAGGTCGAGCACGGCGATCAGGACGACGAGCGGGAAGACGGTCGAGAAGACGCGCGGAGAAGCTGGTCCAGCCGGCGTCGGCGAGCAGCTGCGGCATCGGTTCCATCTCATCCAACTCCTGTCGGCAGGGCTTTCGGCCGCGGTGCCGGCTCGCCGCGCGGACTCGCGTGGCTCCAGCCAACGGTAGGCGATGACGACGATCGCGATCGTGTAGGAGAGCGATCCCGGCACCCACATCACGCCGGCGGCCAGCTGCTGGTCGGTGAGGGCCGAGATGCCGCCGGGCCGGCTCGCCTCGTCCGCGTAGGCCGAGTAGAGCGGCGAGGCTGGCCAGCGCCAGGACGATCGCCAGCACCCAGCCGACCACGCATCGTCGACGCCAGGTAGGCGAGCTTGCCCGGCTCGGTGAGCGGCGAGCGCCAGGGCGGCGAGTAGACGACCCGGGTCCAGAACAGCAGCGCGGTCGCGAAGAACGTCGAGGTGCTCGAGCGCGTGGACCGGCGGCGAGCGCAGCGCCGCGTCGTAGAGGACGGGCAGGTGCCAGGCGCAGAAGGTGACGTTGAAGATCAGCCAGGAGGCGAGCGGCGCCGCCGACGAACGCGCGCCGCCCGCCGCAGCGGCGCCCAGCGCGGGCCCGGCGACGAGCGCACGGGCGACCGCGCGGCGGAACGTCGAGCGGGAGGCCGTGCCACATCCGGTTCCAGGGCCGCGCCAGGGCCAGCAGCGGCGGCGCCACCGCGATCAGCAGGACGTGCTGGACCATGTGGACCCAGAAGAGCTCGGTCGGCGAGGTCGTCGAGCGGGGAGCCGAGCGCGGCGACGATCGCCAGCAGGCCGCCGGCGAAGGCGGCGGTGCGCCAGCGATCTCCGCCGGCCGGGCGCAGCCCGCGCCCGCCGAGCCAGTAGAGCAGCGCCGCGCAGAGGACCCAGAGCAGCGCCGGGTCCCCGGTCCAGTCCGAGCGGCGTGGTGCAGTGCCGCGACCATCGCTCAGACCAGGTAGAGGACGATCCAGGCGAGCACGCCGATCCCGGCCAGCAGCGCCCAGTAGATAGGCGCCGGGAGCGAAGCCGCGCGGGCGCGCCGGTGCGTCCGGGTCGCCGCGGTTGCGCAAGCCCGGCGGCGAAGATCGTCTCGACCCGGTAGAGCGCGATCAGCACGACGACGACGTAGAGCGCCGTCCAGCCGAAGAAGACGCTGGCGTAGCCGCCGCTCTGCGGTCCGAAGGAGATGTGCGCGTACTCGAAGGCCTGGAGCGACGCAGCCGACGAGCCCGAGTACCAGCGAGATGCCCGACGCGGCGACCCAGCCGCGGCGGCCGTTCCGGGCCGCCCGCGCGGCGTAGGCGAAGAGCGCCGCGCTGAGCGCGAAGCGCGACGACGATCGCGATCCCGTAGCCAGTCGGCGGGTCGACCCCGGCCGGGCGCCAGAGGTCGTTGTTGTCGAGCGAGCGCAGGTAGAAGTAGGCGAAGACGAAGCCGAGGAAGAACATGATCGTGGCGCCGGCGATCAGGCCGAAGCCGATCCGGTCGATCCGCTCGTGCAGCTCCGGCGGTCTCGGCGTAGACTCGGTCGGCTGGGTCTGGGTGGCGTCGCTCATCGCTACCCCTGTCCCGCCGCCGGCGCCTCGGCCGGCCGCGGTGCGGCGCCGGGGCGGCACGCCGTAGTCGTAGGGATCGGTGTCGATCACCGGCGGCCGTCGGGAAGTTCTCCACCGGCACCGGGGTCGGCGTCTGCCACTCCAGCGACTTCGAGTCCCAGGGATTGGCGGGCGCCGGCTTGCGGACGAAGACCAGCGAGTAGACGACGTTGAAGAGGAAGACCAGCATCGAGGCGCCCGAGCACGAAGGCCGAGACCGAGACCCAGTCGTTGAGCGGCCTGCAGATGCGACGGGTAGGTGACGACGCGGCGCGGCATCCCCATCAGGCCCGAGCGCGAAGAGCGGCGCGAAGGTCGAGTTGAAGGCGATGAACATCGCCCAGAAGTGGATCTTGCCGAGCCGTTCGTTCAGCTCCACGCCGAACATCTTCGGCACCCAGTAGTAGATCGCCGCGAAGAAGGCGAAGACCAGCCCGCCCATGATCGTGTAGTGGAAGTGGGCCATGACGAAGAAGCTGCCGTGGGTGGCGACGTCGCTCGGCACGTCGGAGAGGAAGACGCCGGAGGCGCCGCCGATGAAGAAGTTGAAGAACCAGGCCAGGCAGAACAGCATCGGCACCGTGTAGCGGATGCGCGCCCGCCACAGCGTCGCCATCCCGCAGAGGAAGATCGAGCCCGGTCGGGATCGAGATCAGCTCGGTGGAGAACATGTAGAAGGGCCGCAGCGAGTCGAGTTGAGGCCGCTGACGAAGAGGTGGTGCTGCCAGACGAAGAAGCTGAGCAGCATCGACCCCGAGCAGCCCGGCGACGGCGAGCCGGTAGCCCCACAGCGGCTTGCGCGCGAAGACGGGCAGGATCTCGAGCACGATCCCCATCCCGGGCAGGGCGAGGACGTACACCTCCGGGTGGCCGAAGAACCAGAAGAGGTTCTGGAACAGGTAGGGGCTGCCGCCGGCGCTGGAGAGGAAGAACGAGGTCTGCACGGCCGCGGTCGAAGCCGACCATCAGCAGCGCGGCGATCAGCACCGGCGCCGCCAGCACCATCAGGATCGAGGTGCTGAGCGCGCCCCAGCAGAAGATCGGCAGCCGGCTCCAGGTCAGCCCGGGCGCCCGCATGGTGACGATCGTCGCGATCATGTTCAGCCCCAGCAGGGTCATCGAGATCCCGACCAGGGCGAAGAAGAAGATGTAGGAGTCGAAGCCGTAGTTGGCCTGGTCGTTGAGCGGCGCGTACCCGGTCCAGCCGGTCGGGAAGCCGCCGAAGAAGAGCGTCGTGACGAGGATCGCCCCGGCCGCCATCAGCAGCCAGAAGGTGAGCGCCTCGATCCGCGGGAAGGCCATCCGCCGCGCGCCGATCATCAGCGGCACGAAGTAGTTGGCGAACGGGCCGAGCACGCCCGAGGTCATGATCCCCATCATCATCGTGCCGTGGAGGCCGACCAGCGTCAGGTAGTTGCCGGCGTCGAACAGCTGCGGCGAGGGGCGCAGCAGCTCGGTCCGGATCAGCATCGCGTTGAGGCCGGCGATGAAGAAGAAGAGGCCGATCCCGAACATGTACTGGATGCCGACCACCTTGTGGTCGGTGCAGAGGCCGAAGTAACGGCCGACGCCCGCCCTCCTCGTTTTCGGCGTGGGAGCGCTCGCGGCCGAGCATCCTGCGTCAGCGGGTAGCGGGCGAAGCCGAGGCCGATCGAGGAAGCCGATCACCGCGAACAGGTAGCCGAGCATCAGCGCGACGTCGTTCTGGTTGGTGTCGGCGAAGAAGTCGAGGCTGTCGGCGTGGATCTGGTGCCCGAGCCACCAGCCGAAGTAGAAGCCGACGATCCCCAGCACGATCCCGCCGAGCAGGTTGAAGCCGATCAGGCGCCGCCAGAGCGGCTCGCGCGTCGCGCTTTCGCTCATCCGGCCCTCCTCTCAGGTTCGGGGAAGTAGTGCGTCGCGTACGGGGGCAGCACCTTGGTCGCCGGCGCGAAGACCCGCTGCTGGTCGTGGATCCAGCGTTCGAAGGCGGCTGTCGCTGACCACCTGCGCCGGTGTCGAACATGTAGCCGTGCCAGAGGCCGCAGAGCTCGCTGCAACGGAGTTCGAAGGCTGCAGTTCTTCGTTCGGGCTTCACGTAGGCGACGTTGTCGACGCCGGGGTTGGCGTCGGCCTTGACCCCCAGCTTCGGCGCCCAGAAGGAGTGGATCACGTCGAGCGAGGTGACGTGGAGCTCGACCTGCCGGCCGACCGGCAGCTCCAGGTGGGCGGTCTCGATCCCGCCGTAGGTCGGGTAGCGGTAGGTGAACTCCCACTGCTGGGCGATCACCTGCACCGGCATCGCGTCGCCCGAGGGCTTGAAGGCCGGGCTCGGTCCCTGGCCGCCGCCCGACCCGGCGTCGGCCAGCTCGACCGTGCCGAAGACGGCGAGGAAGAGGACGATCATCGTCGTCACCGCCAGCCACGCGGATGTGGACGCCGGCTGTCGTCGTCGGATCGCGACGCCCTCCTGCGGCTCGCCTGCCTCGCGGCGGCGGAAGACGATCAGCGTGTAGGCGAAGTAGACGACGATCGTCGCCGCGATCGGGGTGACGATGCCGAAGCAGCACGGTGTTGTCGAAGACCTGGCCCGAGGAGGCGCTGGTGCCGTTCCCGGGCGGCAGCGTCGGGGCGATCACGGCGACGACGATCGGCGTCGCGATCGCGCTGAGGACGAGCCAGGCGATCACGATCCGGCGCAGGTGGTTGGGCTCGTTCATCTCAGGCCGCTCTCAGCCACGTGGAGGAATCCGTCCATGTAGCCGATCGTCTGCATCGGCCCGCCGAAGCCGGCCAGGAAGCCGGCCGCGCAGGGCACGAAGCACTGCCAGCGGTAGTGCCCGGGCTTGCCGGTGCGGAACGTGAAGGTGATCGTCTCGTGCGTCCTGGCTCAGCGTGCAGGGCCCTTCGTCGCACTGGTTCTGGCGCTTCTTCGGGCACGCCGAAGAGGGGCACGATCAGACCGATCTGGGGCACCGCGAAGGTATGCGAGGCTGTCTTCGGGGTCGATCGACGTTCATCGCTTGCCGTTGACCCGCATCGTGTCGCCGACCGTGCCGTGGACCTGGGAGAGGAACGGGTTGCGAAGCCCGCTGTCGCCGTCGAACTGGTAGACGGTGACGTGGACGAGCGAGTGCGCCGGCACCTTGAAGTTGGTGCTGTGAACCCACTCGCCCTCGGTGTTCCTGACCAGGTAGGAGACCCAGTCGCGGGTTGCCGCCCTGGGGCCCGACCGCCGCCTCGGTCTTCAGGGTCAGCTGGACCTGGTGGCCGGCGTCGTCTGCTGGGCCGAGACCGGGGCGGCGAGCGCAGCAGGACGGCGACGTAGAAGCCGATCAGCGCCGCGACAACCAGCACGCCGACGACGACTGCGACGAGTCTTGTCGCCAACGAACCCACATCAAGCAGAGTAGATCGGCGGCGCCCGCGGTGCAACCCCTCGTTCAGGCATAGCCACGCACGGGCACGGGGCTACGATGATCGGCATGATCCAGCACCTGCTCCCGCTGGGCTTGCGGAGAGCCGATGGGCTTCAACCGTGGATAAGAAGACGACCCGCAGAGGGAACTACGAGTCGGGCTCCGACTACGTGCTCGAGTACGGCGAGCTCCGCTTCTCGTTCAACGAGGAGGACTTCGGGCAGCGCGTCGAGCAGGCCGCGGTGAAGCTCGGCTTCGTCAACCAGGGCCTCAGCCAGGAGGAGCTGGACGACCTGCTCGACCTGGCGGTGAGCGGCGAGATCGGCGAGCCCAGCTCCCCCCTCGGCGAGCACATCAACGAGAACTGGGAGGACCTGGTCGGGCCGGCCAACCGCAGCCTCGTCCACTGGCTGCGCCGGCTCGTCTTCCGCGGCGCCTGGCTGGACCAGCGCGTCAAGGAGGGTGAGCTGGACGTCGTCTTCGACGAGCGCACCCAGACCTTCGGCTACATCCAGCCGGACCGCAGCTCCGAGCTGATCGAGCTCTCCAAAGAGCCCAGCTGGCGCCGCATCGCCTACCGGCCGTAGCCGGTACGGCGTTTAGACCTGCTCGCGCTCGTAGAAGACGCGGGCCCGGGCCACCAACCCGGACGCGTCCAGCTCGACCGCCTCGATCGCCCGGTGGCCGTCCTCGCGCCGGTAGAGGATCGCGAAGCCGCCGGGGCCGACGAGCAGGGACTCCTCGGTGACGGTCAGGTTCGGCGCCAGCTCGAGGCCGTGGCGAAAGTGGGTGCGCAGCTCCTCGCGACCGCGGAACCTCTCCTCATTGGAGTCGCTGACAACCGCGGGGATGGCGAACTCGACGTCCTCGGCGTAGCAGGAGACGATCGCCTCGAGATCGTGCCCGTTCCATGCCTCCAGCCAGCGGTCGGCGTACTCGCGGGGACCGCCTTTGCCGCCCCTGCGGCCGAAGGGCCGGCGGCGGCGCCTGCGACGGCGTCGAGGCGCGGGAGGCTCGGCGGCGGCTTCGGGTTGCCGGGGCGGGGCGGCGGGGCGGGTGCGCTCCCTCGGCGCCGGCCTCCGGGACGCGGGAGCCTCGGGCTCCCGGCTCGGAGATGCGGCCTCGGGCTTACCGGCCAGCGCCTCGACCAGCTCCTCGCGGCGCAGCATCCGGTAGCGCGGCACGCCGGCCTCGGCGGCCAGCGCGTGCAGCTCGGCGAGGTGCTTGGACTCCAGTTCGGCCTTGGTCATCGGGACGGCAGGCTATTTCAACTGACCGCGGCGAGGCGCTTCTGGGTCAGGTCGCGCAGCCACTCGCCGAACTCGGGACGGGATTCCCAGTCGGCGCGGAACTTCTCGGCGCCGGCGTCGGTCAGCGGGTGGTCGAGCATCTGCCGCAGCACCTTGGCCGGCGTGGTCGCGATCTCGCAGCCGATCCGCGCCGCGGCGACGATGTGCTCGGGGTGGCGGATCGAGGCGGCGATGATCTGCGAGGTCATGCCGCCGGCCCGCAGCACCTCGGCGATCTCCTCCAGGACCATCGTCGAGTCGACCGAGATGTCGTCCAGCCGGCCCATGAAGCAGGAGACGTAGGTGGCCCCGGCCGAGGCGGCGAGCAGCGCCTGGTTGGGCGAGAAGACCAGGGTCATGTTGACCGGGATGCCGTCGCCGGTCAGCGCCCTGGTCGCCTCCAGGCCCTCCCTGTTGAAGGGGACCTTGACGACGATGTGCTCGTGCAGCTCGTGCAGCGCGCGGCCCTCGTCGAGCATCCCCTGGACGTCCTGGGAGACGACCTCGGCCGAGGTCGGCCCGTCGACCAGCTCGCAGATCCGCTTGATGCTCTCGCCGGGGTCGCCGTCCTCCTTGGCGAGCAGCGAGGGGTTGGTGGTGGCGCCGGAGAGGATGCCCCAGGAGGCGATCTCCTCGACCTCGGCGACGTTTCCGGTGTCGATGAAAAGTCTCATGAGGCCCAGGTTAGTGGAGGAGCTAGACGGGTGAGGAGGCCGGCGCGGCGGCGGGGTCGACCCCCTCGGCGCGGCGGCCTCCGGCCAGGCCTCGGCCTCCTGCTTGATGCGGCGCCGGGACCAGCCCAGCTCGGCGCCCATCGCCTCGGCGACCGGGCGGGCCGACGTCGGCGGTGCGCAGCTGCGGCGCCGCCAGGATGCCCGAGCCGGGTGCGGCGCAGCAGCACGTCGGCGACCGAGCGCGCCTGCTCGAGCCGGGCGGCGATCACCACCTCGGCGAGCAGGTCGGGGCGGCCGGGGACGATCGGCGCCGCCAGCTTCGGGTCCTTCCGGGCGAGCGTCGAGGACGGCGCGCGCGGCGTGGCCGTAGCGGAAGGCGAGCTGGGCGACCGAGCCCCTCCCCCACCCCCTCCGGCGCCTCCAGGTCCTCGGCGCGGGCCTCCATCCCGAGCGGGATCTCGGCCGTGTGGCAGGGGGCCTCGCGGCCCTCGCGCTCGACCAGCCGGTCGACGGTCTGCTTCGCCATCCGCCGCCAGGTGGTCAGCTTGCCGCCGGTGATCGTCAGCATCCCCGAGGAGGTCTCGTACAGCTCCGCCTTGCGCGAGATGTCGACCGACTTGCGCGGGTCGCCGGTCGAGATCAGCGGCCGCACGCCGGCGTAGGCGCCGACCAGGTCGGAGCGCGCCGAGCGAGGTGCCGAAGAAGGCGTTGACCGCGTCGAGCAGGTACTCGACGTCGTCCGCCGCCGGGCTGGGGATGGGCGATGTCGCCGTCGTAGTCGTTGTCGGTGGTGCCGACCAGGGTGCGCCCGTACCAGGGCAGGGCGAAGATCGTCCGCCCCTCGCCGGCCGGGACGATGCAGGCGGCGCGGCCCATCGGCAGGTCGCGCCTGGTCGAGCGATCAGGTGGGTGCCGCGGCTGGGCGTGATCCGCGGCACGTCCTCCTCCTCGACCACCTCCTCGGGGCGGATGCGGTCGGCCCAGACGCCGGTCGCGTTGACGACGTTGTCGGCCTCGACCTCGAAGCGCTCCCCCGACTCGGCCTCGACGAAGGCGACGCCGGCGGCGCGGCCGTCCGCCGAGAGCACCTCGGTCACCTCGGCGCCGTTCAGCATCACCGCGCCGAAGCGCTCGGCCTCGCCGAGCACGGTGAGGACGAGGCGGACGTCGTCGGTCTGGCAGTCGTAGAAGAGGTAGGCGTCCTTGGGGTCGCGCGGCGCCAGCGCCGGGACCATCTCCAGCACCTCGTCGCGGTCGATCGTGCGGTGGCGGTCCGGCGACCAGTAGAAGTCCTCGTCCTCCTCCTTCGAGGAGCGCATCTCGCGGCGGCTGCGGCCGACCCGGGTCGTCGCCATCACGTCGTACATGTTGAGCCCGAGCCCGAGTCTGCGGTCGCGGCGCTCCTCGCCGAGGGACGGGACCAGGAACGGCGTCGGGTAGACGAGGTGCGGCGCGAGCTGGACCATCAGCTGGCGCTCCAGCAGCGCCTCGCGGACCAGGCCGAGGTCGAAGTTCTGCAGGTAGCGGAGGCCGCCGTGGACCATCTTCGAGGAGCGGCTGGAGGTGCCGACGGCGTAGTCGCCGCGCTCCAGCAGCGCCACCGAGTAGCCGCGCGAGGCGGCGTCGAGGGCGACCCCGGCGCCGGTGATGCCGCCGCCGATCACGACCACCTCGAAGCGCTGGCCGGCGATCGCCTCGAGTGCGTCGGCGCGGGACAGCATCAGGCCGCGATCAGTCGAGGTAGGTAGTCGTCTGCGGTCGACGGGCGGGCGCTCCGGCGGCGGGCTGCTCCTGGCGCGGGTGGCCGAGGTGGAGGAGGCCGACGAAGCGCTCGCCGTCGGGCAGGCCGACGGCGGCGCGTCCCTCCGCCGGTGCGCAGCAGCGCCGGGCGTGCGCCAGTAGCCGGCGAGGCCGCGGGCGTGGGCGGCGAGCAGGACGATGTAGGAGGCGACGGCGGTCGCGTGCAGGTCCTCCTCGTCCTGGACCGGGTCGCCGCCGAGCACGCAGGAGACGACGACCAGGGTCGGGCAGCGGTCGAGCTTCGCGGCGCCCTCGGGCCCGGCGGCCTCCTTCAGTCGCTCCAGCGCTCCCGGCCCGACGACGCGGAAGCGCCAGGGCACGGTCAGGTGGTGGTTCGGCGCCCAGCCGCGCCAGCTCGAGCAGCTCCTCCAGCTGCTCGCGCGGCAGCGGCTCGGGCCCGAAGGCCTTGTGGGTGCGGCGAGTGCGGATCGCGGTCTCGACGTCCATGCCGTCGAGCGTATAGGCCGCCGGCAGCGGGACGGCCGCAGCGACCTGCCCGAGGTCGCAGCATCGCGGCCTCAGGGGCGCGGGCGCCAGCCGTAGCGGCGACGCAGCCACCAGACGGCGCCGAAGCCCGTGGCGCCGACCGCGAAGCCGATGCCGGCGGCGCCGGCATCGGCGGCGGAGCTGCTGTCGCTGTCGGCTGACTGCGCCGACGCGAGCGGCTCGGGTTGGGCGGGGTCGGACCCCTCCCTCTCTCGTCCCCCCGCTGGAGAGGCTGGAGCTGTCGCCGCAGGCGTGGGCTCGCGGGGGGCCGCAAAACGTTCGGGAGGGGCACCGACCCCGCCGTCCACAGGAGCCGCGGGAGCGACCGATGGTCCGGGCGTCGCGGGAGAAGACGCTCGGGGACGAAGACCTGTCGCTGGACCCCGCTCGGGGTGGCGCTCTTGGAGGCGGGAAGCTTGGGTGGCTCGGGGCGCTCGGGGCGGGCGGTGAGATCGGGAAGGACTTGCCGGCGGCGGCGACGAGGACCTCGCCGGTGACCCAGACCGGGGTCTGGTCGCTGGAGGCCGAGTAGCGGTAGTGGCCGTCGGTCGTCCTGGTGGGCGGCGAGGTAGTCGAGGGCGCTGTCGCCGCCGCGGCGGATCGAGCCGGGGTCGGCGCCGACCGCGAGGATGCCCTGGATCGCCCAGGCGGTCGACTGGGAGTTGACCGGGCCGGTGCCGCCGAGCGCGAAGCCGCCGCCCGGGCGCTGGGCCTTGCGCAGGTAGGCGAGGCCGCGCCGGGCGGCATCGGTGCCCGGCATCGCCTGCATCACCGCGCCGGTGCCGTCGGCGGTGCTCGGCGAGCCGGGTACGTCGCCCCAGCCGCCGTCGTCGTTCTGGACCTTGGCCAGCCAGGAGAAGCGACTGGTCGAGGCCGCCGGTGGCGCCCGCCGCGCGCAGGGCGATCACGGCGAAGGCGGTCGTCGTTCGGCCAGCCTTCGAAGGAGCCGTTGTCGCGGCGGCGCTTGACCAGCTCGGAGACCAGGTCGCGTCCCGCCGAAGTAGCGCGGGTCGACGCCGGCGCCCTCGAGGGCGAGGATCGTGCGGGCGAGGTCGCCGGGGCTGCTCAGATCTCGCTGCTCGTCGCGGCGCAGGAAGTCGACCGGCGTGTGGCCGCCGCTGGAGACGTCGAGCGGGTTGCGGCCGGCGGCCTCGAGGCCCAGCATCGCCCAGCCGGTCATCTCGGCGCTCGAGTCCTTGCCGGGGGAGGAGCCGAAGCCGCCGTCGGCGTTCTGGACCGAGACCAGCCAGTGGCGGCGCGGCCGGCGTCGGAGGTCTGAGCGCGAGCCGGCGCAACGGTCGAGAGGGCGACGGCGAGCAGCAGCGCCACGGCGACGCCGCCGCCGCGCAGGCCGGGGCTCAGCCCGGCTGGCCCGTCGCCGCCCCGTCGGCTCGGTCGGCCCTGCCCCACTCGAACCGCTCGCGGAAGCGGACCAGCATCCGCACCATCGCCGGCCCGGCGACCAGCGCGAGGGCGACGTTGCCGATCGCGTGGGCGACGTCGAAGGGGACGGCGCGCGCCTCCAGCGCGAGGAAATGCTGACAGCGAGAGATCGCCCCCGTAGGTCGCCATCAGCGAGAAGTTCAGCAGAGCGCCGTAGGCGACGCCGGCGAAGCCGCAGGCCGCGGCCAGGGTGAGGCGGCCGGCGTTGCGGGCGCCGAGCGCCAGCGCCGCGCCGAGGATCCCGCACAGGCCCCAGCCCGCCATCTGCCACGGCGTCCACGGCCCCTGGCCGAACCAGAAGTTGGAGACCAGCGCGGCGAGGGCGCCGACCGCGAAGCCCGGCGCGGCGCCGAGCGCGTAGCCGGCGAAGATGACGATGTCGGTCGTCGGCTTGACGTTGGGGAAGGCGGCGAAGGCGATCCGGCCGGCGATCGCCAGCGCCGCCAGCGCGGCGACCAGGGCGACGACCTGCGAGGGCGGCCGCGAGCGCTCGTACCAGGCGAAGCCGCCGAGCAGGACGGCGCCGAGGATCAGGAAGCTGGCCAGCTGCCAGCTCATCAGCCTCGCGCCTCACCTTCGAGCAGCGCCGCCGCACCCTGCTCGGGGGTGACGACCCCGGGCAGGTCGAGCACCCGGGCGACCTCGGTCGCGAAGTACCAGCCGCCGGAGAGGACCTCGGCGGCGGGGCCGTCGGCGATCACGACGCCGTCGCCGAGCAGGACGACGCGCTCGGCGAAGGCGGCGGCGAACTCGACGTCGTGGGTGGCGACGACCACGCCGGCGCCCCGCTTCGGCGAGCCCGGCGATCAGCCCGACCAGGTCGTCCTTGCGGGCCCGGTCCATGCCGCGGGTCGGCTCGTCGAGCGCGACCAGCCCCGGCAGCTCCTCCCCCTCCATCCGGCCCGCCAGCGCGATCGCCAGCGCCAACCGCTGCCGCTCGCCGCCGGAGAGGTCGCGCGGGTCGGCGTCGACCGCGTGCTCCAGCCCGACGACCCGCAGCGCCGCCATGCCCCGCCTCCCCGGGCAGTTCGTCCCCGACCCGCTCGCGGACCAGGTAGTCGCCCGGGTTCTGGGTCAGCAGCGCGATGCCGCCTGGCGCCTCGATCTTGCCGCGAACCGGCTCGACAAGGCCGGCGGCGGTCCGCAGCAGCGTGCTCTTGCCGGCGCCGTTGCGACCCATCAGCGCGACCCGCTCGCCGCGGGCGATCCTCAGGTCGATTCCCTTGAGGACGTCGCGCGGGCGTCCCCGTCGCGTCGAGCTCGACCCAGAGGTCGCGGGACGTGAGCGCACCGGCGGGCGGGTCCTGTCGGGGGGGGCGCCCTCCTTGCCCTGCGCGCTGCTCCGGGCGCCGGGACCGTTCGCTGGCAGGGATGCGAGCTTGCCCTCCGCAGCCTCCGGGCGGCGGAGTCCGCCCCCCACGCCACCCGCCCGAGCTGCGTCCCACTTGACTGTCCAGGGCGCGGCGCGCATCGCGGACTCCGACGGGCAGGGGGTCGATGCCGGCGAGGGAGAAGAGACGGGCGGCCGGGGTCTCCAGAGCGGGGTCGGAGTCCTGGGCCCAGGCGAGGAAGTCGCGGGGGGAGCCGTCGAAGGAGATGGCGCCCGGCGTCCATGGCGATGACGCGGTCGGCGGCGGCGAGGCAGCGCTCGAGGCGGTGTTCGGCGAGGAGGACCGCCACGCCCCACTCCTCGTTGAGCCGGCGCAGGAGCCAGATCAGCTCGTCGCCGGCGACGGGATCGAGCTGGGAGGTGGGCTCGTCGAGGAGGACGAGCTGCGGGCGGGTGACCAGGGCTGCGGCGAGGGCGACGCGCTGAAGCTCGCCGCCGGAGAGGGTGTCGACGGTGCGGTCGAGGAGGTGCGGGATCGCGAGGGCGAGGGCGACCTCCTCGACGGCGCGGGCGCGGGCGGCGGGGGCGTCGCCGCGCATCTCCAGCGGCAGCTCGATCTCGGCGGCGACCGTGGTCGAGACGACCTGGGTCTCGGGGTCCTGGGCGACGTAGCCGACCGACGCTGGCCAGCTCTCCCGGGCCCGGACGTCGATCGCGTCGAGGCCGGCGACGTCGACGCTGCCGTCGATCTCGCCGCCGTGGAAGTGCGGGACGAGGCCGCAGGCGGCGCGGAGCAGGGTCGACTTGCCGCAGGCGGAGCGGCCGGCGAGAACGACGAACTCGCCCGGCGCCAAGTCGAGCGAGACGTCGCGCAGCGCCGGCGCGGCCGGCGTGCGGGTAGGAGTAGGTGAGGCCGTCGATCGCGAGGGCCGGGGTCGTGCGCGGCGGGTCGCCAGCTCAGGCACGGGAGCCTCCACGGATTGGGGCTGCGGCGGGAGCAGCGGAGCGGCGGCCACATGGCTCGGCCGAGTTGCGCGGCGGGGCTTGCGGCGCAGGGGGGCCAGGCCGCTGAGGACGAGCAGGGCCGAGAGGGCGAGGGTGGCCGAGCTCGAGCCGATCTGGATCGTCGGGTAGGCGTGGAACTCGTCGGCGCCGAGCAGCTTGCCGGCGATCGCGGCGGCGAGCACCGCGGCGCCGACCGCGTAGAAGCGGCGGTCGTGGCGGGAGCGGGTCTTGCGCTGCTTCGCCCGCGGGGCGTCGAGGCCGTAGCCGCGCAGCTCCAGGGTCGCGGCGACGTCGACGGCGCGGTCGAGGGAGCCGGCGAGGAGGCGGCGGGCCAGCGGCGCGCGGCCGACCGGGGCCGCGGCGGGGCCGCGCAGGCGGGCGGCGTCGCGCAGGCGGGCGGCGTCGGCGGCGGCGACCGGGACCAGGCGCGAGACCAGGGTCGCGGTCAGGGCCGAGCGGCCGGCGATCGGGCGCAGGGCGCGCAGCACCCGGTCGGGGTCGACGCAGGCCGAGTAGACGGCGAAGGCGACCATCGCGACCGCGGCGCGCAGGCCGAGCACGGCGCCGGCGGCGATCGCCTCGGCGGTGACGTCGACCTGGCCGAGCAGCGGCCACTCGCCGAGCCGGGCGAGCACGGTCTCGCCGCGGTTGACGACGAGGGCGTTGACGACGACGATCAGCACGGCCAGGGTGAGGCCCATCCGCAGCGCGGCGCGGACCGCGTCGCGCGCCCCGGCCAGCCGCCCGGCGAGGACCGCGGCGGCGCCGGCCGCGGCGAGGACGATCGGGCTCGAGTAGAGGAAGGCGACGACGACGAGCGCGCCGAGGTAGGCGACCGCGGCGCCCGGCGAGGCCGCCTGCAGCGGCCCGGCCGCGGCGTGTAGGCGAACGGCGATCTCATCGCAGCACCGGGAGCGGCGTCTCCTCGCCGCCCTCCACCGCGACCGCGTAATGGTCGCGCAGGTCGGCGCTGTCGAGCAGGCCGGCGGCGGCGCGCGCACCGGCGACGGTCGCCCCGGTCACGACCCAGATCGGCGGCGCGTCGTAGCGGCGGGTCGCGGCGACCAGGCCGGCGTCGGGGCCGAAGACTCGAACCGGCCTCCCCTCTGGTCGAGGCCCCGCAACTCAAAGCTTCCGCTGTTCCTTTGCCCCAAATAACGGGGCAAAGGAACAGCGGAGCCTCGAGCCATCCCCTCGTGACGGACGAAGTCGGCGAAGACGCCGCTCGCCTGCGGGCCGGTCTCGATCTGCGCGGCGGCCGGGTCCTCCCGCACCCGCGCCCAGGGCCCGACCAGCACCCGGATCGCCCCGCTCAACCCCCGCCGATGGGCCGATTTCCCGCCGTATAGGCGTATTTCAGGCCCATCGGCGGGGAGCGGCTCCAGCCTGCTTCGCACCTCGGCGCAGGCCGCCCCGCCGCCGAGGCAATCGACTTCGACCGGGTGTCGGCGCCCCTCGTAGCCGTCGCGAAACGGCTCCGGCCAGGAGCCGACCACGGCCGGCACCCGCATCGCCGCGCCCCAGTCGCGGTAGTCCCACCAGATTCGCTCGCCGCCGTGCAGCGGGTAGTCGGCGGCGCCGACCGGCGACTCGACCCCGTTGACGTAGAAGAACCAGTCGTAGGGGCCGGCCGCCGGCTTCCTCACGCCGCGACGCCGTCGATCGACTGCACGAAGCCGCCGCCGTAGCGGGTCTCGATCTCGGCGTTGCGTTCGAGCACCCGCATCACCGTGTCGGACTCGGTGACGTCATCGGTGAGCGGGCCGAGCGATCGGCTCGGCCCCGTAGTCCCGCGTCACCGTCAGCGTGACGTCGCCGAGCCCCTTGCCGGGGCCGAGGCCGCAGCCGGCGGCCGCGAGCGCCGCCGAGAGCAGCGCGATCGCGACCGCCGTGCCGCGGCGAGCGGTCAACTACCCGAGCCGGGCAGGGCACTTGCCCCCCACGCAGACCGCGACCTCGTTGGACGGGATGTCCTTGCCGTGGCGCGCGATCAGCTCGGCGGGCCTGCGCAGGGTCACCGTGGCGCGGCCGTCGGCCCCGGTCGGATTCGACGCGCCGGTCACCTGGACGCCGGACGCCGGCTTCTGCTTGCCCTTTTCGTCGTAGGAGAAGACGCGGACCGTGAACGGCTTGCCCGCCTTCGCCGTGCCCGGCGCGCTCAGCGCCAGCTCGTCCGGGTAGGGATACGACGGCGCCAGGTCCCAGAGCACGTCGTCGCCGGCGTGCAGCTTCACCTTGTCGCCGCCGACTGTGCGGGTTCTTGTGGTTGACCTTCAGGTACCAGGAGCCGCTTGCCGTGGGCGACGTTCCCGCCGACCCCGCAGAGCGCCAGGCCGAAGTCGAAGTGGTCGGTGACCAGCAGCGGGTCCAGCGCGCGGTCGGACTTCGGCGGCCTGGCCGAGCAGGCCCAGCGCGGTCGCGCCCTTGATCGTCACCGGCTTGCCGCTGCCGCCGGTCCCGGCGCCGAAGCAGGTCGCCTTGGGGCTGGTCTTGATCGACGTCGTGCCGGTGTCCGACCGTCTCTTCGGCGAGGACCTTGCCGGAGCTGGCCGACGACCCGCAGGTCGACGGGCACTTTGCCGGAGCCCCCCTTGGCGCCCGCGATCGCGGAGACGGAGAGAACCAGCGCGACGGCCAGCGCGCACGCGGCCGCCAGCCGGAATGGGATGAGTCTTGGCATTGAAGCCACCCTTTCCTCGAGGGTTGTCATGGCTGGCCGGGGACAGGTCTCCTGGCTTCCGGGGTGGTCGGCCGCACCTTCCCGGGGATTCGGTGTCGTCCCCAGTGGCTGGCGCGCGTGGCGCCTGCGGCTTCCTTTACCCGGTCACAGTGGCGGGACCGCGCCGGTTTCTCACCGGACTTCCCTTGACCACCGACCGTATGTACGCGGGCGAGTCTATCGGGGGCGGCGGTCAAGGTATGGCCGACCCTTGCCCGATCGCGCCCACCGCACCCCCGGTCGCCACACCCACTGGCGCGTCGCCAGGCGGCGCCACCTGCTGCTGCGCGGCGGCGCGGCGGCGACGCTGCTGGCGGTGGTGGGGCCCGGCCTGCTGGCGGGCCTCTCCGACGACGACCCGGCCGGGATCACCACCTACTCGATCCTCGGCGCCAAGTACGGGTACGAGCTGCTCTGGGTGCTGGCCCTCTCGACGGCGGCGCTGGTCGTCTTCCACGAGCTCGGCGTGCGGCTGGGGATCGTCACCGGCAAGGGACTGCTGACCCTGGTCCGCGAGCGCTACGGCGGGCGGGCGGCGGCGCTCGTCCTCGCCGCCCTGGTGATCGCCAACACCGGCACGCTGTGCGCGGAGTTCGCCGGGGTCGCCGCCGGGCATGCAGCTGCTCGGCGGGATGAGCCGCTACCTCAGCGTGCCGCTCGCCGCGGTCGGGGTCTCGGCGCTGGTCCTGCGCGAGAACTTCCGCCACATCGAGCACTTCCTGCTGGCGCTCAGCTCGGTCTTCGTCGCCTACGTGATCTCGGGCGTGCTCGCCCACCCGGACTGGGGCGCCGCCGCCAAGGGCCTCGTCGTTCCCGGCATTCCGCTCACCCGCGACGCCCTCCTCGTCGCGGTGGCGACGGTCGGAACGACGCTGGCGCCGTGGGGGCTGGCCTTCATCCAGTCCTACGCGGTCGACAAGCGGCTGCACGTGAAGGACCTCGCGCTACGAGCGGGTCGACGTGATCGTCGGCGCGGTGCTGACCGGGGTGATCGGCTTCTTCGTCGTCGTCGCCTGCGCGGCGACGCTGCACGTCCAGGGCGTCGACGTCAACGACGCCCGCGACGCCGCCCGCGCCCTGGAGCCGCTGGCGGGGAACACCGCCGCCACCCTCTTCGGCCTCGGCTTCCTCGGCGCCGCCCTGCTCGCCGCGGCGATCGTCCCCCTCTCCACCGCCTACTCGATCTCGGAGACCTTCGGCCGCAAAGCCGACCTCAACGACACCTTCTCCGAGGCCCGCGCCTTCTACCTCAGCTACGGCGCCGTGGTCGCGGTCGCCGCCGTCCTCGTCCTCATCCCCGGCGCCCCGCTGATCCCGATCCTCTTCCTCTCCCAGGCCCTCAACGCCGTCCTCCTCCTCGTCCTGCTCCCCTTCATGCGCTCGCTCGGCAAGGACAGGAAGCTGATGGGCGAATACGCCCTGAGGCGCCCCGACAGGCTCGTGACCGGCATCGCCTTCGCGCTGATCGCCGCCTCGGTTCTGGCGCTCGGGGTCCTGGCGATCCCATGATCGAGCACTCAGCCGGCGTTTAACCGCCACCACGATGCTTTGCGGCGTGGGACGCCGGCTCATCCCCCTGCTCGCGATCGGCGCGGCACTCGTCGCCATCGCGGTCGCCGCCAACAACTCCGGCGGCGGAGGCACGACGAAGACCAACCAGCCGCCGGTGCGAACGACCCTGGTCGCCCGTGCCACGCCGACCCCGCTCCCGGTGCCGATCTCCGGCGAGTCCGTCGTCGCCTCGGGCGGCGGGCTGCTGATCCTCGGCGGCCTCGACTCCGCCGGCGCCTCGGTCAACGGCGTCTTCCGGATGGACCCGGCCACCGGGCGGCTGCACTCGGCCGGCGCGCTGAGCGGGCCGCTGCACGACGCGGCCGCCGCCGCGCTCCCCGGCCAGGTGCTGGTCTTCGGCGGCGGCACGGCGACCAGCACCGACGCCGTCCAGTCGCTGCCGGCGCCGGGCGGCGCGGTCGCCGCCACCGCGCAGATCGTCGGGCGCCTCCCCTCCGTCCGCTCCGACCTCAGCGCGGTCGACGATCGGCGCCGACGCCTTCGTGCTGGGCGGCTACGACGGGAACGCCCCCACGGGCTCGGTCCTGCGGACCGCCGACGGGCGGCGGTTCACCCAGGTCGCCACCCTGCCGGTCCCCGCCCGCTACATGGCGACGGCGGCGCTGGGCGGGAAGATCTACGCCTTCGGCGGCGAGACGGCCGGCGGCGGCGCGAGCACGGCGATCGAGGCGATCGACCCGCGGCAGGGGACCGCCCGCCTGGTCGGCCATCTCCCGCAGGCGGTCTCCCACGCGAGCGCGGTCGTGCTCGGCGGGAAGATCTACGTCCTCGGCGGCGACGTGAACGGGTCGGCGAGCGACCTGGCCTGGCGCTTCGACCCGGCCGGCGGGACCGTGAAGCCGGCCGGACGGCTGCCGGTCGCCGTCGCCGACGGCGGCGCCGCGACGGTCGGCTCGACCGCCTATCTGGTCGGAGGCACCGGCGCAGGCGGGACGGCCCTTCGCACCGTCATCGCCCTGCAGCCTGCGGCGCGAGAGCGTCCCGGCCCCGGGCACAACGACGAAACAACAGCCTCACGCGGCGTCGCTCTCCCCCCGCTCCGCCCCATTCACCGGCCGCCTCCTGATCGCCGACCGCGGCAACGACCGGCTGATCGTCGTCAACGCCCGCAAGCAGGTGCTCTGGCGCTTCCCCTCCCACAAACACCCGGCGCCGCCCGGCGGCTTCTACTTCCCCGACGACGCCTTCTTCACCCACGGCGGCGCCGGGATCATCGCCAACGAGGAGCAGAACGAGCGGATCGTCCAGCTCGCCTTCCCCTCCGGGAAGCTGACCTGGTCCTACGGGCACCCGGGGATCGCCGGCTCGGCGCCCGGCTACCTGCACGAGCCCGACGACGCCTACCTGCTGGCGCGACGGCACGGTCAGCGTCGCCGACGCCCAGAACTGCCGCGTCCTCCTCATCTCCCCCGCCAAGAAGGTGCTGAAGCAGGTCGGGACCAGCGGCAGCTGCAGCCACGACCCGCCCCGTTACCTCGGCTCTCCCAACGGCGACACCCCGCTGGCCAACGGCGACTTCCTGGTCTCCGAGGTGAACGGCTCCTACATCGACGAGATCACCCCCACCGGCAAGCTCGTCTGGAGCGTGCAGCTCCCGATCGCCTATCCGTCGGACGCCCAGCAGCTGGGGCCGAACCGCTACCTGGTCGCCGACTACACGTCCCCGGGCGGCGTCTACGAGTTCAACCGCAAGGGCAAGATCCTCTGGTCCTACCACCCCTCCTCCGGGCGCGGGATGCTCGACCACCCGAGCCTCGCCGAGCGGCTGCCGGGCGGGACGATCGCCGTCGTCGACGACTACCGCCACCGGGTCGTGATCGTCGACCCCCACACCAGGCGGATCGTCTGGCAGTACGGGCAGACCGGCAACCCGGGCCGGGGCCCCGACCGCCTCAACACCCCCGACGGCTTCGACCTGCTTGCCCCCAGCGGGGTCACCCCTACTCATCCCTACACGGGCTGACCACTGGACATTCGTCTAGCGGTTCGCTCGCCCAAAGTAAGGTCGCGGCGTTTCCCGGCCACGGCCGGGGTTTCGTCCGGATCGAGACATAGGGGGGGAAGATGAGGCAGGGAGTCGGCCGTCTTTCGCCGGCGCTGGTCATCTCGCTGGTCGCGCTGTTCGCCGCGCTCGGCGGCACCGTCTACGCGGCCGCGAGGATCGACGGCAAGGCGATCAAGCTGAAGTCGCTGCCGGGCAACCGGCTGAAGGTCGGCTCGGTGCCGGGCAACCGGCTGAAGCCGGGAGCGCTCGCCGGCGGCAGCCTCGCGCCGGGATCGGTGACGGGGACGCAGGTCGACGCCTCGACCCTGGGCCAGGTGCCGAGCGCCCTCAACGCCGTCAACGCCGAGAGCGCCGGCAGCGCCCAGACGGCGGTCAACGCCCAGCACGCCGACGACGCCCTCAACGCGGTGAGCGCGGTCAACGCGGAGCACGCGGACAACGCGACGACGGTGAACGGGCACACGGTGCAGTGCGCGGCCTCAACCACACTCTTTCATCGGCGCCTGCTGGGACAACCGGCACGAGACGGCACTAACCGCACCGCTGCGGCAACAGACTGCGCCGTCGAAAGGCGGAGCACTGCCCGAGGCGCTTCAGCTCTATTGCCTTCTCCCAGCGGCCCGGCATCGACCTCGACGCGGGCGCCGAGTGGTCGAGTGACATTCACGACCGTTACAGGGCTCAATGTCTATGGCGTCGTAACCGTCTCGCGACGGCTGGTGTCAACTTCACACCTCTCTCCAACACCAAGAAATACCGCTGCGTATTCCCCCTCGTGACCTGACCTCGGCGCTACGCAACTGAAACCTGGTTACCGGCCCCGGAAACCGGGTTACCGGCCCCGGACTGGGACGCCGGCCGCTCCACCCCCGGGATCGAGGCGAGGAAGGGGGCCAGGTGGCGGCCGACGATCTTGCCCTCGTGCTCCCACATCGCGTGGTCGCTGAGGATCGAGGTCTCGCCGTGGCCGCCGGTCAGCCTGCCGTAGAGGAACTGGGGGCGCTCGCCGGTCCACAGCGTGCCGCGCAGGATCGGGTCGAAGGGCCGGGGCTCGACGTCGGCCCCCAGCTCGGCGGCGATCGCCTCGGCGGCGGCGTCCGCCTCCTGCGTCGCGATCCCGCCCTGCTTGACCGGGAAGGCGGTCACGTCGCCGGCCGCGTAGACCCGCTCCATCCCGATCACCCGGCAGTGCTCGTCGACGCGGACGAAACCGGCGGGGTCGTGGGGGACGCCGGCGATCCGCCGCCCCTCGAGGCGCGGCGTGCTGACCACGGCGTCGGCCTCGATCGGCTCGCCTGGGGCGACCTGGAGGAGGCCGCGGTCGAACTTGACCGGGTGGGCGCCGGCGACGACCTCGATGCCGTGCTCGGCCAGCAGCCTGCCCACCTGGTGGCCCGCCCGCAGCCCGAACAGCTGGAGCGGCTCGTCCTCGGGGGTCACGATCGTCAGCTCGGCGCCCTCGACGCCCGCCTTCGCCAGCTCCGAGGCGGCGAGCAGGGCCAGCTCGTAGGCCGGGAACGGCCAGTTGCAGCCCGCCGGCATCGTGAAGATCACCTTGCGCAGCTCACCGCTTCGAAGCCGGCGCACCACCTCTGCGACGCCCCCCTCGTCGGCGACGCCCCAGAAGGTGACGGCGCCCGGCACCGCCCACAGCATCCGCACGCCGGGGGCGAGGAGCAGGAAGTCGTAGGGGACCTCCGCGCCGTCACGGGTGACGACGTGGCGGCGGTCGCCGTCCACGGCGACGATGCTGCCGAGGCGGAAGCGAGGCTCCGCTGCGCTCGGCCAGCTCGCCGAGGTCGAAATGGAGGACCCGCCCGGTTCCGAATGGCTCGCCGACGGCGAGCGGCCGGTAGGCGAACTCGAGGCGCGGGGCGTGCAGCTCGACCTCGGCCCTGCTCCCGGCCAGGTCGCGCAGCGCCAGCATTGCCTCCAGCCCGGCAACTCCGCCCCCGACGATCACCACCCGGGGCCCATGGCCGGCCTGTTCGCTGTACTGCTCCATATGATCGAGCGTATGGGTGAGGCCACCGACCGCCATCCGGGGGAAGTACGGCTTCCGGCTACGTAGTCGCGCGGGAGACCGAGCGAGGGGCGCAGGTCCGGGTCGAGCGGGTCTCCAAGACCTACGCCGGCCGGATCCGGGCCCTGCGCGAGGTCTCGCTCGAGGCGGGCCCGGGCGAGGTGGTGGCGATCACCGGGCCGTCGGGGTGCGGGAAGAGCACCCTGCTGAACGTGATCGCGGCGATCGAGCGCCCCGACTCCGGCCGGGTGCTGGTCAACGGCGACTCCGTCACCGACCTCGCCAAGCCCGCCGCCTACCGCCGCGACACGGTCGGTTTCGTCTTCCAGCTCCACCACCTGCTGCCGATGCTGACCGCGCGCGCCAACGTCGAGCTGCCGATGATCGCCGCCGGCGTGCCGCGGGCCGAGCGACACCGGCGGGCGGTGGACCTGCTCGCCGAGGTCGGCCTGCGCGAGCGCGCCGAGGAGCGCCCCGCGACCCTCTCCGGCGGCGAGCGCCAGCGCGTCGCCGTCGCCCGCGCCCTGGCCAACGAGCCGCGCCTGCTGCTCGCCGACGAGCCGACCGGCTCGCTCGACTCCGAGAGCGGCCGCCTCGTCCTCTCGGTCCTCGACCGCGCCCGCGCCCGGCGTGGGATGACGATGCTGATCGCCAGCCACGACCCGCTGCTGGGCGACCGCCCGGACCGCTTCGTGCGGATGGTCGACGGCGCGGTGGTCGGCGACGACGGGCCCTGAAGGGCTCGCCTCAGAACCGCCCGAGCAGCTCGGCCGGCGGGCGGCGGGAGACGCGCCAGGCGGGGTAGATCCCACCGAGCACGCCGATCGCGAGGCCGATCAGCAGTCCCCGCCCCAGCCCCCACAGGGTGAGGACGGGGTTGACGAAGCCGGAGGCGGAGAGCAGGCTGACGATCAGCTGGCTGACGGCGATGCCGCCGAGGACGCCGAGCCCGGCCCCGACCAGGCCGACCCCCGCCCCCTCGCCGACCACCAGCGCCCCCACCTGCCACTGGCTCCATCCGATCGCCGCGAGCAGGGCCAGCTCGCGCTGGCGCTCCAGCACCGCCATCGCCATCGTGTTGGCGACCGCGATCGCCCCCAGCACGAGGGCGAGGACGGCGATCACCAGCACCGCCTTGGTGACGATCTGGAAGCCCGGGTTGGCGCGGGCGGCCTCGTTCGGGTTGGAGATCGTCGTCGTGCCGGGGAAGGCCCGCACCAGCTCGGCGGAGACCGCGTCCGAGGCGGCGTCCGGCTTCAGCGTCACCGCGATCGTCGTCGTGCTGCGGGCCTGGCCGGTCAGCCGCTCGGCGACCGGGAGCGGCACGACGATCCCGCTGTCCTCGAAGCCGACCCCTGCGTGGTAGACGCCCACCACCGGCAACGGCAGGCCCTTGAGCAGGACGCGGTCGCCCGGCCTCAGGCCGAGATCGGCGGCCAGCCCGTCGCCGACCATCGCCTCGTCGCCGTGGACCGAGCGCCCCTGAGTGACGAAGGCATGGCGGGCGACGAAGCTGCCCGGCCTGACCCCGAAAACGAGCGCCTCGGGCGAGGAGGGCAGGGCGTCGGTGACCAGCTGGATCGGCGCCGCGTCGGCGACGCCCGGCTGCTCGCGCACGCGGGCGAACCAGCGAGAGGGGCAGGACCGATGAGGTCGGGTCGGTGACGCCGCTCTGGAAGAGGCCGAGGTTGGCGCCGCCCAGGTGGCTGAGGCCGCCGACGCTCTCCTTGAGGCCCTGGGTGAGCGCCAGCAGGGCGACGATCGTCGCGACCCCGATCGCGATCCCCGCGGCGGTCAGCATGGTCCTCCCCCGGTTGCGAACCAGGTTCAGCGCGATCAGCCCGGTCACTGGCCGATCATAGGCGAGCCCCCGGCGAGGAGATCGGGGGAATCCCCCCGCTCGGACTTCGGCTTTTCCCCGATGACAGCCGGCCCGCGCGCCCGTAGGTTCGGGTCATGGCCGAGCCCACCATCATCGAGCGCAGCGTCGAGAAGGCCCACATCTGGATCAACGACATGGCCGAGGAGCTGGACACCGAGGACCACCGCGAGGCCTACCGGGTGCTGCGGGCCTACCTGCACGGCCTGCGCGACCGCCTCCCGGTCAACGAGGCCGCCCAGCTCGCCGCGCAGCTCCCCGAGCTGATCCGGGGCGTCTACTACGAGGGCTGGAACCCGAGCTCGACCCCGGTCAAGTACCACGGGTTCGCGGACTTCCTCGACCGGATCGCCGACGAGGCAGTGCTCGACGGCGAGACCCAGGCCTCCTACGCGGTCAGCGCCGCGGCAACGGTGCTGAAGCGCCACGTCTCCCCCGGCGAGATCGACGACGTCCGCTCCATCCTCCCCGAGAACCTGAAGCCGATCCTCGGCTGATCGGCTCCTAGGCCGTGTGGGCCTCGGCCCCCGAGGCCCTCTGCAGATCGAACGCCCGCAGCGCCCGATTGACGTCGGTGATCGAGAGGATCCCCACCTCGCCGCTCCGCGTCAGGACGATCGCCCGGCCGACCCGCTGGAAGACGGGGCGCTCCAGCAGCTCGGCGACGTCCTGGTGCTCGTCGATGACGAGGTCGGAGTCTTGGAAGGCCACCTCTCCGACGGTGGTGGAGCGCCGCCGCGCGGACGGGACGTGCTCGACGGCCGCCACGTCGACCAGGCCGACCAGCCTGGCGCCGTCGAGGACCGGGAACGCCGAGTAGCGATGCCTGACGAAGTACCGCTCGACCGCCTCTTCGACGCTCGCCGCGGCGGGGATCGTCACGGCCGGGAAGGACATGAACCTCCCCGCCTCGCGGCCGGCGAAGGCGGTGCGGACCCTCATTCCCCCCTCCTCCGCCTTGGCGGCGACGATCACGAAGAAGCCGACGATCGCCAGCCAGATGCCGCCCACCGCCCCGGCCATGGCGCCCAACAGGCCCAGGCCGATCATCACGTAGCCGAAGCCGCGCCCGATCGAGGCCGCGATCGCAGTGGCCCGGGAGAGGTCGCCGATCCGGCCCCAGATCAGCGCCCTGGCGACGCGGCCGCCGTCGAGGGGGAAGGCGGGCAGGAGGTTGAAGGCGAGGATCGCCACGTTGATGAACACCTGGTAGTCGATGACCGCCCGCAGCGCGTCCGGAGCGCCCGCTGGAATCGCCAGCGCGACGACCCCGAAGACCGCGGCGATCGCCAGCGTCACCGCGGGGCCGGCGAGGGCGAAGCGCAGCTCGTCGCCCGCCGCGCGCGGGTAGCCCTTCATCCGAGCGACGCCGCCCAGCAGCCAGAGGTCGATCTCCTCGATCTCGACGCCGTGGCGACGCGCGACGATCGCGTGCCCCAGCTCGTGCAGGAGGATGCTCGTGAAGAGCAGCAGGGCGCTGAGCAGCCCCAGCCCGTAAGCGGCCGCCGGGGCGATGCCGGGAGCCTGATCCGGGTAGTAGACGGCGCCGAGCGACCAGGTGATCAGCCCGACGATCAGCAGCCAGAGCGGCTGGAAGCCGATCGGGATGCCGGCGAGGCGACCGACGCGGATGCTGCGCAGGCTCATACCGCGAAAAGCCTCACTCCACGCCAGAGCCGTCGTGGGAGCGCATGCGTCTATCTAATCCCTCTGCACAGCCCCCGCCATCCGTGTTTTCCCGCGGCCTTCCTCCGAGCCCACCGGGTCACTACCATGGAACACTCTATGTATCTAGATCGGGTCCGGTGTCGGTGGAAGTAACCGCGCATGACACTGAAGCCCTGGACGAGTCCAGGCTGCGAGAGCTGATCGACGTCGGCCGCAACCTCGTGGCCGAGCTCGATTCCGATGTCATCTTCGACCGGCTGCTCGAGGCCGCCTGCGAGATGACCGGCGCCCGCTCCGCCGCGCTGGGCGTGCTCGACAGCGACCGGGACGATCTGGAGCGCTTTATCCCCCAGGGCATCGACGAGGCACCCGGACAAGAGATCGACTTCCTCAAGGTGCCGATCGTGATCCGCGGCCGTGCCTGGGGCAACCTCTACCTGACCGAGAAGGTGGGGGGCGGCGACTTCGACGAGGCCGACGAACAGTCGGCGACGATCCTCGCCGAATGGGCGGCGATCGCCGTCGACAACGCCCGCCTCTACAGCAACGTCGGGGAGCAGCGCGACAGCCTCGAGCGCGCCGTCCACAGTCTCGAGGCGACGAGCGAGATCTGCCGCGCGGTCGGCGGCGAGACCGATCTCGACCGGATCCTGGAGACGATCGTCAAGCAGGGGCGGGGCCTGGTCGAGGCAGGCTCGCTGCTGATCCTGCTCGAGGACCGTGGCGAGCTGCGCGTGGCCGCCGCGGCCGGGGAATTCGACTGCGACGCGGAGCTGCGCATCCCGGTCGAGGGCTCTGCCCCAGGCCGGGTGCTCAGATCGCACCGGCCCAACCGCCTGCCGAGCATCGACCCCGACCTGCTGTCGAGGCCGGGCAGCCCGGGCGCCGGGGTGGCCGCCCTGCTGGCGCCGATGATCTTCCACGGCCACTCGCTCGGAGTGCTCGTCGCGCTCGACCCCCCCGGCAGGAACAAGGGCTTTACCGACGAGAACGAGCAGGTGCTCTACACCTTCGGGGCCAGCGCGGCAAACGCTGTGGCCACCGCCCAGTCGGTTGCCGAGGACAGGATGCGCAACAGCATCGAGACGGCTGAGCGCGAGCGCGGCCGCTGGGCCCGCGAGCTCCATGACGAGGCGCTCCAGAGCATGGCCGGGTTGCGGGTCCTCCTCTCCGCCGCCCGCCGCGGAGGCGACACCGACCGGCTGCTCTCCAACGCGATCGAGCGAGTCGACCACACGATCGCCGAGATGCGGCGGCTGATCGCCGACCTGCGCCCCGCCACGCTCGACGAGCTCGGCCTGGGGGCGGCCCTGGAGGCGCTGGTCGAGCGGCTCACCTGGGGCGAGGTGCTGAACGTCGATCTCCGGATCGACCTCGGTTTCAATACCGGCCGGCGCCAGGCCCGCCTCCTCGGCCAGATCGAGGACACGGTCTACCGACTGGCGCAGGAGGGACTGAACAACGCGGCGAGACATGCCGGGACCAATCGCGCCGTGGTCGAGGTGATCGAAGCCGGGGAGAGCATCCGGGTCCGGATCGAGGACAGCGGCTGCGGTTTCGACCCCGGCGGGGAGACCGGCGGCTTCGGCCTGTTGGGCATGCGCGAGCGGGTTGCCCTGGCGGGCGGGACCTTGGAGGTGGTGAGCGCCCCGGGCGAGGGAACCTCGATCGTCGCCGTACTACCCGCCCGGTATCGCCGAGAGAGCCCAGGCGCCGCGACGACTCCGGGGAGCGACGGGGCGGGGAACCGCTCGGTCGAGGGCCGCTGACCGCGCCCCTCCCGGCTCGCACTATTCTCAGCGCACCCATGAGCCGCCGCCGCCACAGCTTCTCTCCGCGCACCGCGAGCCTGATCGCGGCACTCGCCTGCCTGGTGACGCCCGCGATCGCCGGCCCGGGTGTTGCGGGCGCCGCGCCGCGCGCCCAGGAGAGCGTGGCTGCCACTCCGAGCAGCATCCACAACGAGGTCGCGCGGGTGACCCGCTACTGGACCCCGGCCCGCATGCGCAGCGCCCGGCCGCTGGACGAGGGCCGCGACGGCGAGCCGGCCGGCGCGTCCTCCCTCCTCGGCCTACGGGGGGGCGTCGCGACCGCCAGCTACGCGGGCGTTCCCGACGCAACCGCCTCCCCATTTCCGGTCAATGGCCGCCTCTTTGTCCAGCAGGGCCCGCTCAGCGGCTACTGCTCGGGCACGGCGATCAACAGCCCCACCAGGCAACTCGTGCTGACGGCGGGACACTGCGTCAACTCGGGCCCCCTGGACCGGCAGCGGCACAACCTCTGGTCGCAGTACATGGAATTCGTCCCGGCTTACGACGACGGGCTGGCTCCGTTCGGCGTCTTCGTCGGCCGCCGGGGAGCCGTCTATGCCCCCAGGCCGTGGGTCAGAAGCGGCAACCCCAACTTCGACGTCGGGGCGTTCCTCACCGGCCCCAACGCCGGCGGCCAGAACGTGGCCGACGCGGTCGGCGGCGGCGCCACGATCGTCACCGACCAGGACCGCCACCAGCAGTTCCAGACCTTCGGCTTCCCCGGTAAGGCCGGCCAGCTCCAGGAGTGCGACTCGCCCTACGTCGGCGACGACAGCTTCACCTACCGCTTTCCCGGCCCGCCGACCATGGCGGTCGGCTGCCGCTGGCGCCCCGGCGCCAGCGGCGGTGGCTGGCTGATCTCCAACGGAACAGCGATCGACGGGCTGACGAGCTACAGCCACAAGAACAACCACACCCACACCTTCAGCCCCTACTTCGGCAGCGGCAACGTCGGCAAGCTCGTAGCGGGGCTGTAGGCGCGAGGCCTCGGGGTCAGGGGCCGAGGCGCTCCCGGTAGTAGCGGTAGTCGCGCCGGTCCGGCCGCAGGTTCGAGGCCAGCGCGAGGTGGTGGCGGGCCCGGTCCGCCTGGCCCGTCTTGGTCAGCGCCCTGCCGAGGCAGAAGTGGGCGTAGTCGTTGACGTGGTGCGTCTCGACCACGGCTTCGAACTCGATCGCCGCCGCCGCGAACCGCCCCAAGCGGTAGTAGGCGCGGCCCAGCGCCTCGCGCACCGAGGACTTCTCCGGCGCCCGCCGCGCGGCCTCGGCAAGCGGCCCGGCCGCGTGCTCGAAATCCCCCTCCTCGAGCAGCTCGATCCCGCGCCGGTAGAGCGTGTAGGTCGAGTCGAAACGAGCCTCGGCGGACATCCCCCCAAGTGTAGGAACCCGCTGAGTCGGTCAGTGGCCGGGGCCGGCTTCGCAGCTGTGAGAGCGGCCGATGCCGGGACCTCCCTCGCAGTAGTCGAAGCCTGAGCCGCCGTAGAGCTGATCGCTGCTGGGGCCGCCGAACAGGCGGTCGTTGCCGCTGTCGCCGTGGCACCCGTCATGCCCGGGGCCCATGTAGCAGACGTCCCGTCCCGGCCCTCCCCAGCAACCGTCGCTCCCGGTGCTCGCCTCGCAGAGGTCGTTGCCCGGGCCCCCGACGCAGTCGGTGTTCCGCGGGCCGGTGATGCAGACGTCGTTGCCGCCGCCGCCGATGCAGCGGTTGCGCCGGGTTCCCTGCGGATAGCAGGTGTCGGCCTCGTCGTTGCCGATCAGCTTGTCGGACCCGGCGCCGAGGTGGGTGGTGAGAGGGATCGGCAGCGGGTCGAGCACCTCGACCTTGTCGTCCGCCGGGCCCATGTCCACCTCTATCGAGCCGACCCCGGCGAGGGGGCAGACGGCGGTGGAGCGGCCGTGGGTGCGGCACCCGGCCGGCTGGCCGGGGTCCATGTAGCCGGCGACCACGATGCTCCCGCCGCTGACCGTCAATCTCAGGTGCGAGCCCGAGTCGGCGCCCCGGACCACGATCTCGCCCTGCGGCGAGGCGGTCGTCGGCCCGGCGAAAAGCGCAAGCGTCGCGAGGGCGAAAGCGGCCGTCGCCGGCCTCCTCACCCCTCCGCCTCGGCGCGTTCGATGGCGGTGGCCAGACGGCTGAGGCTGTCGGCGTCCATCGCCTCCTCGATGAGCGGGAAGAGCTGCCGCTCCTCGAAGCGCACGTGGTCGTGGAGGAGCCGGCCGATCTCCGGCAACTCCTCCAGTGAGACCTCGCCGGCTTCGAGGCGCAGGGCCTCGCGGCGGATCGCCAGGTGCTCCTCCAGCATGCGCGCCACGCCGGGGCGATCGATCGGGGCGTGCAGCGCCCACGTCGGCAGCAGCACCTCCTCCTCGACCCGGAAGTGATGCTGTCCCTCACCCCGCCAGAACTCCAGGAAGGATCGCGTCGCCTCCTCGAGGTCGCTCGCCTGGCGCAGGGCCCTGGCGGCGAGCAGCGCCTTGAGGTGGTCGCGAGAGAGTGGGCGAAGCGCCTCGGCTCGTTTCATCGGTGCCTCCCTGCTCGGATCATCTAATGAACTGTGCTGCGGCCGGCGATCAGCTCCAGGGCGTGCGGCAGGGCGTCCGCGATCGCCTCGCCGGCCTGGGCGATGCTCTTCGGGCTGCCGGGGAAGTTGACGATCAGGGTCGAGCCGCGAATCCCGGCCACGGCCCGCGAGAGCATCCAGTGGCGGGTGTGGGCTCGCGAGGCCTCGCGCATCGCCTCGGCCAGCCCGGGGGCTTCGCGTTCGAGCACCGCCCGGGTGGCCTCCGGGGTGACGTCGGTGGGAGAGAAGCCGGTGCCGCCGGTGGTCAGCACCAGCTCGCAGCGCTCGACGTCGGCCCAGTGCCGCAGCCGCTCCTCGATCAGGCGCCGGTCGTCGGGGATCAGGTCGCGGCCGGCGACCTCGGCGCCGAGCCGCTCGGCCAGCTCGGTCAGCCGCTTGCCGCTCTCGTCCTCGCCCTCACCGCGAGACTTCGAGCTGCTGACCGTGACGATCGCCGCCCGCATCGCGGGTCAGCCCCGCTCGCCGTCATCGCCGCGGCGCCAGTCGCTGCGCCCGCCGCTCTTCTCCAGCAGCACGACCTGCTCCAGCTCGACCCCCCGCTCCAGGCCCTTGACCATGTCGTAGACGGTCAGCGCCGCCACCGCGCAGGCGGTCATCGCCTCCATCTCGACCCCGGTGCGAGCCACCGTGCGAGCCTCGGAGACGAGCTCGACCAAGCCGCTGTCGACATCGACGCTCGCCTCGACGTCGACGAAGGTGAGGGGGATCGGGTGGGCGAGCGGGATCAGGGCGCCGGTCTGCTTGGCGGCCTGGATGCCGGCGATCCGCGCCACGCCGAGCACCTCCCCCTTCGGGCCCTCGCCGGCCTCGACCGCCGCGGCGGTCGCCGCGGACATGCGCAGCCGGGCGCGGGCGCGGGCGCGGCGCTCGCTTGGCTGCTTGGCGCCGACGTCGACCATCCGGGCCTTCCCCTCGTCGTCGAGATGGGTGAGGCGGGGACGGCTCACCTGTGACCCTCCCCCACCGCCGGCTCGGCGTCGACCGGCGGCTGCTCTCCTTCGACCCAGCGAGACCTCCCGTCCTCCTCGACCTCGCGCTTCCAGATCGGGGCCTCGGCCTTGATCCGGTCGATCGCCTCGCGCGCGCCGGCGAACGCCTCGGCCCGGTGCGCCGCGGAGGCAGCGACGATCACGCTGGCCTCTCCGCGCGCGACGCCGCCGACCCGGTGCTCGGCGGCCGCCGCCTGCAGCCCGTGCCGCGCCACGCAGTCGTCGAGGATCTTCGCGATCCGCTGCTCGGCCATCTCGCCGTAGGCCTCGTAGTCGAGCCGGCTCACCTCACGCGTGACCCCCTGGAAGGCGACGATCGCACCGGCGCCCGGGCGGCCGACCGCCGCGGACAGGGCCTCGAGCGAGAGCGGCTCGTCCGTGACCCGGACGTGGGGCGCCGGCGCCACCGCTGATCGGCGGGATCAGGGCCAGCTCGTCCGCGGCCGACAGCGGGGTCTCCGGGCTCGCGTAGGTCCTGTTCACCGCCATCCGCACCGGCAGCCGGTCGAGCACCTCCGCCAGCGGCGAGCGCTCGGAGAGCGCGCGGATCGCGTCGGCCACCGTCGCTCCCTCGGCCAGCTCGACCTCGATCGACTCGCTGCCGGCCCGCTCCCGCAGGACGGCGAAAAGACGCACCCGCACGGTCACCGCTCCCATGCTAGCCGCGACCGAGCAGCTCGACCTCGACCCGCTCGCCGGCGGGCAGCGGGCCGCTCGCAGTGGGGAGGAGCGCGAGGCAGTCCGCCCCGAGCATCGAGGTGAGGACGTGCGAGCCCTGCCGCCCGGCCGGATGCGCGTGCCATCCGTCCTCGCGCAGCTCGAGGCGGCAGCGGACGGCGTGGGTGCGCCCGGGGCGCTTGTCGTAGTCGCGAGCGAGCCTGGCGGTGGTGCGCAGGCTCTGCGGCCGGCCGCCGCTCAGCAGCGCCAGCGCCGGCCGCACCAGCAGGACGAAGGTGACCATCGCCGAGACCGGGTTGCCAGGCAGCCCGAAGACCAGGGTGTCGCCGCGCGTCCCGAACCAGGTCGGCTTCCCCGGCTTCACCGCAACGCCCCAGAATGACTCCTCGACGCCGAGGTCGGCGAGCGCCTGCTTGACGTGGTCGTGCTCCCCGACCGAGACGCCGCCGCAGAGCACGACCACGTCGGCGTCGAGCGCCGGCGCGATCGCCGCCCGCGTCGCCTCGAGGTCGTCGGGCGCCGAGCCGGCGACGACGGCCTCCGCCCCCGCCCACTCGGCCAGGGCCGGGACCGAGTAGGCGTTCGAGTTGCGGACGCCGCCGGGGCGCATCTCCTCCCCGGGTGCGAGCAGCTCGTCGCCGCTGGTCAGCACGCAGACCCGCGGCCGGCGGTGGCAGGCGACGAAGGGGCGCGCCACCGAGGCGAGGACCCCGAGCTCCGAGGGCCCCAGCCGGGTGCCCCGCGCGAGCACCGTCTCGCCCGGCTCGATGTCCTCGCCGGCCCGCCTCACGTCGCGGCCGGGCTCGACCTCGCCCTGCGTCAGGACCCGCCCGCCCTCGCGGCGCGTGTCCTCGACCCGGACCACCGCGTCGGCGCCGGCCGGGATCGTCGCCCCGGTCGAGATCAGGATCGCCTCCCCCGCCTCGACGCCCGCCGCGGCGGGACGCCCGGCCCGCGACTCGCCGACGAGGCGCAGGCTCACCGGCTCGCCGGGCGTGGCCCCGCGGGTGTCCACCGCGCGCACGGCGAACCCGTCCATCGCCGAGTTGTCGAAGGCGGGAACCGCTTCCGCGCTGCCGACGTCCTCGCCGAGGACCCGATCCAGCGCCTCGCGCAGCGGCACCCGCTCGACGCCGAGGGGCGCGGCACGCTCCAGGACGATGCCTCGCGCCTGCTCGACCTCGATCAGCTCTGGGGGGCCCACGGTCTCACCTCGATCAGCGAGCCTAATGGCAGACTGGTTGCGATGAGCCCACCGACCCAGGAGCACCCCGAGGGCACGGAGACGGCGGTCGGCGCCGTCCTGGCCGGAGGGGCCGGCAGCCGGATCGGTGGGGCGAAGGCGACGGCCGACCTTGACGGCAGGCCGCTGCTCTCCTATCCCTTGGCCGCCGTCGTCGAGGCCGGCCTCGAGCCGATCGTCGTCGCCAAGCGGGACTCCGCGCTGCCGCCGCTGGACTGCCGGGTCGTCCACGAGCCCGACCGCCCGCGCCACCCGCTCTGCGGCATCGTCGCCGCCCTGCGCCACGCGCGGGACCGGCCGCTCGTCGTTGTCGCCTGCGACATGCCGTTCGCCGACGCGGGGCTCCTGGGATGGCTCGCGTCGGCTCCCCAGCCGCTGGTGGTGCCATCCGTCGACGGGCGCCTCCAGCCGCTTCACGCCCGCTACGACCCCGCACTCCTGCCCGTGCTGGAGGCCGCGCTCGATCGCGCCGAGCCGCTGCAGGAGACCGTCGCCTCGCTCGAACCGCGGATGGTCGAGGAGTCCGAGCTGGCCCGCTTCGGGGACCCCCGCCGCATCTGCTTCAACGTCAACGCCGCCGAGGACCTCGAGCGGGCGGAGGAGCTGCTCAACCCCCGATAGCGCTCATCGTCCGCGGCGGCTGGCGGAACCCCGGCTCGTTGACGCGGTGCTTCAGCTCCTTGCGCCAGACCGCTTCGCGGACGATCGACGCCAGCTCCTCGTCGTCGGCCCCGTCTCGCAACGGCCCTCGCAGGTCGGTCTCGTGGACGCGAGAAGAGGCAGGTGCGGAGCTTCCCCTCGGCGGTCAGCCGCAGGCGGTTGCAGTCGGCGCAGAACGGCTCGGAGACCGGGTTGACGAAGCCGATCTCCCCCTTGCCGTCGGCGAAGCGAAAGACCCGCGCCGTGGCCGAGGGCTCGCGCGGCAGCTCCTCGAGCGGGTGGATCGCCTCGACCATCCGGCGCAGCTCCTCCCCGGTCAGCACCGCCTTCGGGGTCCAGGCCCGATCCGCGTCGAGTGGCATGAACTCGATGAAGCGGACCTGGAAGGCGGTCGAGCGGGCGAAATCGCAGAAGCGCTCGACCTCGGCCTCGGTGAAGTCGCGCATCGCCACCGCGTTGACCTTGACCGGCTGGACCCCCGGGTGGGCGGCGATCGCCTCGAGCCCGCGCAGGACCTGCGGCAGCGCGTCGCGGCGGGTGATCTGGAAGAAGCGGTCGCGCTGCAGCGAGTCGATCGAGACGTTGACGCGGTGGATTCCCGCCTCCACCAGGGCATCGGCGTGGCGCTCGAGCAGGTAGCCGTTGGTGGTCAGCGAGAGGTCGCGGATGCCGTCGACTCCGGCCAGCATCGCCACCAGGCTCGGGAACTCGCGGCGGACCAGGGGCTCTCCCCCGGTGAGGCGGACGTCCTCTATCCCCAGCCCGACCAGGAGCCCGACCAGGCGGGTGACCTCCTCGAAGCTGAGGATCTCCTCGCGCTCCAGCCAGGGCAGGCCCTCGGCGGGCAGGCAGTACTGGCAGCGGAAGTTGCAGCGGTCGGTGACGGAGACGCGCAGGTCGGAGATCCGGCGCCCATGGCCATCGTGGAGCGGGTGGTCAGTTTCCATTGGCGGGGTTGACCTCAATCTGCGCTGGATCGGACCGGAGCCGCACGCCCCGCCCGCGGGCGGGGCGTGCGGCTCCGGTAGGGAATCGGACTGCGGCGGAGGTAGTCCACCGGGATGCTCCAGACGTGCACGAGGCGGCTGAAAGGCCACAACGCGTAGAGGAACCACACCGCCACCACGTGGATCTGGAAGATCAGGGTGACGCCGCCACCGGTCATCAGCTCCGGCTTCGGGTCGAGGATCAGCACCTGGCGGAAGTACGGCCCGACTGTCTCGCGGTAGTGGACGGCGTCGCCGAGGTTGGTCGTCGTCGCCAGGATCCCGGTGAGGATGCCGACGCCGAGCAGGGCGAAGGTCGCCACGTCCATCTGGGTCGTCGTCACCCGGACCCTGGGGAAGCGCAGCCGGCGGTAGAGGAGGACGAGGAAGCCCGCCACAACGGCGCCGCCCGCCGCCAGGCCACCGATCACCGCGATCACGTGGTAGGCGCCGTCCGGAAGCCCCACCGCCGCCGTCCAGGATCGGGGGACGAGGATGCCGAGCACGTGGCCGCCGATCGCAGCCAGCACTCCGAGGTGGAAGACCGTGCTGCCGTAGCGCAGTACCCGACTCTCCAGGAGCTGGGTGGAGCGGGCGCCCCACCCGTACTGGTCGCGCCGGTAGCGCCAGACGGTCCCGACCGCGAAGACGGCAATCGCCGCGTAGGGCAGGACCGCGTAGAGGAGGACCGAGCCCTGGCTCATATCGGCATCACCTCGGGCGGCGCGAACGGCTCCAGGCCGACCTGCTCGGTGGGCGGGCCCTCCGCCGCGAGGCGCTTGATCCGCGCCAACTGCCGTCCGGTCAGCCCCGGCAGGCCGTCAACGACGGCGTCGAGCAGCTCGGCGAAGGGGCTGCGCTCGCGGTGCAGGCTGTCGCGGATCAGCTCGATCGCGGGCCGGTGGCGATCGAGCAGCTCGCGGCCGGCCGGCTCCGGGGCGAGGGCGCAGAACTCGAGCATCAGCGGCAGGAAGTCGGGCAGCTCCGCGGCGTCGCCCTCGAGCCCCGCGGCCGCGTACGCCTCTTTCAGCTTCAACAGGGCCAGGCCGCGCTGGCGGCTGTCGCCGTGCAGGTGGTAGGTGAGGTGGAGGCTGCGCTGCTTGGCGAAGTCGAAGGTCTCGACGTAGGCCCGTCGCAGCTCGCCGAGCGACCGGCTTCGATACCAGTCCAGGAAGGACGCGAGGCGCTGCGCCTGGCGGCCGCGGCACGGCGAGACCTCGGCGAGGTCGAGGCCGGCGACCGAGTCGACCGCCGACGTCGTCGGGTACTGGAGCAGGACCGAGGCCAGCTTCAGCGGGTGGACGGGCTCAGGCGGCACCGTTGCCGCTCCTGTGGGTGAGGTGGTCGCGGATGTCGAAGTCCGGGTCGGGGCCGGTGTCGCCCGGATCGGCCATGCCGGGGGGCAGGGCGGCCCCGTTGACGAAGTCGATCCCGCACGAGCCCTGCTCGGCGAAGGCGGCCGGCGAGGCCTCGCCGTGGCGCTTGGGGATGACGTAGCGCTCGTCGTAGTCGCCGATCGCGACCATGCGGAACATCGCCTCCAACTGGTCGGTGTCCATCCCGACCTCGTGGGCGATCCCCGGCTCGACCTCGCCGTGGACGTTTTTGGCCCGCATGTAGCGGCGCATCGCGACCAGGCGCCGCAGCGAGCGCCGCACCGGCTCCGGGTCCCCGGCGGAGAGGAAGCCGGCCAGGTACTCGACCGGGATCCGCAGCTCCTCGATCGCCTCGAAGACGTCGTCGGGATCGCCGCCCTCGCGGACCAGCGACTCGCCCAGGCTCTCCACCGGCGAGAGCGGCGGCACGTACCAGACCATCGGCAGGGTGCGGTACTCCGGGTGCAGCGGCAGGGCGATCCGCCAGCGCTTGCACATCGCGTAGACCGGCGAGCGGCTCGCCGCTTCGAGCCAGTCGGCGGCGATCCCGTCGCGGCGGGCCTGTTCGCGGACCTCCGGGTCGTCGGGGTCGAGCAGGATGTCGAGCTGGGACTCGATCAGGTCGTGCTCGTCGGGGACCGAGGCGGCGGCCTCGACGCGGTCGGTGTCCACGAGCACGACGCCGACGTGGCGCAACCGGCCCACACAGGTCTCCGAGCAGACGGTCGGCATCCCGGCCTCGATCCGCGGGTAGCAGAAGTTGCACTTCTCGGCCTTGCCCGTCTCCCAGTTGAAGTAGACCTTCTTGTAGGGGCAGCCGGAGACGCAGAAGCGCCAGGAGCGGCACGCCTCCTGGTCGACGAGCACGATCCCGTCCTCCTCGCGCTTGTACATCGCGCCGGAGGGGCAGGAGGCGACGCAGGAGGGGTTGATGCAGTGCTCGCAGATCCGCGGCAGGTACATCATGAAGGCCTGCTCGAACTCGAGCTTGACCTCCTCCTCGAGATCGCGGCGGTTGGGGTCGAGCGCGGCGTGCTCTTGGGAGCCGGCCAGGTCGTCCTCCCAGTTGGGCCCCCACTGCAGGTCGAGGTTGCGCCCGGTCACCTGCGACTTCGGCCTCGCCGCCGGCTGGCGGTCCCCCGCCGGGGCGGAGATCAGGTGGTCGTAGTCATAGGTCCAGGGCTCGTAGTAGTCGTCGATGCTCGGCAGGTCGGGGTTCCAGAAGATGTTCGCCAGCTTGTGCAGCTTGCCGCCGGCCCGCAGCTTCAGCCTGCCGCGGCGATCGAGCTTCCAGCCTCCATGCCATTTCTCCTGGTCCTCGTAATCGCGCGGGTAGCCGCGGCCGGGCTTGGTCTCGACGTTGTTGAACCAGGCGTACTCCATGCCGCGCCGGTTGGTCCAGACGTTCTTGCAGGTGACCGAGCAGGTGTGGCATCCGATGCACTTGTCGAGGTTCATCACCATCCCCATCTGAGCCCGGACATGCATCAGTACTCGACCTCCGCTGCGGCGCTTGCGGACGACGATCAGCTGGTCGCGCTGGGGGCCCGTCGGCCCGTAGTAGTTGAAGCCCCAGGAGAGCTGCGCGTAGCCGCCGATCAGGTGAGTGGGCTTGATCGAGATCCGGGTCAGCGAGTTGTCGGTGCCGCCGCGCGCCCCCGTGGTCTCCGAGACCGGGACGTTCACGTGGCGGTCCTGGGAGTGGTAGAAGAGGGCGACGCCGGGCGGGACCCGGTGGGAGACGACGGCGCGACAGGCGACCGCCCCGTGACGGTTGTAGACCTCGAGCCAGTCGTTGTCGGCGACGCCGATCTTCTCCGCGTCCTCGACCGCAAGCCACATCGCCGGCCCCCCGCGGAACAGGGTCAGCATCGTCAGGTTGTCCTGGAACTCGGAGTGGATCGACCACTTCGAGTGCGGGGTCAGGTAGCGCACGGTGACCTCCAGCCCGTCCTCGGGCGCCGGCTCTCCTCCCAGACCGACCAACTGCCCGGCGTCGACCGGCGGGCGGTAGGCGGGCAGCCCCTCGCCGAGGTCGAGCATCCACTCGTGGTCGAGGTAGAGCTGCTGGCGCCCGGTCAGCGTCCGCCAGGGGATCGAGCGCTCGACGTTGGCGGTGAACGGCGAGTAGCGGCGGGCGCGGGACTCCAGGCCCGACCACTCGGCCGAGGGCATCACCTTGCGCGGCTGGGCGACGAGGTCGCGGAAGGTCAGCCGCTCGTCGGCGTGCTCCTCGGGATGTCGGCGAGCGGGCGGCCGGTCCGCTGCTCGAGGGCGCGGAAGCTCTCCACCGCGAGGCGCCCGTTGGTGGTGCCGGAGAGGGCGAGGATCGTCTCGCAGACCTCGACGTCGCGCTTCAGCCGCGGCCGACCGGCGGCGACGCCCTCCCCCACCACGCCGTTGCGCTTCCCCAGATCGGCCACCTCCTCGGTCGGCTTCCAGGAGACGCCCTTCGCCCCCGTCCCCAGCTCCTCGACCAGGGGGCCGAGCGCGGTCATCTTCTCGGCCACGGCGGCGTAGTCGCGCTCGACCGCGACCAGGCGCGGCATCGTCCGGCCGGGGACGGGCTCGCACTCGCCCGCCCGCCAGTCGCGCACCCGGCCGCCGGGCTGGCCCAGCTCGTCCGGCGTGTCGTGCAACAGCGGCGTCGCGACGATGTCGGTGCGCGTGCCGAGGTGCTCGGCTGCCAGCTCGGAGAAGCGGGCGGCGATCCGGTTGAAGGCCTCCCAGTCGGACTTCGCCTCCCACGGCGGCGGGATCGCCGCGTTGAACGGGTGGACGAAGGGATGCAGGTCGGTGCTGGAGAGGTCGTGCTTCTCGTACCAGGTCGCCGCCGGCAGGACGACGTCGGAGTAGATGCAGGAGCCGTTCATCCGGAAGTCGATCGTGGTGAAGAGATCGAGCTTTCCCTCGGGGGCCTCGTCGTGCCAGCGGACGTCCTCGGGGCGATTCTCCGGCGGCGACTCGGCGGAGCGGACAGCCGCGTCGGGAACGCCAAGCAGGTGGCTGAGGAAGTACTCGTGGCCCTTGCTGGAGGAGCCGAGCAGGTTGGCCCGCCAGAGGGTGAGGACGCGGGGGAAGTTGGCCGGGTCGTCGGGGTCCTCGCAGGCGAAGCCGAGGCGCCCGGCGCGCAGCTCCTCGACCACGTGCTCGGCCGGCTCGCGGCCCGCCGCGCCGGCCTCGTCGGCGAGGTCGAGCGGGTTGCGGTCGAAGCTCGGGCGCGACGGGCAGCCAGCCCAGGCGCGCCGCCTGCGCGTGGCAGTCGGCGGTGTGGCGCTTGCCGCAGCGTGCCGGGGCCGGCGGGCGAGGTGAACTCCTCGGCGCCGAAGGTCTCGTAGCGCCACTGGTCGGTGGCCAGGTACCAGAACGGCGTCGCCGGCTGCTGGCGCGCCGGCCGGTTCCAGTCGAGCGCGAAGGCGACGGTCTGCCAGCCGGTCAGCGGCCGCACCTTCTCCTGGCCGACGTAGTGCGCCCAGCCTCCCCCGTTGACTCCCTGGCAGCCGCAGAAGATGACCAGCGAGAGCATCGCTCGGTAGGTCTGGTCGGAGTGGAACCAGTGGTTGGTGCCTGCCCCCATCACGATCATCGAGCGCCCGCCGGTCTGCTCGGCGTTGGCGGCGAACTCGCGGGCGATGCGCAGGCAGCGCCCCGCGTCGACTCCGGTCAGGACCTCCTGCCAGGCGGGGGTGTGAGGCTGGGTCGCGTCGTCATAGCCGCTCGGCCACTCTCCGGGCAGCCCCTCGCGGCCTACCCCGTACTGGGCCAGAGCGAGGTCGAAGACGGTGGTCACCAGCCGCCCGCCGATCCGCATGGCGGGGACGCCGCGGCGCATCGTCGTGCCGCCCTCGGTCTCGCCGCCGTCGAAGCGCGGCAGCGTCACCTCGACCGCCTCGTCGTGGCGGCCGAGCAGGGTCAGCACCGGCTCGATCCCCTCCAGGTCGAGGTTCCAGCTGCCCTTGCCCTGCTCGCCCCAGCGATCGCCGATCGTGCCGTTGGGGACGGCGGGCTCGCCGGTGCGTGCGTCGAGGACGACCGTCCTCCACTCGGCGTTCTCCTCGTCGCCCGCCGAGGTCCGAGGAGCGCAGCAGCGCGTCCGCCTCCGTAGGTCCCGTCCTCGCGCTCGCGCAGGGTGACCAGGAAGGGCAGGTCGGTGAAGCGGCGGGCGTAGTCCTCGAAGTAGTCGACCTGGCGGTCGACGAAGAACTCCTTGAGGATGACGTGGCCCATCGCCATCGCCAGGGCGCCGTCGGTGCCGGCGCGGGCGGGCAGCCAGTGGTCGGCGAACTTGGTGTGGCCGGCGTAGTCCGGGGAGACGACCACCACCTTCTGGCCGCGGTAGCGCGCCTCGGTCATGAAGTGGGCGTCGGGCGTGCGGGTCTGCGGGATGTTGGAGCCCCAGAGCATCAGGTAGGACGCGTCCCACCAGTCGGCCGACTCGGGGACGTCGGTCTGGTCGCCCCAGATCTGCGGCGAGGCCGGCGGCAGGTCCGCGTACCAGTCGTAGAAGCTGAGGCTGACGCCGCCGATCAGCGAGAGGAAGCGGGTGCCGGCCGAGTAGGAGACCATCGACATCGCCGGGATCGGCGAGAAGCCGACGATGCGGTCGGGGCCGTACTTGCGGATCGTGTGGACGTGGGCGGCCGCGATCAGGTCGGCGACCTCCTCCCAGTCGGCCCGCAGGAAGCCGCCCTTGCCGCGCTGGGACTTGTAGGCCCTCGCCTTCTCGGGGTCCTCGACGATCGAGGCCCACGCCTCGACCGGGTCGCCGAGCCGCTCGCGCGCCTCGCGGAACATCTCCAGCAGCACCCCGCGCACGTAGGGGAACTTCGGCCGCAGCGGCGAGTAGATGTACCAGGAGAACGAGGCCCCGCGGGGGCAGCCGCGGGGCTCGTAGTCCGGCGTCTCGGGGCCGTTGGACGGGTAGTCGGTCTGCTGGGTCTCCCAGGTGACCAGGCCGTCCTTGACGTGGATCTTCCAGGAGCAGGAGCCGGTGCAGTTCACCCCGTGGGTGGAGCGGACGACCCGGTCGTGCTGCCAGCGCCGCCGGTAGGCGGCCTCCCAGTCGCGCGAGTAGGTCGAGCGCTCGTTCCAGCCGTCCTCGGAGCGCTGACGCGGCTCAAAGAACTGCCGAGCCCGCAGGAGCGCGCGTCCGTCAGACACCCTTCGCCCCCCGTCTCCATAAGCGCTCATGTTCGGCGGCACCGGTGAGAAGCGTAGCCGCGGTTCGGGTCCGACGACGGAGCGCCGGTGGGTCGGTACCGTTTGCCGGTGGATCCCACCGGGCTCGACGAGGCGAAGCTGCGGCGGCTGATCGAGGTCGGGCGGACACTCGTCGCGCGCCTCGACCTGGAGGGCGTGCTCGAGATGGTGCTCGACGCGGCGCGCGAGTTGACCGGCGCCCGCTACGCCGCCCTTGGCATCCTGGACGAGAGCAAGCGCGAGCTCGAACGCTTCCTCACCCTCGGGATCGACGAAGAGACCCACACGGCGATCGGCGATCTGCCCCGCGGCCGCGGTGTGCTCGGCGAGCTGATCCGCCACCCCAAGCTGCTCCGCCTCTCGGACGTGAAGGCCCATTCGCGCTCGCACGGGTTCCCCCCGGGTCACCCGGCGATGCACACGTTCCTCGGTGTGCCGATCCAGATTCGCGGCGAGGCATGGGGCAACCTCTACCTCACGGAGAAGGAGGACGGGGACTTCGGCGAGGACGACGAAGCCACCGTGCAGATCCTCGCCGACTGGGCGGCGATCGCGATCGAGAACGCCCGCCTCTACGAGGGCCTCGCCCGCCGCCGCGACGAGGTCGAGCGTCAGCGCGACCATGCGGAGCGCTCGGTGCAGGCCCTCGCCGTGATGACGGACATCGCCCGCTCGGTCGGCGGTGAGACCGACATCGACCGGATTCTCGAGCTGATCGTCAAGCGCGGCAGGGCCCTGGTCGAGACGCGGGCCCTGCTGATCCTGCTCGCCGACGGCGAAGAGCTGGTCGTGGCGGCCACGGCGGGCGAGGTCGAGGCCAACCTCCGCGGCGCGCGGATCCCGATCGACGGCACGCTCCCCGGGCAGGTTCTCCGCGCCGGCCGCGCGGAACGGCTCGCCGGCGCGGACGGGCTCGGCGCGGAGCTCAACGACCTCGGCGTCTCGGCGGAGGCGGCGATACTCGTGCCCCTCACCTTCCGCGGCGTCTCCTCCGGCGTGCTCGCCGCCCTCGACCGAGTCGTGGACGGGCCCGGGTTCGGGCCCGAGGACGAGCGCCTGCTGCGCTCTTTCGCCGCGAGCGCGGCCACCGCGGTGGCCACCGCGAAGTCGGTCGAGGCCGAGCGGCTGCGTCACAGCCTCGAGGCGGCCGAGCAGGAGCGCAAGCGCTGGGCGCGCGAGCTCCACGACGAGACCCTCCAGGCCCTCGGCGGGCTGCGGATGCTGCACTCGGCCGCACTGCGGAGCGACGCGGACGTCGCCGAGCTGCGGAGTGCGACCGAGGAGGGGATCCAGCTGATCGACGCCGAGATCGACAACCTCTCGGCCCTGATCGCCGAGCTGCGCCCGGCAGCGCTGGACGAGATCGGCCTGGCGCCGGCGCTGCGCACCTTGGCGGAGCGCAAGAGTCGCGAGGGCCGGCTCGCGATCGACGTGCTGGTGCGCCTGGAGGACCACGGCCGCCGACTGCCGCCGGAGGCCGAGAGCACGATCTACCGGCTCGTGCAGGAGGCGCTGAACAACGTCGGCGAAGCACGCCGGCGCCTCGCGTGCCGAGGCGGTGGTGGAGCGTGGCGACGGCGTCGTGGAGGTCACCGTCAGCGATGACGGGCGTGGCTTCGACCCCGCCGCCGCGAACGGCGGCTTCGGGCTGATCGGCATGCGGGAGCGCGTCGAGCTTGCCGGTGGCGAGCTGCGGATCGACGCGGCGCCCGGGCGCGGGACCACGGTCCTGGCCACGATCCCGCTCCGGCCCGCCGGCGGGCCGGGTCAGCGCTCGAGCAGGCCGCGGTCGAGCACGTAGCGCACCAGGTCGGCCCGCGTCTCGAGGTCGAGCTGGCGCTGGAGCTTGATGCGGTGGGTCTCCACGGTGCGGCCGCTGAGAAACAGGCGCTCGCCGATCTCGGCATTCGTGTGGCCAAGCGCCACCAGGCGGAGGATCTCGACCTGCTCCTCGCTCAACCCGTCCGGCGGGCCGGGTGGGGACTCGACGGCAAGGCGAACCCCGAGCTGCGGGTTGAGGTACGGCTCGCCGCGCGCCGCGAGCCGTACGGCCTCGATCAGCTCGTTCTCCGCCGAGCGCTTCAGCACGAAGCCGACCGCGCCCGCCTTCAGCGCCTCGCGGGCGAAGGCGGGATCGTCCTGCATCGTCAACACCACGACCTGCGTCTCCGGCGTCTCCTCGCGCAGCCCCGGGATAGCGGCCAGGCTCGACTCCCCGGGCATGTTGAGATCGAGCACGAGCACGCTCGGCCGGTGGGAGCGCACGTAGCGGCGGGCGCTCGGCACGTCGTCCGCCTCCGCCACGACCTCGAAGCCGGCTTCGGCCTCGAGCAGGAGCCGTAGGCCCGTACGCACGACCCGGTGGTCGTCGGCGATGACGAGCGTGATGGGCTTCTCGTCTGCGGCCGGGCGCTCGGCGGACTCCATGGTCGGCAGGCTAAACACGGAGGAGCTTCCATGCCGGGGGACGCGGAGTCTTCATACGCCAATGCTCGCCGCCGGCTCCAGGGCTCGTCAACCGTGGTCGTCCCCGTCTGGCAGCGGGAAATCCCGCAATCCGCCGCCTGCTCCCATTAGGGTCGCTCACTGTGGGGGCCCAACCGCGGATCGCCGTCGTGCTCGCCGACGACCACGTCGTGGTGCGCCGTGGACTGCGCATGCTGCTGGAGCGAGTCGACGATTTCGCGGTTGTCGCCGAGGCGGGCGACGCGGGCGCGGCACTCGACGCCGTGACGACGGAGAAGGCGGACGTCCTCGTGCTCGATCTCAACATGCCGGGCCAACCGCCGCTGAACGCCCTCTCCGAGGTCGCGGAGTCCGCCCCCGACGTCGCGGTGGTCGTCCTCACCATGGAGCAGGACCCCGCCTTCGCGCGCCCCGCGCTCGAGCGGGGCGCGCGGGGCTACGTGTTGAAGCGGGCGGTCGAGGAGGAGCTCGTCGTCGCCATCCGCACCGTCGCCGCCGGCGGCAGGCACGTGAGCCCCGAAATCGAGGCGGTGCTCGCGCAGCCACCCGAACGCGCCGGCCCGCCAGACGGACTGACGGAGCGGGAGACGGAGGTGCTGCGCCTGATCGCGCTGGGGCATACGAACCCCGAGATCGGGCAGATGCTCTCGCTCAGCGTGCGAACCGTGGAGACCCATCGCACGCACATCCAGCAGAAGCTCAGCATCGCCACCCGCCCGGAGCTCGTTCGCTACGCGCTCGAGCATCGCCTGATCTGACGCCGCGGGAGGGCGGGACGCACAGGGCCGCTCGGGGCCGCCCCGCGCTCGTCGCGGGCAAAGACCGGATGAAGAGAAGCGGCCCCGAGAGAAAGATCCCGCCTGTGAACGGAAGAAAACCGTCGCCACTCGACCAGCTGCGCCATTTCGCCTCGGTCGGCGCCGTCAACGCCGACCTCCCCTGGCAGGCGCGCAGCGGCCGCTCCCGCGCCTGGGAGCGCGCCTACCGCGACCGCTGGCAGCACGACAAGGTCGTCCGCTCCACCCACGGCGTCAACTGCACAGGCTCCTGCTCGTGGAAGGTCCACGTCAAGGACGGGATCATCACCTGGGAGACGCAGCAGACCGACTACCCCTCGAACGGCCCAGAGACGCCCGACTACGAGCCGCGCGGCTGCCCCCGGGGCGCCTCCTTCTCCTGGTACACGTACTCGCCGCTGCGGGTCAAGTACCCCTACGTGCGGGGCGCCCTGCTCGACCTCTGGCGGGCGGCGCGGGCCGAGCACTCCGACCCGGTCGACGCCTGGGCGAGCATCGCAGGCGACCGCGCCTACACCGCCCAGCGCGGCAAAGGCGGCTTCGCGCGCGCCTCCTGGCAGGAGGTGAACGAGCTGATCGCCGCCGCCCACGTCCACACGATCGAGCGCCACGGCCCCGACCGGATCGCCGGCTTCTCCCCGATCCCGGCGATGTCGATGGCCTCCTACGCCGGCGGCGCCCGCTTCCTCTCGCTGCTCGGCGGCGTCTGCCTCTCCTTCTACGACTGGTACGCCGACCTGCCGCCGGCCTCGCCGCAGATCTGGGGCGACCAGACCGACGTGCCGGAGTCCGCCGACTGGTGGGACGCCGGCTACCTGATGATGTGGGGCTCGAACATCCCGATGACGCGGACCCCCGACGCGCACTTCATGACCGAGGCGCGCTACCGCGGCCAGAAGACCGTCGTCGTCTCCCCCGACTACTCCGACCACACCAAGTTCGCCGACCACTGGCTGCCCGCCCAGCCGGGCACCGACGGAGCCCTGGCGATGGCGATGACGCACGTGATCATGCGCGAGTTCCACGTCGAGCGCCGCACCCCCTACTTCGAGGACTACGTAAGCCGCTTCACCGACCTCCCCTTCCTGGTTCGCCTCGACGAGCGCGACGGCGAGCTGGTCCCGGGGCGCTACCTGCGCGCCTCCGACCTCGGCTCCGGCGGGGAGAACGCCGAGTGGAAGCCGACCGTCTTCGACGCCGCCTCGGCGCGGGCCGTGGCCCCACGCGGCACGATCGGCGACCGCTGGGGCGAGGCCGGCAAAGGGCGCTGGAACCTGCGCCTGGACGGGGTCGACCCGGCGCTCTCGCTGCTCGGCGACCACGAGGAGCTGGTCGAGGTGCGGCTCCCCCGCTTCGACGAGGCCGGCGCCGAGCCACTGCGCCGCGGCGTGCCCGTGCGCAGGATCGCCGGCGTCGCCGTGACGACCGTCTTCGACCTGCTCTGCGCCCAGCTCGGCGTCCACCGCGAGGGCCTGCCCGGCGAGTGGCCACTCGACTACGACGACGCCTCGCAGCCCTACACGCCCGCCTGGCAGGAGGCGATCACCGGCGTCGACGCCGAGCTGGTCACCCGGATCGCCCGCGAGTTCGCCCGCAACGCCGAGCGCACCAAGGGCCGCTCGATGATCGTGATGGGCGCCGGCACCAACCACTGGTTCCATTCCGACCTGATCTACCGGGCGATGCTCAACCTGGTCCTGCTCTGCGGCTGCCAGGGCGTCAACGGGGGCGGCTGGGCCCACTACGTGGGCCAGGAGAAGGTCCGCACGATCACCGGCTTCTCCACCCTCGGCTTCGGGCTCGACTGGTCGCGCCCGCCGCGCCACCAGGCCGCCACCCCCTTCTGGTACCTGGCCACCGGCCAGTGGCGCTACGACGACGGCTCCGCGGCGGGCCCGGAGGGAATGCACCCGGCGGACTGCAACGCGCTCGCCGCGCGGCTCGGCTGGCTTCCCTCCTACCCCACCTTCGACCGCAACCCGCTCGACCTCGTCGAGGCCGCCGAGCGCGAGGGGGTCCCGGCCGCCGACTACGTCGTGCGCGAGCTGAAGGCCGGGCGCCTGCAACTTCGCCTGCGAGGACCCCGACGCGCCCGAGAACTTCCCGCGCGTGCTCACCGTCTGGCGCTCGAACCTGCTCGGCTCCTCGAGCAAGGGGCACGAGTACTTCCTCAAGCACCTGCTCGGCGTCGACTCCAACGCGGTCGACAACGAGGAGGCGCCCCCCGAGAGCCGCCCGCGCGACGTGCGCTGGCGCGAGGAGTCGCCGCAGGGCAGGCTCGACCTGCTGGTCACGCTCGACTTCCGGATGAACGGCACCTGCCTGCACTCCGACGTCGTCCTGCCGGCGGCCACCTGGTACGAGAAGCACGACATCTCGACCACGGACCTGCACCCGTTCGTGCACTCCTTCAACCCGGCGATCTCGCCGCCCTGGGAGGCGCGCAGCGACTGGGACACGTTCCGCTCGATCGCCGAGGAGTTCTCGCGGCAGGCAGGGCCCCGCCTCGGCACGAGGCGCGACCTGGTGGCGGCGCCGCTCCTCCACGACACGCCGGACGAGCTGGCGCAGCCGCTTGGCGCCGTGCGCGACTGGAGGGCGGGCGAGTGCGAGCCCGTCCCCGGGCGGACGATGCCGAAGCTCGCTCGTCGTCGAGCGCGACTACGGCGCCGTGGCGGAGAAGATGACCGCGCTGGGGCCACTCGTCGAGGAGCTCGGCACGCCCTCGAAGGGCCTCTCCTGGGTGCCCGACCAGGAGGTCGAGGCCCTGCGCCACCAGAACGGCACGGTCTCCTCCGGCGCCGGCGCGGGGCGCCCGTCGCTGGAGCGGGCCGACCAGGCTGCGAGGCGATCCTGGCGCTGTCGGGCACCACGAACGGCCGCCTCGCGGTCGAGAGCATGCGGGCGCTCGAGGGGCGCAGCGGCGTCCCCCTCACCGACCTCGCCGAGGAGCACGCCGACGAGCGGATCAGCTTCCGCGACGTCGGCATCCAGCCGCGCAAGACGCTCACCTCGGCCGAGTGGTCTGGGATCGAGTCGCGCGACCGCCGCTACTCGCCGTTCACGCTCAACGTCGACCGCGAGATCCCCTGGCGCACCCTGACCGGCCGCCAGCAGCTCTACCAGGACCACGAGTGGCTGCTCGGCGACGGCGAGGGGCTGCCCACCTACAAGCCGCCGCTGCCCGCTGCGGGCCGTGAAGCCGGCGAGGCCGCGGTCGCCGTCCGCTACCTCACCCCCCACTCGAAGTGGTCGATCCACTCGACCTACCAGGACAACCTGCACATGCTGACCCTGTTCCGCGGCGGCCCGGTCGTCTGGATGAGCCGCGAGGACGCCGAGCGGATCGGCGTGCGCGACAACGACTGGATCGAGATGACCAACCCCCACGGGGCGGTGGCGGCGCGGGCGGTCGTCTCGCACCGCATCCCCGAGGGGACCTGCCTGATGTACCACGCGCAGGACCGCCACGTGAACGTGCCCCTCTCCGAGACGACCGGCACGCGCGGCGGCACCCACAACTCCGTCACCCGCATCCAGATGAAGCCGGCCCACATGATCGGCGGCTACGCCCACCTCGCCTACGGCTTCAACTACTACGGGCCGACCGGCTCGCAGCGCGACGAGGTCACCGTGATCCGCAAGCGCCGCACGGAGGTCGAGTACTGATGCGGGTCAAGGCACAGGTCGCGATGGTGATGAACCTCGACAAGTGCATCGGCTGCCACACCTGCTCGGTGACCTGCAAGAACGTCTGGACGAACCGCGACGGCGCCGAGTACATGTGGTTCAACAACGTCGAGACCAAGCCCGGCGGCGGCTACCCGAAACGCTGGGAGGACCAGGAGCAGTGGCGGGGCGGCTGGGAGCTGGACGGCGAGGGGCGGCTGCGGCTGAAGGCCGGCGGGCCGGCCCGCAAGCTGGCGAGCATCTTCTACAACCCGGACCTGCCGGAGATCGAGGACTACTACGAGCCCTGGACCTACGACTACGAGTCGCTGACCAAGGCCGGGCCGTCCGAGCACCAGCCGGTGGCGCGCCCGATGTCGCGCCTGACCGGCGAGCCGCTGGCGCTCGAGTGGGGGCCCAACTGGGAGGACGACCTGGCGGGCGGGCCCGAGCAGCTCCCCACCGACCCCCTGCGCGAGGGCGTCGAGGAGTCGGTCCGGGCCGAGTACGAGCAGGTCTTCATGATGTACCTGCCCCGCATCTGCGAGCACTGCCTCAACCCGGCCTGCGTCGCCTCCTGCCCTTCGGGGGCGATGTACAAGCGCGACGAGGACGGCATCGTCCTGGTCGACCAGGAGGCCTGCCGGGGCTGGCGGATGTGCGTGAGCGGCTGCCCGTACAAGAAGGTCTACTTCAACCACGCGACCGGCAAGGCCGAGAAGTGCACGCTCTGCTACCCGCGGATCGAGGCCGGCCTGCCGACCGTCTGCTCGGAGACCTGCGTCGGCCGCATCCGCTACCTCGGCCTCGTCCTCTACGACGCCGACCGGGTCGAGGCGGCCGCCTCGACCCCGGACGAGCGCGACCTGCTCGACGCGCAGCTCGAGGTCTTCCTCGACCCCGACGACCCCGAGGTCCAGGCGGCGGCGCGGCGCGACGGGATCCCACAGGACTGGCTCGACGCGGCCCGCCGCTCCCCGGTCTGGGCGCTGGCGATGAAGCACCGGATCGCCCTGCCGCTGCATCCCGAGTACCGGACGCTGCCGATGGTCTGGTACGTGCCGCCGCTCTCCCCGGTCACCTCGACGGTCGAGGGCGAGGGCGCGCGTGAGCGACCCCGACGCGGTCTTCCCGGCGATCGACGCGATGCGGATCCCGGTGCGCTACCTCGCCAACCTGCTCTCGGCCGGCGACGAGGACGGTGATCCGCACCGTGCTGAAGCGGCTCGCCGCGATGCGCTCCTACATGCGCGAGCGGACGATCGCCGGCGAGGGCGACCCGGAGCTGGCCGCGGCGGTCGGGATGGAGCCGCGGGAGCTGGAGGAGATGTTCCGGCTGCTGGCGATCGCCAACTACGAGGATCGCTTCGTGGTCCCGCCCGCGCACCGCGAGCTGGCCGGGCGGCTGGCCGAGACGCAGGGCTCCTGCGGCCTCGACTTCCCCGGCGGCCCGGGCAGCTGCGAGCCGAACGGCAACGGCAAGCTGACGATGTCGAAGGTGAACCCGCGGATCGAGTCGTTCCGCGAGCGGCGCGCGAACGGCCGGGCGAAGCGCGACAAGGAGCGGACATGACCCCCTGGCGGCTCCTCTCCCTCCTGCTCGACTACCCCGACGAGGAGCTGCTCGCCTGCTCCCGGGAGCTGGCCGCGGAGGCGCGGGCGCTGCCGCCCTCGCCGGCGCGGGAGGCGATCCTCGCCTTCCTGGCGCACCGCGAGGCGCTCGGCCCGGCCGCCGCCCAGCGCGAGTACGTCGGCACCTTCGACTTCGCGAAGCGCTGCACCCTCTACCTCAGCTTCCACGCCTACGGCGACCGCCGCCAGCGGGGGATGGCGATGCTCGAGCTGAAACGGTCCTACCGCGCCGCCGGGCTGGAGCTCGCCGGCGGGGCGCTGCCGGACCACCTGCCGGCGGTGCTCGAGTTCACCGACGCGGTCCGCGAGGCCGGGATCGAAGTGCTGAGTGGCTTCCGGCCGGCGCTCGAGGTGGTGCGCGCCGCGCTGCACGAGGAGGACAGTGCCTACGCGCTCCTGCTCGATGCCGTCTGCGACCTGCTGGGCGCCGCCTCGGAGGCGGAGCTGGAGGACGCGCGCCGCATCGCCGCCGCCGGACCGCCGAGCGAGACGGTCGGCCTCGAGCCGTTCGCCCCGCCCGAGGTGATGCCCAACACCCCTTGCGCTGTTCCTTTGCCGCATATAACCGGGCAAAGGAACAGCGGAGCCTATGAGGTGGCGCTGTGAGCGGTGGCGGGCTGACGCTCTGGGTGGCGCTGCCCTACGTCTGCCTGGCGATCTTCGTGGTCGGGCACGTCTGGCGCCTGCGCACCGGCAAGCTGACCTGGACCACCCGCTCGACGCAGCTGCTCGAGCACCGCCTGCTGCGGATCGGCAGCCCGCTCTTCCACCTCGGCCTGCTCGCGGTGATCGGCGGACACGTGCTCGGCATCCTGGTCCCGAAGCAGGCGACCGAGGCGGTCGGCGTCACCGAGGGCACCTACCACGTGGTCTCCGTCGGCGCCGGCACGACGGCCGGCGTCGCGATGACGCTCGGCTTCGCGATCCTGCTCTACCGGCGCCTGCGCGTGCCGCGGGTGCGCCGCACGACCACCGGCGCCGACCGCGCCACCTACCTGCTGCTCGGCCTGGTGCTCGTCACCGGGATGTGGGCCACCGTCGGCGTCAACCTGCTCGGCGGCGGCTACGACTACCGGGAGACGGTCGGCCCCTGGTTCCGCGGGCTCTTCATGCTCGACCCGCAGCCCGCGCTGATGTCCGGCGCCCCGCTCGTCTACCAGCTCCACGCGCTGGCACGCTGCTGCTCTTCGCGCTTTGGCCGTTCAGCCGCCTCGTCCACGCATGGTCTGCGCCGCTCGCCTACCTGCGGCGCAGTCCCATCCTCTACCGGCCGCAACCCAAGGAGATCGCCACATGAGCTCGTCCGACAGCGCCACGACACCGACCGCCCCGGGCGCCCCCGGCGCCGGCCGCAACCTGGCGCTCGCCACAGCGGCCTTCGCCCTCTGCTTCTCCGCCTGGGGCATGCTCGCGCCGCTCGCCCCCAAGGTCCAGGACAAGCTCGACCTCTCCAACACGGAAACCGCGATCATGATCGCGATCCCAGTGGTTCTTGGCTCGCTGCTGCGGATCCCACTTGGCTGGGTCACCGACCGGCGCGGGGGCCGGATCATGTTCACGGCGATACTCGCCTACACCGCGGGCGCAGCCCTCCTCGTCGGGTTCACGACGAGCTACGTGGCACTCCTCATCGCCGGCTTCCTGCTCGGCGTCGCCGGGGCCTCGTTTGCGGTCGGCGTCCCCTTCGTCGCCGACTGGTACCCGCCGAAGCGGCAGGGGTTCGCGCTGGGTGTGTACGGCATGGGCAACATCGGGACGGCGGTCGCCGCCTTCTCGATCCCCTACCTCTATACCCATTACGGCCAGGCGACCGCCGGCATCGTGTTCGCGGTCGCGATCGCCGCCTTCACGCTGCTCTGGGCCACGACGGCGCGCGATGCCCACGTCGCCCACCGTGCCCGCCCGGACTACCGGCAGGTACTGCGCTCGGGCTGGCCGCTCTGGCAGCTGGCCCTCTTCTACTTCGTCACCTTCGGCGGCTTCGTCGCGATGGCGATCTTCCTGCCCAAGCTGTTGAAGGATTGGTTCGACCTCTCCCTGGCCGATGCCGGCCTTCGGGCCGCGGGCTTCACCCTCGTCGCCACCGCGGCGCGGCCGATCGGCGGCTGGCTCTCCGATCGCCTCGCGCCCTCTACCGTGCTGACGCTCGCCTTCTTCGGGGTGGGACTCGACGCGGTGGCGCTCTCCTGGCAGGCGACCGACCCGGCAATCGTGCCGGTCACCATATGCTGCCTCACCATGGCTGGGTTCCTGGGCATGGGCAACGGCGCGGTGTTCAAGCTCGTCCCACATCAGTTCCCCCACTCGACCGGCGCCGTGACCGGGATCGTCGGGGCCGCCGGCGGGCTCGGAGGGTTCTTCCCGCCCCTCGTGCTCGGCGTCGTCAAGGACGCCACCGGGACTTTCGCGATGGCGTTCGTCTTCCTCGTCGCGTTCGCCTGGATGTGCGCCGGGCTGGCGCTCTCGATGAAGCCGAAAGGGCCGGCGCCGGAGGCCGCTCAGCCGGCCTCGACCGGCCCACGCCCGGCGAGCACGGGCCAAGGGACGGTCGGTGCGCGCAGCTGAGCGGCCGCGGGTCCTGATAGCGGGCGGCGGCGTCGCCGCGCTGGAGGGGGCTCTCGCCCTCGAGGAGATCGCCGATACCCCCCTCGACCTGGCGCTGTTGACGCCCAGCCCCCGCTTCGAGTACAGCCCGCTGTCCGTGGCCGAGCCGTTCGGGCTCGGCCGGGCGCATCACTTCGAGCTGGCCGAGCTGTTCCGCGACCGAGCCGTCGAGATCGTCGCCGACGCGCTCGAGGCGGTCGACCCCACACGCCGCGAGGTGCGCACCGCCGGTGGGCTCGCACTCCGCTACGACGCTCTCCTCGTCGCCGTGGGCGCCCGGCGGCGCGGCGCCCTGCCCGGCGCCCTCACCTTCTCGGGCTCGCGATCGGCGGACGACATCAGGCGCCTGCTGCGAGACGCGGAGGCCGGCCGCATCCGGCGCCTTGTCATCGCCGTGCCGCCGGGCGTCGCCTGGGCGCTGCCCGCCTACGAGCTGGCCCTGATGGCGAGCGCCCACTTCGACGAGCGCGACATCCCGGTCGAGGTGGCCCTGGTCACCCCGGAGCCGCGGCCGGTCGACGCCTTCGGCCGCAGGGCCGGCGGCGCCGTCGAGGAGATGCTCCGCCTTCGCCGGATCGCCTTCCACAGCGCCGTCCCGGTGCGCGCCGAGCCGGAACGGCTTCTCGTCGAGGGTGGCGAGCCCATCCCCGCCGACGCCGTGGTGGCGCTGCCGCAGCTCGTCGCGCCGCGGCTGGCCGGGTTGCCGCGGGACGAGCTCGGCTTCGTCCCGGTCGACCGGCACGGCCGGGTGATCGGCCGCCCGCGGGTCTACGCCGCCGGCGACGTCACGAGCTTCCCGCTGAAGCAGGGCGGGCTCGCGGCCCAGCAGGCCGACGCGGCGGCGGAGGCGATCATGGCCGAGCTCGGCCATGACATCAGCCCGCAGCCGTTCCGGCCGGTGCTGCGCGGCCTGCTCCTCACCGGCCGTGCTCCCCGCTACCTGCGGGCGGAGGTGGTGCGCGGCCGGGCGGCGCGTTCCTCGGCCGGGGAGGAGGCGATCTGGTGGCCACCCGCGAAGATCGCCGGCCGCCGACTCGGCCCGTTCCTCGCGCTCCACGGCGCCCCGGGTGGCGCCCCGCCCGGCGCCGTGGCCCTCGAGCTCGACGCGTCGCTGGACGACGCCTGAGTGTGGAAATCCCGCGCCCCGCGCGGTGGCATTGCGCTAACCGCGCGGGGGGTTCGCCGATGCAGCCTGGGGGCCGCCAATTCATGATTTGGCTGTGCTCAATGCCAGCCACGCGGCCCACGCAGCCCGAGCCGAGCGCGACGAGCGCCTCGCCGAGCTCGACTTCGACCAGGCCCCCTTCACGATCGCCTGGGAGGCGACGCGGGCCTGCGCCTACGCCTGCGCCCACTGCCGCGCCGAGGCGCAGCCGCAGCGAGACCCCCGCGAGCTCGACACGGAGGAGGCGCTGGCGCTGATCGACGACCTCGCCGGCTTCGGCACGCGGCCGATCCTCGTCCTCACCGGCGGCGACCCGCTGATGCGGCGGGACATCTTCGAGATCGCCACGCACGCGGATGAGCGCGGCCTGCGGGTGGCGCTGACGCCAACCGCGACGGCGCTTGCCACGCCCGCCCGAATGAAGCAGGCGCGCGAGGCGGGCGTGCGCCGGGTCGCGTTCAGCATCGACGCCCCGGACGCGGCGGTGCACGACCGCTTCCGGGGATTCTCCGGCTCGTTCGAGCGCACCATGAGCGGCGTCGAGGCCGCCACGGACGCCGGCCTTCCCCTTCAGGTCAACACCACCGTCTGCGCGCTGAACGCCCACCTCGTCGAGGACATGATCCCGCTGCTCGAACGGCTCGGCGTCGTCCAGTGGTCGGTCTTCTTCCTGGTGCCCACCGGTCGTGGGCGACACCTCAAGATGCTCTCCGCGGAGGAGCACGAGCGCCTGATCGAGCGGCTCGACGGCCTCTCCCCCGAGCTGCCCTTCGACCTGAAGATCACCGCGGCGCCCCAGCACCGGCGGATCGTCGCCCGGCGCAACGGCGGCGGCGAGCTTGCCGGGGCCGGCTACCGCTTCGCCGACGGGCTGCGGCGGCCCGCCAAGGGGGTCAACGACGGGCGCGGCTTCATGTTCATCTCGCGGCTCGGCGAGGTGATGCCCTCCGGCTTCCTGCCACTGTCTGCGGGGAACGTCCGCAGCGAGAGCGCCGTCCGCCTCTACCGCGAGGCGCCGCTCTTCCGCGAGATGCGGGACCCCGGCGCGCTGGGCGGGAAGTGCGGGCGCTGCGAGTTCCGCGAGGTCTGCGGCGGCAGCCGCGCGCGGGCCTACGCCGTCAGCGGCGATTACCTCGCGGAGGACCCGAGCTGCCCCTACCGCCCCGGGACGCCGCAGCTGAGCGAGAGCTGCTGAAGTCCTCGCCCCGGTCGAGGTGCGGGGAAGAGGCGGTCATGGTTACGCTCCGGGCCCTGACCCCAGAGACCGAGAAGGAGGCCGTTAGGTGACCGCTGAGGAGTGGGTGGAGCAGTTTGCGAAAGAGATTGAGGCCGGGGCCCCGAGCAAGGAGGAGTTCGACGAGATCCTCAGGTTGGCGGCGGAGGCCGCTCACGCCTCGGAGCGGACCGCGGCGCCGGTCGCCTGCTGGCTCGCCGGGCGAACCGGGAGGCCGCTCGCGGAGCTGATCGAGGCAGCCGAGCGCGTCAGCGTGGCCTGAGGCTCGCTCCGCGCCCGGCGGCCAGGCCAGGGTGCCTACGCTCGACGCAGCAGCACCTTTTCCCCGGGGGCCAGACACGGAACCTGGTCCATGTTGTGGGGATGCCGGAGGACCACGATCCCTCCGCCGGGGAGGCGCACGCTGTTTCGACAGTGGGAGATGCCCTGCCGGTCGGGCATGCAGTCTTCGTCCGTGAGGACCGTTGCCACCACCGGCCCCCCGTCCGGGAGCGTTCCCTTCTCCAGGCCGGCGTGAAGATTGGCGGCGGAGGGAGAGGGCGCTGCCGGCTCGTGGGCGTAGACGCGAACCGTCCTCATCCCGCCGTCGGCGGTCGCTTTCTCACCCGTCTGCGAGGAGGACGAGGTGGTGGAGTTCCCTTCCCCGCAACCCACGAGCGCCACGACGAGGATCGCGGCGGCGCAGGCCCCGATCAGGCGAGTCCTGTAGGCATTGCGAAGCATCGGTTCCTCCTTAGCACAGGTCGAGTTCACGTTCCGAAGAGCTCCCGGGCGGCCTGCGCGAGCTGGCCGCTGTCGTCCGAGTTGAGCGCCGATCGCGGCGCGTGCAGCATGTCCGCGACGAGCCGGTGGCTCATCTGCTCGATCAGCGAGCGCTCCTTCTCGGCGAGGCCGGGAAGACGGCGGAAGAGCCATTCCAGCTCGCCGCGACGCTGCTCGTCCGCCGCCGCGCCGATCGCCTGGATCGCCGGCATCGAGGAGTTGCGCGAGCGCAGCCAGCGGCAGTACGCGTCGCTGGACTCGGTCACGAGCTGTTCGAGTCGCTTGCGCAGCCTCCCCTGCGGCTCGAACCCCGATTCCCAGGCGAGATCGTCGGTCGAGACGAAGCGGTCGTCGAGCCGGGCCTGGAGCGCCTCCGCGACGGCCGGCGGCGAGGACATGTCGACGACCATCGCCCCACTCTCGGCGAGCCGCTGCGCGTCCTGCTCGCCAATCGGCCAGGCGCCGGTGAGCGCGACCAGGGCCCCGTCGACCTTCGGCAGGACATCGTCGCCCTCGAACGGGATCGCCCGTCCGCCGACCTCGTTGGCCAGGGCGGCGGCTCGCGCCTCGGTGCGGCTGGTGACGATCACCTCCGCCCCCCGGCGAGCAGCGGCGAAGGCGGCGAGGCGACCCATGGCGCCGGCCCCGACGACGAGCAGCGGTCGCCCGTCGGGCGCACCGGCTTGCTGCGCGATCCGCTCCAGCGCGACGTCGGCCAGCGACAGGCGCGTGCCACTGAGCCAGCTGCGAGCGCGCCGGCCCGCGTGGAGCGAGATCTGGAAGAGCCGGTCCAGGGCGGGGTCGAGCGGATGCTCGGTGCGACGCTGCTTGAGGGTCTCGCGAACCTGGTGGAGGACCTGGTTCTCGCCGAGCACGGCGCTGTCCAGGCCGCAGGCGACGGCGACCAGGTGCCGTGCCGCGTCGATCCCCTCCAGCCGCCGCGTTCCCGGCGGCGGCTCCGGGAGGTGCCGCTCGTCGCCATCGCCGCGTGCGACGTACAGCTCGACTCGATGGCAGGTGTGGACGACGATCGTCGCCTTGTCCGGCTCCAGCGCGGCGAGCTCCGCCGCGAAGGCCTCGCGCGCCGCGCTCGGGACCCGGCGCGCGTGAGTGGCCAGCGCGAGCAGGCCGGGCAGCGCCCGGTCGCCCTCATCCGGCGGATCGGCCCCGGCAGCCGGCGTCGTGGCCGGCGCGCGCACGGGGGCCGGCAGCAGGCCGAGAATCGCCGACCTCGCAAAGCGACGGTGGCCCCCGGGCGTCGTGAACGTCCTGATGTCCCCGTTGTCGCTCCAGCGGCGCAGGGTGGCGGGCGACACGCCGACGAGCCCGCAGGCTTCGCCCAGGGTCAGCCACTTCTCGCGGGCCGGTGCTTGTGTCGCATTCGTCATTCTCGTCACCCCTCGCGCAGCAGGTCCGCCCTGCGGTGGTCGTAGGGCTGCTTCGAATCCAGGACGGGCTTCTTGTGACACCTGGCGCAGGTGGCCTCCTGGTGGCAGTACCTGCAGGCCCCGATCCCCGCTTTCTCGATCGCGTCGGGGTGCCGGTAGAGCATTTCGTCGTGGTTCACCAGCGCCGCACCCGAGTTGTGGCAGTTCGTGCAGAAGCTGCCCGTCGCGGCCGGCTCGAGGCTCGAGGCCTCGTTCTTGTGGTTGAAGACCCAGAGCTTGGACCTGTGGTCGGCGGGCTCGCCGAGCAGCGACACGCTGGACACCGTCCTGCCGACCTGCGGGAAGGTGTGGCAGGTCGTGCATTCCCAGGGGATCGTCTTGTCCAGGACGCGGCCGCCCGGACCGACCTGGTAGTGCGCCCCGTCGTGGCAGCGGAAGCAGCCGCGGCTCGTCTGATGGCCGAGGTTGTTCGGGTAATCCGCGGCGATCGACTTCATCTCGGGTGTCGCGACAAGCTGGTAGATCAGCTTCAGCTGATCCACCGCCCGGTCGACCTCCCGGCGGCGGGTCTTCGCGACGAGCGGGTACTTCGCCGCGTACATACCGCGGATGCCGTCGATTGCCCGGTCCGCGTCCTCCGTCGACCCGTAGCTCTTGCCGAGGCGCGAAAGCCCCTCGCGCTTGATGTAGGGAAGGGACTGGCTGATCTTGCCGGCGGCGATCGCGTCGTCGATCGCCCGGTCGGGGCTGGGGATGTCGTGGCCGACGCGGTTGTGGCACTCGGTGCAATTCATCTGCCGCGTCGTCTCGGTTTCCTGAAGACGCCTGATGTCCGGGCGCGCATCGCTGGAGATGCCGACCTGCGGGCGGGCGATGAACTGCTTCGTCCTCCCGTCCTTGTAGGTGACGCCGACCCAGTCGATCCGCCGGGACTTCTCGTCGGGGCTGGTGAACTCGACCTGTTGCTGGACGTGCCAGTGGGCGCCGGGCGCCTCCCCCTTGCCCGTCCCGAGGCCCGGCGGCCGCACCACCACCGCCACCGTCTCCCGCGTGTTCGCCTTGTCCTCCAGGTAGCGGGGCTGCAGTATGACCTTCGTCGGGTTGCCTGCCGCGGCGATCTCGTCGAGGGGGTGGCACTTCATGCAGGTGTCCTGGGGGGACGGAAGCACGGAATGGTCCGGCGGCGGGACCGGCCTAGGGAACGTCCCGGTGAGCATCTCGAGGGTCTGCCTCGCCCCGTTCAGTTTCGCTTTGACCAAGCCGCCGAGGCCCGGCCCGACATGGCACTCGCCGCAGGCCACGTCGCGGTGGACCCCCAGCCTGTACGCCTTGACCTCGGGGTCCATCGTGTGGCACTGAGAGCAGAAGCCCTCCGTCTCGGTCCATTTCTGTACGGTGCTTCCGCCGATCGCCACCAGCGAGCCGAGCCCGCCCACGACGGCCAGCGCGACGAGGAAGCCGCGACTGCTGCGCGGCGGGCGCACGAGCCGGCCGGCAAGCGCACGGGTGCGAGCGAAGCGGCGGTAGCGCATCGGCTCGGGCTCGCCCGGCACGACACCCCCCTCATCTGGTCGATCGGGCAACGTCAACTCCAATCTCTGAAAGGTTTTCGTCGATAGTCGACGGGTCGAGGGACGAGATCCTGATCTCCCGCAAAGTCCCCGAACTGTCGATGAAGAAGTGGGACGGGATGCCGACGATCCGGTAGCTGGACGCGATCCGGCCGTCGGAGTCGTCGACCTTCGGATACGTGAGGCCGGCCCGCTTCGCGTAGTCCCCGATGGTCGATGCGTCGTCCTGGATGAATATCGCCAGGACCCTGAGGCCCTGCGCGCGGTACTTCTCGTAGGCGGCCTGGATGTCCGGGTTCTCGGCCCGGCACGGCTGGCACCAGGAGGCCCCGAAGGTCAACCAGACCGGATGGCCGCGGAGCTTGCTCAGGATGACCTTCGTGCCCTCGATGGTCGTCGCGGTGAGGTCCGGCGCCGGCTTTCCGACTTCCGGCGCCGGGCCAGAGGCGCGACCCGCGAGGACGACCGACGTGAAGCCGCCGCCGCCCGCCGCCGGCTTGTTTGCCAGGTAGGAGACCGCCAGGATGACGACGGCGGTCACACCCATGACCAGGACCGTCCAGGCCCTGCCGCGACGAGCCTTCGACCATCGGCTAGCCATAGCTGTGCAAACCCCCGAAGAAGAGGTTCCCGAAGTAGGTGAAGAGCGACGCCGCGAACACGACCATGAGCAGCAGCGCCGCTCGCTGGCCACGCCAGCCGCGGGCGGCGCGTGCGTGGAGGTAGGCGCCGCAGACGATCCAGGTGACGAGCGAGGCGGACTCCTTCGGGTCCCAGCTCCAGTACTTGCCCCACGCGATGTCGGCCCAGACGGCTCCCAGGATGATCGTCAGGGTCAGGAACGGGAAGCCGATCAGCATCGCCCTGTAGGAGAGGTTGTCCAGCAGCTCGCGCTTCGGCAGGAACCATCGCGGGCCGCCGGCCTGGACCACGTAGAGGAGCGCGGCCGCGAACCCGACCGCGAAGGAGCCGTAGGCGATGACCGCCGTCGCCACGTGAACCGACAGCAGCAGGTTGTTCTGAAGCGCCGGGACGAGCGGCGAAGCCGTGCTCGGAATCGTCGTGGCGTAGAGGAGCATCGCGAGCGCGATCGGCAGCACGACGACGCCGGTGGTCCACTGGCGATAGCGCTGCAGGAAGTAGACGTGGACCGCCAGGGCGCCCCAGGCGAAGGCGATCGAGAACTCGTACATGTTCGCGAACGGGCCGTGCCCGGTCCCGAACCAGCGGAAGACGAGCGCCGCCGACAGGAAGCCGAGCGCCAGCCAGGTGGTGAGCGTGCCGAAGACGACGAGGCCACTCGGCGCGCCCACGCCGATCGTCTCAGTCCCGCCAGCGGCGGGTTCGGTTGCGAGCGCCGTGCGGGCCCGAGCGACGCGGACGGACGCGAAGGCCAGGACGTAGCAGACCAGCGCCAGGATCACCGCGATGATGCCGGCGAAAACGCAGTATTGGGACATCCTAAGCATCGACCCAGCCTCCTTTTTCAGGGTGCGCACGCCCGGTGACGGCGCGCCGTATGTCCTCGACGATATCCTCGAACTGGGCCGCGAACCCCGGGTCGCGGCGCCTGATCGCGGCAACGCCGATGTCGCTGCCGCCCGCCCTTCGCCGGACCACGGCCCTGACCCGCCGGTGCGGGAAGAAGAAGGTCGTGCAGATGCCGAGCACCAGGAGCGTCGAGCCGATCCAGACGAGGGTAGATCCGGGATCGCGGGCGACGATCAGGCCGGTGAACTCGCGCTCGCGGACGAACGTGAAGTCGACGCCGCCGATCTTCGTCGGCTCGCCCTGCGTGAGGACCCGGAACGCCACCGGCGCGTCGGTCGCAGTCCTGTAGACCTCGAGCTGCGTCTGACCGGCGGCGATGCGCGGGTCGACCTCGCCCGACTCGGGTGCGACGACGAAGACCTTCAGGCCCTGCTCCGGGAGCGAGAACTGGCCGATCCGGTGCTTTCCGTCCTTGGACCCGTACAGCAGCGGCACGCCCCGGTCGAAGACGACCTGGCCGTCACCGGTCTTAGCCTGCACCACCTCGGCGGGGCCGAAGAACGACTGGTAGAAGGTGACGCCGTCGTAGCGCATCGGATGGTTGACGCGAACTTCCTGCGCCTTCACCGGGGCGCCGTCCTTGTAGAGGACGAGCTTGCTCGCGTAGTCGCTCGGCTCGCCGCTCGTGTAGTAGGAGTCGGCAAACGACTTCGCCTCGACCGTCAGGTCGGTCCCGTTTCCGACATTCGCCTTCTCGCCGACCGGAACGGCGAACGCCTCGTCCCGGAAGCCGCCCGTCGCGGTGAGCGTGGCGCCGACGAGGATGACGACGAAGCTGACGTGGGCGACGATCCTCCCGAACGGGCCCCAGCGGAAGCGGTCGGCGCAGACGTGGACGTCGTCGCCGTCGCGTCTCGGTGGCGGTGCGGAAGTGGTTTGAGCGGAAGGCGGCCCGCAGCGCAGCGAGGGCGGCGTCCGGATCCGCCTCCGAGGCGATCCTGGCCCTCTGCGGCGCCCGGTCGAAGAACGCCTCCGTCATCACCATCCGCGGCCGGGTCGCAACCCTCCAGAGGCGGGGAGTGTTGCGCGCGGAGCAGGTGAGCAGGCTGGTCGAGAGGAGCACCAGGATCCCCTTGAACCAGATCGACGAGAAGACCGAGAAGAGCCCGAGCGTATCCAGGATCCCCGTCCAGCCCCCGTACTTCGGGCGCACGGAGTCGAGCCAGTCGGCGTAGGCCCGCGGGTCGCCCTTGACCTCGGCGGGAGCCTGGACGAGAAGCGTGCCCGCCAGAGCCAGCAGAGCGAGGGTGAAGAGCAGCAGGAGCGCCACTCGCATCGAGGTGAGCTTGCGGAAGATCCAGACGTGCGGGGGCGATGACCGGGCGGCGATGCTCGCCGGCCGGCCCACGGGAGGCCCTGGGGCGGGTGGGTGTGCTGATCGCTTGGCTCATGTTGGATCCTCAGACTCCGATCGGGGGCAGGGAGCCGGACAGTTGCCCGAAGGTGTTGGTGATCATCAGGAAGCCGATCGCGGCGAGCATCGTCCCCGTCACGGCGTTGACCGCGGTCTGGTGACGACGGAACCAGCTGAGCCGTTCGCTGACCGCGGTGGCGCCGAGCGCGACGAGGACGAAGGGGATGCCCAGGCCGATCGCGTAGACGAGGAGCAGGAGGGTGCCCTGGCCAACGCTCGCGCTGACCGAGGCGAGGCCGATGATGCCGCCCAGGATCGGGCCGATGCACGGCGTCCAGCCCGCGGAGAAGATGACGCCGACCATTGCCGAGCGCGCGTAGCTCGGCTCGCTCCGGGCGCCGTCGCCCCCCGCCTGCGAGGCGCTGCCCGGGCCGATCGGCAGCCGCGCCTCCCGGTAGAGCGTGGAGATGCTGATCACGCCGGCGACGTGGAGGCCCATGAAGACGAGGACCGCGCCGCCGAGCTGCCGGAGGAGACCGACGTAGTCGCGGAAGAGGTAGCCGACCAGCCCGACCGAGGCCCAGAGGGCGATGAAGACGACCGAGAAGCCGGCCACGAAGGCGAGCGAGTGGAAGAGGGCGGTGCGGCGCGGTGCGGCCGAGCCGTCGGGGTTGGTGGCGACCATGTAGCTCACGTAGCCGGGCACGAGCGGCAGGCAGCAGGGCGAGGCGAAGGAGACGACCCCGGCGAGGAAGGCGACCGGGATGCCGATCTCGTTCATCCGATCACCTCGCGCTGCCGGGTGGGGTCGGGGCCGCGGAAGCCGCTTTCTCCAGGCTCTTGAGATGCGTGGCGACCGTCTTCGCCACATCGGAGCCGGGGGGAGCCAGAGCGACGACCTTGCGCCACATCCGCTTGGTCTGCCGCCATGTCGGGCGGGTCGTTGCTCAGGTAGAGGAAGCCGAGGTCGTAGTACGCCTCGACGTTCCTGGGGTCGAGGGCGATCACCCGGAGCCAGTCCCGCCGGGCATCGGCGACGTCGTGGAGGTTGAACTTCGACGCGCCGAGGGCCAGGCGCGCTTTCACGTTCCCGGGATCGATCGCGACGGCCTTCTCCATCCAGCCGCCGGCGTTGTTGTAGTCGCCGGCCTTGAAGAAGATGCCGCCGAGCTGGACGAACAGGGCGGCGTCCTTCGGGTTCGCGCTGGCCTTCTTCATCAGCCGGGCGACGCGCACCTGGTCGCCGGGGCTGAGGCCGCCCTGCGCTTTGGCTGCCCCGGTGTCCTGGGACTTGGCCTCGCCCTGGCCGCCTCCCATGTTGTAGATGCCGACGACGATGCCGACGGATACGCCGAGGGTGACGATCCCCACGGCGATTCGCCTCAGGGGCGAGGCGCGGCGAGCCGTCCTCGCGCTCGTGGGCTTGGATAGGGCTGCATACGCATCATCGGCCGCGGCGATCTCGCCCCGGGCCCATCCGCGCAAGCCCTCCGGCGCACCCTCGAGGAAGCTCACGACATCCTTGTGGGCTCTCTCGATTTCCTCGTCGCTTGCCTGGGACGTGAGGCCGAGTCGGGCGTGTGGGTCGTGTTTGGTCACAGTCGAATTGTGAGCTTTGAGCAGTTTCGAGCGCAATCCGTCGAGTGGCACGTTTTGGATAGAAATGACTTCGACGCCGCTCGCGCCGGCATGGCCCAGGGGATATACCGGCGCCTATATCCGTCGGATCGGGGGCCGGACGCGTGGAGGCTCGGAGCGTCGATCGCGGAGAGGGCGACACGCGCCGTCGTGGAGATGCATGAGCAGTCCTATGCCTGGCCGGCCGCCGGGGATTTCGCCGCGATCTCACGCGATCGGATGGCCCCTGGTGGCCGGCTGCAGGCCACCAGGGGATCCCGTCGGCGACTACTTGTTGTGGCAGGTCTCGCAGACGCCTCTGTTGTCGAGCCTCAGGAGGCGGCTGTCGGAGCTACCCGTGGGTTGGCCGTGGGAAGGTGACGGAGGAGGAATTTGTGCCCATGGTCGCGTTGGAGCCGTGCGAGACGTGGCACTGGATGCAGTTAGGCCTGGCTTTGGTCGGGAGACGAATCGTAATCCGTCTGCGCGTAGTCGGTGCGGTGGCGGTACGTGAACACGGCGTCGCCGCTGTTGGTTTTGTAGCTTTCGCTGCCGGCGAGGTAACGAGTGTGGCAGGTGGTGCACCAGCCGGAGACGTTGGTACCGGAACTGCGGCGCGTTGGTATCCCAGCTCTGCCAGTAGTTAGTCGGTCGTGTAGACCTTGGTGCTGGTGTCGGCGATCGTCACGCCCGGGCTCGCCGCCCCGGATTCATCCGGGATCGGGCCTGAGGATCCGGTAGTTGCCGTTCCCGTGCGGGTCGTGGCAGGAGCCGCAGCGTCAGGTCGACCGGTTGCGCCGTAGTTTTTACCGGGCTGCTGATCGCGCCGTTGCCCCAGGCGGTCTGTCCGGTCTAGTCGATCGAGTGGGTCGAGGTCACTGGTTCAGTTGCACCGAGCGTCCAGCGCCGGTATGACGCTGATGAGTTTTCCAGTTACCGGGTCGCGATTGCCCCAGTCGATCAGGGCGAATTTGAAGCCGCCGCCGCGCAGGGCCCCGGCCGTGCCGGTCCGGCCGGTGCTCGAATAGCCGACGCCGTCCTCGACGTCTTCGTTGGCGCCGGCCCGCCGAGGAGCCGTGGCAGGTGAAGCAGAGCGTTTCCTGCTGCTCTTTCAGCAGATAGGGGGCCTGGGCCGTGTGGGCCCGGTGGCAGGCCGCGCAGGTGTCTGCGACGAGCCCTGCGCCTTTCACGTGCGGCCCGTTGTCCGCCGAGGCGGGGGCAGCAGCAACGAACAGCGCTACGACACAACCTACCGCTACGAGTACCAGTCTTCTCATCTTCTTTGCCCTCCAGGCGTATTTGCAGGTCAAATCATCTGCCTGAGCGGTTCCAAGCGCAATCCATCGGCTGGCACGTTTCGGGTAGAAATGACGACATGGTCCGACGGGTATAGACCGGGGTCTATGCCCGTCGGCGGCTGCCCAGGGACTAGCTCTGATGCGTCGAAGCTCGCGTCGCGATCGCTAGCCGTGGCACATCTGGCAGACACCGGTGTCGGTGTTGTCGATCCGCAGCAGGTAGCTGCCTGCGTCGGCAGGCACGCCCGGGGCCGGGCTGTGGACGCCCCCCGGCGCCGCTGCGACCACGCTCGCGTTCGAGCCGTGCGCGACGTGGCACTGGATGCAGTTCGCCGAGCCCTGCGACGTCTGGTCCGAGCGGTGGCGGTCGGTGAAGACGGCATCGCCGCTGTTGGTCGTAGGAGGTGCCGCTGAGGTAGCGCGTGTGGCAGGTGGCGCACCAGGCCGAGATGTTGGCGATGAAGCCCGGCGCGTTGACGTCCTCGACTTTCCAGTAGTTATCGGTCGTGTAGACCTTGGTGGCGGCGTCGGGGATCGTCACGCCCGGGCTCGCTGCCCCGGAGTCCTTCGGGATGGGCCTCAGGATCCGGTAGTTGCCGTTGCCGTGCGGGTCGTGGCAGGAGCCGCAGCGAAGCTCGATCGTCTGTGCCGTAGTTCGCCGTGGCGCTGATCGGGCCGTTGCCCCAGGCCGTCTGTTCCGACGAGTCGATCGAGTGGGTCGAGGTCGTCGCGGCGGCGCTGCCCCTCACCGGGATGACGCCGTCGGGATTGGAGCCCCCGCTCTGCCGGCCGGACGGGTTTGCGGAGTCGATCAGGGCGTATTGAGAAGCCGCCGCCGCGCAGGGCCCCGGGCGTGCCGGTCGCGGCCGGCGCTCGGGTAGCCGACACCGCTCTGCACATCGGTGTTGGCTCCGGTCGCCGTGGCGCCGTGGCAGGTGTAGCAGAGCGCTGTCTGAGGCTGCGCCAGGAGTTTGCCCGCCTGGGCCGTGTGCGCCCGGTGGCAGGCCGCGCAGGTGTCCGTGACGATGCCTCCGCTCGTCACATGCGGCCCGCTGTCGGCCGAGGCGGGGGCGACGCCGGCGAACAGCGATACGGCGCAGCCCACCGCCAGCAGCGCCACCCTTACTGCGTTGCGTGTGCTCTCGTCGTGGCCAAGATGACTGACCGTCGCTTCCTTCGCGGTCTACTGGCCCGCGATCACTTGTTGTGGCACATCTGGCAGACACCCCTGTTGTCGATCCGCAGCAGGCGGCTGTCGGCGCCGGCGGCGCTGTGCCGTCGGGGTTGGAGACGCCGGCTGAGTAGGTGTCCCATGTTCGCGTTCGAGCCGTGCGCGACGTGGCACTGGATGCAGCTGGCCGAGCCCTGCGACGTCTGGTCTGAGCGGTGGCGGTAGGCGTAGACGGCATCGCCGCTGCCGGTCGTAGCGCTTTCGGCGGAGGCGAGATAGCGCGTGTGGCAGGTGGCGCACCAGGCCGAGATGTTGGCGATGAAGCCCGGCGCGTTGACGTCCTCGACCCGCCAGTAGTTATTGGTCGTGTAGACCTTGGTGGCGGCGTCGGCGATCGTCACGCCCGGGCTCGCCGCCCCGGAATCCATCGGGATGGGCCTCAGGATCCGGTAGTTGCCGTTTCCGTGCGGGTCGTGGCAGGAGCCGCAGCGCAGCTCGATGGATCGTGCCGTAGTTCGCCGGGCTGCTGATCGCGCCGTTGCCCCAGGCCATCTGCGTCCGATGAGTCGATCGAGTGGGTCGAGGTCACCGCGGCGCCGCTGCTCCTCACCGGGATGTTGCCGACGTATCCGTTACCGGACGGATTGCCCGAGTCGATCAGGGCGTAGGAGAAGCCGCCGCCGCGCAGGGCCCCGGGCGTGCCGGTCCGGTCGGCGCCCGAATAGCCGACGCCGTCCTCGACGTCGGTGTTGGCGCCGGTCCCCGAGGCGCCGTGGCAGGTGTAGCAGAGCGTTGTCTGCGGCTCTTTCAGGAGATAGGGGGCCTGGGCGGTGTGGGCCCGGTGGCAGGCCGCGCAGGTGTCCGCGACGAGCCCCGCGCCTTTCACATGCGGCCCGTTGTCCGCCGAGGCGGGGGCGGCGCCGGCGAACAGCGACACGGCGCAGGCGGCCACGAATATCGCCGGCCCTCTCATCTTCCTCTTCTCCTGCATCGTCGTCCGCTTCCCCTCTCAATACGTCCAGATCTGGACTCGGTCGTTTTCACGATCGGTGACGTAGATCCGCCCATTGCCGTCGATGGCGATCCCGTTCGGGTACTGGAACGTCCCGTCGTCTATCCCCTCGATGCCGAACGATCCGACGTAGCTGGGCACGTCCGTCACCTTGTCGGGGAGGCGGTAGACCTTGACGGTGTGGTTTGTCGTATCGACGACGTAGAGCCGACCGTCGCCGTCGATCGCCACCCCGCGCGGCAGGCCGAGATCCCCGTCTCCCACCCCGCGCCGGATCGAAGTGACGAGCTTCCCGTCGGGGTTGAAGATCGCGAGCCGGCCATCGTTGCTGTCGGCGACGTAGACGTCGCCGTCTCGATCGACCGCGAGCCCGTTGGGGAACCAGAACTCTCCGGGGGATCCGATCTTGCGCAGGGGCGTCTCCTGGGGCGTCTCGCCACCCCCGAAGACCAGGACCCGGTGATCCTTCCGACCGCCGCCGACGTCGGTCATGTAGAGGTCCCCCTCCGGGCCGAAGGCCAGCCCGAGCGGTTCGCGCCCTTGCCCAGGCGCCCGTCGGGCCGGAAGGCGCGGAGATAATCGCCCTCGCGTCGTAGACGTCCACGTCCTCGCGCAGGCGGTCGCTGACGTAGACGTCCCCGTCACCGGGCTGACGGCCACGTAGACCGGCAGGCGCCACCCCTCTGACCGGGCGGCTTCAGGGTGTCGACCTGGTCGCCCGAGCTGTCGAAGACCCGCACGAGACGGCGCCCCTCGCTCTCGGTGACGTAGATGCGGTCGCCGGACGGGCTGACCGCCACGCCCATCGGCGCGTCGATTCCGTAGATGCTCGGAGACGTAGTGAGGCAGCTCCGACGGGATGCCCGGCAGCGGGAGTACTGCCGGTCAGCGAGCGCAGGATGAGGATGATGGCGATGATGGCGAGCGCCACCAGGATCGCCAGCAAGCGCGGCAACTTTCCGCCGCCGGCGCTTGCGCTCCTCGTCGGTGAGGAGATCGGCTGCGCCGCCCTTGCCGTTCCCCGCGGCGCCCTCGGGCGAGTGAGGGGGTCTTGTCCTTGATTGCCATCTCATTCGCCTCCCGTGGCGAGCGCTGAGCCGGCTCAGGCCGCTGCGCGCGTTGAAGTTCTGAGGATCGACGGCGACGACCTTCCGGTACCAGCGGGACGCGCTCGCACGGTGCGACTCGACCTCGGCGGCCATCCCGAGCCCGAGCATGGCGTCGACCGCGACCGGCCCCGAGGTCAGGCGCTTCAGCCGGTGCATCGCGTCGTCGGGCCTCTTCTCGCACAGGTCCACCATCGCGCCCGCGTATTCCGCATAGGGCTTGCGATGCTGGGCCCTGTAGGCCTTCGAAAGCTCTTCGTACGGCTGCACACCAGCCGGTCGGCACGAACAGGACCGCCTGTCGAAGCGCCTCGACCGCGGGCCCGTAGGCCCCGGCCTTCCGGGCGGCCCTCCCCAGCAGATACAAGGCGTCGGCGTCCGTCGGTTCGATCTCGACCGCCTTCTTCGCCGCGCTGCATGGCGGTCCTTCGCCTGGTGTCGTTTCAGCATGACCGAGCCGAGGCCGTAGTAGGCGGCCTCGAGCTGCGGATCGACGGCGGCGAACTCCCCGCCCTTCGCCTCCCCGATGATCTGCTCAAACGACTGCGTCGCGCCGGAGAGGTCTCCGGTCTCGGCGAGGACTTCGCCGCGCCCGAGCAGCGCCGTGCCCTGGCCCGCTTCGGACCTTGAGGACCTCGTCGTACTGATCGAGGGCGCTGTCCGGCCGGTCCGCCGCCCGGTAGACCTCGGCGAGGCGCAGCCGCAGCCCGACGTTGGTCGGCGCATTGCGGACCGCGTCCTCCGCGGCCGAGATCTGGCGCTCTACGAGCGAGGGGCTCGTGTCGCGCCGGTCGAGGTAGTAGATGATCGCCACCAGCGCGATGCCGACCACCACGGCCTTGAGGCCGACGCGGATCAAACGATCGAGTGTTTGTTCGCGCATGCCGGGAATTGTCGCGCCGGGAACGGGCCCGCTCAATCCGTCGGGGGGTAGATTTGCGGTACAGGCGAGCGCCGCCTACGGTGTCGCCTCGACACGGATGTCAGCCGGTTTCGGCGCTTCGCCCCAGGCCCTGGCGGACGATGTAGGCGGCGGCCTGCGTGCGGTTCTCGAGCTGGAGCTTCTCGAGGGCGTTGTGAACGTGGTTCTTCACCGTCCCCTCCGTGATGAAGAGGCTGGTGGCGATCTCCTTGTTGCTCAAGCCGTCCGCCACCAGCTGGAGGACCTCGAGCTCGCGCCGGGTGAGCACGGGCGTCTCGGACGTCTCGGGCGGCGCGGCCGGCACGATCGGCAGCGTGGCCCCGTCGCGGATCTGGCCGAGCAGCCGCCCCGCGATGGCCGGTGAGAGGGGGGGCTCGTTGCGCATCACCGCCCTGACCAGGTCGTAGAACTCTGCCGGGCGGAGGTTCTTCAGCAGGTACCCCTGAGCGCCGAAGCGGATCGCGTCGAACAGATGGTCGTCCGACTCGGACACCGTGAGCATGACGACCTTGACGCCCGGCATCTGTTCCCGGATCAGGCGCGTCGCCTCGACTCCGTCCATCACCGGCATCTCGACGTCCATGACGACGACGTCCGGCTTCAGCGCGCGCGCCTTCTCGACCGCCTCCAGGCCGTTCTCGGCTTCGCCGACGACCGTCAGGCCGTCCTGCCCCTCGACGAGCTCCGCGATGGCCGAGCGGAAGAGGGCCGTGTCGTCGGCGAGCAGGATGCGGATCGACTCAGTCGACTCCGGCATCTAGATCGAGGGGATCGGGGCTCGCGCGTGGATGTCGGGCACCGTCGCGACGACGCGCGTCCCCCGGCCAGACGCGGAGTCGGTCAACAGGGTGCCGCCGATCAGCTCCATGCGCTGGCGCATCGCATGCAGCCCGAACCCGTCTCGATCGAGCAGCAGGTCGCTCTGGTCGAAGCCACGGCCGTTGTCCTCAATGACGAAGGTGACCCTGCCGTCCGCCTGCGTGATCCGGACGCCTGCCGACGCCGCCCCGGAGTGCTTGCGCACGTTGGTGAGAGCCTCCTGGATGACCCTGATGATCTGGATCTCGCTGCTCGGGGGGAGAGCCAGATCGTGCTCCAGGGTGGTATCCAGCGATATCGCGATCCCGCACTGGTGGCTGTACTTGTCCAGGTAGGCGCCGAGGCTGTCGAGAAGATCGTGGTCGGCCTGGCTCGAATGGTGAAGATCGAGGATAGCCCCGCGGGCGTCCCTGTAACCCTCTTCGCAGATGTCCGCAACCTCGGTCAGCTCGAGCGCGATTGCCGGCGTGACCTCGATGTCCTCGCGCGAGCCGAGCGCACGCAGCCGGAGATGGACTGCTCCGAGCACCTGCGCGAGGCTGTCGTGCAGCTCACGAGCAATCCGCTCTCGCTCGGCGAGGATCGCGCCCTGCCGTTCGCTCTCGCGCATCCGGGCGCTGGTGACGGCGATCGAGGCAAAGTCGGAGAAGGTCGCGAGGAACTGCCGGTCGCGCTCGCTGAAGGGGACCGCCGAGCGGCGACCGATCCAGAGGTCGCCGAACACCTTGTCTGGGCTCTGGATCTGGACCTGCAGGCTCTCGCTGAACTCCGGAGACGACTGGAGCGAACGGACGTCCCTGAGATCGTGGGGGCCAAAGGACCCGTCGGCGTCGGGCGATATGCAGACCCCCTCCCGCAGGGAAGCCGCCCCCGAGAACATCGGGTCGAGCTGGAGGGATCGGGTCGTGGCGTCGTTGAGGCACACGGCCGCGTCGTCGCTCGCCAGCAGGTCACGGGCGTGCCGGGCGACGGCCACGAGGATGTCCGCAAGAGCGTCCTGGTTCGAGATCCGGAGCAGCACGTCATAGAAGCCGTGGCCCTCTCGCTGCCTTCGCCGGAGGTCGGTGACGACCTGGGCAGTCTCGGCATGCGCGCGGTCGATGAAGTGGAACATGACGAACGAGAAGGCGACGACGGCGGCGACGGTCGACACAGCAAGGACGATGTGAGGGCTGTAGTCGGCGAAGCCACTCTCGATGATGCCGAAGCGGATCAGCTCGAGCGCGAGGATGAAGAGAACCGGCAGGACGACGCCGACGACCTTCAGACGGCGGAGATCACCGGCCCCGTGCCGGTCCTGATCTCCTGCCTCGTGCCACGGGGGGCTTCCGTTCTCGGACCTTCGGTGAAGGTCCACGTCCTGCACTCCTTCGGTTGGTGTGGGCAATCCGCACCCGAAATGCTAGCTGGGAACAGCTATTCCATTCGGCACAGGGAGTTTATGCGGTCAGGCGGTCAGAGCCGCCGGGGCGTCACCCTGAAACTGTGACATCCGTCACGTATATTCCCGGCTGCCCTATTGTGCCTCAGCATGGCCAGGTTCCTGGGCATGGGAGGCCCCGAGCTGACCACCGACACGCATCAGGACCACGGCCATTCGCATGGCTTGGTCGACGAAAGCATCAAGCGTTCTCGCGCCGGGCTGATCGCGGTTGGCCTCTCCCTGGTCGTGCTCACGGGAGCGGCGGTTGCCCAGACCGCGATCTTCATCGCCAGCGGCAGCATCGCCCTGCTCGCCGACCTGATCCACAACTTCGGAGACGCCGCGACGGCTTTCCCGCTGGGTATCGCCTTCCTGCTGCGCTCGCACCGCGCCGAGCGCTACGCCGGCCTCTTCGTGGTCGCCGCGATCTTCGTCTCGGCCTGCGTCGCGGGGACCGAGGCCGTGCTGCGCCTCATCCACCCCCAGACACCGAGCCATCTGCTCATCCTGGCCGGCGCCGGGCTGATCGGCTTTGCCGGCAACTGGCTCGCCGCCGGCATTCGCACCCGCGCCGGGCGGCGCCTGGCCAGCCCGGCGTTGATCGCGGATGGCAACCACGCCCGCGCCGACGCCTATGTCAGCCTCGCCGTCGTGGCCAGCGCCGCCATGGTGGCGATCGGCCTCTCGGTTGCCGACCCGCTGATCGGCATTGGAATCACCGCCGTGATCCTCAAGATCACCCGGGACTCCTGGCGGACCGTGAACGGGCACGTCGAGGTTCTCTGACCGCACCGATCCGTACTCGCTACGAAGTGTCTTGGTGTGAACTACGCGCGGGGCGAGGAGTCGCTCCGGATGGCCCCTGGGGCACAGCCGCTAGTGTGCACGCCGTGCCCAGATCGGTCGCCACCGGGCCCGATGCCGCCCCCCCCAACTCCGACTCCGAGCCGCTTCTGCTGCGTGCGTATCGCGGTGGGAGCGTCGAGCGCGTACCGGTCTGGTTCATGCGTCAGGCCGGCCGCTCCCTTCCCGAGTACCGCGAGGTTCGCAAGCGTGCGGACCTGCTTGGGATCTGCCGGACGCCGGAACTCGCCGCGGAGGTCACCCTCATGCCCGTGCGGCGCCTCGGCGTCGACGCGGCGATCCTCTTCTCCGACATCACGCTGCCCCTCGTCGCAATCGGCCTCGACCTCGCGATCGTCCCCGGCGTCGGTCCGGTGGTCGCCGACCCGATTCGCAGCTCCGGCGACCTGGAGCGCCTGCGGCCGTTCGACCCGGACGCAGACGCTCCGTACGTGGCCGAGGCCGTGCGCCTCACCGTCGCGGAGCTCGACGTCCCGCTGATCGGCTTCGCCGGCGGGCCGTTCACGCTCGCCAGCTACCTGATCGAGGGTGGCCCTTCCAAGACCCATGCCCGCACCCGCCAGATGATGTACAGCGAGCCGCAGCTCTGGCACCGCCTGCTCGCGACCCTCGCCGACATCGCGGTCGCCTCGCTGCGCGCGCAGGTCGCGGCGGGGGTGCGAGCGGTGCAGGTGTTCGAGAGCTGGGCGGGAGCGCTCAACCCCGACAGCTACCGTGAGTTCGTCCTGCCCGCGGCGCAACGCATCTTCAGCGGCATCGCCGATCTGAACGTGCCCCGGGTCCACTTCGGGGTCGGCACCAGCGAGCTGCTGCCGCTGATGGCGGCCGCCGGCGCCGACGTCGTCGGCGTCGACTGGCACATCTCGCTGGGAGTGGCGAGGCAGCGACTCGGTGAGGAGGTCCCGGTCCAGGGAAACCTCGACCCGGCCGTCTGCCTCGCGCCCTGGGAGGTCGTCGCCCGCCACGTCGACGCGGTGCTCGACGCCGGTGGCGGGAGAGGCCACGTGCTCAACCTCGGCCACGGGGTGCTCCCCGAGACTTCGCCGGACACGCTGCGCCGCATCGTCGAGCACGTGCACGAACGTGGGGCTTCGCGACCGCCCGCGGCGCCCGCGCCCGCCGGGTCCCCGGGATGACCGAGCCGACCGGCGTTCTGCTGATGGGCTACGGGACGCCCGCGACCCCCGCGGACGTCGAGTCCTACTACACGCACATCCGGCGCGGTCGCCCACCCTCACCAGAGCTGCTCGAGGAGCTGCTCGGGCGCTACCGGGCGATCGGCGGCACCTCACCGTTGCTGGAGATCTGCCGGGCGCAGGCGAGTGGGCTCGAACAGCTGTTGAAGGCCCGGGACGAGCGGGGCTTTTTGGTCGAGCTGGGCATGAAGCACGCCCCTCCCTTCATCGAGGACGGGGTCGAGGCGCTGCTCGACGCCGGAGTTAAGCGCGCGGTCGCGCTGGTGTTGGCGCCGCACTACTCGGCGCTCAGCGTCGGCGAGTACATGTCTCGCGCCCGGGACGCGGCAGGCGACCGGCTTGACCTCCTCCCCGTCGAGCACTGGCATCTGGAGCCCTCCTACATCGCTCTCCTCGCCGAACGCGTTCAATCCTGCCTGCAATCGTTCCCGGTGGATGCGCGCGACGAGGTCGATCTTCTCGTCACCGCCCACAGCCTCCCGGCCCGCATCCTCGAGGCCGACGACCCCTATCCCTCTCAGGTCCAAGAGACCGCGCAGGCGATCGCGGCAAAGGCCGGGGTGGAGCGCTGGTCGGTCGCCTGGCAGAGCGCGGGCCGCACACCCGATCCATGGCTCGGCCCCGACATCCTCGAGGTCGTCCGGACGCTCGCGGAGAGGGGCAGCCCCGGCGCGATCGTCTGCCCGGCAGGCTTCGTCTCCGACCACCTCGAGATCCTCTACGACCTCGACGTCGAGTGCCAAGCGGTCGCAGAGGAGGTGGGACTGGCCTGGCGGCACACCGAATCGCCGAACGCCGACCCCCAGTTCCTGGCCGCGCTCTGCGATGTCGTCCTCGACCGTCTGAGCGTGGCGACGTGAGCAGCAAACCACATGTCGCGGTCATCGGGGGAGGGATCTCCGGCCTCACCGCCGCCCACACGCTCGCGAACAGCGGCAGAGCGCGGGTCACCCTGCTCGAAGCCGATCGGCGCCTGGGGGGCAAGATTCGCAGCGAGCGGATCGCCGGCGCGGTGGTCGACGTCGGCGCCGAAGCGCTGCTGACCAGGGTGCCCGGGGCGATCGAGCTGTGTCGCGAGCTGGGCCTCGAGGACGAGCTGGTCCCGCCTTCCCAGTTGGCGACCAGCGTCTGGACACGCGGCAGGCTGCGCGAGCTGCGGGGCAACGTGCTCGGCGGGCTGCCGGACGGCGTGACCCCGCTGCTGCGCTCCGGCATCCTCTCGCCACTGGGCATCGCGCGGGCATCGCTGGACCTGGTCCTGCCGGCCACCCGAATCGACGGCGACCGCGCGGTTGGCGAGCTGATTGGTGGGCGGCTCGGAAGGGAGGCGCTTGACAGGCTCGTCGACCCCTTGCTGGGGACGATCTACGGGGCCGACTGCGACGAGCTCAGCCTGCGCGCCACCGCGCCCCAGCTCGAACGGCTCGCGCGCGACCACCGCAGCCTGATCCGTGGCCTGCTGGCGGCAAAGCCGCCGCCGCCGTCCGGGCCGCTGTTCCTGAGCCTGCCCGGCGGCCTGGAGCGGATCGTCACGCGGTTGCGCGAGCAGCTCGGGGAGGCAGAGCTGCGCTGCGGCGAGGCGGTGACGGAGCTCGATCGCGGCAGCGACGGCCGCTTCAGGCTCTCCGGCCCGGACCGCGAACCGCTGCTCGCCGACGGAGTCGTGATCGCCGCGCCGGCCGGCCAGGCGGCGCAAATCCTCGATGGGACCAGCCCGGCCGCCGCCACCCTGCTGCGAACCATCCGCTACAGCTCGACCGTCGTCGTGACGATGCGCTATCCCGCCGCGGCGCTGCCACAGCCGCTGCTGGGAGCCGGGTTCCTCGTGCCGCAGGGCGAGCGACGCCTGCTCACTGCCTGCACCTGGCTGTCGGCGAAGTGGCCGCACCTCGCCGCCTCCGGGGAGACCTGGCTGCGCTGCTCGATCGGGCGGCAAAACGGGGCTCGCGCGCTGCATCTCGACGACGCGACGCTCGTGGACGAGCTGTCGACCGAGCTTCGTGAGGCGATGGGCCTGCGCGGTGAGCCGATCGGTGCGCAGGTGACGCGCTGGGAGAACGCGCTGCCGCATTACGAGCCGGGCCACCTCGAGCGGGTCGCTCGCATCGAGGACGAGTTGAGCCACCTCCCGGGTGTCGTGCTTGCCGGCGCGGCCTACCGGGGCATGGGCGTCCCGCAGTGCATCGCGCAGGGACGGGCCGCGGGTGAACAGGCGCTTGCCGCGCTGAACGCCTCGACGCCCGCGACGGCTTAGAGCAGCTTCACGCCGCGATCTCCTCGTCGGTGAGGTAGCAGGCCGGGTCCCGCGCCCGCGGGTCGCCGCTCGCCGACTCCGCCCGTACCCGCAGCCCGCCGTTGCACATGCCGACGAAGCGGCAGCGGGCGCAGGTTTCGACGAGATCGCGTGGGCGCCGCCGATAGGGGGCGAGGACCGGGTTGTCGTCCCGCCAGATCTCGGCGAACGGCGTCCGCCGCACGTCGCCGGCCGTCACGTGCCACGAGAACTGATCCGGGTGGACCAGGCCCTGCGGGTCGATGCAGGCGATCGCCACCCCGGACTGGTTGCCGCCGTTCCAGCGCAGCATCGTCTCGACGTCGGCGGCACGCTCCGGATCGGTGCGCCGCACCCGCTCGAGCAGCAGCACGTGGTCCACCGGGTTGTCGACCGTGAGCACCTCGATCTCCACCCCGCGGCGACCGAAGTCCTCGGTGCGATCGAAGACCTCCTCGACCACCGCGCGGGTCTCGGCCAGCTCGAGGTCGTACCTGCGCATCCGATCCCCCCGGCCGGCGTAGGCGAGGTGGTAGACGCAGAGCCGGTTGACCCGCTCGGCCTCCGCGAGGTCGAAGATCGCGCCGAGCTGGGCGCGGTTGAGAGCGTGCGCCGTGAAGCGGATCCCGGTCCGCAGCCCGGCGTCGCGAGCGGCGCGGATCCCGCCCAGCGCCGCCTCGAAGGCCCCGTGGCTGCCGCGCATCTTGTTGTGCAGCGGCCCGATCCCGTCGAGGCTGATCCCGACGTAGGAGAAGCCGGCCGCCCCGATCTCCGCCGCATTGCCGGCGTCGATCCGCGTCCCGTTGGTCGAGAGCACCGTCCGCATCCCAAGCTCGCCCGCAAACCGCGCCAGGTCGAGCACGTCCGGGCGCAGCAACGGCTCGCCACCGGAGAACAGCACCGCCGGCACCCCGAACGCGGCAAGCTCCTCGAGCATCCGGGTTGCCTCGCGGGTGGTCAGCTCTCCGGGATAGTCGCGATTGTGCGAGTCCGCATAGCAGTGACCGCAGTGCAGGTTGCAGCGGCGGGTGACGCTCCAGACCGCGATCGGTGTCTTGTCGCGCGAGTAGTGGAGCAGGTGGGCGGGCCCGGCGCCGCTGTGGCGCCCGTACCGAAGCGCATCCTGTGGGCCGACCTGACCGTTCAGCAGCCGGCTGACGCTCAGCACGTTTGGCGTCCTCCCAGCGCCGCCAGAGCCACCAGGGCGCCCTGCGCCGCGGCGGTCAGCCGCTCGGCGCTCGGCGTGCGCTCGGGGTCGAGCTGCCACTGGACCAGGAGACCGTCGAAGAGGGCGATGATCAGCGCCGCCAGGGCGTCCGCGTCGATGTCCGTCGCCCCGATCTCGGCGAAGGCATCCCGGGTCGTCGCGGCGATCACCCCGTGGAAATCGTCATAGCTCGCCGCCAGCTCGGCGCGCAGGTCCTCCGAGCGGGACATCTGCGCCCAGGCCTCCAGGCAGGCGGCGACCAGCGCGCGGTTCTCCTCGAGCGAGTCCATCACTCCCGCCACGCTGCGCTCCAGGCGCTCCAGCGGCGTCGCCGGGCCGGGCTCCGCAGCCAGCGCGACCAGCGGCTTCAACCAGCGCTGGAACGCCTCGGCGACGGCGATGTTGAGGAGGCGCTCCTTGGAATCGAAGTGGTAGCCGATCGAGGCGAGGTTGGTGCCCGAGGCCGCGACGAGATCGCGGGACGTGGTCCTCGCGTAGCCCTTCTCCTGGAGGCAGACAATCGCCGCCTCGAGGAGGCGCTCTCTGTGACCCCCGTCACTCTTGTCCGGCATCGCTGTGGGGTACTTTACACCCGTATAGATCTATACGAACGTATGTATACCTCGGGAGGCACGATGGGTAGCGATCTTCGTCAAGCGACCAGCGACTCCAATGGCCGGCCGGCCGGCGCCCGCCAGGCGCGCCTCGCCCTCTGCGGGCTCGCCTTCGCCCTGCTGCTGGGCCCGGCGATCGCCGTCTCGGCGATGCCCGCCGGCACCGCCGAGACGGGGCGGCTCCAGTCCGCCCTCGCCCAGATGACGGAGCTGGCCAACCGTCAGCTGCGCCCGCCCGCGCTGCGCCTGGCGCGTGACCTGCCCGGCGACGCCGACCGGCTGGACGCGCTGCGCGATCCCGCGAGCACCACCCAAGCCCAGGTGAAAATCGCCCTCGACGAGCTCCGGCAGATGACCTCCCTCACCCTCGACCCCCACTACCTGCCGGCGCTGGTCGCCGCCGGCCGCGCCTACGTCGCGGTCAGCGGCCAGGACCCGCTGACCGAAACGACGATCAATCCCGACTACCTCGGTCTCGAGCGCGAGCTCGCGGGGGACGCCGCGCGGCTGGACGGGGCCGCCGGTGACGCCGGCCAGCTCTCCTCCGGCGTCAAGCGCCTCACCCGGGAGCTGATCCGCGCGAAGCGGCGCGCCAGTCGCCTCGCGAGCGAGGTTCGGCGAATGCGCGCCCGGGGGCCCAGGGCCCTGAAGCGATAGAGCGGGCGAGGCCGCTGTGACCCGCCCGCGCCGCACAGCCACCCATCCCTGGCTCGTGCTGGGCGCGTGGGTGCTGGTCGTGGCGGCGCTGGCGCTGCTCGGCAAGGGGATAGTCGACCGGCTCGCACCCACCTCGCTGCTCGTGCCCGGAACCCCGTCCGCCCGCGCCCAGGCGATGCTGGAGAGCCAGTTCGGCAACTCGGTGCCGGTCACGGTCCTGCTCCAGGGCCCGGCCGCGGCGATCGACCGGCAGGGGCCGCGCCTGGCCGCGGCGCTCCGCCGCGAGGGCGGGGTGCAGGTGATGTCGCCGTGGGACTCCGGCACGACGCAGGGCCTCCTGCGGCCACGACCCAACGCGGCGCTGATCGTCGCCGGCTTCGAGCGGCCCGACGTCGGTAGCGATGAGCGTGGTCGTGCCCGACGCGCAGCGGGTCGTCGATCGGAACGTGCGGCCGCCGCTCCGCGCCCACCTGGGAGGGGTCGCCGCGATCGCCACAGCCCTCCAGAAGAACGCGCTCGAGGCCACCCACCACGCCGAGCTGCTGGTCGTGCCGATCCTGATGATCGTCCTCCTGCTCGTCTTCCGCACGCCCGTGGCGGCCGCGGTCCCGCTGCTGATGGGAGCCGCCACCGTGCTCGCCGGGCGCGGCCTGCTGCTGCTGAGCAGCTACGTGATGCCGATCAACTCGCTCGCCGTCGCGATGGCCTCGATGATGGGGCTGGCGCTGGGAGTCGACTACGCGCTGCTGATGGTCTCCCGCTTCCGCCAGGAGCGCGACGCGGGGGCCAGCGTCGACGACGCCATCGCGACCGCGGCGCATGCCGCGGGACGAACCATCGTCTTCGCCGGCGTCACCCTGGCGATGGCCATGCTGACCGCCGCGTTCGTCGCTCCGGGCAACCTGCTCGGCTCGGTGGCCGCCGGCGTCATGGTCTCCGCCCTGCTCAGCGTCATGCTGGCCATCTCCCTGATGCCGGCGCTGCTGCGCGTGCTGTCGGCGCACCTCGACCGCTGGCGAGTGCCCAGCCCGGGCCGCGGGGGCGGCATGCTCGACATGGCCGGGCGGCTGATCGCCCGGCCCTGGATCGCGATCCCGCTGATCCTGCTTCCGATGCTCGCCATCGCGGCGCCGGCGGGCGCGCTCTCGATCGGCCCTCCCGACCCCCGCCAGCTCCCCCCTTCCGATCCCACCCGCCAGGGGTTCGAGGCGATGCGACGGGTGATCGGCCCGGGCTGGGCCGCGCCGATCGCCGTCGTCGCCACGGCGCGCAAAGGCGTGATCTCCGCACCCGGGAGGCTGGAGGCGATCTCGCGCTGGCAGGATCGCCTCGCCCACCAACCCGGCGTCGCGGCGGTGATCGGGCCCGCATCGCTGCAGGAAGCGCAAGGGCCGCTGAACACGGCGCGCAAGGCCTACCCGACGGTGCCGGGCCGGCTCGCGAACGCCCAGCGCGGCATCGCCGCCCTGCGCTCCGGGCTGCGGCGCGCAAGCGACGGCGTGTCGCAGCTCCGCTCCGGGCTGGGCTCGGCGGCGGACGGCGCGGCGACGATCGCGAGCAGGACACGTGAGGCGCAGACCGGCGCAACGCGCCTGGAGGTCGGGCTCGGCGAGGCCAGCTCGGGCGCGCACCGGCTCTCGGCGGGCCTCGATCGCGCCCTGAGCGGAGCCGACCGCCTGGTCAGCGGCCAGCGCCGCCTCAGCGGGGGCGCCGCGCGCCTCGCGCGCGGCCTCCGCAGGCTCGACGACACGCTGCGTGGCTCGATGGGGCAGCTGCGCGATGTCTCGGCCCGGCTGCGCGCCTGGTCCACCTGGCTCAGGTCGCTGCGGGTGCCCACCGAGATGGCCGCGGACCGCCTCGACAGCGCTCTCCAGGAGCTCAACGGCATGACCGTGGGAAAAAGCGACCCGCGCTATGCCGAGCTGGTCAAGGCGATCGGGGAAGCATCGGCGCTGGTCGGCGTTCCGGCCGGCGCCGCCCCCGTGGCAGGCGATCCGGCGCTGCCCGCCGGGGTCCCCCAGTCGCTGGCCGGGGCGCTCGTCGACATCGAGGAGCAGCTCGCCGGGTCGGTCGACTCGCTGACCTCCCTCCCGGATCAGCTCGACCAGCTCGCCAACGGCGTCCACCGGCTGCGGATCGGCGCCAACCAGGTGGCGGCCGGCTCGCGCGCGGCGGAGCGCGGCAGCCGCTCCCTGCGCCAGGCGCTGCGCCGGCTCGCGCGCGGCGGCCACAGCCTCGACCGTGGCCTCGACAGCGCGCGGGGCGGCGGCGCGCGCCTCGCCGATGGGCTGGGCGCGATCGCCTCCGGCGCCGATCGTCTCTCCGGCGGGCTGCAGAGCGGGCAGGGGAAGACGGACAAGCTGTCCGCCGGGCTCGCCAGGCCGCAGGGGCCGCTGAGCCACTACGCGATGGTGCTGCACGGCTACGGACGCGGCTACCAGCAGCTGCAAGCCCGCTCGCCGCGGGCGATCGACTCCGGCTACCTGCTGTTGACCGCCCTCGACGGGACCGTGCCGGCGACCCGCGAACAGATCGCGCAGGTCGTCAACGTCGACGGCGGCGGCCAGACGGTGCGCATGATGATCGTGCCGAAGTCCGGCCCCAGCGCGCCGCAGACCGTGCGCCTCACCCGACGGCTGCAGAACGAGCTGCCGGCGCTCGCCCGCGCCAGCGACACCTCCGTGGCGGTCGGCGAGGGCGCGCAGGCCCTCGCCGACTACACCGACGCCACCATGACCCGTATCCCCTGGCTGGTCATCTCCCTCTCGCTGGTGTCCATCCTGATGCTGATCATGGTGGTGCGCTCGCTGCTGCTGCCGATCGTCGCCGTCGCCCTCAACCTGCTGACGATCGCGGCGGCGTTCGGCGCCCTCCAGCTCTTCTTCGGCCTCGACCTGCTGGTGGGGCCCCGCTACATCGACGCGATCTCGGCCGCCGGGGTGCTGACGATCATGTTCGTCCTCTCGATCGACTACGAGGTGTTCCTGCTCACCCGCATGCGGGAGGCCTGGCTGGAGAAACACGACCACATCTACGCGATCGAAGACGGCCTGAAGCACACCGCCGGCGTGATCACCGGGGCGGCGGTGATCATGAGCTCCGTCTTCCTCGCCTTCGCGACGACCGACATCGCCTCCCTGCAGCAGTTCGGCGCCGGGCTCACCTTCGCGGTGGTGCTCGACGCGACCGTGATCCGGGTGGTGCTGCTGCCGGCGATCATGCGCGTGCTGGGACCGAAGGCATGGTGGCTTCCCGCCTGGCTCGACCGCAGACTGCCCCACATCGACCACGGCGGGGCGCCAGCGCCGCTCGCAGCGTGCCGCGTCGCCTCCGCGACAGGCCGAGGCGCAGGCGAGCCTCCGCGATCGAGGAGTTCGAGGCCGTGGCCCACTCGGAGCACCGCCGGATGCTCGACCTCCTGGCCGAGCTCGAGATCGCCAGCGAGCTCCGGGACACCGACCGGATCGTGCGGCTCGTTCGCGAGCTGCGGGCGGTCGCCGTGCCGCACTTCCGCTACGAGCAGCGGGCGCTCTTCCCGCAGCTCGCCGGCGTCCTCGGGCCCGACCGCGTCGAGAGCCTCTACGCCGACCAGGACGAGACGGTCGCGGCGCTGAACCGGATCGAGGCGCTCGCCGAGCCCGGCCCGATAGACGAGTCCGAAGCGGCGGAGGCCTGCCGGCTCGTCGCGGGCGGCGCGCGCTTCCATCGTGGGCTGCGACGCCGTCTGCGACGTGGTCGAGTCGCCAACCCCCCGAGGTCGCCGAGCGGGTGCTGGCGACGCGGGAGAGGGTGCTGGCGGAGGTCGCCTAACCGGCGCGCACGGCGCGAGGCGTCGCCAATGCGATCGACGCCGTCGCAGCCGCGACCAGCATCCAGAGCAGCGTCGCAACCGCGAGGTGCGCCACGACCAGCCAGGCGTGCTCTCCGAGCCAGACGTTCATCGCGCCGAGCAGGACCTGGGCAGCGAGTGCCGCGCCGATCGCGAGCGGCAGGCGGCCCGCCGCCCGCCGCCGATGCAGCAGGAGCGCCAGCGCGGCGATCGCCGCCACCGCCAGGAACATCGCCAGGCGGTGCGCAAGCTGGATGTCGACCATCTCGCCGCCGCCAAAGGGCAGGAAGGAGCCGTTGCAGGTCGGGAACTCCTTGCCACAGGCGAGGTGCGCGCCTTCGGAAACCTCGCCGCCCGGGGTTCCGTGCCGCTCCGTGCCGGCGATCACGCCCCCGGCCACGATCGTGGCCAGGAGGAGCGCGCAGGCCAGCGCCGCGACCGTGCGCAGCGCCGGGGAGGAAGCCGGGCGCCGCGGTCGCGTCGCCGCGGAGAGGCCGATCAGCACGCCGAGCAGCAGCATCGCCGTTCCCAGATGCGCGGCCACGAGCGCGGAGCTGAGGCCATGCTCGACCGTGAGGGCGCCGAGCACCGCCTGCACGAGGACGAGAGACGCCGCGGCGATCGCCCCGGCCACGAACAGCCGCTCGCCGCGGAAGCGGCGGAGGGCCTCCCAGAGGATCGCCAGCACCAGCAGCACCAGCATGGCCGCCAGAGCGCGGTGCGTGTACTCGATGACCGAGTGCGCGTGGGCGATCGGCACCAGCCTGCCGTTGCACAGCGGCCAGCCGCGGAGGCCGCTGCCGGCCGGCCCGCAGCCCAGGCCGGCGTCGCTGACCCGGACCACGCCGCCCACCACGACCAGCAGGAACGCCACGACCGCGGTGACGTCTATGAGCCGGCGAACCCGGCGCACGGCGTCGCCCGGTCGCGAATCGTTCTGCCTCCCCCTCCCCCATGACGAAGCGAACCCTACGGCTTGAAGACCATCAGGGCGAGGATCGCCAGCACCAGTGCGGCGGAGGCGTAGTTCGCGGCCCGGGAAAGCGGGTCGTCGAGGAGGGCACGGAGCTCAGCCCCGGCCCGCCCGCCTTCACTCGTCAGCCGCGTCGCCAGTTCGCGGGCCTGTTTCGGGCGCTGCCCGCCGAGACCGCCGAGCACGAGCGACAGCGCGAAGAGGGCGATCGCCGCATTGATCCAGCCGGCGCCATAGCCGACGTCTTCGAGGTTGACCAGCCACAGCCCGCAGCCGAGCAGCAGCAGGCCGCCCAAGACGACCAGCAGGACCCCGAACCGCGTCAGGCCCAGAAGAAGCGCGATCTCCGCCGGCCGCTCCCGCCGGCGAGCCGCCTCGAAGGCAACGCCGGCAAGGACGATGCCGGCGACGAACAGCAACGCGCCGAGCAGGTGGAAGAAGAGCGCCATGTCCTCCATGCGCCGAAGTCTCGCCGATCCGGGCTTTCAGCGTTGCAAGGGGATCTCGCCGACGACGGTGACGCCCCCGCGAACTCGCGGGCTCAGCCGCAGAGCGCCGCCCAGCAGCTCGAGACGCGCGCGCATCGTCCCGAGCCGCTCCTGCATCCGGTGCTCGTCCAGGCCATTCGAGCTGGAGGCGATCTCGATCCGCAGGCAGTCGTCCGGCTCGTCGATGCTCGCGCTGACGTCGGTGATCCCGTCCACGGACTTGAGCGCTTCTTCGACGATGCGGTAGGCGGAGGTCTCGATCCCCGCCGGCAGCCCCTCGACGCCGGGATCGACATCGAGGGCGATCGCCCGCAAGGTGCGGCCTCCCTCCTCCACGCAGATGCGCTCCAGCGCCGGCACCAACCCGAGTTCGTCCAGCACGGCGGGCCGCAAGGTGCCCGCGAGCTCGCGCAGATGGAGGAGGCAGTCGTGCATGCAGAGTCGCGCCGCATCGATCTGCGAGGGATCGACGGCCGTATCCTCGACGTCGTTCTCGAGCAGGTTGAGCGCGATCAACGCGGCCGCCACCGTTTGCGCCACCTGCTCGTGGAGCTGGCGCCCGACCTCCCGCCGTTCCTCCTCGTGCCGGTCGAGGATGTGGCCGGCGTTGCGGAGCTGGTCCGAGAGGCTGCGGCGCGTTCGCTCCAGCTCGGAGTGCAAGGCGACACGCTCGCGCTCTCCGGCGAGCAGGCGCTGGTTGTGGGCGGCGACCGCCGCCTGCAGCGCCAGCATCCTCAGGATCAGTCTCTCTTCGGGGTTGAAGCGACGACCGGAGCCGGCGCTCGCCTCGAGGGTGCCGAACTCGATGCCGCGCGAGGCGATCGGGATGGCGAGCGCCCCACCGGACAGGTCTCCCCTTTCGACCGTCGGGACGTCGACCAGCGTCACCCGCACCCCCACCGCTCCCACGAGCTGTTGCGCCTGCTCGGCCAGCGTGGCGGGCAGCGGCTCGAGGTCCCCGAGCCGCGCCAAGTCGAGCCCCGAGTCCAGGAGGCCCTCCTGGCGTTCCAGGCCCAACCGCATGCGATCGCTGAAGCGGCCTGCGAACCCGCCGACGCAGACCATCGCCAGCGCCTGGGTCGCGAATCCAAGCGCGTCGGGACCGGGGTCACTCAGCGTGTCGAAGTCCGGATCCTGCGTGACCATCCAGATCGCAAACAGCGCAAGCGCCAGCGCGGCGGCGCCCAGCCCGGCGGCCAGTCCCAGGTCAAGAGCGACAAGCGCGACCGGCACGACGAACAGCAGGCCGATCGCCTCGCCGGAGTCGCCGCTCCGCAGCAGCAGGACGAAAACGACCACGAAGGCGACCGCCGCCACGCTCAGCACGATGGAGCGACGTTCCGCCCAGCGCCGAACAGGGACGATGGTGACCCGTCGGAGGGCCTTGTGTGGGACTGCCTGTGGTGTGCTCATCGAAGTGTCCGAATCCCCAGGCGAAATCATGCGTCACCCGGCCCACCCGATCATCCGGGTAAACCACCGAACGCATGCGGGCTAAATACGCGGGCGCGGTGCGGCGAGCGGCGGCGGGTCCGCGCCGTCGCTCGCTATCTGTGCCTGCTCTGGCCGACCTGGGTGGTCAGAGTCGCTTTCGGGGAACCGGAGCCGACCTTCACCGCTTTCACTTTGAAGCGGAGCGTTCCCTTTCTCAGCTTCGAGACTTTGAAGATCGTGAAGGTGGAGCTGGTCGTTTTCGTCACTTTCAGTTTGGCCGGCGGACGCCTGCGCGAGGCGACGGCGAGGACGCCGTTGTGGCCGATCAGCCTCAGCCCGGAGAGCTTGAATTTGTCCAGTGGGCTGGCCCAGGTCAGGGCGATCTGGAGCGTCTTGGTGGCGGCGCCGACCGCGATGCTGTGAGTTTTGCTCTGGCCCTGGCTGAGCGTGTCGGTGAACTGGCGCGGCGGGGTCTGGCAGGTGAGCGCAGCGCCGATGCTGTTCATCACCGATTGCAGCTGGCTCGCGTCATTCAGCGGGAAGTATCTGCCGCCGGTGTCGCCGGCGATTTTTTGGAGCCGCTGCTGATCCTCGCTCGAGGAGATCCCGGTGCCGAAGCCGACCACGTAGGTCGGCACTTTGTGGACCAGGTGCGCGTCGTTGTAGGTGCCGATGTCGTGTCCGCCGTCGGTGAGGAAGATCCGCGCGTCGGCGCCGGGGTTGTCGGCGTCCGACTTGGCGAAGGCGGCGTTGTAGTCGGTGGCGCCGTTGTCGGCGTGGATCGCATTGTCGAGCGCGCTCCGCATGGCGCTCGCGTTCGGCCCCACGGCCCCGGGCGGAAACACGGTGTCGGCGCCGGGCTGTGAGAAGAGCGCGGAGCCGAACTCGACCGCGCCGAGCTGCGTCTTCGGCGGGAGCGTGTCGATCAGCAAGTTCATCGCCTGCACTCGGAGGCGATTTTCGTCGGTGATCGACATCGAGCCGGAGTCATCGACGATCGCCTCGATGTTCTTGGCGCTCGCGCAGGCCGATGCGCTCGCCGCGTGCGGCGCCGACGACGCACCCGGGGCGGCGATAAGTCCCATGACGAGGAGCCCGGCGACTCCCAATCCCAGCAGCTTCTTCACTCGTCGCATCAGCGGCCTCTCCCGATCGATTGTTCCCTGGCCACCCTAGCGCCTGCGGATACGAGTCGCAAAGCACCGCTACGGGGATTCGAACCCCGGTTTCCGGACTGAGAATTGGCTCTCGAAAGCCATTTGCTGGCGATTTGTGCCTGCTGCGTCCAAGAAGTTCGACCCGTTCGGTCTAGTTCGGTGGAGTCGGGGACATATTTCGGGACACGCTCAATGGCAGCGAGCAGAATCACATCTGCCACTCAGGCGCCCAGAGATGCCCGCCGATAGAAACGTGCGATGCCGCGCACTGACAATGGCCAAATGGAGACATCCATGGAAAGGGGCAGGCGGTGAGCTGGGGCCTCTGGCTCCTCGCCGTGCCGGTCAGTGCGCTCGTCACGGGCGGAGGCCTTCGCGCAGCAGGCGTACCGCGCCGGACGGCAATCTTGGCGGGCATCGCTGCCGGCGTGATCACCGGGGTCGCGCTTGTCGCTTTCTGGCTCACCGCCTTCGGTGAGTGCCTGGCTGAGAACCCCAACCCAGCGCCACCCCCATCATGGCCCTGGTCACCTCGACGACAGTTCTGCAGCGACGGCAACTCGCCGGCAGCGATGGGCGGGCTGGCCCTGCTCCTTGTCCCGACAGCCTTGGTCATGCTGGGGACCTTCCTGCGCTTCAGGCAGCGGCCCACACTCGGCTGGGCCGCGTATGCAGGCCTGCTTGTGACGCCCGTGCTGCCCTCCCTCTACGTCAACTCCCTGCCGTACTACCGCCTGGATAGCTACCCGGTGCTGCAACAGCCGCTCCTTCGCCCGGCAAGCGGGTCGCGCCCACTGCGCGTTTGCTACGTCTACGGCATTGCTTTCGGGCCGCGCAAGGTGGAGGTGACAGACGCCACTATGCGGGACTGCGTGGACCTTGAGCCGACGCCGGAGGCACTCGGTCTCACGCCAAGCTATGACGAAGGGCGAACCAGCTACGACCTGGGCTGGATGGGCAAAGACCTCACGCAGCAAGGCCTTCCAATTCACCCCGGCCCGACAGGTGTTGATGGGCTCATCGTCGTCCACGCTTACCGGCTCCGGGACAGCCAAGCCCGCATCGGCGCCACGCTCGTGAACTGAACGAGAAGCACTCATATTCTTTTGGATCAGTCCATGCCGGTGGCGAAAACCCCGCAGGTGGCGAGTTCTCCGCTGATACCGCTACGGGGATTCGAACCCCGGTTTCCGGACTGAGAATTGGCTCTGGGAAGCCATTTGTCGTCGATTGTTTCCGGCTGAGTCCAAGGAGTTCGGCTGAGTTAGATCTAGATCGGTGGAATTGGGGACATATTTCGGGACACGATTCCTGAGTCGGGGCTCGCGACCTTAGGTAATCCAGCAGAAGCGCACGGCCCGCCCGGCTGCAGCACGGCGTAGCGGGAGCACGTGGGGGACCGGCCGATAGGATCTTTTCGGGCATGAAGGCGCGCTTTGTCGTCCCAATCATCTCGCTGCTTGTGATCGCGACCCCAGCGCATGCGGCGACCTTCGTCGTCACCAAGGCGAGCGACAGCTTCGACGGCGCCTGCAACGCGGACTGCTCCCTGCGCGAGGCCGTCCAGGCGGCCGATGCGGACGCCACCGCCGACGAAGTCGTCCTGCCGGCGGGCGTGCTGCAGCTCGAACTCTCCCCTGCCGGGGCAGACAACTCGGGCGAATCGGGCGACCTCGACGTGACCGGCGACCTCACGATCCGGGGTCAGGGGGTTGATGCCACGGTGAAGAGCACGATCGCAACACGCGTGTTCGACGTCATTGGCCCTGGCGTCGATCTGCAATTGCGCGACCTCACCGTGACGGGCGGCCATCCCCCACTTGACGAAGGGGGTGGCGGCATTCGCGCGATGGGCAGCGGAGAACTGTCGCTCGAAAGAGTGATCGTCCGGGACAACGTCGTAGTGGGCACGGCACTGGGTTACGGCGGAGGCATTTTGAAAGCCGGGGGCAGGTTGACTATGCGCGATTCTGCGATCCTCGGCAACAGGGCCGAAGGCTCTGGTTACGGCGGAGGCATCCTCCTGACCGACGCAAGCACCTCGGCCGACCTGACGAACGTCACGATCGCCGAAAATCTCGCAAACAAGGGTGGCGGTGGCGTCTACTTCAACAACGCAATCGCCACGAACTTCGTGAACGTGACGATCGTGAACAACGAAGCGAATGAATTCGGCGGCGGGCTGGGCGCGGACCTGAGCCTCGCCCGGCTCCGCTCCTCGATCGTGACCGCGAACGTCGCCCCAAGCGGAGCGGACTGCAGTTCCCCGGGCCCGGCGAGCGACGGCGGCAACGTCGGTCCTGCAGCCTGCGGCTTCACCCAGCCGACCGACCTCAATCCGGCCGATCCCGGTCTCGGGCCGCTGAGCACGAGCGGGGTCCCGGTGCGCGAGCCGCTGCCCGGCAGCCCGGCCGTCGACCACGCCGTCGGCCCATGCCCACCCACGGACGCACGCGGGGTCGCGCGGCCCCAGGGGCCGGCGTGCGACTCCGGAGCCGCCGAGCTTCCTGCTCCTCCCTCGCGCCGCAGCCGCGACTTCTGCGTCTCCCCAAACGCCTCAAGCTCAAGGGCGCCAAAGTGTCCGTGCCGCTCCGCTGCGCCCCTGGACCCTCTTGCGACGGCAGCCTGAGCCTGACCGCTGCGCACCGTGGCGCCAAGGCGAGCGCCCAGGGGCATCTCCTGCTCGCCCGCCAGTCCTTCGGGATCGACGGCGCCAAGACGGAGACGGTTAAGGCCAAACTCACTCGTGCCGGGCGACGGATTGCGCGAGGGCGCCGCGTGGTGCGCGCGACCCTGAGCGTGAGCCTCACCGGTGTTTCAGGCGTCCAGACCGCGAAAGTGCGGATCGTCCGGACCGGCAAAAAGCATCATGGGTGAAACCGACGACCCCGCCAACCGAAGTGACCTCAGCGCTTCGTACGGGGAGAGCAGAGTCGAGGGGCAAACTGCAGCACCGCTACGGGGATTCGAACCCCGGTTTCCGGACTGAGAATCCGGCGTCCTAGTCCCCTAGACGATAGCGGCGTGTGGGCGCGATTCTAGCGGGGGACACGGGCTGGCGGTCCGCCAGTCTTGGAGCGACGATTCCGTCCACTCCAAGACTTAGAATCGAACATGTGTTCGTCTTCGAGCAGACAGCCTGTCCTTTGCGCCAGAAGGTAAATTGGTTGAGTCTGCGGCTGTGGTGGAACTGGCAGACACGATACGTTCAGGTCGTATTGCTCGAAAGAGCGTGGAGGTTCGAATCCTCTCAGCCGCATAGAGCAGGTCGCCGTGCATAGCCGGGAAACCGTGACTGAGGCGCTGCGCCTCGCCGACACCGGCTTGAACAACTGCGAGATTTCGAGGCGAACGGGAGTGCCTCGTCCCACCGTGAGGGAGTGGCGTGCAGGGAAGCTCCCCCGCTCGTTCCGCGGCAAGCCCCTGCTCTACGGGCGGCCGACAGAACCTGGGCTCTGCTGCCCTCGGTGCGGTTCGGGCAGACATCGGTTCGATCATCTTTCAACCGCATACGTCTACCTACTCGGCCTCTACCTGGGCGACGGCTGTATCTCCGAGCATCGGCGAAAGGTGTTCCGCCTTCGGATCGCTCTCGACGTGAAATATCAAGGCATAGTCGATGAATGCGCGGCTGCGATGCAGGCAGTCGTGCCTTGGAACAGGGTGCATCAGCAGCTGACGCCGAAGAACTATGTCGAAGTCCACGCCTACTCGAAGTCATGGCCATGCCTCCTCCCTCAACATGGCCCAGGAAAGAAGCATGAGCGCAAGATTGTCCTCGCTGACTGGCAGCAGAGCCTGGTCGATCTGGCCCCCGGTCTTCTCCTCCGTGGGCTGATCCATTCCGACGGGTGTCGATTCATCAACACCGGCAGTTACGGCTGGCGATGTCCTCGATACGTGTTCACCAACCTCTCCGACGACATCAAGCGAATCTTCTGCGACACGTGCGACCAGCTTGACCTGCATTGGACTGTCGCTCCACCGAAGTCCGTTTATGTCTCCCGCAAGGCCGACGTGGCGAAGCTCGATGAGTTCGTGGGGCCGAAGCGCTGAGCTGTTCAGGCGGCCTGACGCGCCGGGGCCGCCTGATCCGCCCTGGCGGCATTGGAGGTGATCTCCTCGACGAAGGTCGGCCACAGCTCGACGGGGGAGGTCGTGGCCCATGCCCTCGATCAGGCGGAGGCGCGCTCCCGGGATCGCCTTGGCGGTGGCGCGGCCGCCGACCGGCCGGGCCAGGGGGTCCTTGCGGCCGTGGATGACCAGGGTCGGGGCGGTGACGCGGCGCAGGGCTTCGGAGCGGTCTCCCGACGCGGTGACCGCGTGCAACTGGCGCAGCATGCCCGAAGGCCGGTGCCCGCGGTCGTAGGATCGGGCGACCACCTCGCGGAGGCGCTCCTCGTCCATCGGATAGCCGGGGGAGCCGATCACCCTGAACGTCTTCACCGCCTGCTCGATGTAGGCGTCCCGCCCTCTCCGCGCGGGCGTCATCAGGATCGCGAAGGCGCGCCAGGTTGGGAACTCCATCCAGCGACGGCCGGTGGTCGACATCATCGAGGTTAGGGAGAGCACCCGCTCGGGGTGCTCGATCGCCATCGTCTGGGCGATCATCCCGCCCATCGAGACGCCGACCACATGAGCGGCCTCGATGCCGAGGTGGTCCATCAAGCCGGCGGTGTCGGCGGCCATGTCCCCGAGCAGGTAGGCCGCGGCCGCGCGACGACCCAGAATCAGGTCGAGGCGATTGGGGACTCCGCCCGCTTCGACGATCGTCGAATGCCCGATGTCGCGGTTGTCGAGGCGGATCACGCGAAAGCCGCGGCCCGCCAGCATCTCGCAGAGCCCCTCGTCCCAAGCGATCATCTGGGTGCCGAGGCCCATGATCAGGACCATTGCCGGAGCGTCGCGGTCGCCCATCTCCTGGTAGGCGATCTCGATCCCGTTGGCGGGCGCGAGCCGCTCTTCGGTGAAGCCGGCCATCACAACCGATTCTAGTCAGGCTGGCCAGACAGCCAGGCAGGATCGCCGCTCCCCCTTTAGGTTGAGGCGATGCGGACGGCGATCGTCTCCGACCTCCACCTCGGCAGCGTCTCCGGCGAGGACGTCGCCCGCGACCCTGGAATCCGCCAGGTGCTGCTGGAGGAGATCGCCGGCGCCGACCGCGTCGTCCTGCTCGGCGACGCGGTCGAGCTGCGCGAGCAGCCGCTCGGCGAGGCGCTGGAGGCGGCACGCCCCTTCTTCGAGGATCTCGGCGAAGCCCTGAGCGGGGAGATCGTCCTCGTCCCCGGCAACCACGACCACCGCTTCGCCGAGCCGCTGCTCGACGACCTCTCGCTTTCGGGTGGGGGGTTGGGCCTGGACCAGCGCTTCGACCCGGCCCCCGGCCCGGGCGCCCAGATCGACCGCTGGCTCGGCGGCGGGCGGCTCGAGCTGGCCTATCCGGGCATCTGGCTGCGCGACGACGTCTACGCCACCCACGGCCACTACATGGACTGCCACCTCTCCCTGCCCCGCGCCGAGTGCGTCGCCGCGGCGGCGGCGATGCGCTCACGCCCGCTGCCCAGCCCCGCCGCCCCCGCCGATTACGAGCGGGTCCTTCGCCCGATCTACGGCCTCGCCTACGGTCGGGCCCAGTCGCGCACCGCAGCGCGCCTGGCCGGCGCCCTCGACCGGCCTTCCGAGACTGCTTGGACGCTCGCCTCGGGAAATCTGAGGAACGGCGGACTGCGTTACCGGGTCGCCGGCAGAGCCTTGCGAGCAGCGGTGCCGCCCGCCATCTGGGCTCTCAACCGCCTGCTCCGCGCGGATTTCGACTCCGACCTCTCCACGGCGGCGATCCTCCACAGCGGCCTCGCCGCGGCCGCCGAGATGGCGGTGCGACTCGGCGTCGACTCCGCCCACGTGATCACCGGCCACACCCACCGTGGCGGCCCGGGAGAGGGCGAAAGCGACTGGCCGCTGCCCGGCGGCGGCCGCCTCCACAACACCGGGAGCTGGGTCTTCGCAACCGCCTTCCACCATCCCGGAACGCCTCCCAGCCCCTACTGGCCGGGCACGGTCACCTGGGTCGAGGACGACGCCGCGCCGCGGCGCGTTCAGCTGCTCAGGGACCGCTCACACCGGGAGATGACGAGCGCCGTCGCGCTCAGTCGCCGCTCAGCCAATCCGCGATGACGCGGCCGATCTCCTCGCCGGCGTCCTCCTGGAGGAAGTGCCCGGCGCCGGCGATCTTGCGCGGCGGCGCGAAGTTGAGCTGCTCGGAGACCCGCTCGCCGACCGAGAAGGGCAGGACGGGGTCGGAGTCCGCCCAGAGGACGAGGGCCGGCCTCTCGTCGTCCCGCAGGGCGTCGGCGACGCCTTTGCCCTCGGCGGCCCCGGGCGCATCGGGCTCGGTCGGCAGGATCAGCGGGAAGGCGCGGGCGCCGGCCTTCGACGCGGCGTTGGGGTACGGGGCCTCGTAGGCGGCGATCACCTCGTCGCCCGGGTCGTTCTTGCAGCCGCCGCGGACCAGCACCCCGACCGGCACGTCCTCGTTGTTGCGAACGAAATCGCGGAACGCGAGCCAGGCGTCGCTCATCCGCTGGTGGCCGGTGAAGGGGCCCGTGTCCATGATCACGATCCGGGAAAAGCGATCGGGATGCTCGACAGCCAGCCGCAGGCCGATCGGCCCGCCCCAGTCGTGGACGACGGCAGTCGCGTCCCGCACGTCCAGCTCCTCCAGCAGCTTCCCCATCAGCTCGACGTGGCGGTCGTAGGTGTACCAGTCGAGGTCGGTCGGCTTGTCGGAGCGGCCGAAGCCGGCGTAGTCGGGAGCTATGCAGCGGTAGCCGGCGTCGCGGACCGGCGGGATCACCTTGCGCCACAGGAACGACCAGGTCGGCTCGCCGTGGAAGAAGACGACCGGCTTGCCCTCCCCTTCGTCGAGGAAGGCCAAGCGCAGGCCGTCGATCTCGCGGTAGCTCGACTCGAACGGGAAGTCCGGCAGCCCCTCGAGTGCCTCCTCCGGTGTGCGCACCGCCTCGACGCTCATCGCCGGCCGAGTCTATGCGACGGTCGTCCGTATTTCTCACGGACGGACTCTCCGGGAGGTTCCCGATGACTGCGGCAAACCGGAGGTCTAGCGTGACCGTGGATGGAGGAGAACAGACCGACGTTCGGGGTCCGCATCCACGGCCGCGGCGGCCAGGGCGTGGTCACGGCTGCCGAGATCCTCTCGATCGCCGCCTTCGACCAGGGACGGCACGCCCAGGCCTTCCCCAGCTTCGGCTCCGAGCGCAGCGGCGCGCCCGTCGTCTCCTTCTGCCGCATCGCCGACCGGCCGATCCGGGTGCGCGAGCCGATCGCCGAGCCCGACGCGCTGATCGTCCAGGACCCGACCCTGCTCCATCAGGTCGACCTCTTCGCCGGCCTCGGAGCCGACGGCTACATGCTGATCAACACCAGCCGCAGCTTCGAGGAGCTCGGGCTCGACGAGTTCGTCGAGAGCTTCCGCACCGAGCGGATGCAGACCGTGCCGGCGTCCGAGCTGGCCCGCCGTCACCTCGGGCGACCGCTCCCCAACGCCGCCCTGCTCGGCGGCTTCGCGGCGCTGACCGGATTGCTGGCGCTCGAGTCGGTGACCGCGGCGATCCGCGAGAAGTTCCCCGGCAAGGCGGGCGAGGGCAACGCGGCCGCCGCCGAGGCCGCCTTCGCCTATGTCGAGGAGGAGATGCGGGAGGTCGCCCATGCTTAAGCAGACCGAGGGCTCCGCGGCGGTCGCCGAGACGATCGGGCTCTGCCGGCCCGAGGTCGTCTGCGCCTACCCGATCTCCCCCCAGACCCACATCGTCGAGGGGCTCTCCGACCTGGTCCGCGCCGGCGCGCTCGACCCCTGCGAGTACGTGATGGTCGAGTCGGAGTTCGCGGCGATGTCGGTCTGCATCGGCGCCTCCGCCGCCGGTGCCCGCGCCTACACGGCGACCGCCAGCCAGGGCCTCCTCTACATGGCCGAGGCGCTCTACAACGCCTCCGGGCTGGGGCTGCCGATCGTGATGACCGTCGCCAACCGGGCGATCGGCGCCCCGATCAACATCTGGAACGACCACAGCGACACGATGTCCCAGCGCGACTGCGGCTGGATCCAGCTCTACGCGGAGGACAACCAGGAGGCGGTCGACCTCCACGTCCAGGCCTTCAAGCTCGCCGAGCGGGTCTCGCTGCCGGTGATGGTCTGCATGGACGGCTTCATCCTCACCCACGCCTACGAGCGGATCGACGTCCCCACCCAGAAGCAGGTCGACGCATTCCTCCCCGCCTTCGAACCCCACCAGGTGCTCGACCCGGCCGACCCGGTGACGATCGGGGCGATGGTCGGGCCGGAGGCCTTCACCGAGGTCAAGTACCTGGCCCACGCGAAGCAGATGCAGGCGCTCGACCTGATCCCCGAGGTCGCGGCCGAGTTCAAGAAGGCGTTCGGACGGGACTCGGGCGGCCTGCTGAGCGGCTACCGAACCGACGACGCCGAGACGATCGTGGTCGCGCTCGGCTCGGTGCTGGGAACGATCGAGGACACGATCGACGAGATGCGCGAGCAGGGGGCCTCGATCGGGGCCCTCGCGATCAAGTCGTTCCGCCCCTTCCCGCTGGAGGAGGTCAGGGCGGCGCTGGCAGGCGCGCAACGGGTCGTCGTGCTCGAAAAGGCGCTCGCCGTGGGGATCGGCGGGATCGTCTCCGCCAACGTGCGGATGGCGCTCTCCGGCATCCAGCTGCACGGCTACACGGTGGTCGCCGGCCTGGGCGGCCGCCCGATCACCAAGAAGTCCCTCCACCGCCTCTTCGCCGACGCCGTCGCCGACCGGCTGGAGCCGCTCACCTTCCTCGACATGGACTGGGACCGGGTCGAGACGGAGCTGCGGCGGATGCGGGGAAAGGGCCGAACCGGGCCGCACGCCGAGAACATCCTGCGCGACGCCGGCATCGTCGCCGCCCGATCGCACTGAGAGAGATGAGAGCGCGAGAAGAAGAACAGACAGCAAGACGCCCCCCGGCAACCAGCCGGTGAAGTTCTACCAAGCGGGCAGCTTCGTGGTGGGCAACCGGCTGCTGGACCCCGAGCAGCGCTCGGTCCAGGCGCGGATGGAGCGCTCCAACAGCCTCACCTCGGGGCACCGCGCCTGCCAGGGCTGCGGCGAGGCGCTGGGCGCCCGCTACGCGCTCGACGCGGCGATGCGCGCCACCGGCGGGCAGCTGATCGCCGCCAACGCGACCGGCTGCCTGGAGGTCTTCTCGACCCCCTTCCCGGAGTCCTCGTGGCAGCTCCCCTGGATCCACTCCCTGTTCGGCAACGCGCCCGCGGTCGCCACCGGCGTCGCCGCGGCGATGAAGGCGAAGGGGCGCGAGGACGTGCGCGTGGTCGGCCAGGGCGGCGACGGCGGCACAGTCGACATCGGCTTCGGCTGCCTCTCGGGGATGTTCGAACGGGGCGACGACGTGCTGTTCATCTGTTACGACAACGAGGCCTACATGAACACCGGCGTGCAGCGCTCCGGCGCGACGCCGCCCGCGGCGCGGACCGCCAACACCAAACCGATCGGCGAGCATCCGGGCAACGACTTCGGCCAGGGCAAGAACGCGCCGGCGATCGCGATGGCGCACGAGATCCCCTACGTCGCGACGGCGACGGTCGCCGAGCTGCGGGACCTCGAGTACAAGGTCGAGCGGGCGATGTCGTTCCGCGGCGCCCGCTACCTCCACATCTTCGTCCCCTGCCCGCTGGGCTGGGGAGCGGAGGCGCGCGACACGGTGAAGATCGCCCGCCTGGTCAAGGAGACCGGCCTCTTCCCTGTCTTCGAGGCCGAGGGCGGCGAGGTGACCGGCGTCTCGAAGATCCGCCGACAGGTCCCGGTCGAGGAGTACCTGAAGCCCCAGCGCCGCTACGCCCACCTCTTCGGCGAGCACGGCCGCCCCGACGTGATCGCCAAGCTGCAGGAGATCGCCGACCGCAACATCCGGCGCTTCGGCCTGCTCCCGGGCTCGGCCGAGGAGGGGGCGCCGTGAACGAGAAGCCCTACGCGATCACCCTCGACGTCGGCTCCAGCCTCGCCAACAAAACGGGTAGCTGGCGCACCGAGCGGGCGGTCTACGTCGACCGGCTGCCGCCCTGCAACGACGCCTGCCCTGCGGGGGAGAACATCCAGGCCTGGTTGTACGAGGCCGAGGAGGGAGAGGGGGGCTACGAGCGGGCCTGGCGAAAGCTGATGGAGGACAACCCGCTGCCCGCCGTGATGGGGCGGGTCTGCTACCACCCCTGCGAGACCGCCTGCAACCGCGGGCAGCTCGACGAGGCGGTCGGCATCCACTCGGTCGAGCGCTTCCTCGGCGACGAGGCGATCAAGCGGGACTGGCAGGTCGAGGTCGACGCCAAGCCCTCCGGCAAGCGGGTGCTGATCGTCGGCGCCGGCCCCTCGGGGCTCTCGGCCGCCTACCACCTGACCCGACTCGGCCACGAGGTGACGATCTACGAGGCCGGCCCGATGGCCGGCGGGATGATGCGATTCGGGATCCCCCAGTACCGGCTGCCGCGCGATGTGCTCGACGCGGAGGCGCAGCGCATCCTCGATCTCGGCGTGACCCTGGAGCTGAACCGCAAGGTCGAGAACGTGCTCGACTCGATGCGCGAGGGCGGCTTCGACGCGGCCTTCCTCGCGGTCGGCGCCCACATCGGCCGCCGCGCCTACATCCCGGCCGGCGAGGCCGAGCGGGTCCTCGACGCGGTGGCGCTGCTGGAGAGCATGGAGGGCGAGGAGAAGCCCCAGCTCGGGCGGCGGGTGGTCGTCTACGGCGGCGGCGACACCGCGATGGACGTGGCGCGGACCGCGAAACGGCTGGGCGCGACCGACGCGGTCGTCGTCTACCGCCGCACCCGCGAGCGGATGCCCGCCCACGACTTCGAGGTCGAGGAGGCCGCCGAGGAGGGCGTGATGATGAAGTGGCTATCGACCGTCAGGCACTTCGAGGACGGCAAGCTGCTGCTGGAGCGGATGGAGCTGGACGAGACCGGGTTCCCGCAGCCGACCGGTGAGACCGAGGAGCTGGAGGCCGACTCGCTGGTCCTGGCGCTGGGCCAGGAGGCCGACCTCTCGCTGCTGGAGGGCGTGCCCGGGATCGAGGTCGACGACGGCGTCGTCGGGGTCGGGCCGAACATGATGACCGGCCACCCCGGGATCTTCGCCGGCGGCGACATGGTCCCGGCCGAGCGCACGGTCACGGTCGGCGTCGGCCACGGCAAGAAGGCCGCCCGCCACATCGACGGCTGGCTGCGCGGCCGCCCCTACGCCCCGCCCCCCAAGCACGACCTCGCCAGCTTCGACACCCTCAACACCTGGTACTACTCGGACGCCCCGCGCACGGTCCAACCGCAGCTCGAGGCGGCCCGGCGCGCCTCCAGCTTCGAGGAGGTGGTCGGCGGCCTCGACGAGTCCAACGCCCTCTTCGAGGCGCGCCGCTGCCTCTCCTGCGGCAGCTGCTTCTCCTGCGACAACTGCTACGGCGTCTGCCCCGACAACGCGGTGATCAAGCTCGGCAACCCGGGCGAGCTGTACGAGATCGACCTCGACTTCTGCAAGGGCTGCGGCCTCTGCGTGGCCGAGTGCCCCTGCGGCGCGATCGAGATGGTCCCCGAGGAGATCTGAGGCACGAGATCAGCGACTCGGCCAGTCGATCGAGCAGCCGATCGACGAACGGGGCCTGCGCCGCGAGGATCTTGCGCCTGGCTTCGTCCGGCTCGAACCACTCGGCGCGGTCGACCTCCGGGAACTCGCGCTCGACCCCGGAGCGCGGCGGCCACTCCATCGTGAAGGAGTTGCTGCGCAGCGTGGCGGGGTCGAAATCCCCCTCGGCCGCCCAGGCCCGCACTTCCTTGCCCCCCTTCTGGCGCACCTCGCCCAGGTCGATCAAATCCTCGACGGCGAGCGGCGGCGACGCCCCCAGCTCCTCCTCAAGCTCGCGCTGCGCACAGTCGCGGGGGTCCTCGTCGTCGCCGTACTCGCCCTTCGGGATCGACCACGCCCCGAGATCTTTCTTGGCCCAGAAGGGCCCACCGGGATGCACCAACAGCACTTCCGGCGAATCTCCGGAGATGCGGAAGACGAGGAGTCCGGCGCTGCGCTTCGCGGCCACGGCGCCACAGCGTAGTCACGGGGAACGCTGCGGGTAAACACCGAGCGACCGGCGGAAAGACTGCGGATGAAATCGGCGGTGGCTGCACATACGGTCGGCCCGATGACGTCGCCCCCGCGTTTGACGTTGATGCTCGCCGCCGGACTCCTGGTTGCACTTGTGGCCGGCTGCGGCGGGGACACGCGGCGGGCCGAGAGCGAGACGACCGGGGCCGCGACCCATCCGGCTCCCGCCCCGGCGCCCTCGCGCCGGGGCGTCACCGGCGGACCGGTGATCGCGACCAAGGTGACGGATCCCGCCCGCCGGGCCTACGTGGCGCGTGTCGACTCGGTCTGCCGCCAGCTCGACCCGGAACGAAGCACGGCGCAGGGGCGGGTCGGCGAGCAAGCACTACCCGGGGAGGCGGCGAAGGCCTACGACGACACCATCGCACTCGGTTGGAGGGAGCTGCGGCAGATCGAAGCGATCCCGGTCCCGCCCGGCGAGCAGGCGCTCCTCCGAGCGAACGTCTTCGACGTGATCAGGCGCCAGCTCACCTTGCGGCGGCGCATCGGCGACGCCCTCGCGGCGGTGGACGTTCCGCGCCTGCGACAGCTACGCGGCGAGCTCGACAACCTGGCGCGCTCCCTGGGGGGTTTCGCGCGCGGCTACGGGTTCCGGGTCTGCGGAGAGGACTGAGGCCAGATGCCCGAGACACCTGAAGCGCAGAGCGGGCAGGCCGACGGCGCACGACCCGCTGGCACGCGGCCGGCGGCGGCCCGGCCCGCGCCACGGCGCCGTCCACTGCCAAGCCCGCTCTCCGTGATCACCGCCACGCTTGGCCTCTTCTTCGTCGTCCTGACCCTGCTGGCGATCCAGGTGCGCAACGGAAGGGACCCGGCGCTCGGGCCCGGGCCGGCGGTCCCCGCGCTCAGCCAGCCGGCCGCGGCCGGCAAGGGCACCCAGGCCCAGCAGCAGGCCGCCAGGATCGTCAGCCGCACCTCACCGGTCCCGCCGCCATGAGCGCCGTCGGCGGCGAGCGGACCGCATCGCCGCCCTCGGAGGGACCTGGCCTCCGGGCGCGGATCGGCGCCGTCGCGGTGGTGATCGCCCTCGCCCTGCTGGCCGCGTACACCCTGTTCAGCGGGCCCACCAAGGTGCCGATCAAGGCCCCCGCGGGCGCGCCGACCCGCGTCGCCCCGCCGGCGGGGCAGCAGGAGCCCGAGAGCGAGGGAGCGAGCCGCGGTGACTGAGCCTGATCCCGCCAACTACCCCTGGTGGCTTGCCTCTCGCTCGGCGGGAATCGTGGCCTTCCTCCTCATCACCACCGCCGTCCTGCTGGGGCTATTCATGGCCTCGAACGTCTTCCGGCGGCCGGGGCTGAAGCGCAATCTGGTGAAGATCCACGAGCAGGTCACGCTGGCCGCCCTTGCCGCGATCGGCGCGCACGGCGTCCTCCTGCTTGGCGACGTGTGGCTGCGACCCGGCGTCACCGGGATCACGATCCCGTTCACGATGGCCTACCGGCCGCTGTGGACCGGCCTCGGCATCCTGGCCGGGTACCTGGCGCTGGTGCTCGGGCCGACCTTCTACCTGCGACGGCGGATCGGCGCTCGACGCTGGCGCCAGACCCACCGGGCCACGGTCGTCATCTTCGCCCTGGCCGTCGCGCATTCGCTCGGGTCGGGAACCGACGGCGCCAGCCTCTGGTTCAGGTCGATGGCGATCGTGAGCGCGGCAGCGGTCGTCGTCCTGCTGGCAGTCCGCTACGGGCGAAGAGCCCCTCGCCGGGCCGGCGCCGCACCCCGCCCGCAGCCCAGTGCCGCGAGGGGCTCCCGAAGCCCAGCCTGAAACTTGACGCGATCTTTACCCGGCCTTTACCTGCCGCCAAGTCTCGGCGGAGACACTGGCCCCTGCGACCAACCAGCAGAGAGGAGACATCATGCCGCAGATACTCGTAGTGACCGACCTTCAAGAGGAAACCGACAGCACGGTCGTGTACCGGGAGCGGATCAGCCTCAGCGATCTCGAGTCGGACCACTTCTCGGGCCAGCTGGTCGAGCGGGTCGGCTGGGCCGTGCTCGACGCCGACGAGCTCGAGCACAGGGAGGATTAACCCTCCACCGGCTCTGCACCGCCAGCCCCCTCAGCCCTTCAACCGCTCAGTCTCGCGCCGGATCTCGTCCTCGCTGATCGGCTTGCGCCCGTAGACGTCCCAAGCGTTCGCAGCCACCCCGACGCCCCAACCGAGGATCGGGAAGATCGGCCAAAAGAAGCCACTGCCGGTGACGGCCCAGATGACCACCAGCATCGCGTTCACCGCGACGTAGATGAAGACGTGAGCGCGGAAATCGCGCTTTTTCTTGAGCCGGGCGACGGCCTGCTCACGCAGCTCCTGTTCGGTTCTCGGAGCAGCCTCCATGCCCCTTTGTTGTACCAGGACGGGGGCCGGACGACCAGTCCGGGAGTGTCGAGCTCCACTAGTGTGGATCGCGATGAACCCACAGGTCAGGCCGGCGACGAAGGACGACCACGAGGCGGCTGCCGAGGCGCTGGCGCTGGCATTCGCCGATGACCCGGCGTGGGCGCATCTGCTTCCCGACTCCGCCACCCGGGCAGAACGGCTCCTGGCCTTCTTCACGGCTGAGATCAGGAACCTGGCACCGGAGTTCCGCCAGCTCTGGGTCACCGAGGACGGCAGCGGCGCGGCGATGTGGGCCCGTCCGGGGCGCTGGCGAGTGCCGCTGGTGCGAACGCTGCGCGAGGCGCGCCCGATGGCCGGAGTCTTTGGCCGTCGCCTGCCTCTGGCGACCTGGACCCAGCTGCGCTTCGAGCGACGTCACCCCCGCACGCCGCGACACTGGTACCTGCACTACCTGGGAGTCGAGCCACGCCGCCAGGGGCGAGGCCTGGGTGGCGCGTTGCTCGCGCCGGTGCTCGAGATGTGCGACCGCGAGGGGACTCCGGCACACCTGGAGGCGAGCACCGAGCGCAACCGTGTCCTGTACGAGCGCAACGGCTTCGCCCTCACCGGGACCTTCGACATGCCCGCCGGAGGACCGCCCCTCCGCGAGATGTGGCGCAATCCCGCTGAAGAAGCCTCATCACCCAAGCCGGCGCGGCCTGGCCGCAACGGTTCAGCGACCTGAAGATCCGGCGAAAATCGGGGAGACAGGATTTGAACCTGCGACCGCTCGGCCCCCAGCCGAGTGCGCTACCAGACTGCGCCACTCCCCGTGGCTGCTTCCATTCTGCCGCATCGCCCGACCGAGGGCATGGCAAACTGTCGCCTCGACGCGACCGCTCGAGGCGGGCGCGCGCGGTGGTAGCTCAACGGTAGAGCCTCGCCCTTCCAAGGCGATGATGCGGGTTCGATTCCCGTCCGCCGCTTTGACCCGGGCGCAGCGTCGATCAGCCGCTGCTGACCTGGGCGTCCCAGGTGACCCCGGACGCCGTGCAATCGAAAGTGCCGAAGGCGCTCGGCCCGCTGCGAGAGAGGGTGCCCGAGGCGCTTGTGCCGTTCAGGGTCCCGTCGACGTGAAAGGTCCCACCGGTGTTGAGGATGCCGCCGAGGGAGAAGCTGCCGTTGTCGATCGGCCCGCCGCCGGCGGAGATCGTGTTGGAGTGGGTCTGACCGTCGGCGCAGAGGGCGGTCCAGCCGTAGTCGAGCGACAGAATTGCCGTCGGTGTCGCGATGAAGCTGATCGGCAGTCCCTGGCTGGTGGTCCCTTTGTAGGTGACTCGTTGCGCCGTCGTGGGCGAGCCGTTGTGCTTCAAGCGCGCCTGCCAGGTGACACCGGCGGTTCGGCAATTGGTGCCGAAGGCGCTCGGCCCGCTGCGGGACAGGTGCCCCACCGCGCCTCCGCCCTGCAGCTTTCCGTCGACGTGAAATCTGCCGCCGGTATTGAGGGTGCCGCCGAGCGAAAACCTCCCGTTTTCGATCGGCCCGCCGCCGGCGTAGATCGTGTTCGTATGCCGGGTACCGTCGGCGCACCTGCCGCGCCAGACGAAGCGAACCGCCGACACGCGTGTCTGGCTGACCTTGAAGGAGATCGACAAGTCCTGACTCGTCGTGCCTGCATAGGGGCCGGACTTGAAAGTCGAAGGCCAGGCCTTCGCCAGCGCCGCAGAGGGGCCGACCAAGAAGGGCACGCAAAGCAGCGCCAACGACACGGCCCCCCAGCGAAGAGATCGGACGCCCCCCATCGCGGCAAGGGTAATGCAAGTTGCGGTCGATCGCGACAACGAGTCCTCGAACCACCGGCAAGCGAGAACGGGGCAGCCAGGACTCGAACCTGGAATCGCCGGTTTTGGAGACCGGTGCCTTAGCCAGTTGGGCCACTGCCCCGAGGGGGATCGGATCGTAACGAGCGTGGTTGTGCTCAGTGCGGGCGGAGGGACTTGAACCCCCAAGCTCTTTCGAGCACCGGCACCTAAAGCCGGCGCGTATGCCAATTTCGCCACGCCCGCGTGGCCGCCCCGTTCGGGGCTTAACGCACGACAAATGCCGCGTCGTCGCTCCTAGATTCTATGATCGGCTGCGTGGCGGTGGGACAGGTGAGGCCGGGTTACGAACTTTGGCGACCCAATCGGGAGAAGCCGGAGTCGATCACGACCAAGTTCGTGGTCGTCTTCCTGCTGGCCGTTTCGGCCGCGATCATCGCGCTGGTCACGATCACCGGCTTCTCGCTGCTCGACGGCGGCTCCGGGATGGGCATCGTCGGCCTGATCTTCGCCGTGATCTACGCGATGTTCGCCTTCTTCGCCGCCCGCTGGAACCGCGGGGTGCTGCCGGTCGCGGCCGCCCTCGCGATGATCCTGGCGATCTTCTGCGCGGTCGGCGGCGACAGCTGGTTCGCGCGCGACAAGGCCGGCTTCGCGGACGCGCTCATCCCGGTCCCCCTGATCGGCCTGCTCGTCGTCCTCCTCATCCCCCTCCAAATCCTCCTGATCGTGGTCGCCTTCGTCGGCTTCAACCAGGATTGGCACGTCGAGGAGGAGCGCCCGATCGGCTCCGGCGAGGACTACGGCGCCGGCGCCCCGCCGGACCACCAGGCCCCGCAGCCGGCGTAGCCTCGGCGTCTTCGACGCCTTTCGCGCCTAGACTTGGCAGACACCGGCGGCGGTGTCCAAACTGGCAAAGGAGGCGGTCTCAAAAGCCGCTGCCCGCAAGGGCTTGTGGGTTCGAGTCCCACCCGCCGCATCCTTTCCCCCATCCGCCATCGGGTATAAGCGACCGGTGAACTCCGGGTCCGCTGGCACAGAAAAGGGCGAGCTGCTCTGGGAGCCCTCGGCGGAGATGGTCGAGCGGGCTCGGATGACCGGGTTCATGCGCTGGCTGGAGGCCGAGCGCGGGCTGCGGTTCGAGGGGTACGAGGAGCTTTGGCGGTGGTCGGTCGACGATCTCGACGGGTTTTGGGGAGCTGTCTGGGACTTCTTCGACGTGCAGGCCGACGGCGAGCGCTCGCCGGTCCTCGCCGGCCGCGAGATGCCCGGGGCCGAGTGGTTCCCGGGCGTACGGCTCAACTACGCCGAGCACGTCTTCCGCGATCGCGACGACGCCGAGACGGCGATCGTCCACGCCTCGGAGCTGCGCGAGCTCGGTGAGCTGAGCTGGGGGGAGCTGCGTGACGCAGGTCGCCGAGGTCGCCGCCGGGCTGCGCGAGCTGGGAGTCGAGCGCGGCGACCGGGTCGTCGCCTACCTGCCGAACATCCCCGAGACGATCGTCGCCTTCCTCGCCACCGCCAAGCATCGGCGCGGTCTGGTCGAGCTGCTCTCCCGACTTCGGCCCGGCGAGCGTCATCGACCGCTTCGCCCAGATCGAGCCCAAGGTCCTCTTCGCGGTCGACGGCTACCGCTACGGCGGCAAGGACTTCGACCGCCGCGAGACGATCGCCGCGCTCCAGGCCGAGATGCCGAGCTTGGAGCGCACCGTCGTCATCCCCTACCTCGACCCCGACCCCGACCTCTCTCCCCTGCGCGATGCGATGCGCTGGGAGGAGCTGCTCGCCGCCGGCGAGGGCGCCGAGCCGGGCTTCGAGCGGGTCCCCTTCGACCACCCGCTCTGGGTCCTCTACTCCTCCGGCACCACCGGCCTGCCGAAGGCGATCGTCCAGGGCCAGGGCGGCATCCTGCTCGAGCACCTGAAGAAGCTCAACCTCCACGTCGACGCCCACCCCGGCGACCGCCTCTTCTGGTTCACGACGACCGGCTGGATGATGTGGAACTTCCTCGTCTCCGGCCTGCTGACGCGCGCCGCGATCGTCCTCTACGACGGCAATCCCGGATACCCGGACATGGGCGTGCTCTGGGACCTGGCCGAGCGGGCGGGGATCACGATGTTCGGCACCAGCGCCTCCTACATCGCCGCCTGCATGAAGGCGGGTGTCGAGCCTGGCGCCGGACGCGACCTCGGCCGGCTGAAGGCGGTCGGCTCGACCGGCTCCCCCCTCTCCCCCGAGGGCTTCGACTGGATCTACGAGCAGCTCGGAGCCGACACCTGGCTCTTCTCGACCAGCGGCGGCACCGACCTCTGCACCGCATTCGTCGGCGGGGTCCCGCTGCTCCCCGTCCACCGCGGTGAGCTGCAGGCCCGTGCCCTCGGCGCCGCGGTCGAGGCCTGGGACGAGGAGGGCACCGCCGTGATCGACCAGGTCGGCGAGCTGGTCGTCACCGAGCCGATGCCCTCGATGCCGGTCTACCTCTGGGGCGATGAGGACGGCAGCCGCTACCGGGCCAGCTACTTCGAGCACTACCCGGGCGCCTGGCGCCACGGCGACTGGATCGAGATCACCTCGCGCGGCACCGCGATCATCTACGGCCGCTCGGACTCGACCATCAACCGGCAGGGCGTCCGCATGGGGACCAGTGAGATCTACCGCGCCGTGCTCGACGTCGAGGAGATCGTCGACGCGCTGGTCGTCGACATCCCCCGCCCGGGCACCGAGGGCTGGATGCCGCTCTTCGTCGTCCTGCGCGAGGGCGCCACGCTCGACGAGGGCCTGCGCAAGGAGATCGCCCGCCGCGTCCGCGAGCGGTGCTCCCCCCGCCACGTCCCCGACGAGGTCTTCCAGATCGATGCGGTGCCGCGCACCCTGAGCGGCAAGGCGCTCGAGGTGCCGGTGAAGCGGATCCTGATGGGCACCCCCGCCGAGCAGGCGGCCAGTCGCGACTCGCTCGCCAACCCGGCGGCGCTCGACTGGTTCGTCGAGCTGGCCGGGACGCTCGAGGCGTGAGCCATCCCTACGGGGTGCGCCGGCGCAGGGTGACGGCGCCGAGCGCCAGCAGGAGCAGCGTCGCCACGGCGATCACGACCACGTCGAGCTTGCCGCGCGACCCCAGCGAGCCCATCGTGGTGACCCTGCTCAGCGCGTCGAACGCGTAGGTCAGGGGCAGCACGTCGGAAACCGTCTGCAGGACGCCGGCCATCTTGTCGCGGGCCACGAACAGGCCGCAGAGCAACAGCTGGGGGAAGACGATCGCCGGCATGAACTGGACCGCCTGGAACTCGGTCCTGGCGAAGGCGCTGACGAAGAGGCCCAGCGACATGCCGAGCAGCGCGTTGCCCACCGCGAGCGCCACCACCGCGATGGTCGAGCCGGCGACGTCGAGCCCGAGCAGGCCGAACGCCACCGCCGAGGTGAGCACGGCCTGGACAACCGCGACCGCCGCGAAGGCGATCCCATAGCCGAACAGGAGGTCGAGCTTCGCCAGCGGCAGCGACATCAGGCGCTCCAGCGTCCCGGTCGTCCGCTCGCGCAGCATCGTGATCGAGGTGACGACGAACATCGTGCTGAACGGGAAGAGCCCGACCAGCGGCCCGCCGACCTGCTGGAAGGATTTGGGATCCTGGTGGAACGCCCCCTTGAGCAGGGCCAGCAGGAAGCCCGGCACACACATCAGGAGCGCGATCGTGCGCGGGTCGCGGCGCAGCTGGGTCAGCACCCGCAGCGCCGTCGCCCAGGTGATGCGTGCGCTCATCGCCGCGCCGTCCCCTCGATCAGCACCAGGAACGCCTCGTCGAGCTGCTGGCGGCCGGTGCGGGCGCGAAGCTCTTCGGGAGATTCGGCGGCGAGCAGGTCGCCGTCCCGCATCAACAGCAGTTCGTCGCAGTGCTCGGCCTCCTCCATCACGTGACTGGAGACGAGCAGCGTCGTGCCGGCGGCCGCAAGCGCGGCGAATGTCGCCCATAGATCGCGGCGCAGGACCGGGTCGAGGCCGACCGTCGGCTCGTCGAGAACCAGTACGCCCGGATCGCCGAGCAGCGCGGTGGCGAGCGAGGCCCTGGCCTGCTGCCCCCGGAGAGCCTGCCGACGACCCGATCCGCCTCCCCGCCGAGCGCGACCGTCTCGATCACCTCGTCGATCCGGCCCTGGCGAACGCCGAGCACCCGTCCGAAGAAGCGCAGGTTCTCGCGCACGGTGAGGTCGCGGTAGACCGAGGGCGCCTGGGTCACGTAGCCGACCCGGGAGCGCAGCTCGCGCGAGCCGGCAGGATGCCCCAGCACCGAGACCCGGCCCGCCTCGACCATCTGGACCCCGACGAGCGCCCGCATCAGCGTCGTCTTGCCGCAGCCACTGGGGCCGAGCAGCCCGGTAACCCGGCCCCTCGCGACCGAGAAGGAGAGGCCGTGGAGCACCTCTTTCCCGCCGCGCCGGACGTGTAGTCCGTCAACCGTTATCGCCTCGCCGCTCGCCATGCCGGCCCGAGCATACGTCGGTGCACGGCGACGCCTTTGGAGGGCTGCGGCTAGGCGGGTGTGATCGGGTTGCGGCGCTCCGCGAAGGAGCGGTCCTTGCTCGCGGCGAAGGCGAAACGGCGGATCAGCTCCGCGCGCAGGTCCTCGGGCTGGACCACGGCGTCGACGACCAGCTCCGAGGCGAGATGGAGCAGGTCGATGTCCTCGGCGTACTCGGCGCGCTTGCGCTCCACGAACCGCTCCCGCTCCGCCTCGTCTTCGATCGCCTGGATCTGGTTGTAGAAGACGGCGTTGATCGCCGCCTGCGGGCCCATCACGGCGATCGAGGCGCTGGGCAGCGCGATGCAGCAGTCCGGCTCGAAGGCGGGACCGGCCATCGCGTAGAGGCCGGCCCCGTAGGCCTTGCGGACGATCACCGAGATCTTCGGCACGGTCGCCTCGGAGACGGCGCTGATCATCTTCGCGCCGTGGCGGATGATCCCCTGGCGCTCGACCGCGGTGCCGATCATGAAGCCCGGCACGTCGGCGAGGAAGAGCAGCGGGACGTTGAAGGCGTTGCAGGTCTGGATGAAGCGGGCCGCCTTGTCGGCGGAGTCGACGAAGAGCACGCCGCCCGTGTACCTGGGCTGGTTGGCGACGACGCCGACCGCGCGCCCGTCGAGGCGCCCGTAGCCGACGATCAGCTCTTTGGCCCAGCGCTTGTGGACGGGCAGGAAGCTGTCGGCGTCGAGCAGCGAGTCGAGCAGCAGCTGCATGTCGAAGGGCCGATTCTCGTCGGCGGGGACGATCGCGGCGATCGGCTCCTCCGAGGCGGGTTCGACGGCCGCCGCGGCCGGCGGCTCCTCACGCCAGTTCTCCGGCATGAAGGAGAGGTAGCGCTTGGCGAGGTCGATCGCTTCCTCGTCGGTCTTGACCAGGAAGTGGCCGCAGCCCGAGACGCCGGTGTGCATCTTCGCCCCGCCCATCTCTTCCAGCGTCACCTTCTCGCCGATCACCATCTCGGCCATCCGCGGTGAGCCCAGGTACATCGAGGCATTGCCCTCGCGCATGATCACGACGTCGCAGAAGGCCGGGATGTAGGCGCCGCCGGCGGCGCTCGGCCCGAACAGCAGGCAGACCTGCGGCACCTGCCCGGACAGCCGCACCTCGTTGTGGAAGATCCGCCCGGCGCCGCGGCGGCCGGGGAACATCTGCACTTGGTCGGTGATCCGCGCTCCCGCCGAGTCGACCAGGTAGACCATCGGCACCTGGAGCCTCAGCGCCCGCTCCTGGACGCGGAGGATCTTCTCGACCGTCTTCGGCCCCCAGGAGCCGGCCTTGACGGTCGGGTCGTTGGCCATCAGCGCGACGCGGCGGCCACCGATCCTCGCCAGGCCGGTGACGACGCCGTCGGCGCCCAGGCCCTCCTGGTCCCAGTTGGCGAGCAGGCCCTCCTCGGCGAAGGAGCCGGGATCGACCAGCCGCTCGACCCGCTCGCGGACCGGCAGCTTGCCCTGCTCGGCGGTCTTCTCGTGGTGGCGCTGCGGACCGCCGGCCAGGGCAGCCTCCAAGGCCTTTGCGAAGTCGCTCACGGCGAGGAGCCTAACCGCGGTGCCAGTCCACCGGGCCGGCGCGCAGCACGTGAGCGCCGAGCGGGCGGCCGAGCACCTCCTGGGCGGCGCGCGAGGCCTCGATCAGTCGCGGCAGGTCGATCCCGGTCTCCACCCCCATCTCGTGCAGCATCGAGACGACGTCCTCGGACGAGACGTTCCCGGTCGAGCCCGGCGGCACCGGGCAGCCGCCCAGCTCGCCGAAGCTCGACTCGAACGAGTCGATCCCCTCCTCCAGCGCGGCGAGGACGTTGGCTAGGCCCTGGCCGCGGGTGTTGTGGAAGTGGGCGGTCAGCTCGATCCCGGCAAGGCGCTCGCGCGCCGCGGCGAAGAACCCACGGACCTGACGGGGATTCGCCATCCCGGTCGTGTCGCCGAACCCGACCTCGGCGCAACCGGCGGCGGCGAGCCGCTCGGCGATCTCGAAGACGCGCTCGGACGGCACCTCGCCCTCGTAGGGGCAGCCGAAGGAGGTCGAGATGACGCCCTCGCAGCGCAGGCCCGCCGCGCCCGCCGCGGCAATCGTCCGCTCCAGCCCGGCCAGCGACTCCTCGACCGAGCGGTTGACGTTGCGCCGGTTGTGGGTCTCCGAGGCCGAGAGGAAGAGGTTGACCTCGTCGAAGCGGTCGCGCATCTCCAGGGCCCGCTCCAAGCCCCGCTCGTTGGGAATCAGCACGGAGAAGGCGACGCCCTCGCGCCGCTGCACCGCGGCCAGCACCTGCTCGGCGTCCGGCGAGCTGCGGGATCACGTCGGGCCGCACGAAGGAGGTCACCTCCAGTCGCGCCATCCCGCTGGCCGAGAGCATGTCGATCAGCCGCACCTTCTCGGCGGTGGCGATCGTCTCCGGCTCGTTCTGGAAGCCGTCGCGGGGGCCGACCTCGCGGATCCGCACGCGCTGCGGCAGGTCCATCAGACCATCCCGAGCCCGCCGCTGACCCCGAGCGTCTCCCCGGTCACGTAGGTGGCGTCGTCGGAGGCGAGGAAGGCGGCTGCGGCGGCGACCTCGTCGGGCTGGCCGAGGCGGCCCATCTGGGTCGCCCCCTTCATCGTCTCGATCACCTTCTCGCCGATCTCGCCGAACTCCTTGGCGCCCATCAGCAGCGGCGTCTCGATCGGGCCGGGCGCGATCGAGTTGGCGGTGATCCCGTAGCGGGCGTTCTCGCGGGCGATCGCCTTCATGAAGGCGACGATCCCGCCCTTGGCGGCCGAGTAGACGGCCGAGCCCTTCGAGCCGACCCGGCCGGCCTCGGAGGAGATGCTGACGATGCGCCCGTAGCCGGCCTCGCTGCATCCCCGGCAGCGCCGCGTGCGTGCAGTTGAAGACGCCGATCAGGTTGATCCCGATCACCCTCTGCCACTGCTCCGGCGACGTGTAGGTGAAGAAGCCGAACTCGTCGGTGCCGGCGTTGTTGACGAGGATGTCCAGCGTGCCGGCCGCCTCGACGGCCGCCCTCGCGGACTCGAGGTCGGTGACGTCCAGCTCGACCGCGTGTCCGGCGATCTCGCCGGCGACCTTCTCGGCACCCTCGACGTCGATGTCGCCGACCCAGACCTCGGCGCCCTCGGCGGCCAGCCGCGCGGCGATCGCGGCGCCGATCCCGCCCGCGCCGCCCGTCACCAGGGCCTTTCGTCCCTCCAGCCTCATCGGGCGGCAGCATAGACTGGCGCGCCGTGGAGCCGAGCCATCCCGATCGTCGGAGGCACCGGCGCCCTCGGCGCCGGCCTGGCGCTGCGCTGGGCGCAGGCCGGCGCGCCGCTCGCGATCGGCTCGCGCTCGGCCGAGCGCGCCGAGGGGGCCGCGGCCAGGATCCGCGAGGCCGTCCCCGGCGCCGAAGTCGAGGGACTCCTCAACGAGGAGGCCGCGAGGCGGGCCGAGATCGTCTTCCTCACCGTCCCCTTCCGCGCCCAGTCGGAGAACCTCAACAACCTGCGCGGCGCGCTGCAGCCCGGCCAGATCCTGGTCGACTGCACGGTCCCCCTCGCCGCCGCGGTGAGCGGCAAGGCGACCCGCTCGCTCGGGGTCTGGCAGGGGTCGGCCGCCCAGCAGGCGCAGGAGATGGTCCCGGATGGGGTCACGGTCGTAGCCGCGCTGCACACGGTCGGCGCGCCAACCCTGGCCGACGCGGATGCCGAGCTGGGCGAGGACGTCCTCGTCTGCGGCGACCGCAAGGCCGACAAGGCGCGGGTGGCGCGGCTGATCGAGCTGATCCCCGGCCTGCGCGCCGTCAACGCCGGGCCGCTGGAGATGGCGCGGATCGTCGAGCAGCTGACCCCGATGCTGATCTCGGTCAACACCCGCTACAAGGCTCACGCCGGGATCCGCCTCACCGGGTTTGCCGGACGGCGACCACTGGGCGTGAACGCGGGGCTATGAAGGTCGCGCTGCTCGCCGGCGGGACCGGCGGCGCAAAACTCGGCGCCGGGATGCAGGAGCTGATCGGCGCCGACCTCGCGGTGATCGCCAACACCGGCGACGACGTCGAGGCGCTCGGAGTCCACGTCTCCCCCGACCCCGACCTCGTCACCTACTGGCTGTCGGGAGAGATCGACGAGGAGCGCGGCTGGGGCCTGCGCGGCGACGGCTTCGCCGCCTTCGAGCGGCTCGCCAAGCTCGGCGCCCCCGACTGGTTCCGGCTCTCCGACCGCGACCTCGCCGCCTGCCTCTACCGGCGCCAGTTCCTCGACGAGGGCGGGCGGCAGACCGACGCCCAGGCGCAGATCGCCCGCGCCCTCGGCGTCGCCGCCCGCGTGCTGCCGATGTGCGAGGCGCCGGTGCGCACCAAGGTGCTGACCGCGGCCGGGCGGCGCAACCTGCAGGAGTACCTGATCGTCGATCGCAGCGAGCCCGGGGTCCACGGGGTAGAGCTGGAGGGGATCGAGGAGGCCGAGCCGACCCAGGAGGTCTTGGAGACGCTGCGCTGGGCCGAGGCGATCGTGATCGGCCCCTCCAACCCGGTGATCAGCATCGGCCCGATCCTCGCCGTTCCCGGCATGCGCGAGGCGATCGCCGCCTCCGGCGCCCCGGTCGTCGCGGTCAGCCCCATCGTCGCGGGGGAAGTCGTCAAGGGCCCGACCGAGCGCTTCATGCAGGCGGTCGGCCGGCCCTCGACCGCAGCGGGGGTGGCGTCGCTGTACGCGGGGCTGATCGACGCGATGGTCGTCGACGAGGCCGACCCGGACCCGCCCCCGGAGGAGATCCCGACCCTGGCCGCGCCCACCCTGATGGAGGGCGCCGGGGGCCGCGCCCGGGTGGCGCGCACGGTGCTCGACTTCGCCGCTAGCCTCGTCGAGGCTTGAAAGCCACCGCGATCCTCCCCGTCAAGCGCTTCGCCGAGGCCAAGAGCCGCCTGGGCGTTGACGACGAGCGCCGCGCGCTGCTTGCCGCGGCAATGCTCGAAGACGTGCTGGAGGCGATCGGCGCGGCGCGCACGATCGAGCGGACGATCGTGGTGACCGCGGGGCGACGCGCCGCCGAGCTGGCGATCGCGGCGGGTGCGGAGGTCCTGTCCGACTTCGCCGACGAGGGCCACTCGGAGGCGGCGCTGGCCGGAATCGCCGCGGCCGAGGCACAGGGGTCGGACTGCGTCGTGCTCCTCCCCATCGACTGCCCGCTGCTCGACCCGCGCGAGCTGGACCACCTGCTGACCGGAGTGCCCGAGAGCTACGTCGCGATCGTTCCCGACCGCCACGGGACCGGGACGAACGCCCTGGTCCTGTCCCCACCCGGAGCGATCCGCCCGGCCTTCGGCGAGGGAAGCTGCGCCCGCCACGTCGCCGCCGCCCGCGAGGCCGGCGTTCCCTTCTCGGTCGAGGAGCTGGCCTCACTGGGCCTTGACCTCGACACCCCGGCCGACGTCGTCGCCCTCATTCGCAAGCTGGAAGCCAACCCCGGCCACGCGAAACGAACCGCGAAGGCGCTTGGCATATGACCGCCAGCCCAACTCCGCTGCGCTTTATCCCCATATGACAGGGATAAGGAACAGTGGAACGGGTGGGCTGCGAGTTGTCGGGGTCCACGGGCTGCCCGAGGTAACCGAGGGGATGCAGATAGGCGAGCTGGTCGCCGAGCGCGCGCAGCTTGCCGATGGCGATGTCGTCGTGATTTCCCAGAAGGTCGTTTCCAAGGCTGAGGGCCGCGTCCGCCGCCTCTCCTCGGTGCTGCCGGGCGGCGAGGCGAGGAGGCTGGCGGCGGCGCTGGGCAAGGAGCCGGCTCTGGTCGAGCTGATCCTCGAGGAGAGCCGCGAAGTGCTCCGGGCCGAGCGCGGCGTCCTGATCACCGAGACTCGACACGGATTCATCTGCGCCAACGCCGGGGTCGACAGCTCCAACCTCCCCGAGCCCGACATCGTGTCCCTGCTACCCGAAGATCCCGATGCTTCGGCGCGCCGGATCCGCGCCGAGATCCGCGCAGCCGCCGGCGTTACGGTCGCCGTCATCGTCTCCGACAGCTTCGGCCGGGCGTGGCGGCTCGGCCAGGCCGAGATGGCGATCGGCTGCGCCGGGATCCCCCCGCTCGACGACTGGCGCGGGCGTGAGGACGCCGAGGGAAGGCCACTGGAGGCGACCCTGATTGCGATCGCCGACGAGGCCGCTGCGGCAGCCGACCTGGTCCGCGACAAGGCAAGCCGCGTCCCGGCGGTCATAGTCCGCGGCCTCGACCACTACGTCACCGCCGAGGACGGCCCCGGCACCGCCGCCCTGCGCCGGCCCCGCGACGAGGACCTCTTCCGCTAGCTGCCGATGTCCAGGACGGCCGCGCCGCGCAGGCGGCCGGCGCGCAGGTCGTCGAGCGCCTGGTTTGCCGAGGTCAGCGGATAGACCTCGACCTCGGTGTGGACCGGGATCCGCGGCGCCAGCTCCATGAACTCCTCGCCGTCGCGCCGCGTCAGGTTCGCGACCGAGCCGAGCACCCGTTCGCCCCAGAGGATCTCGTAGGGGAAGGCGGGGATCTCGCTCATGTGGATGCCGGCGCTGATGATCCGTGCCCCCTTGGCGCTGGCGCGGAGCGCGGCGGGCATCAGGGCGCCGACCGGGGCGAAGACGATCGCCCCATCGAGCTCCTCGGGCGGCGGTTCCTCCGACGACCCGGCCCACTCGGCGCCCAGCTCGCGGGCGAAGGCCTGCGTCTCCTCGTCGCCCTCGCGGGTGAAGGCGAAGACGCGCCGCCCCTGGTGAACGGCCACCTGACAGAGGATGTGGGCGGACGCACCGAAGCCGTAGAAGCCGATCTTCTCCGCGTCGCCGACCAGCCGCAGCGCCCGGTAGCCGATCAGCCCCGCGCAGAGCAGCGGCGCCGCCTGGTCGTCGGGGTAGCCGGCCGGGATCGGGAAGCAGAAGCGCTCGTCGGCGACCGTCAGCTCGGCATAGCCGCCGTCGACGTCGTAGCCGGTGAAGCGAGCGCGGTCGCAGAGGTTCTCGCGGTCGCTCAGGCAGTAGCGGCACTCGCCGCAGGTCCAGCCGAGCCAGGGCACCCCGACCCGGGCGCCGATCGCGAACCGCTCCGCCCCCTCCCCCGCGCCGACCACGGTGCCGACGATCTGGTGGCCGGGGACAAGCGGCAGCTTCGGCTCGGTCAGGTCGCCGTCGACGATGTGCAGGTCGGTGCGGCAGACCCCGCAGGCCGCGACCGAGACGAGCGCCTGGCCCGGGCCCGGCCGCGGGTCGGGCAGCTCGGCGGGCCGCAAGGGCTCGCGCTGCCGCTCCAGGACCATCGCCCGCATGCTCCAATCATGGTCCCTCCAACCGCTCCGCTGTTCCTTTGCCTCGTTATGTGCGGCAAAGGAACAGCGGAACGGCGTCCTCCACGCAGCGCTGTTCCTTTGCCCTGTTATTTGCGGCAAAGGAACAGTGGAACAGGATCGTCAGTAGGTCTCGATGATCTCGTAGAGCGTCGTGCGCTGGGCGGGGACGCGGCCTCCCGCCCGGGCGGCCTCGATCAGCTGCTCGGGCTCCAACCTCACACCGTGCTGGGACCCGGCCATCCGCGAGATGTTCTCCTCCATCAGCGTTCCGCCAAGGTCGTTGACTCCCCAGCGCAGCGCCTCGGTCGCCGCGTCCAGGCCCATCTTCACCCAGCTCGCCTGCAGGTTGGGGATCGTCTTCCCCAGCGCCAGCCGGAAGGCCGCCGTGTGCTTGAGGTTCTCCCGCGCCGAGATCTCCTCGATCCCGTGGGTGCGGCCGAGCATCGTGTTGAACGGGATGAAGCTGAGCGGGACGAACTCGGTGATCCCGCCGGTGCGCTCCTGCAGGGCGCGGACGACCCGCATGTGCCGGGCCAGCTCGCGCGGCTCCTCGATGTGGCCGAACATCACCGTCGAGGTCGACCGAAGCCCCGCCTGGTGGGAGGCCTCGATGATCTCCACCCAGCGATCGACCGGCAGCTTGTTGGGCGAGATCCGCTGCCGGACCCCGTCGTCGAGCACCTCGGCCGCGGTGCCCGGAGTCGAGCCGAGCCCGCACTCCCGCAGATACTCGAAGACCTCGCTGGGCCCCTTGCCCGACCGTTCGCACATGTAATGGACCTCCATCGGCGAGTAGGCGTGCAGGTGCAGTTGCGGCGCCACCTCCTTGGCCAGCCGCAGCCACTTCCCGTACTCCTCCAGGGTCAAGTCGGGATGGATCCCACCCTGCATGCAGATCTCGGTGGCCCCGAACTCGACCGCATCCCGAACCCGCTCGGCAAAGTCCTCCTCGGAGACCTCGTAGGCATCCGGCGACCGCCGCCCCTGCCCGAACCCGCAGAAGGCGCAACCGACCACGCAGATGTTGGTGAAGTTGATGTTGCGGTTGACGACGAACGTGGCCGTGTCGCCGACAAGCTCAGCCCGCAGCTCATCCGCGGCGATCCGCAACTCCTCGATCGCCTCCGGGCGAGTCTCGGCAAACAGCGCAGTCAGTTCGTCCTCACTCAGCTCGGCACCCTCGCAGCCCTTTGCGATGGCTTGGGCAGCGAGCCCGGGACTGAGCGTTTCGTCATTCCGTCGCCCCGACCCGCACCTCGGAATGAAGCTCCAGTACTTCAGCTTGATCACGTCGAGGACCCCCTGCTCCATCCACACAGGGTCCATGTACTGCGGATAGACACAGAGCCGCTCGGTAAGCGCATACCCCTTGGGAGCCAACCCCTTCCGTACCTCATGCGGGCTCGGAAACGCGTGCTCGGGCGAGATGTGGTCCCCGTTGGCCGACAGCCCCCCCAAGTCCGTCGCCCCAGCTTCCACCAGCTCCGCCCAGCAGTCGGAAAGGTTCGGCGGAACCTGCACCCCCACGTCCGGCATCAATCTCCGGCACTCGGAGATCAGGCGTTTGATGTCGTCGACGGTGACAGGCGTCGCCCACTGTGGAAGGGGCAACGGGAGCCCCTCCGCCGGAGCCTCCCCATCTGTTGCTCCGTCGGAGGGGCTCCCGTTGCCCCCCCACCGCGAACGAGCCGCCTCATCTGCAATCTCAGCAACCTCCCGCCCGTAATACCGCGGATGCGGCACGAAGTTCTGGAGGATGACCTCCTGCAGGTGGCCATAGCGGTCATGCAGCTCGGCCAGGGCTTCGAGCGAAGCGACCCGCTCTTCCTCGGTCTCCCCGATCCCGACCAAGATCCCGCTCGTGAACGGAATCCGCAGCTCGCCCGCCGCCTCGATCGTGGCCAACCGCCTGGCCGGGTGCTTGGTCGGGGAACCGGCGTGGACGGTCTCCATCAGGCGTTCTGAGACCGACTCCAGCATCAGTCCCTGAGACGCGGTCACCTCGCGCAACCGGGCCAGATCATCGCGGTCGAGCACGCCAATGTTCGTGTGGGGCAGGATTCCGCGCTCCAGCGCCCGTTCGCAGGCCCAGACGACGTAGGAGGTGAAGTCGTCGTGCCCCCACTCGGCGAGCCGCACCGCGACCTCGGGGTTCACTTCCGGCCGCTCGCCGGTGAGGATCAACAGCTCCTTGGCGTTGCGCCGTTGGGCCTCGTCGAGGCGGCTCTCCACCTCATCGGGCGCATAGATGTGCGCCCTGTGCGTCGCGAACGCGCAGTACTTGCAGTAGCACTGGCAGGTGCGCGAGAGGGAGAGCGTGTAGTTCCGCGAGAAGGTGACCCGGCGCACGCGGGGGAAGGTACTGCAACCGCCGGGCCGGGCAGGCCCGGCGGTTCAACCGGATCGGGTCAGCTGGCGGGCTCGGGCTTCGGCGCCGGCGGCTCGGGCTTCTTCGGCGTCGGCTTGACCCGCTCGGGTGGCTCGGTCGGGGCCGCTCCGCCGGGCTCGAGCACGAACTTGAAGACCGCCGCGGCGAGGAGCGAGCCGACGATCGGGCCAATCAGGTAGGGCCAGGTGCCGCCGAAGGAGTTGCCGACCAGGGCCGGGCCAAACCAGCGGGCCGGGTTGAAGGAGCCGCCGTCCAGCGGCCCGCCGACCATCACGATGAAGCCCAGGGTCGTGCCGATCGCCAGCGGCGCCCACTCCTTGAAGCTCTTCTTCGAGAAGACGGCAACGAGGATGACCAGCACCAGGCAGAAGGTGCCGACCGCCTCGACGACCGCCCCGGCGAAGTTGCCGCTGAGCAGGCCGCTCACCTGAGCGGCGCCGTAGTGAGTCGCCCGCCCCTCGTCGAGCAGCAGCCCCTTGGTGAGGAGCGCCCCGAGCACCCCGCCGGACAGCTGGGCGAGGATGTAGATGGCGGCGTCGATCGGGCTGATCCGCTTGATCGCGGCAGCCGCGAGCGTCACGGCAGGGTTGAAGTGACCGCCGCTGACCACGCCGAACATGACGATCAGGCCGAACAGCAGGAATGCGTGGACGAGACCAATGACCGCGAAGTCGGAGCCGAACTGCGCCTGATTCCCCGTGGCGACGAACAGCACGACGGCGCTGGTGATGAAGAAGACCAGCAAGAAGGTGCCGATCAGCTCGGCAAGGTATGCCGCGAGTCCTCGTTCCTGCACTTTCTCCTCCTACTACTAGATCCCGGGATCGGTTAGCGGCGGCAGTCTATCCGCCTGATGCATGGAAAAGGCTTCCGACCGCAGATATTCGCTGAAGCAGACCGTGGTCGACGTCCCAGCGCGCCCAGCGATGAAGCACCGCGTAATCGAAGGGAGCGGGGCGCAGGATCGGGAGCAGGGCGTTCAGCTGGGCCTGCTGGTCGGCGCGGTTGAGGCTGGGGACCGAGGCGAGGAGGTCGTTCAGGGTCTGGGCCGGGTGCCGGGCCGTGAAGTCGTAGCCGCGGGTCGTGGCGGCAACCATGGAGTGGACCAGCTTCGGGTTATTTTCGAGAGTGCGACGGGATGTCGTCAGGACCAGCTCGGGGTATGGCGGTGCGCCGTAGCGGTCCACCTTGAAGATGCGGATCGGGACGCCCTGGCGCTGAAGGGCGACGCCCTCGGCGTTCCAGAACCCCGTCGCCGCGTCCACCTTGCCGGCGGCGAGCGAGGAGACCGCGTTGAAACCGATCGTCACCCGCTTGACCTTCGCCGGGTCGCCGCCGTCGGCGCCCACCTCCGAATCGACCACCGCGTCGTCGGAGGGCAGGCCGGTGACGCCCGCGGTGTGGCCCTGGAGGTCGCGCGGCCGCCGCACCGGGCCGTCGGCGCGAGCGATCACGGCGGCGAGGGGGCGCTGCACGATCGGCATCACCCCGACCACGTCGAGCCCGCGCTCCCGCGCGATCCCCAAGTCGTGGATGTCGAGGATCGCGAAGTCGGCGCGACCCGCCTCCAGCAGCTTCGGCGCATCGGTCGAGTCGCCCGGCTGGCGGACTGTGAGGTCGACCCCCGCGTCGCGGTAGAAGCCCTGCCGCTGCGCCGCGTAGATGCCGGAGTGGACGGCGTTGGGCGTGAAGTCGAGCACCAGCGTCGCGCCCTGTGGCGCGCCCGGTTCAGCGCCGCCTCCCCCGCAGCCGGCGATGCCGGCCAGGGCGAAGGCGGCCGCCAGCAGCGCGGCAACTCGACCCATTTCGCGGTGAGCATATGGGTGGGGGGAGCCGGATGCCTCTCCGCCGGAGACCGTCGCCCTTCGGGCATCCACAGTCTCCGTCGGAGAGGCATCCGGCTCCCTTCGCCGATACGCTTGACCCCGTGAGCTTGGCCGAGGACTTTCAGCTTGTGCTTGATTCGATGCCGCCCGACTGGACGGACTTGGAGTTGGACCTGCGGATCGACGACGAGGGTCGGTACGTCGATACCGCGGTTGCGCTGAGCCAGGTCAATGCTCAGCCCTACTCGAATGCGGATTGGCACTGGCGGCTGCTGGTCGCCCACAGCTTCGGACATGCGGCCGCCGCTGAGTCCGTGATGGGCGTGCTTGCGAGGCTCGATACCGACGGCGTCAGCGGAGAGCTGGCGCTGCGTGAGGTGCGCGAGGGGCGGGCCGAGGTCGTGCAGATGTGGGGCAGGCCGCAAAGCGTTCGCGAGGAGTTCCGCGAGCGCCGTTCGCTGTAGTGGCCAGGATCCTCGCCGTCGTCCCCGAGCTGATGCTGGCCAGCAGGGTCGAGGAGAGCCTGCTGGCAGCCGGTCACGAGGTCGACGTCGTCTCCGCGCTACCGGAAACGATCGAAGCCAACGCGATCGTCTGCGACCTCGACGCGGTCGACGCCGAAGAAGTGGCCGCGGCAAGGGCCTACCCGCGCTCGGCTTCTACTCCCACGTCGACGCAGAAACCAAAGCTCGCGCCACAAAGGCCGGCGTCGACCTCACCGTCCCGCGCTCGCGTATGTCCCGAGAACTCCCCCAGCTGGTCGAGGGTCTGTTGGACGACTCGTAGCCGGAAGCCCCACCCGCCCAGGATCACCCAAAGAACACCTGCTGCAGCAGAAACACGTTCAGCCCGATGATCAGCGCGGCCAGCGTCCCCGCGACGCCGGTCAGCCAGCGTGGGTTGACCAGCGGGCCCATCACCTCCCGCCTGGCGGCGATCATCAGCAGCGGTACCAGCGCAAAGGGGATGCCGAAGGAGAGGACGACCTGGCTGGCGACGAGGGCGTCGGTCGGGTCGAGGCCTACGCCGAGCACCACCAGCGCCGGAGCCAGTGTCACCGCGCGGCGGGCGAAGATCGGGATGCGCCGCTGGATGAACCCCTGCATCACGACCTGCCCGGCCATCGTGCCGACCGAGGAGGAGGCGAAGCCGGAAGCGAGCAGGGCGACGCCGAAGATCGTCGCCGCGTTGACCGATACCAGCGTCTTCAGCCCTTCGTAGGCCCCGTTGATCGAGTCGATCCCGCTCAGGCCGCTGCCGTGGAACAGCGCCGCGGCGACCAGCATCATCGAGATGTTGACCACGCCCGCCAGCGACATCGCGATCACCACGTCGACCTTCTCGAAGCCGAGGATCCGCTTCTTCTCGGAGTCGTCGCGCCCAACGATCCGCTTCTGGGTCAGCGCCGAGTGCAGGTAGACGACATGCGGCATCACCGTCGCGCCGATGATCCCGGTAGCGAGAAGGATGCTCGCGGTGCCGCTGAAGCCGGGGATGAAGAGGTGGCGCACGGTTTCTCCCCCATCCGGCTTGGCATGGAACAGCTCGATCACGAAGGAGGCGACGACGACGCCGACCAGGGCCGTGATCCCCGCCTCCAGCCGGCGGAAGCCCATCTGCTGCAGGGCGAGGATCCCGAAGGCGCCGGCGCCGGCGAGCACGCCAGCCGGGAATAGCGGTATCCCGAACAGCAGGTTGAGGCCGAGCGCGGCGCCGACCACCTCGGCGATGTCGGTTGCCATCGCCACTACCTCGGCCTGCAGCCAGAGGCCGATCGAGGTCCGCCGTGAGAACGTCTCCCTGCACAGCTCGGCGAGGTTCTTCCCAGTCGCGATGCCGAGCTTCGCCGACTGCGTCTGGACGACCATCGCGATCAGGTTGGCCGCGAGAACGACCCAGAGCAGCAGGTAGCCGAACTTGGCGCCGCCGGCGATGTTGGTGGCGAAGTTGCCGGGGTCGATGTAGGCGACGGCGGCGACGAAGGCGGGGCCGAGAAACGGCCAGACGCGGCCGATCCCGGTGGCATGCCCGTCCAGGCTTCGCCGAGCGGCTGCGGCTACCGCCGCCTCGCCGGGAAGAACGTCCTCGACCGCGGGTTCGGTTGAGGGTGGTGGCGGCGGAGGCTGCATTTAGGCCAGCCTAGAATGAGGTGTGTGGCGGACGCCGTGACAGTGACGGTCGAGCTGGACGCGCAGTACCGGCAGATGCGTGAGGAGTGCGGCCTGCTCGACCGCTCGGCGCGCGGCAAGCTCCTCGTCACCGGGCCAGACGCGGCCGAGTACCTCCAGGGCCAGCTCACCAACGACATCGAGGCCTTGGGGCCGGGCGATGGCTGCTACGCGGCGCTGCTCGACCGCAAGGGGCACATACAGGCGGACATGCGCGTCCTCCATGCCTCCGCTGTTCCTTTGCCCCAAATAACGGGGCAAAGGAACAGCGGGGGCTCTGTGGCGGAGGGGTTTTGGGTCGACACCGAGCCCGAGGCGCTGGCGGCGGCGCGGCGGCACCTCGAGATGTACAAGATCGGCCGCGAGGTCGAGGTGGCCGACGTCACCGCGGAGCGGGCGATCCTCTCGCTGATCGGGCCGCGCAGCGCCGAGATCGCCGCGATGCCGCCCCTACCGCTGCACACCTGCGAAGAGGCCTCAATCGCCGGCGTCGATTGCCTCGCAGCCGGCACCCGCGAAGGCCTCGACCTGATCGTCGCGACGCCGGCGACGCTCGATCGCCTCCGCGCCGCGCTGCTCGACGCGGGCGCCGCCAAGGTCAGCGGGAACGCGGTGGAGATCCTCCGCGTCGAGGCCGGAACCCCCCGCTTCGGCGCCGAGATGGGCGCCGAGACGATGCCCGCCGAGGCCGGCATCGTCGAGGACGCGGTCAGCTTCACCAAGGGCTGCTACATCGGCCAGGAGACGGTCGCCCGCCTCCACTACAAGGGCAGGCCGAACCGCCTCCTGCGCGGCCTGCGCCTGGATGCGCCCGCAGAGCCCGGCGCGGCCCTGCGCCTGAGCGAGAAGGATGTGGGGACGATCGGGACCGCCTGCGTCTCCCCCGCCCACGGCCCGATCGCGCTGGCGATCGTCCGCCGCGAAGCCGAGCCCGGTGCGGAGCTGGCCGTAGGTGAAGATGGCGTTACGGCTCGCGTCGTCGAGCTGCCGTTCGGTTAGATTCCTCCTCCTGATGGGTCGAGGGAGAGGCAGACGGGCGGCGGTGGCCTGCGGCCTCGGTGTGCTGGCGCTCGCGGGTGCCGGCTGCGGCGCGCAGGAGCACGCCAACGCACCGCGCCCCCCGGCCCCGACCCGGGTCAGCGTCAGCATCACCCGCGACGCCGTCACCGTGCAGCCGACCGCGATCGGGATCGGCCCGGACCGCACCCAGCAGATTCCCCAGAACCAGCGCGTCCCCCAGCCGGACACCGACGGCAACGTCCCCCTCAACGTCGTCTTCGTCGCCGCCAACCTGACCGACTTCGACTCCCACCTGGAGATCGAGGGGCCGAAGAACGCCACCTCAGGCGCCATGGTGGCCAACGGCAACGGCAGCTTCCAGGTCAACCTCCCGACCGGCGTCTACACGATCGGCGCCGCCGACATCCCCGGCGCCGCCCCGGCCCGCCTCGCGATCGGCCCCTACCGCGCCTCCTCGGAGAACGACGTCCTGCTGCCTTAGTCCCGTCTGCCCGGTTCGTCACCATCGGTAGGTGACCGTCGCGCTCGTCATCGCCGTCATGCTCCTCTCCGCCCTGGCGGCGTTCCTGCTGCTGCGCCCCAGGGCCGAGCCGGACATCGCGGGCGCCGTCCACGAGGCGACGTCCAAGGCGATCGGCGACCTGGTCCAGCTCAACGACGAGGCGCGCAAGGTCGACGCCAAGACCGCCGAGGCGACCCTGGACAGGCGGCAGGCGGAGATCAAGGCGCTCGCCGAGCGCATCGCCAAGGGCCAGGAGAAGATCGAGCAGGAGGTGCGGCGCAGAGGCGAGGCCGACCTCCAGACCCGCACCCTCCTCGAGCAGATGGGGCAGACCGTCGGCAACCTCAACTCCGAGACCGCCGGCTTGAAGAAGGCGTTGCGCCAGCCCCAGACCCGGGGGCAGTGGGGAGAGCTCCAGCTGCGGCGCTGTGTGGAGATCGCCGGGATGACGGAGCACGTCGACTTCGAGCTTCAGGAGACCATCCGCACGGCGGACGGCAATCTCCGCCCCGACGCACGGTTCCTGCTGCCGGAGGGCCGCAGCTTCATCGCCGACTCCAAGGTGCCCCTCGACGCCTTCCTCGACGCCCAAGAGGCGGAGGTCGAGTCCGAGCGACGCGTCCAGCTCGAGCGGCATGCGCGACAGGCGCGCGAACACATCCGCAGCCTCAGCTCGAAGGACTACCAGGGCCAGTTCAAGGCCGGCGAGATGCCCGACCTGGTGATCTGCTTCATCCCCAACGAGCCGGCCATGCACGCCGCGTTCGCAGCCGACCCGACCCTCTTCGACTACGCGCTGGAGCGCAACGTGCTCGTCGTCAGCCCGACCTCCCTGATCGGCCTGCTGCGGACGATGGAGCTGGGCTGGCGCCAGGAGCGGATGGTGGCCGAGGCGGCTGAGATCGCCGACGCCGCCGGCACGCTCCATGCCCGCTTCGCCAAGTTCCTCACGGACTTCAACACGGTCGGCAAGCGACTCACCTCGGCCACCGACGTCTACAACTCGGCCGTCGGCTCCTTGGAGGGCAGGCTCCTGCCTCAGCTCAGGAAGGTCGAGGGGCTCGGGATCGCACCGGGCAAGGAGATCGAGGAGCCGGTGCCGATCGAGGTGACCGTGCGGGCGATCAAGGCGCCCGAGCTGAGCAAGGCCGAGAGCCCCGTGCTCGACTAGGATTGCCGCCCGTTCACGACCTTCGCGGAGGAACCAGTTGGCCGTAGACACCAGCGCAGTCTCGAAGCTCGACGTCGAGCCTGGAACGCTGCCCAAGACGATGGCGGCGTGGGTGATCCGCCAGGAGCGCGAGGGCGAGCCCAAGAACGCCTTCCAGCTCGAGCAGATCGAGGTTCCCGAGCCCGGCGCCTTCGAGGTGATCGTCCGCGTGATGGCGGCCGGCGTCAACTTCAACAACGTCTGGGCGGCGCTCGGCAAGCCGGTCTCCGTCTTCGGCTACGGCGACCACCCCACCTACGGCCACCACATCGGCGGCTCCGACGCCTCCGGGGTCGTATGGAAGGTCGGCGAGGGCGTCACCCGCTGGAAGCCGGGCGACGAGGTCGTGGTCCACTGCAACCAGGCCTCCTACGAGGACGTCGAGGTGCACGGGCTCGACCCGCTCGCCGCGCCGAGCCAGAAGATCTGGGGCTACGAGACGACCTGGGGCTCCTTCGCCCAGTTCACCAAGGTGCAGGCGCAGCAGCTCCTCCCCCGCCCCCAGAACCTCAGCTGGGCCGAGTCCTCCGCCTACGGCCTCACCTACTTCACCGCCTATCGGATGCTGATCGACCAGTGCAAGCTCCAGCCCGGCCACAACGTGCTGATCTGGGGCGCGGCCGGCGGGCTCGGCGTCTTCGCCACGCAGCTCTGCGCCGCGGCGGGCGCCAACGCGGTCGGCGTCGTCTCCTCCGACGAGAAGGGCGAGCTGGTCAAGCAGCTCGGCGCGGTCGACTACATCAACCGCGGCGAGTTCGCCGAGATGATGCGCACCCCCGAGAACCTCGCCGACCCGGCCGCCGACAAGGAGCGCTTCAAGGCCTCTCGCGCCTTCGCCAAGCGGGTCAAGGAGATCCTCGGAGACGCCCCCGACTTCGTCTTCGAGCACGTCGGCCAGGCGACCTTCCCCACCTCGGTCTTCGTCGTCAAGCCGTTCGGCAAGGTGGTGATCTGCGGAGCGACCTCGGGCTTCCAGCTCGACTTCGACGTCCGCTACCTGTGGATGCGCCAGAAGCAGATCATCGGCTCCCACTTCGCCAACGCCTACGAGTGCATGCGGGCCAACCAGCTGATGGCCGAGGGCAAGGTCCGCCCCGTCCTCTGGAAGACGATGGGCTTCGAGGGCGTCCCCGAGGCGCACCAGCTGCTGCACGAGAACAAGCACCTGGGCAAGATCTCGATCCTGGTCGGCGCCGAGTCCGAGGGCGAGGGCAAGGTCGAGGACGGGCCCGGAGCGATCCGCGCGGAGGTGGGCGCCTGATGGCCGCCGAGGTCTGTGTGCTCGACTGGCACATCGCCCCGTTCCGGGCGGACCGCTGGTTCGACCTCTGGGAGCCGGCGGCGGCGCGGATGCCCTCCTTCGGCGCCAAGAGCTGGTCGCTGACTCGCTCGATCGACGACCCGCTGTCCTTCCGGCAGTCCTCGGTCTGGGAGAACCGCGCCGACTTCGAGCGCTACTGGTTCTCGGAGGAGATAGAGGAGGCGCGGGCCCGGGTGATCGGGTTCTACGCCCTGCCGCTCCTTCCCACCTGGCACACGCTGCTGGCGGCCGAGTAGCCGCCGCGACTCAGCAGCGCTCGAGGGGAGCCATCGTCAGCCCCGCTCCTTCCAGCTGCTCCCAGTAGTGCTCGGCCGGCTCACGCGGGCCGGTCCAGACGGTCGCCTGGCCGCTGCTGTGGATGCGATCGGCGATCGCGTGGCCCCGCTCGAGCGTGACGCCGGGGAGCACGCGGGCCAGCGTCTGGGCGACGTGGTCGAAGGTGTTGTGGTTGTCGTTGCGGACGATCACCCGCCACTCGCCCCCCAGGCCCGAGCCCGGGCCGGCGCTGCGCGGCCGCTCAACCGTGGTAGTCGACATCGCCCCGGATTATGCGCCGCTCAGAACGGGCTGGGGACGCGCACGACCACGTCGTCGATGCTGGCGATCGCGCCGCGGCGCTGTTCGTGGAGCCGACCGAGACGCTCGAGGCGCGGCCCGCCAGCGCCGCGGCGTCGGGGTCGGTGACGTCGGCGACCAGCTTGCCGCCGACGTAGGCGAGCAGCCGGCACTGACCGACGGCGCTGTTGACGGCGCTGAGGCGCAGCTGGTTGGCCTGGTCGAGCCCCTTGACCGTGTTCACCGCCTTGGCGATCGAGAGATATTTGACGGTCCCGCCGCTGAGGACCTTGCGCAGCTGGGCCTTCTGCTGGAGCGGGTAGACGACGAGCTGGTACCGGGCCCCACCGCCGGCCCGCAGGCTGACGGCGAGGAACACCTTCTTCTGCAGGCCCTTCGGCGTGCCGCTCAGCAACCGCTCGGTTGCGGCGATCTCGAGGTCACGCCCCACGACCGGGGTCCGGAACGCGCACTCGGCCGTGCGCTTGCCGATCGCGATGCGCAGCGCATGGTTGGACCCGCCGCGCGTGCAGTTGGCCCCCGAGAGCTTGACCAGCTGGGCACGCTGGCTGGTCGTCTCCATGCTGTTGCGGTAGACGGGAACCAGGGCCGCCGCGGTTGCGATGACGGCCAACAGCGCAGCGGACACGGCAAGCGAGACGACTGTGAATCGCAGCTTCATCGAGGGGAGCCTAAACACAGCCCCGGGGAAAAGATGCGCCCCGGGCTCGTTGAACGGCGTATTTCCGCCCGCCCCACATAACATTTACCCAATGCCCGACCACCGCCTTCCCGAGCGCGACCGGCCCTGGGTGATGCGCACCTACGCCGGGCACTCCGACGCCCGCCGCTCCAACGAGCTGTACCGGCGCAACCTCGCCAAGGGCCAGACCGGCCTCTCCGTCGCCTTCGACCTGCCGACCCAGACCGGGTACGACCCCGACCACGACCTCGCCCGCGGCGAGGTCGGCAAGGTCGGCGTCTCGATCGTCCACAAGGGCGACATGCATGCCCTTCTGGACGGCATCCCACTCGACGAGATGAACACCTCGATGACGATCAACGCGACCGCCGCCTGGCTGCTCGGCCTCTACGTCACCGTCGCCGAGGAGAACGGCGTCGACCGCGCCCGGCTCAAGGGAACCACCCAGAACGACATCATCAAGGAGTACCTCTCACGCGGCACGTACGCATTCCCGCCCGAGCCCTCAATGCGGCTGATCGCCGACATGGTCGCCTTCACGGTCAACGAGGTGCCGAACTGGAACCCGACCAACATCTGCAGCTACCACCTTCAGGAGGCGGGGGCGACGCCGGTGCAGGAGATCGCCTACGCCCTCTCCACCGGGATCGCCGTGCTCGACGAGGTGCGAGCGCGGGGACAGATCACCGAGGAGGACTTCCCAAAGGTCTTCGGCCGCATCTCCTTCTTCGTCAACGCCGGCATCCGCCTGATCGAGGAGATCGCCAAGCTGCGCGCGATGGGCCGGCTCTGGAACGAGATCGGCCGTGAGCGCTATGGCGTCACCGACGAGAAGATGCTGCGCTTCCGCTACGGCGTCCAGGTCAACTCGCTCGGCCTGACCGAGGCCCAGCCCGAGAACAACGTGCAGAGGATCGTGCTGGAGGCGCTGGCGGTGACCCTGTCCCGCGACGCTCGCGCCCGCGCGATTCAGCTCCCCGCCTGGAACGAGGCGATGGGCCTCCCCCGCCCCTGGGACCAGCAGTGGAGCCTGCGTATCCAGCAGGTGCTGGCCAACGAGACCGACCTGCTCGAGTACCCCGACATCTTCGAGGGCTCAGAGGTGATGGACGGGCTGGTCGAAGAGTTGATCGAGGGCGTCCGCGCCGAGATGGCGGTCGTCGAGGAGCACGGCGGCGCGGTCGAGGCCGTCCCCTACATGAAGGCCCGCCTGGTCGAGTCCCACCGCGAGCGGGTGGCGCGGATCGAGCGCGGTGAGCAGAAGGTGGTCGGCCAGAACAGCTTCACCGAGACCGAGGACTCGCCGCTGACCGCCGGCGCCGACGGCGGCATCCTCACCCCCGACCCCGAGGTCGAGCGCGAGCGGGTCGAGGCGCTTCGGCGCTGGAAGGCGGAGCGTGACGAGAGCGCAGTGCGGGCGGCGCTCGATGAGCTGGGCAGGGTGGCGCGAGCCGGGGACGAGAACATCATGCCGGCGACGATCGCCGCCGCCAAAGCGGGCGCGACGACCGGTGAATGGGCCGGCGCGTTGCGCGAGGTCTTCGGCGACTACCGCGCCCCGACGGGGGTCGGCGGCGCCGCACCGGCGGCGAACCGCGAGCAGCTCACCGAGATCCGCAAGCAGGTCGACGAGGTCTCCGACCGGATCGGGCACCGGATCAAGATCCTGGTCGGCAAGCCCGGGCTCGACGGGCACTCCAACGGCTCCGAGCAGGTCGCCCTGCGCGCTCGGGACGCCGGCATGGAGGTCGTCTACCAGGGCATCCGCCTCACCCCGGAGCAGATCGCCGAGTCGGCGCTGCAGGAGGACGTCGACGTGGTCGGCCTCTCGATCCTCTCCGGCTCCCACCTGGAGCTGATCCCCGAGGTGGTGCGCCGGCTGCGCGACGAGGGAGTCGACGTCCCGGTCGTGGTCGGCGGGATCATCCCCACCGCCGACGCCGAGCGGCTGCGCGAGGCCGGCGTCGACGGCGTCTACACGCCCAAGGACTTCGACATCAACCGGATCATGGGCGAGATCGTCGAGCTGGTTGGACAGCGGGCAAACAGCGCCGCCCACGCCTGAATGGCGCCAGGCGCCCCGGGGCGCGACAATAGGAAGCGATGAGCAAACTGAACGGGGACCGCTCGGCCTGGCTGCGCTGCTACCGCTGCTGGTCGCAGAACCTCGAGATCCAGATGCACTATGACGCGATCCGCCGGGTCGACCCCGAGAGCGGCGTCCCCACCGAGGGGGTCGACGAGGTGCAGGAAGCGGTCGTGCAGTGCCTCGACTGCATGCACGACCAGCCCCACCTGACCTTCCAGGGCGACCGCGTCGTCCCGATCGAGGATCGCTGGGAGCGGATGGTCGCCGGCACGCCCTGGGTCGCCTCCTGCACGGTCACCGTCGACCAGGACCGGGTCGAGACCTGCGCGGGCCCGGAGGCGATCGAGTTCCTCACCTACGGCGCCTTCGGCGATGCCGGCGTGCGCGAGTTCTTCACCCACGTCCGCTTCCACAAGCACGACGAGGAGCAGATCGTCGTCCACCTCCTGGTCGAGCTGTACGCGCGCTCCGCCCAGGAGGCGACCGAGGTGCTCGAGGAGGCCGCGCACGGCCCGCTCGAGATCACCTCACTGGCGGAGGAGTCCCGCCCTCCGGCGCACGCCTCCGGCGAAGCGCACTGAAGCCCTCTCGCTCGCCACACGGGCGATTCCGCGGTACGCGCAACCCAAGAGAGACACCGCGCCGCACACAACCAGCATCGCCGTGCCCAGCAGCAACAGCGTGTCGCCGACCGGCGCGAAGATCGTCGGCAACCCCAGCACGACCAGCAGCATTCCGAAGGCACTCAGGGAGTAGCGGATCATCTTGGGAGGGTTCCTCCTGGCCCCCTCTCCTGTCCCACGGGGGCAGGTGTGGTCGCTTACCAGGCAATCAAGCACGGACTGCCTAGTTTCGCCATAGGTCACCGACCCGAACCGCGGTACCGACCGCGACCGATTCGGCCTGGTTAGGGCTCGACCAAGCCGGTGCGGATCGCGTAGCGCACGAGGCCGGTTCGCTCGTGCAGCCCGAGCTTCTCCATCGCGTTCGCGCGGTGGGTCTGGACGGTCTTGGGGGAGATCGACAGCAGCTTGGCGACCTCGGCGTTCGTGTGGCCCTCCGCAACCAGCTTCAGCACCTCCCGCTCCCGAGCGCTCAGTGCGCCGAGCGCCTGGTCGCCATCGCCCCCTCGCGCGCGGCTGACGAAGTCCTCGACCAGGCTCCCCGCCAGCTCGGGGGAGAGCCAGGTCCTGCCCTGGGCGACGGTGCGGATCGCCCCACGCAGGTCGTGGCCGGTGGAGCGCTTCAGCACGTAGCCCTGCGCCCCCGCGCGCAGGGCCTCGAAGAAGAACTGCTCCTCGGCGTGGACGGTGAGGATCAGGATTCGCGCGTCCGGATACTCCGCCCGGATCCGCCGGCAGGCCGCGAGGCCGTCGATGCCCGGCATTCCGATGTCCAGGAGCGTGACGTCGGGTCGCAGCTCGCGGAACCTCTCGATCGCCTCCAGGCCATTGGATGCTTCGCCCACCACCTTCATCTCCCCGCCTGGCTCGAGCACCGCGCGCAGGCCCTCGCGAATCATGCCGTGATCGTCGACCAAGAGCAGCCGCATACTCATAGACGCTCGCCTCCCAACGGAATCGTCACGCCGATCTTAGTGCCCTTGCCGGGCCACGATCGCGCCACGAGGACGCCGCCCACGAGATCCGCGCGCTCGCGCATCCCGATCAGGCCGACGGACGAGGGGGCGCGGCCTGTCCCCTCCGCGTCGAAGCCAACTCCGTTGTCCGTCACCTCGAGGCTCAGCGAGTCGGACTCGAAACTCAGCATGACCTCCACCAGGCTTGCGCCGGCGTGACGGACCACGTTCGTGAGCGCCTCCTGCGCAATCCGAAACAACGCGGTCTCGACCTCCGGCTCCAGCCGCTTCGCCTGCCCCTCCACCGCCAGCCGAACGGTTACGCCCGACTGGGACCGGACACGCGCGACATACCAGCGCAGCGTGGCCACCAACCCGAGGTGGTCGAGCTGGGCCGGGCGGAGGTCCAGCACGAGGCGATCGAGTCCCTCGATCGCCTCGTGCGCGACATGCGTCAGGCTCCGGAGCCTGTGGTCGAGGCTCTGCCGCTGGCCGGATTGCAGCTCCGCCGTTGCGGCCTCGAGACCGAGCCCGAGCGCCGTCAGCGACTGGCCCGCCTCATCGTGCAGCTCTCTGGAGATGCGCCGGCGCTCCTCCTCCTGCGCTGTGATGACGCGACTGAGCAGCATCCGGCGCTGCTGCGCACCGGCCGCCAGGCGCACCACCGGGCGACTGATCGTCCGGGCGAGCAGGAGTGCAAGCGCGATTGCCGCCGCCAGCGGGATCGCGCTGACGAAGAGGAAGGTCCGGAATGCGTTGTCCTCGCCGGACTCCGCATCTGTCTGGGCGGCGAGGATGCGTGTGTCGATGGCGTGGTGAAGTTGATTCGTCGTCACCATCATCCTGCGAGCGTCGTCGATGAGGAGGTGCCTGTACACCCGGCGCTGCGGCGAGTCGCTCGGCAGGTTGTCGAGGCGAACCCGCATCCGGGCAAGGGTTTCGAAGCGCGGCCTGAGGAGGTGAACGGCCGGTTCGTCGCGAGGGGGAACCACCCGCAGCCAAGCCGCCTCGGATGAGGTCAGCATGGAGCCCAGGGCGGTGACCTGATGCGGGCTGACCGGTGAGGGCTGGAGGGCCAACTGGGCGACCCCGAACTGGAAGTCGGCCATGTGGTGCATGCGCTGACCGAGCGAAACCAGCTGCTCGGTGATCGAGTGCTGCTGCCGCTGGTTGTAGTAGGCCACCGCGATCGCCGTCTCCGCGACGACGATCACCGCCAGCAGAGCCGCCAGGAAGCGCGATCGCAACGAAAACCGGCGCCCGCCTCGAAAGACGTTCGCAGCGTCGAACACGCGCTGGCGCGGCTCGGGCACAGCTATTGGGGTCGTGGCGCCTACGACTACCCCTATTCCGTAATTAGGACTACCTAACCAGGCTAGGTTAGAGGACGTAGGGGCCAAATCCCCGGAAGGGGCGGTTTCGCTACTGCGGCTTGCGCGGGACCAGCACCAGCCGCTTGAACTCGGCGACCAGGACGCCGTCCTGGTTCAGCACCCGCGTGTGGACCTTGACCACGCCGCGGTCCGGCTTCGACTGCGAGGGCTTCACGTCGAGCACCTCGGTCTCGCAGAACAGCGTGTCGCCGTGGAAGACCGGGTTGGGGTGGCTGAGGTCCTCGGTGGCGAGGTTGGCGATCGCCTTGCCCGAGACGTCGCTCACCGACATCCCCAGCGCCAGCGAGTAGACAAGCGGCCCGACGACGACGTTGCGCCCCTGCTGGGACCCCTTCGCGTAGACGTCGTTGAGGTGCAGGGGGTGGTGGTTCATCGTGATCAGGCAGAAGAGGTGGTCGTCCGCCTCGGTCACGGTCTTCGCCGGCCAGTGCTTGTAGACGGCGCCGACCTCGAACTCCTCGAGATAGCGCCCGTAGGGATGCGCACCGGAGGCCTCGCGCCCCGCCTGGTCGGTGATCAACTCGTTCTTCTCTTCACTCATCTAAGTCCTTGTCTCCTGTCCGCTTGCGGCGGGGGATGCTAACCGGCCGCGGCCGATGACGGGCACAGGCTCGAAGACGACCCGCTGGTCGACTCGCGGGTCGATCGCCTCCATCGGCGCGCGGCGCCTTCAGCAGCATCTCCTGGTACTCGTCCTCGGGGTCCGACTGCATCACGATCGCGCCGCCGACGCCGAGCGTGGTCGACTCGCCGTCCATCACGATCGTCCGGATCACGATGTTCAGGTCGCAGCCGCCGCTCAGCCCGAGATAGCCGATCGCGCCCGAGTACACGCCGCGCGCCTCGCCCTCCAGCTCGTCGATGATCTCCATCGTCCGCTGCTTCGGCGCGCCGGTCATCGAGCCGCCCGGGAAGCAGGCGCGGATGCAGTCGGGCGGCTCGAGGTCCTCGCGCAGCAGGCCGCGCACGGTCGAGACGAGCTGGTGCACGGTCTCGTAGCGTCTCGATCGTCCATCAGGTGGGGCACGTGCACGGTGCCGACCTCGCAGACGACGCCGAGGTCGTTGCGCAGCAGGTCGCGTGATCATCAGGTTCTCGGCGCGGTTCTTCTCGCTGGCCCGCAGCTCCTCCGCGAGGCGCACGTCCTCGGCGGCGTCTGCGCCGCGGCGGCAGGTGCCCTTGATCGGCTTCGCCTCGACCCAGCGATCGCGTCCGACGCTGAGGAAGCGCTCGGGCGAGGAGCTGAGCACGGCCGCCTTCGCCGAAGCGGAGGAAGGCCGAGAACGGCGCCGGGTTGACGCGGCGCAGCGTCCGGTAGAGCGGCAGCGGCTCGGGAGCGACCTCGGCGGCGATCTTGTTCGTCAGGCAGATCTCGTAGGTCTCGCCGTCGATCAGGTGCCGCTTGCAGCTCGGCGATGTCGTCGAGGTACTGCTCGTGCGAGCGGCGCAGGTGGAAGGCGACCGGCTCGCCGCCTCGGCGCGACCTCGCTCCGGCTCGGCGCTGGCAGCGGGCGGGAGCGACGCGAGGCGCAGGCTCGTCTCGTCGATCCAGCGCTCCGCCTCCTCGGCGCTCGCCGGGCTCCGTCAGACGCAGAGCACGTAGGTGCACTGCTCGAGGTGGTCGAAGGCGATCAGCCGGTCGGCGAACACGAAGGCCGCGTCCGGCATCGAGGACCGGTGGGCGCCAGCGCCCCCGCAGTCGGCCTTCAGCTCGTAGCCGAAGTAGCCGACGAAGCCGCAGTTGAAGTCGAAGGGCAGGTCGTCGGAGAGGTGGCGCAGGCGCCGCATCTCGCCGGCTCAGGTAGTCGAAGATCGACTCCTCGGCGCACCTCGTTCTCCCCGCCGCGCTCGACCAGCACCTCCCCCGTGGCGACGTCGTAGGCGATCGTCGCCGCCGAGCGGCCCGCCGGCGTCGCCCATGAACGAGAAGCGGGCGCCGCTCGTCGACCTTGCTGCTGTCGAGCCAGAAGGCGTGCGGTGCTCTCGCCGTAGAGGTGCACGAAGGCCCGCTCGGGGTCGTACAGCGCCGTCCAGCCGCCTTGACCTTCAGCTCGCAGCCCGGCGCGCGCTCGCCGGCGCCTCGCTCGGCGCCGGCGTGCGCTCGGCTGCCGCGCGACGGCACGCCGCCCGTTGCCGCTGTGCGGGCTGCGAGCTCGGCGGTGAGGTCGCGGAAGTTCGCGAGCAGCCGCCGGCCGTGCTCGGTGCAGATCGACTCGGGGTGGAACTGCACGCCCCACTGCGGGCGCGTGCGGTGCGCGACGGCCATCAGCACGCCGTCGCTCGTCCAGGCGATCGCCTCCAGCTCCGCCGGGCAGCGGCTGCTCGACGCAGAGCGAGTGGTAGCGAACGGCCTGGAACTCGCGCGGGATGCCGGCGAACAGCGGCGAGCCGTCGTGCAGCGACGGCGCTGATCCGGCCGTGCATCGACCTCGGGGGCGTGCACCACCTGCGCGCCGTGGACCCAGCCCAGGCCCTGATGGCCGAGGCAGACGCCGAGCAGCGGCACGTCGGAGTGGCCTGATCGCGTCCGCGCAGACGCCGAAGTCGGCCTCCCGGTCCGGGCGGCCGGGCCCCGGGGAGATGACGATGTTGTCGAACTCCAGGTTCGACAGCTCCGCCCAGGTCGGCCTCGTCGTTGCGCACGACCGATCGGCTCGTCGCCGTTCGCCTCCGCCAGCAGCTGGAAGAGGTTGTAGGTGAACGAGTCGTAGTTGTCGATCAGCAGCGTCTTCATCGGGCCTCGGCGGAGATCGAGCGCCAGAATGGCACAGTGCCCGCCGCCCCCGAGCCTCTGCGCCCCCGCCCGGAGAACGGCGTCTTCGAAACGCTGCTGGTGGTCGATGGGCGCCCGATCGAGCTCGAAGCCCACCTGGCGCGACTTGCCTCGAGCCTCGAGGGCCTGTTCGCGTCGAGACAGCCCACCGGGGTGCTCGAGCTGGTGCTGGACCGCGCCCGCGCAATCCGCCTCGGACGCCTGCGGCTGACCGTCGCTCCCGACGATGCGGGGAGTCTGGCGGTCGCGATCGTCACCGCGGAGGTCGATCCGGAGCTCGTCTTCCCCGCGGCGGACCGGGCGGTCACCCTCCGCAGTCTCGTCGTCGAAGGCGGGCTCGGCGCCCACAAGTGGGCCGACCGAGCGTTGCTGGAGCGCGCCGGGGCGGCTGCGCCCGCGGGCGCGGTTGCGCTCCTCCTCGACCGTGACGACGCGGTGCTGGAAGCGTCCCGGGCCAACGTCTTCGTGGTCCGCGACGGCGCCCTCGCCACCCCGGCCGCGGACGGGCGCATCCTGCCCGGGATCGGCCGCGCGCGGGTGATGGAGATCGCACGAAGGGCCGGGATCGCAATTCGGGAGGAGGGCCTGACGCCTGCCGACCTGGTCGGAGCCGACGAGGTGTTCCTGACCGGATCGGTGCGCGGCGTCGAGCCGGTCGGGTCGATCGACGAAGTCGCCTGCCCGCCGCCCGGCCAGGTCACCGAGCGCGTCGCCGCCGAGCTACGGCGGCTCTGGCTGAGCCGATCGTATGCCTAACGGACTTTCTTGAGGCGGTCGCGCTGCTCCTGGCGCTCGACCACCTGGGCGATCAGCTTCTGCACGTTGGAGTCGCCGGTCGCCTTGATGTGGCCGGTCTCGTAAGCGCGCCGGTAGCTCTTCACCGTGCCTTTCTCGGCCAGCTCGTTGAACTGGGCCCGGTCGATCCTCACCAGCACCCGCTCGTCCTGGGCCAGGTCCTTGGAGACCTTGGGCCCCGGCACCTCGACCCGGTAGAGCTGGATGTCCCCCCTACCCTTCAGCTCGAGCCCGAATACCAGCTTCAGCTTCCGCAGCGCCGGCACCTCGTCCTGGAACGCGCTCTACCGCGGTCTCGATCAGATGCTGCGTTGAAGCCATGAGATCTTGGAAGACGTCTGCGCGGTCGACGACGGAAGGTGACAGTAATCGACGAAAGTGGGCGGGCTGGAGATCGAGTACTTCGTCGTTGCGCTCTTGGTCGGAGCCCGGAGAGGCGAGTCGACGGCGCTGTCAGCCCCGCTGGCGTCGTAGGAATAGGAGACGAGCTGGGTCGAGGCAGCGGAGATCGCCGCCGAGCTGGTTTGAGCAGCAACCGGAGTGGACGACGTTGTCCCAGCCTGGTAATGAGCGCTCACGCGTGCGGCAGCAGCGCCGATCCATACACCGCCGCCTCGTCGAGCGTGCCATTGAAGAACTCCGACGTTCGCTCCAGGCGCCGATGAACAACGGGTTGTTGTTGGTCGAGGCGCCGCCGCTCAGCGCCGCGCTCGCCACCTGGGCGCCGTTGACGTAAAGGCGCTGAGTGACGCCATCGTAGGTCGCGACCACGTGGTAGGTCTGGCCCGCGACGATCGCCCCAGCAGGCGCCTGCAGGCGCTTTCGAGTTCCCGATTGCATGATCGTGAACTCGAGCCTCGGGCCGTTGAACTGGATCGAGTAGGACTCGGCCTTGGTGAGCACCGAGGCAAACTTGCCGGAGGTGGGCAGCGAGTTCGGCTTGATCCAAGCTTCAAGAGTGAGCGGCGAAGAGATGCTCAGGCTCGGCGAGCTCGCGACTTTGACCTGGTCGTTCGTGCCGTCGAAGCCGACCGCCTTGTTGGTCGCGTCGGAGCCAAGCAGGCTTGCGGCGCCGAGGGTGGGCGCGTTTGCGTAGGCGCCGGCGTTGACGCCCCTCTCATCGGCCGCCGCGGTGCCGCTCGCCTCACCTAGCCGCCAGTAGCTGACCGGGTTGTCGGAGATCACCACGGAGCGGTAGTCGGTCGGCGGGGGCGGAGGCGTCGACTGGGTGAGCGCACTGGCGGTGTTCGAGTAGGGCGAGGTGTCAGTCGAGCTCTTCGCCTTTACGCGGTAGTAGTAGTTGGTATCGGGCGAGAGGCCGGTGTCGGAGAAGCTGGTGACGTTCGAGCCGAGCGTCGTCGTCTGAGGCGAGGGGAAAGAGCTGCTCGTGTCCCGTTCAACCACGAACTGCGTCTCGTTGCTGGAGTTGTCGGTCCACTGGAGATCGATCCGGGTATCCGATTTGGCGGTTGCGATCAGATCGCTGGGAGCCACGACTGGCCCCGGCGCGCTCACCCCGGCGCTGTAATGGGTGAGCACCTGGGCCGAGCCCAGCGCCGATCCATACACCGCCGCCTCGTCGAGCGTGCCGTTGAAGAACTCCGACGTTGCGTTCCAGGCGCCGATGAACAACGGGTTGGTGTTGGTCGAGGCGCCGCCGCTCAGCGCCGCGCTCGCCACCTGGGCGCCGTTGACGTAGAGGCGCTGAGTGACGCCATCGTAGGTCGCGACCACGTGGTAGGTCTGGCCCGCGACGATCGCCCCAGCAGGTGCCTGCAGGCGCTTTCGAGTTCCCGATTGCATGATCGTGAACTCGAGCCTCGGGCCGTTGAACTGAACGGGCATAGCTCTCCGCCTTGGCCAGGATCGAGGCGAAGTTGCCTGAACTCGGCAGCGAGTTCGGCTTGATCCAAGCTTCAAGAGCTGAGCGGCGAAGAGATGCTCAGGCTCGGCGAGCTCGCGATTTTGACCTGGTCGTTCGTGCCGTCGAAGCCGACCGCCTTGTTGGTCGCGTCGGAGCCAGCAGGCTTGCGGCGCCGAGGGTGGGCGCGTTTGCGTAGGCGCCGGCGTTGACGCCCCTCTCATCGGCCGCCGCGGTGCCGCTCGCCTCACCGAGCCGCCAGTAGCTGACCGGGTTGTCGGAGAGGACCACGGAGCGGTAGTCGGTCGGCGGGGGTGGCGGGGTGGCGAGCGTGGTCGCGTTCGCGGTATTGGAGAAGCCGGAGCTGTCGGTCGCGTTGCTGAGCTCTCACCCGGTAGTAGTAGGTCGTGCCGGGCGTGAGGCCGGTGTCGGAGTAGCTGGTGACGTTGGACCAGGCCGTCTTCACGACCGGTGCGGTGAAGTTGGAGTCGGTGTCGCGCTGGATCACGAACTCGCCCTCGTTGTTGGAGTTGTCGGTCCACTGCAGGTTGATCTGCTTGTCCGAAATCGCGGTAGCGGTCAGGTTGCTGGGCGTCTTTGACGGTCGGGTCGGGCGGAAGGCCGCCGATCCCCGCCTGGTAGTGGGCGCTGACTCGCGTCGCCGTGAGCGCGGCTCGTGTAGACCGCGACCTCGTCGATCGTGCCGTTGAAGAACTCCTGGCCCCCGTTCCATGAGCCGATCGTCGAGCGAGTTGCGAGTTGGAGTCGATCGCCGCCGCCGAGTGGGGCGTTCGCGACTTCGGCGCCGTTGACGTAGAGACGCTGGGTGGTGCCGTCGTAGGTGCCGACCACGTAGTAGGTCTGACCGGCGACGATCGCGCCCGCGGGTGCCTGCAGGCGCCTGCGCGCCCCGCTCTGGATGATCGTGAACTCGAGCTTCGGTCCGTTGAACTGGATCGAGTAGGACTCGGCCTTGGTGAGCGACCGAGGCGAAGTTGCCGGAGGTGGGCAGTGAGGTCGGCTTGATCCAGGCCTCGACCGAGACCGCGCGCGGCCGGGCTGAGCGAGCCGGAGGTCGGCACCCTCACGTAATCGTTGCTGCCGTCGAAGCGCACCGCGGTGTTGGCGCTATCGCCCGCCAGCAGGCTGGTCTGGCCGAGCACAGGGCCGTTGGTGTAGGTGCCGCTGTGGCGCCGGCGGCAGTGTCAATCGCGGTCGTCCCGCCGGTCTCTCACCGAGTCTCCAGTAGCCGGCCGGGCTGTCCGCCGAGCACCGCGTTCGAGTAGGGCGAGGTGCCCGCCTTGCGGTCGAGGACGATCGTGTCGGTCTCGGGGTCGACCACTTGCCGGAGGCGTCCTGGAACTGGACGTAGACGGTCTTGGTGCCGTCGGTGTCGTTGCCGCCGTAGGCCGGATTGGTCAGGTCCCAGGCGATCGCCTGCGCGGTCGATTCCATGCCCGGTGTAGGTCTGGGGCGTAGACCAGGCGATGCCGTCGTTGGAGAGCCTTCACCAGGGTGACGCCGCTGATGTCGTCGCGACCGAGCACCTTGACGGTCACGTTCGGCGAGGCGGTGGCCGACGTCGATGTCGTTGATCCGCACCGAGCCGGTCGGCGGATTGGAGTCGACCAGCTGCCCGTTCTGGACGCTGAACGTGGTGATCGCTTCGTTGTCTTCTGGCACTCTCGGTGCTCGGATCCGCCTTGCTCGGGCTCTCGTAGACCTTGTTGAGCGGGTCGGACGACCGAGCGCAGCACGTACTGGCCGTCGGCCAGCGATGCCCGCTGGCGCCGAGGTCGATCCACTGCTCGGGGCGGTAGTAGTCGTAGGTGTCTCCCCAGCCCGGCGAAAGACCCTGCAGCATCAGCCCCTGCGAGTCCGGAAAGCAGCCGTTTCGGCGCTGTAGACGGGCGGATAGGGCTGGTTCGGCAGGTCTGCGGATGAACTCCTCGTCCTCGACGCAGCTGGTCGTCTTGGACCCGACCGATCGGGCGTCCCCTGGGTCCTGCCGCTGGCGATCCAGGCGTCGTAGCCGGCCTTGGTCCAGAGCTCGTAGCGGCCCCAGTCGTCGTAGTGGTAGTGCTGGTGGGCGGCGTGCCAGTAGAAGTTGCTGCCGGCGGAGAAGTCAGTGGAGCCGCCCGAGTCGTCGTAGACGCGCTGGATGGCCGCGCCCGACTTTCGTGTTGGGGTCGATCTGGCCGCGCAGCTCGAGCCGGGCCCGGGCCATCGTTCCAAACGGTGTTCGAGAAGCGCAGGACGTTGTGGGTGACGCCGCCGCCGTTCGGGGTCGACGTCGGTGCGTGTCGAAGCGCAGGTCGCGCGGCGACAGCGTCTTCAGATCCGGGTAGAGCAGCGTGGCCGCATGGGCCGGTACCGCCGGCACGACGACAACGCAATATGAGGCACAGCGAGCATGAACAAGCTGCGTTTCCGCAACAAGCAAACCTTTCCTGGAACCGGGGCCAACCAGTAACCGTACTGACCGAGGGTGCCGCAGGACACCCAAAATTCAGATCTTGTGCCTCTGCAGCAGCTTCTTGCCGATCACCATGCGCTGGATCTCCGAGGTTCCCTCGCCGATCAGCAGCAGCGGCGCGTCGCGGTAGAGGCGCTCGATCTCGTACTCCTTCGAGTAGCCGTAGCCGCCGTGGATGCGGAAGCACTCCTCGACGCACTCCTTGCCCGTCTCCGAGGCGAGCAGCTTCGCCATCCCCGCCTCCAGGTCGGAGCGCTCGCCGGCGTCCTTCATCCGCGCCGCCTTGCGGGTCAGCAGGCGCGCCGCCTCGATCTTGGTCGCCATGTCGGCGAGCTTGAACTGGATCGCCTGGTGCTGGGCGATCGGCTTGCCGAAGGTCTTGCGCTCCTGGCTGTAGCGCAGGGCCAGCTCGAGGGCGCGCTGGGCGATGCCGACGCCGCGGGCGGCGACGTTGACCCGGCCGACCTCGAGCGCGTCCATCATCTGCACGAAGCCCTCCCCCACTCCGGCCTCCTCGCCGCCCAGCACCCGCTCGGGCGGGCAGCGGTAGCCGTCGTAGACCAGCTCGGTCGACTCGACGCCCTTGTAGCCCATCTTCTTGATCTTGGGCGGGACGACCAGGCCCTTGTATTCGCCTGTGTTCTCCTCGACCCAGGGCTCCTTCTCGGTGATGAAGCAGGTCATCCCCTTGTAGGGCGGGTCGGCCTTCGGGTCGGTCTTCACCAGGACGAAGACGACGCTGGAGCCGAGGCCGTTGGTCACCCACATCTTCTGGCCGTTCAGCTCCCACTTGCCGTCCTCGCCCTTCTTGGCGGTCGCCTTGATCCCCTGCACGTCGGAGCCGACCTCGGGCTCCGAGAGCGAGAAGGCGGCGCGGATCTCGCCGGTCGCCATCTTCGGCAGGAAGTAGTTCCTCTGCTCGTCGGTGCCGAACTTCATCAGCAGGTAGGAGCCGATGAAGTGGGTGTTGACGACGCCGGAGATCGAGATCCAGCCGCGCGAGAGCTCCTCGACGATCATCGCGTAGGTGGTCAGATCGAGCCCCATGCCGCCGTACTCCTCGGGGATCGTCACCCCGAACAGACCCAGCTCCTTCATCTGCTCGACGATCGGCTCCGGGAAGGTGTCCTCGTGGTCGTAATGCTCGGCGTTGGGGATGATCTGCTCGTCGGCGAACTGGCGGACCATCTCGGTGATGTCGCGCTGGATCTCGGTCTGCTCGCTGTAGGCGGCGGTCTCTACGGCCATTGCTCCTGGTTTCGAAGTCGGGTGCGGGGAGCGCCGGGGGGCGTCAGAGCTCGGCCGGCGCGGAAGCCGAAGGATATCGGCGCGGCAGCTGTTCCAGCTTCCGCAGCCTGCGCACGACCCGGTTGGCGCGCTCGGTGAAGCTGCGCAGGCTCTCGTCCTCGAGCCCGGGCACGGGGCCACCCGAGCGCACCGTCGCGCGCCCGACCCGCGTCTGGGCGTCCAGCGCGGTGGCCGCCGCCCGCTCGGCGAGCTTTGCCGCTCGGCGAGCCTGCTCGGCCGCGTCCAGAGCCGCCGCGCCGACCGCCATCACCGCCGCCTCGGATGCCCGCGCCGTCGCGAGCGCTTCGTCGATTCGCTCTTCCAGCTCGCTCAGCAGCGGCGGCGCGGAATCTTTGGGCAGGAGCCAGTCCTGCGTGCTGTCGCGCTCGGAGGCCTCCATCGAGGTGAATCTAGGGAGGCGAAAGGCGGCAAATCCGCGGAAGCGGGCGGTTAACTAGATTTTGCCCCGCCAACACGACCCGAGGAGCAGCTTGAGAAACCCCAGAGACTTCTTCCAGCCGCAGGCGATCGGAGCCCCCGAGCCGCTTCGCGAGATCCCGGTGAAGCCGTCGCGGATGATCCACTTCCTCGACTTCTCCAACGAGAAGATGGTCGCCAAGGCGGCCGAGATCGCCAAGAAGACCGACATCCTGCTCGGCAACCTCGAGGACGCGATCCCGGTCGACCGCAAGGACGCGGCGCGGGACGGGCTGATCAAAGCGGCGAAGGAGTCCGACTTCGGCCAGACCTCGCTCTGGACGCGGGTCAACTCGCTGGAGAGCCCTTGGATACTCGACGACCTCACCAAGCTGGTCACCGAGATCGGCGACAAGCTCGAGGTCGTGATGGTCCCGAAGGTCGAGGGCGCCTGGGACATCCACTACGTCGACCGCCTGCTCGCCCAGCTCGAGGCGAAGGCCGGGCTCGACCGGCCGATCCTGATCCACGCGATCCTCGAGACGGCGCAGGGCGTCGTCAACCTCGAGGAGATCGCCGCCGCCAGCCCCCGCATGCAGGGGATGAGCTTCGGCCCCGCCGACCTCGCCGCCTCGCGCCGGATGAAGACCACCCGGGTCGGCGGCGGTCACCCCGGCTATCGCGTGATGGAGGACCCGGTCGACCCCGAGAACCCCGAGGCCGACCGGGTCAGCGCCCAGCAGGACCTCTGGCACTACTCGATCGCCCGCATGGTCGACGCCTGCACCTCGACCGGGATCCTGCCCTTCTACGGCCCCTTCGGCGACATCAGGGACACCGCCGGCTGCGAGACCCAGTTCCGCGCCGCCTTCCTGATGGGCTGCGTCGGCGCCTGGTCGCTGCACCCGGTGCAGATCGACATCGCCAAGAAGGTCTTCAGCCCGCCGCCGGACGAGGTCAAGTTCGCCAGGAAGGTGCTGGAGGCGATCCCCGACGGGCGTGGCGTCCACATGATCGACGGCAAGATGCAGGACGACGCGACCTGGAAGCAGTGCAAGGTGATGGTCGAACTGGCGGAGATGCTCGCCGCCAAGGACCCTGACCTTGCCGCGGCGTACGGTCTCTAGCCCAGGCGAGCTTCCAGGTCGGCGAGTTGTTGGTGCAGCTCGTCGGGGAGGTGCTTGCCGAAGCGGGCGAAGTGCTGGTGCATTGCCGGCAGCTCGACCTTCCATTCCTCGGGAGTGACCTTGAGCAACTCGGCCAGGTCGTCCTCGGAGATGTCGAGGCCTTCGGTGTTGAGCGCGCCGGTTGCCGGCACCAGGCCGATCGGCGTTTCGTTCGCCTCCGCGGTCCCCGCGCAGCGGCGGAAGATCCACTCCAGGACGCGGCTGTTCTCACCGTAGCCCGGCCAGAGAAACTTCCCGTCGTCGTCCTTGCGGAACCAGTTGACGTAGAAGATCCGCGGCAGCTTGGCCCCTTCGCGCTCCGCCATCTTCAGCCAGTGGCCGAAGTAGTCGCCCATGTGGTAGCCGCAGAAGGGCAGCATCGCGAACGGGTCGTGGCGCAGCTTGCCAACCTCGCCGACGGCGGCGGCGGTCGTCTCCGAGGACATGATCGCCCCGAGGAAAACGCCGTGGCGCCAGTCGAACGCCTCGCGGACCAGGGGCACGACGCCGGAGCGGCGCCCGCCGAAGAGGAAGGCGTCAATCGGCACGCCGGCGGGGTCCTCCCACTCCGGAGCAATCGAAGGACACGCTGACGCGGGCGTCGTGAAGCGGGCGTTCGGGTGCGCCGACGGACGGTCGGAATCGGGCGTCCAGTCCTCGCCGTGCCAGTCGATCAGGTGCGCGGGGGATTCCTCGGTCATCCCCTCCCACCAGACATCGCCGTCGTCGGTCTTCGCGCAGTTGGTGAAGATCGAGTCACGGGTGATGCTCGCCATCGCGTTCGGGTTCGTCTTCTCGCCGGTCCCGGGCGCGACGCCGAAGAAGCCTGCCTCGGGGTTGATCGCGCGGAGGCGGCCGTCATCGCCGAACTTCATCCAGGCGATGTCGTCGCCGATCGTCTCGACCTTCCAGCCGGGCAGGGTCGGGATCAGCATCGCCAGGTTGGTCTTGCCGCAGGCCGACGGGAAGGCGCCGGCGACGTAGCGCGTTTCTCCCTCGGGGGAGGTGAGCTTGAGGATCAGCATGTGCTCGGCGAGCCAGCCCTCGTCGCGGGCCATTACCGAGGCAATCCGCAGCGCGAAGCACTTCTTGCCGAGCAGCGCGTTGCCGCCGTAGCCCGAGCCGTAGGACCAGATCTCGCGGCTCTCGGGAAAGTGCACGATCCACTTGTTCTCCCCGTTGCAGGGCCAGGGGACGTCCTCCTGCCCCTCGGCGAGCGGCATCCCCACCGAGTGCAAGCAGGGCACGAACTCGCCGTCGGTGCCGAGGACGTCGAGCGCCCCCTTGCCCATCCGGGTCATGATCCGCATGCTGGCGGCGACGTAGGCCGAGTCGGTGAGCTGGACGCCGATGTGGGCGATCGGCGAGCCGAGCGGGCCCATCGAGAAGGGCACCACGTACATCGTGCGTCCCTTCATGCAGCCCTGGAAGAGCCCGGTCAGCGTCTCGCGCATCTCGGCCGGCTCGCGCCAGTTGTTGGTGGGACCCGCGTCGTCCTCCCGCTCGGAGCAGATGAAGGTGCGGTCCTCGACCCGGGCGACGTCGCCGGGGTCGGAGAGGGAGAGGTAGGAGTTGGGGCGCTTGGCCTCGGAGAGGCGCTCGAAGGTCCCCGCCTCGATCAGCGCTTCGGCGAGGGCGTCGTACTCCTCAGCCGAGCCGTCGCACCAGTGGACGGCGTCGGGCTTTGTCAGGTCGGTGATCTCCCCGACCCAGTCGAGGAGCTTGGCGTGTGTGGTCGGCGCGGTGGCCGCGATCGTTTCGCTCATTCTCCCAACTTTACTTCTTGGCCTTGAGGCCGACGAGCCTGACGTCGGCGTCCTTGTTGATGATCTTCAGCGTCGCGACGGCCTGTTTGCCGCCCGCGACGGTCACCGTGCAGGCGAACGTCGCGCCGGGGTCGACCTTCTGGTTGGAGGGGCAGTCGACGGAGTCGATCTTCCGGTGGAGCGAGGTTTCCAGGTTGCTCTTGAGTGCGTCCTCGGCCTTGCTGTCGTCGATCACCGTCTCCCCGCACCCCACGACGAGGATCCCCGCAACGACCAGCACCGCCACGGCTCCAATCCGACCTGAAAAGCTCATTCCTCCCCCTTTCCGACGAGTTCGATGGCGGGAGTATCCCGGACGATCCCGTTGGATAGGGTTCCCCGCCGCGCATGCGCTTCTTTGAATACGAGGCCCGGAAGATCGTCGAGTTGGCGGGGATTCCCGTCACCCAGTACGGGTTCTGCAAGACCGCCGAGGAGGCGCGCAAGGCCGCCGAGGAGATCGGTGGCCCGGTCGTGGTCAAGTCCCAGGTCTTGAGCGGCGGGCGGATGAAGGCCGGCGGCGTCAAGTTCGCCGACACGCCCGAGGAGGCCGCCGCCCATGCCGAGGACATCCTCAAGCTCGAGATCAACGGGCAGATGCCGCGAGGCGTGCTGGTCGACCCCAAGGCCGAGGTCAAGCAGGAGTACTACGCGGGGGTCGTCTGGGACGGGACCGCGAAGCGGCCGCTGATGCTGTTCAGCGACATGGGCGGCATCGACATCGAGGAGGTTGCTGAGAAGCACCCCGACCACGTCGGGCGCGGGCACCTCTCCAACCTCCTCCCGATCTCCGACTTCGAGGCCAAGCAGACGATCGCCGCCACCGGAGTGACCGGCTCCCGACTGAACCGCGCGACGCCGATCCTGGCCAAGCTCGCCCGCCTCTTCCGCGACAACGACATGACCTTGGCGGAGATAAACCCGCTGGCCGAGCTGACCGACGGCAGTTTCGTCGCCCTCGACGCCCACATGGAGATGGAGAATGAGGCGGTCGGCCGCCAGAAGGCGCTGCTGCGCAAGCAGCTGGAGATCGCCGAGGACGACACCCGTGAGACCTACGAGCCCTCCGCCTTCGAGCGCAACGTGGCCGCGATCGACGCCGCCGACCACCGTGGCGTGATCCAGGGCCGCGACCACGGCTTCCAGGGCAACCTGGGGCTGGTGATCGGCGCCGGCGGCGGCTCGCTGACCCTCACCGACGCGGTTCGCAGCCAGGGCGGCAAGCCCGCCAACTACTCCGAGATCGGCGGCAACCCCTCGGTAGCCAAGGCCTGCGGCCTCGCCAAGCAGGTCCTGCAGAAGGACGGCGTCGAGAAGATCGCCGTGATGATGTCGATCGTCTCCAACACCCGGGTCGACATCGTCGCCCGCGGCGTGATCAAGGCCTGCCTGGAGCTGGGCAAGGACCCCGCCGAGACGATCGCGATCTTCCGCATCCCGGGCGCCTGGGAGGAGGAGGGCTTCAAGATCCTCGACCGCTACGGGGTCGAGTACTGCGACCGCTCCGTCTCGATGTGGGAGGCGGCGGGCCGCGCCGTCGCCAAGATCCAGGGAGCCCCCGCATGACCCACCCCGCAACAACCCGTTCCGCTGTTCCTTTGCCCCATATAACGGGGCAAAGGAACAGCGGAACCACGGGAGAGGCTCTATGAGCATCCTGCTGAGCAAGGACACGACGTTCATCGTCCAGGGGATCACTGGACGCGAGGCGGTCAACCTGACCAGGGAGTGCCTCGACTACGGCTCCAAGGTCGTCGGCGGCGTCACCCCCGGCCGCAAGGGTCGCGAGGTCCACGGCGTGCCGGTCTTCGACACCGTCGCGCAGGCGGTCGAGAACCACGGCGCCCCGGTCGACGGCTCGGTCGTCACCGTCCCCCCCGCCTTCACCAAGGACGCGGTCCTCGAGGCGATCGAGAACGGGATCAAGCTGATCGTCGTCGTCACCGAGCGCATCCCCCGCCGCGACGTCGCCCAGATGGTCGAGCTGGCGAATCTGCGCGGGGCGCGGATCATCGGCCCCAACTGCCTCGGCCTGATCGTCCCCGAGGTCTGCAAGATGGGCGGGATCGGCGGCCCGGCCAAGGACGCCGCCAAGGCCTACGCGCCCGGCCCGGTCGGGGTGATGAGCCGCTCGGGCGGGATGACCACCGAGATCTCCTCCTCGCTGACTCAGGCCGGCCTCGGTGTCTCCACGGCGGTCTCGATCGGCGGCGACGCGATCATCGGCTCCGCCTACGCCGAGCTGATGCCCTACTTCGAAGCCGACGAGCAGACCCAGGCGATCGTGATCTACACCGAGCCGGGCGGCCGCATGGAGGCGCAGCTCTCCGCCTGGGTGAAGGAGAACGACTCGCGCCTCCCGATCGTCGCCTTCATGGCCGGCAAGTTCATGGACGACGAGGAGATGAAGGGGATGAGCTTCGGCCACGCCGGCACGATCGTCGAGGGCAAGGAGGACACCGCGACCGAGAAGATCGCCCGCCTCGAGGCGGCCGGGATCCGGGTCGTCGAGCGAATCGACGAGATCCCCGGCGCGGTCAAGGAGAAGCTGGGGGCCGCGGTCTGATGACCGAGACGCTGAACAAGGTCTTCATCGACGTCGAGGTCGACGCCTCGGTCGCCTCCGACGCGGCGCTCGCCGCGAAGCTCGAGGAGGTCTGCCCGGTCGACATCTTCAAGGCGACGGAGGGCGGAGTCGAGCTGGTCGAGGGCAACCTCGACGAGTGCGTCCTCTGCAACCTCTGCGTCGACGCCGCGCCCGAGGGCACGATCCGCGTCGTCAAGCTCTACGAGCAGTAGACCACCCCGGCGCTTCCCGGCAATCGCCCGGGCGGGGGAGGTCGCTGTGTGCGATACCTCACCTTACCCGCATATAAATTTATATTGGGGTAACTTAGGCGGCGGATGGCTTCCGTCGCCTCCCCCCGCACCCGGCTGGCCCGCGCCGACCGGATGGAGCAGACGCTGGGCGCCGCCCACGCGCTCTTCGCCGAGCACGGCTACGCGGCGGTGACGATGGATGAGGTCGCGGCGGCGGTCGGCGTCACCAAGCCGCTGCTCTACAACTACTTCGGCAACAAGGAGCGCCTCTACATCGCCTGCATGGAGCGGTCAGGCGACGCGCTCCTGGCGACGATCGCCGAGAGCGTCGGCGCCACCGACAGCCCCGTCGACGCGCTGGCCGCCGGCATGCGCGCCTTCTTCGCCTTCCTCGACACCGACCGCGCCGCCTGGGCGGTCCTCTTCGACGAGACGCTGCCTCGCGGCGGCGAGGTCGCCGGCCGGATTGCCGACTACCGAGGCCGCATCGTCGAGCTCGTCTCCGAGCTCGATGCTCGAGCAGATCCCGCCAGCGCCGGCGGCGCGCTGCCCGGATCGAGGTCGAGGCCCTCTCCGCCGCCCTGCTCGGTGCGGCCGAGGCGCTGGCGCGCTGGTGGCTTCGCACCGAGGCGGTCCCCGCCGAGGCGGCGGCCGAGCTGCTGATCTCGACCGTCGAGCCGGGCCTGCGGCTGCGCTCCGACCAGGGCGCCCCGGGCAGATCCAAACCCAACCCGAAAGGTGGTCGCAGTTGATCGACAGCCCGCGCCGTGTCGCCGTGATCGGCGGCAACCGGATCCCCTTCGCGCGCTCGAACAGCGCCTACTCCCGCGCCTCCAACCAGGACATGCTGATCGCCGCTCTGGACGGCCTGATCGACCGCTTCGGCCTCCAGGGCGAGCCGATCGGCGAGGTGGCCGGCGGCGCCGTACTCAAGCACTCGCGCGACCGCGACCTGACCCGCGAGAGCGTGCTGGGCACCCGGCTGGCGCCCGAGACGCCCGCCTACGACGTGCAGCAGGCCTGCGGCACCGGGCTTGAGGCGACGATCCTGGTCGCCAACAAGATCGCCCTCGGCCAGATCGACTCGGGCATCGCCTGCGGCGCCGACACCACCTCCGACGCCCCGATCGGCCTCAACGAGGACCTGCGCGGGATCCTGCTCGAAGCCAACCGAGAGAAGTCGACGGTCGGCCGCCTCAAGCACGTGGCCAGGCTGAGGCCCGGCCACGTCGTGCCGGCCATCCCCCGCAACGAGGAGCCCCGCACCGGTCTCTCGATGGGCGAGCACTGCGCGCTGATGGCCGCCGAGTGGGGCGTCGGCCGCGCCGAACAGGACGAGCTGGCGGTGGGCAGCCACCACAACCTGGCCGCCGCCTACGAGCGCGGCTTCATGGACGACCTCGTCACTCCCTACCTCGGCCTCGAGCGCGACCAGAACCTGCGCTCAGACTCCACACCCGAGAAGCTCATGAAGCT
>CAVTIG010000001.1:0-530781 GCA_963734745.1 uncultured Solirubrobacterales bacterium | reverse complement strand
GGGGATGGACGTGCACGCCGCGCAGCACCCCGGCCTCGCTGGTCACGACATTCCATTGGATCGGGTGCACACCGGTCGGCCATGTCTCGCGGAACAGCTCGGTGAACGTGCCCCGGTCGTCGCGATGGGGATCGAGCGGCGTGACCAGCACGTCGTGCGGCAACGCGCCGGCCACCGCGACGGGCGGCACAGCGCTCATGCCGCCCTCGCCGTCGGTCGCGCCAGCGCGACGATCCGCTCGATGGCCTCGACGACGGCGACGCCGTCGGCCGCCGAGCTGAGCGGCGGCGGCCCGCCGCTCAGGTGCTCCACGAAGGCGCGCAACTCGGCGAGCAGCGGCGGCTCGCCGGCGAGCCGCCGGCGCTCGACGGCGTCCTCGCGGATCGCTCCCGCCCGCGCCACGACCACGTGCTCGGCGTAGCCCCCGTCGAGCTGCGCGACGCCGTCCTCACAGACGAGGCGCAGCTCACGACGGTGGCCGGGCGCGAGCGTCGAACCTCGAGCACCATCCACGGCGCCTCGCCCAGCACCGCCGTGCGCTCCGGCGAGCTCCCCGGCGACCAACTCGGCGACGGCGAGCCGCGGCTCGGGCACGTGCCCCAGCACCTCGAGCGCGATCGCCAAGTCGTGCGGAGCATGGATCCACACGGTGTCGACGTCCGCGTACCGATGGCCCAGAGTCACCCTTCGCGCGTGGATTCCGACCGGCGCGCCGAGCTCGCCGGAGCGGGCGATCCGCGCCAGCTCACGCACACCCGGGTCGTAGCGCCACTTGTCCATCACGAAGAGTCGATCCGGCGCCGCCGCGGCAAGGCGTCGGGCGGACGGCAGGTCAGCGGTGAGCGGCTTCTCGACGAACACCGGCACCCCAAGGCCGAGCGCCGCCTCGACCACCTCCGCGTGGGTGCTCGTGGGCGTCGCGACCACGACTCCCTCAACCGTCCCCAGCGCCGAGAGGTCAGCCGCCACCGAGGCGGCGCCGCCCTCCCGAGCGCGCCCTCGACTCGCTTCCGAGCGAGCGACGACGCGGACCTCGCACCCCAGGGTCACGAGATCGCGAAGGATGAGGCGACCCCACCGCCCGCATCCGACGAGCCCCACGCTAGGGCGACTTCCGCGCCCGGTGGCGGTCGCCCGGGCTGCGCCCCCGGGCGTCCCACGGTCCATGTCCGGCGATCATAGCCCGCCCCAGTGCCCAGCGAATAGGCTCGGCCGGCCGTGATCTCGCTGCCCGCCGCCGCCGATCCCGCGGTCTCGCTGATCGTCCTCCTCGACGGCGCCGCGACGATGGCGGAGCGCTGCCTACGCGCCGTGGCCGCCGCCCACGATCCCGCGATCCCCTGTGAGACCGTGCTGCTCCTCAACGATCCCGACATCGAGCTCGAGACGCTGGTCCGCGAGCGGACGACCGGCGCTCGCGTGATCGTCGCCCGCGCCAACGCCGGCACGGCCGTGGGTTGGAACCTCGCCGTCAAGCTGGCCCGAGCGCCGCGCGTTGCGACCCTCCACGAGGACAGCGAGCCCGACGCCGGCTGGCTGGCCCCGCTGTGCGACGCAATGAGCGAGCACGGCGCCGGCGCCGTGGGCAGCCGCCTCTACAACTCGAGACGGCACCGTGCAGAACTGCGGCTGGGTGCTGTTCTCCGATGCCTACCACCTACAGATCGATGCGACCAGCGCGCCCGAGGTAGTCGCCGCGCGCGAGCCGACCCCGGCGGACGTGCTCAGCGGCGCCGCCATGCTGATCGACCGCGAGGCGCTCCAGGTCGCCGGCGGCTGGGACGAGCGCTTCCACCCGGCCGTCTTCGTCGACATCGACATCTCCCTGGCGATGTGGCGCCAGGGCCGTCTCGTGCTGAGCGTCCCCGCATCCAGTGTCCGCCACCTGAGTGGCGCGTTCGACACACGCGGGAACTCGGCCCTGACTGGGCCGCGGCTGCGCAGCTTCCTCTACGAGCGTCACCGCGACCGCTTCTTCGCCAAGTGGGGCGCGATCGTGCGCGACCTTGCGCCTCCCCCCGCGAATTACGAGCCCGAGAACGTGAAGGCGGCGGCGCAGGCGGCGCTTTCGCGTACCCGAGCGCGAGCGGAGCAGGTGGCAGCCGGCGCCTGGGCGCCCCCCGGCCCGCCGCCCACCGCCGATCGGCGCTTCAGCGGCGCCATAGAGCTGTCGGTCGAACGCGAGGACGGCGCCTACCGGCTTCCGGCCGAGGTGGAGGCCGCGCTGCGCGCCTCCGAGCAGGAGGTAATCGGCGACTACTGTCGCTGGCTCTCCCGCAACGAAACGAAGACCCTCGACGAGCTCGCGGAGCTGCGCCGGAGCTTCGAGCTCCGCGAACAGGAATTCGCCGACCTACAGGTCGAGCTCGCCTCGCTGCGCGAGGCCGCCCGCACGCTCGACCTCGTCCTGAACGGCAAGTGGTGGCGCCTGCGCAACCTCATCTACCGCGTTCTCCGCCGAGCCCGTTGAGGGTGTAGGTGAAGTCCGATGTCGTGGCCGGAATTGTCCGTTTGTGCAGGCGTCCCGGACACAGATGCTCTGGCGGCGCAGCTTGCGTGACGATGCCTTATCAGGCATAATCGTCCCGTGAATACAGCGGAGCTGATCAGGCGCAGCCGGAAACGTCATGGCATCAGCCAGCGGAGCCTGGCGTTGCGGGCGGGAACCGACCAGGCCGCGATCAGCCGCATCGAGCGGGGCGAGATCTCTCCCAGCGTCGAGACCGTCGAGCGCCTGCTGGCGGCGATGGGCGAGCGACTGCGGCTGGAAGCGGAGCCCTTCGAGCGCGACCACGACCCGCTTCACGTGCGCGCTGCCCTGGAGCGGGCCCCGGCCGAGCGGCTCCAGTTGGCGATCTCCTGGAACCGACTGGCCGGGCGCTTGACGGAAGCGGGACGGCGGGCTCGTGCCGGCTGACCGCCGGCCGGAGCCGCTCGACGCGCAGCGGATCCTCGAAGAGCTCGCCCGGCACGAGGTCGACTTCGTGCTCGTCGGCGGGATGGCCGCCCAAACGCATGGAAACACCCGAATGACGAACGACGTCGACGTGATCCCGCAGCCTGACCCCCAGAACCTCGCACGCCTGGCAGAGGCACTGCGCGCGCTGGATGCGCGGGTGCTCAACCCTGGGCATGAGAACCTCGAAGTCGACGCGGCGATGCTGCCGCGCGCGACGATCTGGCAGCTCGCGACTCCGCACGGTGACATCGACGTGCTGCATGAAGCTCCGGGCGCCGCCCCGTACGACCAGCTGCGGGAGCGTGCCCTGGTGATCACGCTCGACGAGGTGTCGGTCCCCGTCGCCGGCCGCGACGACCTGATCAGGATGAAGCTCGCCCGCGGACGACCGGTCGACCGCGCCGACGTCGCCGCCCTCACCGACACCGAAGCGAGCCCGGACGAATGACAGGAGACTGATGCGATCTCGCGCTGATCGACCATTGGGTATCGCACCGGCGACGGTCCTCGATTACCGCGAGCTCGCCCGGCGACGGCTCCCCCGTCAGCTGTTCGACTACCTCGACGGCGGCGCATATGAGGAGAGCACGATGCGCGCCAATACGACCGACCTCGAGAGGCTGCTCCTGCGGCAGGTCGTGATGCGCGATGTCTCCGAGCGCGATCCGGCGGTGGAGGTGCTGGGCCAGCGCCTCGCTCTCCCGGTCATCCTTGCGCCGGTCGGCCTCGCCGGGATGTTTGCTCGCCGCGCCGAGGTGCAGGCCGCGCTTGCCGCGCAGGCGGCAGGAGTGCCGTTCGTTGAGTCGACCGTCTCGATCTGCAGCGTCGAGGAGGTGGCGCGCTCCACGTCGAGGCCGCCCTGGTTCCAGCTGTACGTGATGCGTGACCGCGGCTACGCCGAGCAGCTGATGTCGCGTGCGCGAGCGGCCGGATGCCCGGTGCTGGTGCTCACCGTTGACCTCGCGGTCGTCGGTGCCCGCCACCGCGACACGCGAAACGCGGTGGTGGGCGAGGGCCTCTCCGCCAAAGCCAAGATCCGCCGCGCACTTGACCTGCTCTCCCATCCGCGCTGGATCCGCAGCGTGGCGGTGGCCGGAAAACCGCTCACCTTCGGCAACCTGGAGAACGCGATTCCAGGCGCACGCACCCCGGCCGCGTTCCGTGACTGGGTTGACGCCCAGTTCGACCCGAGCGTCACCTGGGATGACGTCGCGTGGGTGCGCGAGAACTGGGATGGTCGCCTCCTGGTGAAGGGGGTGCTCGACCCGGCGGATGCTCGCCGTGCGGTCGATGTCGGCGTCGATGGCGTGGTTGTGTCAAACCATGGTGGGCGCCAGCTCGACTCGGTGCCGTCGACGGTGCGTGTGCTTCCGGAGATAGTCGACGCGGTCGGAGGTCGGGCCGAGGTGCTCGTCGATGGCGGTGTGCGCACCGGACTCGATGTGTTCAAGATGATCGCGCTGGGTGCAAACGCGGTGCTGGTCGGGCGGGCTTGGGCATGGGCGGTCGCGGCGCGCGGCGAAGCGGGTGTGCGCCACGTCCTCGACGTCCTAAAGGCCGACCTCGACGTCGCACTGGCCCTCACCGGTCACACCTCATTCGCCGAGGTCGACCGCTCCGCGCTCTACGACGCACCTTCGCAAGCCCCCTCGACGTAGAGCGGCGAGCGTGCTGTGCGGGGCAGCGAGCTCGCCTCAGTTCGCCCCGCGCCGAGCCCCCTCTTCGCATCCCGTGCGAGCCCGCTGCGGAAGCTGCGGGCTACACTCGAAGGGATGATCCAGGAGGCATAGTGCGGGCGGTGCGGTGGACAGCCGCGATCGTGCTCTTGCTGCCGCTGCTGGCGGCCGCCGGCGCCCGGGCCCTGACGCTGAAGCCGATCGGCTCCTTCGCCCAGCCGATCTACGTCACCTCGGACCCCGGCAACCCCGACCGGCTCTTCGTGGTCGAGCGGGGCGGCACGATCAAGCTGGTCCAAGGCGGCAGCGTCAGCCCGTTCGCCGACCTCCGGCTGCAGGTGGCCTGTCCGTCCTCGTGCATCGACAACACAGAGCGAGGCCTGCTGTCGATGGCCCTCGCTCCGGACTTCGACACGACGGGGCACTTCTACGTCGACTACGCGGCTGGGGACACCGGCACCATCCACGTCGCCAAGATGCAGCCGCCAGTGGCAACCGCGCCATCGGCCCCCCGGTAGACCTGCTGACCATCCCCCACTCCGGCGCCGCCAACCACAACGGCGGCCAGCTCCAGTTCGGGCCCGACGGCGACCTCTACATCTCGACCGGGGATGGTGGCGGCGCCAACGACCAGTTCCACAACGCCCAGGACCTGACCAGCCGGCTCGGCAAGATCCTCCACATCCACCCGGACCCGGACGGGCCGGCTCCCTACTACACGGTGCCCTCCGACAATCCGTTTACCGCGGCGACCGGCCCCGTACGACACGATCTGGAGCTACGGCCTGCGCAACCCGTTCCGCTTCTCCTTCGACCGCTCGACCGGCGACATGGTGATCGGGGACGTCGGCCAGGACGCCTGGGAAGAGATCGACTACGCGCCCCGTGCCAAGGACACGGTCGGCGGAGGCGGGGCCAACTACGGCTGGAACTGCCGGGAGGGAACTGCCGCCGGACCGCTTCCCCCGAACCAGGACCCGCAGTGCTCATCCCCGCCGGCGGGCGGCTTCCTCGCCCCCGCCTTCGAGTATCCCCACATCGACCCCGGCGGCGGCGCGGCCTACGGCTGCGCGATCATCGGCGGCTACGTCGTGCGGGACTCCAGCCTCGGCGACCTCTACGGGCGCTACCTCTACGCGGACCTCTGCACCGGGGACATCCGCTCCCTCTCGCTCGAGGACCCGTTCGCGACCGACCGCTCCGAGCTCCTCCACGTCGACAGCCCCAACTCCTTCGGCGAGGACTCCTGCGGGCGGATCTACGTCGCCTCCGGAAGCGGCGCGGTGGACCGGCTGGTGGGCGCCTCCCCGTCCGGGGGCTGCTCTTCGCCGAGCCAGCCGGTGCATCCGCCCGGGCCGCCCCCGGATCTGCGCGCCGGCAGCTTCGTGCGGGTCAGCGCCATAAGGCGCGTGGTGAGGCACGGCGGCACCGCCTTCATCACTGCGTGGGTGACGCCCTGCACGCAGAAGCGCAAAGGGGACCCGGTGCACCTGCGCCGGGACGGGCGGCCGAACGGGACCAAGGCGCTCGACCGCGCCTGCGCCGCCCACTTCCACCCGCGGGTGCGCCGGCGCACGACCTTCACCGTGTTCTCCACCGGCACCGACGACTTTCAGCCGGCGACGTCGCGCGGCCTGACGATCAGGGCGGTGCACCACCGCATCCGGGTGCCGCACTTCCCCTCCCTGCCCTAGCGGCGAAGGCTGGCGCGCGCCAGGGCGACGAAGGCGTGCCAGGCGGGCTTGGCGTGAAACCGCTGGCCGGCGCGGAAGAGGCCGACCGAGTCGCAGAAGTTGCAGGCGCCCTGCACGTCCTTCCAGGAGAACCAGTAGACCTGCTTGAGGTTGAGGCGGCGCTGGTTGTCGATCAGGTAGGTGTAGGCGGCGCGCAGCTGGCGAACCTGGCCGCCGATGCCCTGCTCGAAGGCGACCTGGTTGAAGTCGTTCTGCGAGCCCCAGCCCATCTCGGTGACGTAGAGGCCGACGCGGTCGTGGTTCTCCACGGTGACGTCGTGGATGCCCTCGACGAGGTCCGTCAGCGTCGCCGTGTCCACCGCGTAGGGGTGCAGGGCGACGCCGTCGAAGTCGGCCTTGATCCCCGGGACGCGGTAGAGGGCGTCGAGGAAGTCGGCGGCGGGCATCCGCGAGCGCCACTCGCGGTCGGGGCGCCGAAGAGGCCGCCGAGGACGACCTTGGCGCGAGGGTCGGCGCTCTTGATCGCGGGGTGGGTGAGTTGCAGGAGGCGCGCGTAGCGGGTCGGAGAGGCGGGGAAGGCGAAGTAGTGGAAATTCGCCTCGTTCCAGATCTGCCAGGTACGGATCGGGGTCGGGTTGGGGATGGCCGTCTACGTACTGGACGCCCGGCCCGTGCTCGGCCCAGAACGAGCCGCCGGGCCCGTAGCGCTTCACCGCCGCGGTCACGAAGGCCACCCAAGCGCTGCGCTCGCGGGCGTTGTCGATCGGCAGGGTGGTCGGCTGGCGCGCCAGCCAGCGCGGGGTGCCGTAGAGGAAGGGCAGCACCCGCAGCCCGCCTCGCGCAGCGACCTCGACCGCGGCGTCGGTGCCGGCCCAGTCGAAGCCCCCGCCGGCGGTCGGCTGGATCGCGTTCCACGGCAGCGGCAGGCGCACGGTCGCGATCCCGCCCGTCCGCATGCGTGAGGTGTCGGCCGGGGTGAGGGTCGTCTGCGGGGCGATCCCGAAGAAGTCGGGCGGGACGGGGCCGCTGGGCGGGCCGGTGTGGATCGGGCTCGCAGCCGGGGCCCCGCCGGCGACCGCCGGCACGGCTGCGGCCAGGCAGGCGAGGAGGAGGGCGGCTGTCAGTCGTCTTCTCATCGGTCGTGCAGTGTGTCAATAAGTGCCGCCGAGCTTGCGGTGGTCCCAGGTGGCCACCCGCACCGGCTTGAAGTGGATCGCGACGCGCTTCGGGGCCTGCGCCTCCAGCGCCGCCTTCGCGTCGCCCTCCACCGAGGAGATCCCCTCCGCGTAGCGCAGCGTCAACTCCTCGGCAAACCCGATCACGGTTTCGAAGTCGCGGTGGATCTCCGCCTCGGCCTCGATCATCGCCCCGCGCAGCTCGCCGTAGTCGTGCCCGGTCTCCACCAGCACCGTCGCCCGCGGGTCGCGCGCCAGGTTGCTGACCTTCTGGGACTTCGCGTAGGTCCAGACCCAGACCTCTCCCCCACGCGGTACGAACCACATCGGCATCAGGTGCGGCCAGCCGCGCGGGCCGAGGCTGGAGACGACGGCGATCCGCTCGCCCTCGAGCAGCTCCAGCAGCTCGTCCTCGCTCAGCTTGATCTGGTCCCTGCGGCTCAACTGTCACCCTTGCCTCAGCTCCACATTATGAGTGGAGCGGGCGCCGGGGATCGCGACCAAGAGTTGGGTTTTGAGCGTCCCGCGCGCCCGCAACAGGGGGCGGCCGCGGGCGTTGAGGCCGACCTGGAAGGTGTGGGAGCGGCCGCCCGCGAGCCTGAAGGCGCGGTGGGCGACGGCGACGCGGACGATCTTGGTCTTCGCGCCCCGAGCGCCGCGCCTGCTGCGGACCGCCACCCTGACGCGGGCGCGGAGGATGATCTGCCCCGGGCACGAGGTGCTCGGCGCCCAGCCGCAGCGGACCCAGAGGCGCACCGTGCCCGCGGTGGCCCTGACATGGGAGACGGTGAGCGGCGGCAAGACCGGCACAGGAGCGGCGGCGCCTACGGTCGCCCCGTCGACGTAGTCGGTGTCGATGTTGATCGTCACCCCGCCGTAGGCCTCGTTGTGGCCGCCGCGGAACTGGTGCAAGCGCTGGTGGCGGGCCCAGGCGCTGCTGGGGACGTAGGGATCGAGCGTGTCTGCTCTGCCGTTCCAGTTGGCGGTCCAGATGTCGTCGGGCTCGGTGTAGCCGAGGCCGATCTGGCCGGCGAGATCAGCGATGCCCGAGGCGCTGCTGCTGTAGACGCCGGAGGTGTAGCCGAGCGCGTGCAACCGCGAGGTCCAGGCCGCGAGGAAGGTGAGGGTGGCGTTGGTCGCGCTCGAGGTCCGCGTGTAGGCCTCCATGTCGAAGTAGATCGGGTTGCCGGGACCGATCGCGACGCTCTGGGCGCGGCTGACGGCGTCGTCGGCCGCCGCCGTGCCCTGCGCGGTCGCCTGGTTGGAGCCGAGCTTGGCGCAGCTTCCGCAGCTGCTGGTCGGGGACTGCAGGCCGACGTAGGTGGGGAACAGGTGCCAGCCGGCGGCCACCTCGGCGCTCACCCAGCTCGGCGTCAGGTTCGGCTGCGAGCAGGCGCGATTGACGCCGCCGATGTAGACCCCCAGCGCCTCGTAGGGCGAGGCGGACCAGGCCGACATCGCCCGCGCCGAGGGCGCGGCGCAGGCGTCGAAGCCGAGGCCGGTGAAGTCGCCCGTGGAGGCGCCTCCGGGCCCAGCCGGAGGAGCAGCGGAAGACGCCGCCGCTCGCGCCGCCGAGCCCGGGTCGAAGAGGATCGCCCGCCGCCGCCCGACCGCGTGGGCGGGGCAGCGCTGGCTCGCGGCCGGCGTCCCGAGGTAGACGGCGCGGCGGTCGAGTCGCACGCACATCCCCGGGTGGCGGGAGAGCCGGTAGACCGGCCAGGTTGCGGGGACTCTTACCTCCTGCCCTTGGAAGTGGACGACTTTGGACCTCGCCTCAGCCCGCGCGCCGGCCGGTCCAGCGAGCGCCAGCAATCCCATTGCGAGGGCAAGCGCCGTCAGGATCGTCCCCCTCCTGGACCCCCAGCCGCGCGCCATCGCTCCATCTAGAGCGGCCATATCCATGCAACCCATTCTCCCCGCCTCGGTAGCGGCAGTCAGCAACAGCGCTTCTGGCGCTACGGCTGCAGGATGAAATTGAAGGTGGAGGTGGCCATGAAGATCGGGCCGCCATCGTCGTTTTCGGAGAGCGCCGTAAGGTTTGCGACCACCGGCTGCATCGCGTTCATCGATAGCCCTTTCGACGCGAGGCAGTCCGTGAGGTTCAGCGTGAAGGTGAAGGTGTTGGCGGGGTTCGACGGTCGATCGCCGGCCAAGTCTCCAAACCGAGCTCCGTTAAGCACCGGTGGGTTGGCAGATGACCGCGTGGGTGGGAGCAGGGTCAGGTTCGGGTCTACTCCCGTGTAGCTGCTCTGCGGGCAAAAACCACCCGGCGCCCCGAGGCCGACGCTCGTCACCGTTTCGCCGTACGCCAAGTTGCCGACATCCATCCATTTGCCTCCGCCGGGCTCGCGCTCGACGCGCCGACGCTGGGGCCGCCAGAAGGTCATAGTCACCACCACGTCTCCATTCGGGCCCGAACGAACCGGCGCCGGACAAGTGGAGGTGGGCCCGGGGACTCCACCTGCCAAAAAGCACAGCATGCGCGGGTAGGAAAAACTCGAGGAGTTTCCCTGCCCGTCCGAATAGGAGGCGAGCGCGGGCATCGTGGAGTAGACGAAGCCCACGGTCGAGGCGAATTGGGCGGTCGCCCCGTGGACGGTGCCCCGTTCGATCAACACGTCTCCGGCGCGTATCTGGTCGGCAGTCGCGCCGTGGAAGAGGGACATGTGGTGCACGCCCCCTCCCCCTCCGCCGAAGTTGGTCTCGGTAAAGGAGCCGAGGCCGTCACCGTCAGGATCGCAGCACTCGGGGAACGGCGGTGCGGTGTCCCGCTGGCTGGTGGGACCCTCCACAAACCTTCCGGTTCCCCCGGCGGAGCAGTAGACGAGGGTTCCGCAGTCAAGCTCTCCGGAACCGGGGTCGATCCCCGTCCAGAGAGCGCCGAACGTCCCACTGCTCTGCTCAGCCGCCGCGATCTGTTCGTCGCTCGAGCCGCCGTTGACGTTCACCGAATCGGTGATGCCCCCACCCAGTGCCGTGGTGATGTCAAGGAAGCTGCCGTCCAGGAACGGGAGGCCGACGACGTCGGATTGGGAAGCCGACCTGGATGCACCTCTATGGGTCGAGCGATCATAGTCGTCGAGGATCAGATCGCCGTCGTCATCTATGTCGAGCGAATCGGGGATGCCATCGAGGTCGCTGTCACCAGGAGCACCACCCTTGGCATTCTTCGAGCGCACGAGCCCATCTTTGCCGGCGCCGATCGGAACCCCGTTCTTGGCCCGCGCCTCGCGCGTGGCGTCGACCCACTTGCCGGCGAGCTTGTCCTTGACCTTCGCGTAGCCCTTGCCGAGCCTCAGATCGACCCGGCCGAGCTTCGCCCCGGCCTTGACGCCGAGGATCGCGCGCCTTCCTTTCATCTCGCGTCCGACCACGATCGGGCCGGCGTAGCTGCCGTCCGGCGCCCTCAGGTGCAGGGTCACAACCGCGCCGGGCGGCCTCAGCTTGAACTTGCCGCGCCCTGCCTGAGCAGACCTCGCCTTGCCGTTCGCCGCGATGGCGATCACCGTGTAGTCGGGCTTGCTCAGCTTGCCGGTGACGGGGCTCAGCGCCTTGGCCGGCGCAATCGCCGGCGAACCCAGGAGAAGGAGAAAGGCCGCAACGCACGACACGCAGACACCGGTTCGCCAACTCATGGCGGGACCGTATGTTCGACTCGGGCGAGCAGCATCAGCGATAGCCCGCACCGTTCCTGCGGCTTTCTACTGCCCTTTTGAAAGGTTGCCGCTATCAGCAACGCTAAGACCGCGCGGCACCAGGTCCAGCTCGCGCCAGGGGCCCTCGCCGGCCATCGGCTGGGTGCGGCCCTCGCAGCCAGTCGGGCTGGAGGTCGTCGTAGTGGGGGCTGGCCGGGTGGCCGGACTGGCCGGTGAACATCTGCCAGCGGGAGCGGTCGGGGTCGGTCGGGTCGGCGACCATCCGCCAGCTCGGCGCCCAGACGGCCCTATAGGGGTCGTTGGGGTCGTAGGCGATCTGACTCACCGTCTCCTGGGCGCCGCCCGCCTCGAGGCGGCGATTGAGCAGCTTGCGCAGCAGCGGGTTGGCGCCGCCGAGCGGGTGGGGGAACTCCATCTTGTGGACGTGGCCCCAGCGCCAAGCCTCGGGGTCGGTCCCAAACCTGTCGGTGAGGTCGTCGAGGGCGCCGGCGAGCGCCTCCAGCACCAGGTCGTCCCAGGGCCGGCCGATCAACTCCTCGTCCCCTTCCTCCCACAACTTCATCAGGTGGGAGTGCCAGCGCCAGGGCGAGGTGACGTGGCTGGTGAAGCCGTTGTCGGCACGGTCGAGCCAGCGCTCGCAGAGATCGCGGTCGCCGATCACGGCGCGGGCAACCTCGCGGGCCAGTCGCAGCAGGAAGGCCTGGTAGATCGTTCCCGCGACCGAGTCGAGGTCGAGCCGGCCGTCCCAGCTTCGCAGCCGCTCGAGTGCGCTGCGCTCGCGCTGCGTGCCGGGTTGCAGCCGGCCCAGCCGCCGCGCCGCCTCCAGGCCGAGGATCGAGAGGTTGTCGGACTGCATCTCCTCGAAGCTCTCGATGTCGTGCTCGTCCTTCGCCCGCAGCAGGTCCTCGATCCTCTGCGCGCGGACCCCGTCGTACCACTCGCTGGTGATGTGGTGGGGGTAGTCGTCGCCGACGATCCGGTTGTTGGCGGTGACGAGGAGGCCGCTCTCGGGGTCGACCGTCTCCGGCAGCTCTTCGTAGGGGATCGTCCCGATCCACTCGAACTCCCCCGTCCAGCCCGGCTTCGGCAGGTCTGGGCAATCGCCCTTGCGCAGCGGCAGCCGGCCGATCAGCTTGTAGCCGATCGAGCCGTGGCGGTCGGCCCAGATCAGATTGGAGGCGGGCGCAGTGTGACCGGCGAGGGCGGCGACCAGCTCCGGGCCGGACTCGATCGAGTGCAGCTCGAACATCCCGGCGAAGGCGGTCGGCTCGTCGAGGGTGAGCCAGCGCAGGGCGAGCGGCTCGGCCTCGTCGGCGCCAAGCGCCTCGTTGACGATCGGGCCGTGGTGGGTGGAGCGCACCTCGAGGACGTCGGGCTCGGCGCGCCCCTTGACGGCGATCTCCTCGCGCACGGTCTCCAGCGGGCGCCATTCATCCTCGAACAGGTAGTTGTCGCCCTCGACTCGCTCGATGAAAAGGTCCTGGACGTCCGGCATCACGTTGGTGAAGGTCCAGCAGACGTCGTTGTTCTGGCCCATATAGACGCCTGGCATCCCCGGCATCGAGGCGCCGCGGACGACACGGTCGCCGTGAGCGAGGCCGACCTGGTACCAGATGGCCGGCATGCTCGGCGGCATGTGCGGGTCGCCGGCGATCAGCGGCGAGCCGGTGGCGCTGCGCGCACCACTCACCGCCCAGTTGTTGGAGCCGCCGGCTTCGGCGGCGAGGCCGAGGGAGCGGCGCACCGCGTCGATCTGCTCGGCGATCGCGAGGCCGTCCCCGGTCCAGGGCTCCTGGGTGACGATCGGGCTGTCCGCCGGGTAGGTGGGGTCGAGCTTGGCGGTCAACTCGGGGCCGAGGGCGCGGACCATGTCGGCACGCAACAGCTCGCGCTCCCAGTTGGTGGCGAGGCCGAAGGCGAGCAGCTTGCCGAGGCTGAGGATGTCGGCCGGGCGCCAGGGTTCGAAGCGCCCGAGGCGCAGGAGCTGCATCTCGAACGGCATCGCCTTGGCGCTCGCGGCGGCGGCGTTGACGCCGGCGCAGAAGCGCTCCATCAGGGCGCGCAGCTCGGGGCCGAGCTGCGCGGCCTCGCGCTCGGCGGTGCGACGGATCCCCAGCGTGCGCAGAAGCCGGTCGACGGGCAGGCCCTCGGGCCCGGCGAACTCGGCAAGCCGACCGCTGACCACGCGGCGATAGAAATCCATCTGCCAGAGCCGGTCCTGGCCGTGGACGAAACCCTCGGCGAACCAGAGGTCGCCGGCGTGGTCGGCCTCGATGTGGGGGACGCCCCAGCGGTCGCGGCGGACACGCACGCGCCCCTCGAGGCCCTCCAGCTCGATCGCCCCCTCCTGCTTGGGCAGCGGGCGGCGCAGCAGCCAGTGCCAGGCGACGGCGCCAGTGGCGGCGAGCAGGCCGGTGCCGGCTGCGCCGGCCATCAGTCCTCCGCGCACCGCTCGGCTGCGACTCATCGACCAACCCTATCCTGGCTGGCCAGCCAGTCGCACTCCGAACAATCCGTTCCGCTGTTCCTTTGCCTCGTTATATGAGGCAAAGGAACAGCGGAAGCTCAGGGGAGGAGGCCGGCAGGGACGCGGCCCTCCGCTTCGAGCTTCTGCAGGTGGGCCTCCATGACTATCGCGGCTACCGGGCGAACCTGGTCGGGGACGTCGTCCCAGACCTCGGCGAGCAGCGCCTCGCGGGAGCGCTCGCCACGCTCCAGGGCGGCGAGCAGGCGGCGCTCGCGCATCTCGCGGTGCTCGACGTACTCGGCCAGCTTGGCGATGGGGTCGGTGATCCAGGGGCCGTGGCCCGGGCAGATCAACTCGATCCGCTCGGACTGGAGCAGGCGCAGGGACTCCATGTAGGCGACTAGCGAGCCGCCGTCGGGCGGGACGAAGGTCGAGCCCTCCCCCAGCACCAGGTCGCCGCTGAAGCAGACCGCGTCGGCGGTCATGAAGCAGACGTGGTCGGCGGCGTGGCCGGGGGTGGCGATCGCGCGCAGGCCGGCGTGCTCCTCGCCGTCGGCAGGCAGCAGGACCGGGCGGCGCGTCACCCCGCTGGCTCGGCAACAGCAGCCGCGAGCGGCTCGGCCCCATCCGCATGGTCGCCGTGGCAGTGGGTGAGGAGGACCAGGCCGATCCCGCCGCGCTCCTCGGCGGCGGCGCGGACAGCGTCGAGGTGCCCGGCGTCGTCGGGCCCGGGGTCGATCACCGCGCAGGGCCCCGACCCGTAGAGGTAGGTGTTGGTCCCCTCGTGGGTCATCGGCCCCGGGTTGGGCGCGACGATCCGCGCGATCTCGGGGTGCCCCGGCGCCCCTCGACCACGCTCGGAACTTTAGGCCGCTTGACATTTGACCCTCCTATAGCAAGGTCAAATGTCGAAGCGGCTACCTCAGCCGGCTACCTCTTTGGCGATCGCCTCGCGGGCGTCCTCGGGCTCGAGCACGACGAGGTCGCCGGCGCCGCGGAGGATCTCCCGCACCAGCCACGACGTCCCCGCGTAGGGAAGCTCGACGACGACCGCGCCGTCGGCCAGCTCCTCGACCACGGTGCGCTCCTCGCGCAGCCAGCGGGCCCGTTCCGGGGAGACCCAGACGCGGGCGACCTGGGCGGTCGGCACCTCGCCGTGGGTCATCCAGCCCTCCACCCCGGCCAGCTCCTCCACCTCGGGGCGCGGCTCGAAGGCCTCCTCGGAGAGCGTCGCCTCCTTGACCCGGTCGAGCTTGAAGTGGCGGATCGCCTCCTGGCCCAGGTCGAAGCACTCCACGTACCAGCCCTCGCGCCCGTTCTCCAGCCGGTAGGGCTCGACCCTGCGCTTGGTGAACTGGTCCTCGTTCTCCTTGTAGTACTGGAGCTCGAGCATGCGGCTGGCGGCGATCGCCTCGTTGACGACGCGCGCCACCTCGGCGTCGTCGCCGCCCCCCGCGGCGATCTCCAGCCCCTCCTCGGAGGGGTCGTGGCCGAGCGCCGTCGACGATCTTCGTGCGGGCGCTCTGCAGGCCTCCCTGCGGCAGGTGGTCGCCGAACAGGTCGATCGCCGCGACCAGCGCCTTCGCCTCCAGCGGCAGCAGGCGGGCCGGGCGGGCGAAGTTGTCGCCGTAGGGCTCGGAGTCGACCTCGATCTCGTCGCCCTGGATCTCGGCGTAGAGGACGTAGGTGCCGCCGCCGAAGTTGACGACGTTGAGCAGCTCGACGTCCTCCTGCAGCTCCTCGGCGGTCAGCTCCAGCCGGCGACGCAGGTCGGCGACCTTCAGCCGCTCGCCCTGCTTGGCGGCCTCGATCAGCATGCCGGCGAGGGTGACGAGACGGGCGAAGCGCTCCGGGCCGGATCGCCGCCTCGCCGCGGCCGTTGGAGCGGCTGCGTCGCGGCGCCTCGCGCAGCGGCCGCTCGACGATCTCGGCCGGCTCGAAGCCGTTGTGGTGGCGGTCGTGGAGCAGGGAGAGGCGGCTCTCGGCCTCCTCGCGCAGCTCGTCGGGGGCGAGGACCGTCGCGTTCTGGCGCCAGCGCAGCACCCAGGCGATCAGCTCGCGCGCCGAGGCGTAGTCGGTCTCGAAGACGCAGCCTTTGCCGGGCGCGCCGTCGGACTTCTTCGCCGGGCGCAGCGAGCCGTAGGCGCCGAAGTCGCGCTCGATCAGCCAGGAGATGCGGTCGCGGACGAAGATCTTCGCGGTCCCCTTGATCTCCCCCAGCTGCCAGTCGGCGCGCTGGCCGTAGTCGCGGCGGTCGAAGTCCTCGGGCGGGGAGAAGTCGTGCTCGGCCTTGGACGCGTAGCCCGACCTTGCCCTGGATCCGGGAGAGGCGGAAGACCCGGACCGCGTCGCGCTCGTGGGCGTGGCCGATCAGGTAGAACTGGCCGGCGCGGAAGACCAGGTGGTAGGGGTCGACCTTGCGCTTCGCGGTCTCGTCGCGCTCCATCGTGTAGTAGGTGAACTCGATCGTCTTGCGGCGGGAGATCGCCGTCTCGATCTTGGAGAGGCGCTGGGAGAGGTCGCGGCCGCCGGCCGAGGCGGTCATCGCCATCTCGACCGGGGCGCGGTCGGCCTCGGTGACCGGGTTCGGGTGCCCCCAGGCGACCTGCTGAAGGGCCAGCCGCAGCGGCTCGGCGTAGGCGAAACCGCCGTCGGTGAGCAGCGAGAGCGCCGTGCTCAGCGCCGCCAGCTCGTCGTCGGAGAACTTGATCGCGTCGAGGTAGAAGTTCTCCGGCGGCAGCGAGTACAGCTCCGCCTCGAAGAAGCCCTCGCCCGGCTTCTCGACCCCGAGCTGGATGCCGAGGCTCTCCAGCTCGGCGCGGTCGGCGTAGAAGCGGCGCGCGAAGGCGTCGTCGTTCATGTCGCTGTAGCCCTCCACCTCGCGCTTGATCTCCAGAGCCGAGACCGGCCTCCCCTGGGCCATCAGGAACGAGATCAGCGAGAGCTGGCGGATCAGCTTCTCGGTGTCCTTGGCCACGGGTCGCAGGATAGTGTCTTGGCAGCCACTGCCATGGACCTCCTGCGCAACCTCTTCGGCAACCTCAGCTCCGGCATCATCCGGCTCGCGGTAACCGGCGGAATCCTGCTCCTCGTCTACCTCTTCATCGTCAAGCCGGTGCTGAAGACGACGGACGACGCGATCAAGACGAGCAACGAGACGATCCAGAAGTCATTCGGCGCCAGCGGGCTGAACGACATCGGCAAGACGATCCAAAGCGTCAACCGCCAGGTTCAGCGGCAGATCCGGCACTCGTTCCACTCCACCCAGCGCGCGGGCGGCAACCCGCAGCGCCTGGTCCATTGCATCCAGCGGGCCCAGGGCGACGTGCACCGCATCCAGCGCTGCACGGTGAAGTACTAGGCGGCTCTTTGGCCGAAGTACGCGGAGCCCGATAGGGCCCGGTCGAAGCGGGACCAGGCCTCCCCATCCGGCAGCTCGCGCTCCAGCCGGTCGAAGCTGCCGAGCCGGCCGCCGAGGTTGTCGATCATGTGGACGAGGACCGCTTCGCGGGTGGCGGGGACGACCGGTGAGCCGTGTTCCAGCGAGCCGTGGTGGCTGAGGACGATGTGGAGGACCGCCTGGGCCAGCCCGGGGTCGAAGCCGGGGATCTCCTCGATCTGGCGGCGCACCAGGTAGTAGCCGAGCGGGATCTCCCCCTGCAGGCGGCCGGCGTCGGTGAGGTCGATCGCGAGGGGGTCGTCGTTGTAGGCCTCGGTCTTGCCGATGTCGTGCACAAGCGCGCCGGTGACGGCGACGTCGCGGTCGATGCCCGGGAAGAAAGCCGCGGCGGCGCTGACCGCCTGGGCGACGGAGAGGGTGTGCTCGAGCAGCCCGTGCCGGTAGGCCTGGTGGTAGACCTTCGCCGCCGGCGCGTCGCGGAACCGCGCCCAGTTCGGGGAGTCCTCCCCGAAGAAGCGGTCGAGCAGCTCGCGCAGCTGCGCGTTCTGGACGGTCCCGAGCAGCTCGCGCAGGTCGGCCTCGAGGCGGTCGAAGGAGACCTCCGACTCGGCGGCGAGGTCGTCGGGCCGGTACTCGTCCGGCGCGGCCTCGCGCAGCTCGGCGATCTTGATCTTCGACCCCCACCGCTCACTGACCTCGAAGACGCCGCCGACGAAGACGGCCGAGCCCGGCGCGGCGAGCGCGTAGCGGGCCTCCGCGTCCTCCCAGGAGACGGCCTCGACGGCGCCGCTGGAGTCGCCGAGCATCAGCCGCAGCCAGGGCTCCCCGTTGCGCTTGCGCCGCAGCTCCCGCTCACGCGCGGCGAAAACGCCCTCGACCCGGGCGCCGTCCGCAAGCTCCCGAAGCGCCACCCTGGCGGGGGCGGAAGTGTCGATCAGCGTCTGCTCGCTCATCTCTCGACCCAAGGTAGAGACACGGGCGGACGGCGCGGCGAGCTCTCAGAGGACGCCGCCGAGCCAGTGGCCGAGGGCGATCGCGGCGAAGCCGGCGACGAGCGAGAGGCCGACGTTGAGCCAGACGAGGTGGATGTGGCCGGCCTCGCTGAGGCGGTGCGAGTCCAGCATCCAGGTGGAGAAGGTGGTGAAGGAGCCGATGCCGCCGCCCGCGACGACGATCAGCGCCTCGCCGCTGAGCGCCGCGCCGGCGACCAGGCCCAGCGCCAGCGTGCCGCCGATGTTGATCGCCAAGATGCCGAGCGGAAAGGGGTGGTCGCTTCGCTCGGCGAGGCTCGCGTCGATGAGGAAGCGGGCGGCGGCGGCCCCACCGCCGACCAGGCCGACCAGCACCCACGCACCGATGCTCACCGCTCACCACCCTTCCGCTGTTCCTTTGCCCTAAATAACTGGGCAAAGGAACAGCGGAGCGTTTTTTGGGGCGTCATTTGGCGGCCCCCAGGCTCGGGCGACGTTCCAGGGCGATCCCCAGGCGGACGCAGAGATAGCCGGCGGCGAGGGTGAGCGGCGACGTAGCCGGCGGCGAGGGCGAGGTGACCGGTGTCGACCATCTCGAACAGCTCCAGCTGGAGGGTGGCGAAGGTGGTCAGCGTGCCGCAGATCCCGGTGGTGAGAAAGGGGTGGGCGAGGCTGTCCTCCGGGTGGTCGCGCAGCCGGGCGAAGAAGTAACCGAGCAGCAGCGCCCCGGCCATGTTGACGACGAAGGTCGCCCACGGCCAGCCACCGGGGCCGTGCGGCGCAGCCTGCGCCAGCCCGACCCGCGCCAGCGCTCCGATCGTCCCGCCGGCATAGATCGCCGCAAGGCGGCGTAACTCGAACCGCGGTGGTCGCATCTGCACGCGCCTCCTATCAGCGTCGGTGGACGTTGGTAGAGGCCATCAGCGACCGCGGCCGCGGTTATGAAGGAGCGAGCCTCATCGCTCGGAGGGTGAAGGATAGGGCCCATTCGACTCAGCCCGCTCGATAACGCCCTCCACCATGCGTAGGACCGCTTCGCGCCGCGGGCCTTCGATCGGCAGGTCAGCCACTCGGCGCCGCAACTCGCCGGGATCGGCGAGGCTGTGGCGAAGGGCTTCCTCGGTGAACTCCCAATCGCGCCCCCGCCCGGCGACGCACTTGGACAGCAGCAGATCGTGGATCTCGAGGCACCAACCCGTCGCCCCTGCAGTGTTCTCGTTTTGGATCGGGATCAACCGACGCTCCCAGCCGGAGGGCGCCGTCGCCGTCTCAGGACCGACCGCGTGTGCGTAGTAGCCATAGGTCGAGTCGAAATAGGAGCCATCGCCGAGGCTGCCCTCGATCTCGTCGCCGCGCTCGGGATGGTTGCGCGGATAGACATCCGCCTCACGCGAGACGAGCAGCGACTCGGGAGCCTCCGGAAACTGGCCGAGAATCGACTGGCTTCCCACGATGACGAACTCGTCGTCTTGGGCGATGGCGGCCGCGGCGCGGATGATGTGCTCGAGCTCCCGACGGCGCATGAACTCGCTAGCGAACCGCCTCGATTATCCGCCGGCGCTCCTGCTCGTTGAGCACGCCCGCGAACGGGCCGTTCTGGCGCAGGTCCCGTCCTTCCTCGTCGTCCGCCGAGATCGCGCGGGCTATCTCGGCGAGCGGCCGGGAGAGAAGCTCTCGCCAACGCTCGGCGTAACGAGGGTGTAGGTGCCCGTCTGAGGCCAGCCGCTCGATCCGCTCCCGCGCCTCTTCGACCATCTGCTCACTCAAGCGCTCGGCGACGATGACGTGGTAGGCCAGGCTGCGCCGCTCCGCAGTCCGGTGGCCGCGGAGGGCGGATGGCCCCGACCGGCGGGCCCCTGGGGAAGGCGCGACGCCGATCTTCGCCGCGCCCTCCCGCCGCCCGGCCAGTGCGGCAGCGAGGAGGTGGCGACGACCCTGCCCCCTTAGCTCGTCGATCGCCTCGCCAACCTCGACGACAAACTGCCGTGGTACCTCTCTGCGGCCGCTTGGCGTGAAGACGATCGGGATCCGACCGGCCGCGACCCAACGATCGAGGGCGGTCTGACTGACCCCGAGGATCCGAGCGGCGCGAGAGCGCGAAAGGGTCGGGCCGAGCTGCGACTCCAGGTCGCGCCGAACCGGCGATACGTCACGGACCACCGAAGGCACGCGCTCGGCACGGCGCAGCCGGGCGATGTTCTCGACCAGCTTCTTGCTCTCGGCGACGCTCGGCATGAGACCAGTCTAGATCATGTTTAGGAAATACCGCCAGATTTCTCAATAGCTATGCGGATCTTCCTGCCGAAGTCAGATAAGTGGGCTGACGTTTCGCCATAACCACAGGTTTGGGCTGCCATAGCCAGGCTACGTCTACTCACCAGGACCTAGGGCTTCTAGGTTGCTGAGACTACCCCGAAAGGGGGAATCCCCCCGGAAGAAGGGGCCTAGGTTTGGAGGAACCAGATGCGGAAATCTAAGAATAGAAGCGGGAGCCATACCCGCTGGTTTGGGCTGGTCGGCATCGGTGCGCTCGCAGTCCTGGCGCTGGCGCTGAGTGCCTGCGGCTCGAACAGCGGCGCCTCGAGCGCGAACGCAAACGCCAGCGGCGGGACGCAGTCCCAGTCCCAGAGCGCCGAGAACATAAAGCTGGCGATCAAAACCGACGAGGAGCACGGCAAGAAGGGGTCCGACGGAAAGTGGCACGACGCCTTCCTGCCGGCTGACTTCTCGGTCAAGGCCGGTTCAACCGTGCACGTCACCGTCTACAACTACGACGACATGCCGCACAGCTTCAACTCTGCCGAGCTGGGAGCGAACGCGACGATCTCCGCCGGCTCAGAGGAGAAGGCGAGCAAGACCACGTTCACCTTCACCGCGCCGCAGAAGACCGGTAAGTACGACTGGTACTGCGCGCTGCCATGCGACCCCTGGGCGATGGCCCACGACGGGTTCATGAAAGGTTACGTAACCGTCGTTGCCTGACCCCCAAAAGCCGGAGAGCCGCAGGCGTGGCTCCTCCAACCACACAGCCGGTCGCGTAAAGCGGCCGGCTGTGTTTATGGCCTCAGCACAGCGGGGCATCGGAGGGTGGCCTGCCTGACTGCGCCTAGACTTGCACTATGGCTGAGGCGCGCACTGCGGATCCGTGGCGGGACACCGAGGTGATCGACGCTCGGGCCCCGCGCTTCAACCAGTCGGTGGTCGGGATCGTGGCGCTGGCCGGCATCCTGTTCGGGTGGCCCCTGGCTTGGGCGCTGATGGGGGCGCAGTTGCTGATCGGGTTGACGCTGGGGCGCCGGTTCTGCCTCACCTGCGTCGCCTACTTCGAGTTGATCCAGCCACGCTTCGGCGAGGGGCCGCTTGAGGACTCGCGCCCGCCGCGCCTCGCCAACGCGATGGGCTTCGTCTTCCTATCGGCCGCCGCCGCGGCGTGGTGGCTGGGGGCGACGACGGCCGGCGCGGCGCTTGGCGCATTGGTAGCGGCGCTGGCACTGCTGGCCGCGACCAGCGGCTTCTGCGCGGGCTGTGAGATCTACAAGCTGAGCGCGCGGCTGCGGGGAATCTCGCCGCGGCACCACAGCCACATCGAGCCATCGGACCTCGGCGACCTCAACGGCCACCGGCGTGCATTCGTTGAGTTCACCCACCCGCTCTGCTCGGATTGCCGGGAGTGGGAACAGCGACTCTCGGCGGGGCCGAACCCGCTGGTCCGGCTCGACGTGCGCAAGCAACCCGACCTTGCTCGCAAGTACGGGATAGCGGTCGTGCCCACGGTCTTCGTGGTGGCGGCGGACGGCACCGTGCTCGAGCGGCTCGCGCCCTGACGCTACTCGAGGAACCTGGCAGGCATAGCGCCGAGGCCCAGCATGCCCGGCCCCCCGTGGGATCCCCCCACCGGTCCGACCTCGGACACGAACACGGGAGGGCAGCCCATGATCTCCTGTACAGCCTCGACCAGCTGCGTGGCTTGGTCGGGCGCCTGGATGTGCTGCACCAGCCATGCCTCGCAACCATCGGCCTTGCGCTGCTGCGCGTAGTGGATCAGCCGCTCCAGTACTCGTGCGTGCGTGCGGACGCGCTCGACCGGGGTGATCTGCTCCTCCAGCGTGAGGATCGGCTTGACCTTGAGGGCAGACCCGAGCCAGGCCGAGGCGGCGCCGATCCGCCCGCCGCGGCGCAGGTACTCGAGCGTGTCGAGGGCGAACCACATCTTCATCTCTTTACGCGCATCTCGGGCGCGCTGCGCGACCTTCTCCGCGTCGCCGCCCCCAGCCGCCGCGTGTGCGGCGGCAAGCACTACAAGGGCAAGGCCGCCGCTGATGCTGGCCGAATCGACCACCGTGACGCGGCCGGTGCCCGAGCGCTTTGCGACTTGCTCTGCGGCCTGCCGCGCGACCTCGACGGTGCCGGACAGCTCGCCGGAGAGGTGGATCGAGACAACGTCCTGTCCTGCCTCCACCAGCGGCTCATAGACCTCGAGGAAGTCCCCGATCGACGGCTGCGAGGTGGTGGGGAACTGCTGGGCGCCGCGCAGCCAGTCGTAGAAGGCGTCGAGGTTCGAGATATCGGCTTCTCGCTCCGAGCGGCCATCCCAGTTGACGTAGAGGCTGACCAGGTTGATCCCTCGCTCGCGGACCAGCTCGTTCGGCAAGGAACCGGTGGTGTCGGTTACTACCGCTACGGGTGGCACGTTCGCGGAAGTGGTCACCACCGGATCAGAGCAGGCTGGAAATGCTCGACGCGGCCGGCGGCGGCGGGAGGTCGAGGTCGTAGCGCTCGACCGGTTCCAGGAGGTGCTCGTGATCGAGCGCCTCGAAGGCGCTCACCACGCGCCGGTCGAAGTGGCTGTCGGCGAGTCGCTCGATCTCCGCGACCGCCCGCTCGATCGGCCACGCCTCCTTGTAAGGGCGCCGGTGGGTGAGCGCGTCGAAGGTGTCGGCGACGGCGACGATCCGGCCGCTGAGGGGGATCGCCCTGCCGCTCAGCCCGTCCGGGTAGCCGGTGCCATCGCAGCGCTCGTGGTGGGTCAGTGCGATTTGCTGGGCCATCTGCAGGATCGCGAACTTGGGATGGGCGAGGATCTTGGCGCCGATCCGCGTGTGCTCCCGCATCTGCTCCAACTCCTCGAGCGTGAGCTTTCCTTTCTTCAGCAGGATCGCGTTGGAGACGCCGATCTTGCCGATGTCATGCAGCGGCGCGGCGCGGCGGATCAAGGCGACGCTCTGCTCGGGCAGCCCAAGCTGGCGGGCGATCAGCGCGGCGTTGCGCCCGACTCGCTCGGTGTGCTGATGGGTGTCGTGGTCGTGGTACTCGGCTGCCAGGGCGAGGCGCTGCAGCGTCTCCAGCCGGGCCTCGTCGAGCGCGCGCGTGCGCTCGCTGAGCATCGACTCGAGAATCTCGGCCTGGCGCTCCAGCGCCTCCTCGGCACGCTGGGCGGCGGTGACGTCGCGCGCCGCCGCGTAGAGACGACGCTCGGAGGGGACAGCGCGGGTGTTCCACTCGAGCCACCGGTAGGAGCCGTCGGCCGCGAGGTAGCGGTTCCGGAAGCTGACCGTGTCGGTGCCGATCGTAGCCAGCTTTGCGACCTCCGCCCCGGTCCGCTCGCGGTCCTCGGGATGCACGAGCTCCATGCGTGGCCGCCTCAGCAGCTCGGCCCTGCTGTAGCCGAGCGTCCTCTCCCAGGCCGGATTCACCCACTCGAAGAAGGCTCCGTCGAAGCTCATCGTGCAGAGCAGGTCGAGCGAGAGGTCTGGGTAGTGCTCAACCGCCGTCGGGGACTCTTGGCGGGCGACAGGACGGAGGCCAACCGCGCCAAGCTCGGTCACGGTGAACGCGATAGCCCCCACGAGCACCAGCTGTGCCGCGGTCCCGTCGGTGCCGAGTTGCAGCGCGACGGCGGCCACCACGACGACTAGGACAACGTAGCGCGACGGCCGCCCGCGGCGCCACAGCGACCGGAACCTCGAATCATGTCCCTGCCCAGGGCGCATGCGGACCTATCGGCAGCGTGCGCCGATCTCCTTGAGCGCTCCCGGGGCGTGACCTTGCAGGAAGAAGCTGCCGGCCCGACAGGCACGAAAGGGCCGGGCACCTCCGGCGCCCGGCCCTTTCGGTTGGTCAGACGGCTACTCGCTCTCGAATATCTGGAAGAACGGCGGGTAGGTGAGGACCAGAGCGATCGCGACGAGCGCGATCAACGCGACGGTCACCGGCCGCCACTCGACCTCGCGGCGGCGAAGCGCCAGGTGTAGTCCACCCCAGCTGACCACGAAGGCGATCACGGCGAAGATCGTCTTCCCGGAGAGCGGCCCGACGCGGTCACTGAGATTGAGGAAGTCGGCGATGCCGGTGCTGGCCTCGCCGAGCGTCGTGAGAATGCCGAGGACGAGCGTGCCGATGCCGGTGGCGAGCATCACCGCCGCCACCGGGCCGTTCGGCTTCGTCGGCGCGTCCGCCCCGGCTGCCGCTGCCGAGGTCACGTCGGTGGGAATGCGTGGTGTATCCATCTCCATCTTCGTCAGTCCCTTCTGCTAGACGGACGCGCTCTTTGTGATCAGCGCGCCAAAGATGCCGGCGATCGCCGCGACCGCGAAGGCGGTTATGAACAGCCCCATCGCGATCTTGCGAGCCGTCTGGTTCCGGATCAGGTCCTTGCCGTAGTAGAGAACGATGAACGCGGCTGCGGTGGCGAGCATCGGCGCGATCCAGGCGATGTGCTCCTTCCACTCCATGCCGTAGGTGTGCCAGTCCGCCGTGTTGGGATCGGCCAGCAACCGCGATTTGGCGCTGGTGGCCACGTCCTCCCGGTACCACGGGTAGACGATCCAGGTGCCGGTGATCACCGTCACCCAGGCGATCGCGGCCATCGCCGTCGTGCCGGCCACCAACCTGCGCGTCCGCTCCGCCAGCCCGGTCTCGGTGACGAGGCCGGGTTTGAGGCTGTAGAGGCCGGCGAGGCCTCCCGCAAACGCGATCAGGAAGCCGCCGCCCAAGATGAGCCCGTGGATCAGGGCCCAGATCTCCCGAGTGCTCAGGTCCATGCTTTCCCCCGTTTCCGCCGAGCGGCGAGCCTAAGACGCGCCAACCGGCCGTAGCATCGAAAACGCATCCGGTCAGGAACCTAGTGGACGTACATACCTCGGCCCCCGCGCCCACTGTAACCGCCGGTGCGGACCATGTCACCCCCGAATCCGGGACGTATCCAGGCATTTCGCGGATTTCTGGCTGTGTCCGGAATGAATTGAATGAAATGGCGAGGGCCGGAATCGAACCGGCGACACCACGAGATTCAGGCCGGTCTGACCACCTTGAGGGCTGGATAGAGTAACTCCAGCGAGCTACACTACCGCTGCGATGCCGAGCAAGCACCCAAGAATCGCCGTCACGGCCGACCCCGAGCTCGGGCATGCGCTTGAGCGCGTGCGCGCCGCCACGGGCACCCGCGAGGCCGATGCCACGCTGGTGCGGAGGCTTGCGGTCGAGGGTGCGGAGGCCGAGCTGCAGGCCGGAATCGGCCGCCGCGCGGCGGCCGAGACGCTGTTTGCGGAGATGGACGGCGGCGGGTTCGACCTCGACCTCGACGCGATAGACCGCCTCAACGCCCCGGCGAAGAGCGCGTGAGCGTTGAGTTATGGGACGGCCGGAACCCGGTCCTGGCCGACACCTCGGCGTGGATGCTGGCGCGCCGGATCCCAAGTGCGCGTGAACTGCTGCTTGCCGCCGTCGAACGCGGCGAGGTCGCGTGGTGTTGGCCGGTGCGCTACGAGCTGATCGTCGACGCGCGCGGTCCGGAGGGAATCGCCGCTATCGATCGCACGCTCGAGGGCCTGCGCGAGATCGCCGTCGATCGCACCGTCCAGCGGGGCGTGCTCACCGCGATGCGGGAGCTCGCCGGCGCCGGCTCTCACGGAGCCCACCGCCTGCCGCTCACCGACCTGACGATTGCTGTGGCGGCTCAGGCCAGCGGGCTGAGCGTGCTGCACTTCGATCGCCACTTCGAGCGCCTCGGCGAGCTGCTCGGCGTGCGGACGCCGTGGATCGCCGAGCCCTCCGCCTGAAACAGCGGCCGCGACAACACCGAGCCGAATTAGGTCCCGACCGCCGCGCGGTGGCGCACTCGGTTGGTAGCGTCGAGCGATGGTTGATGACAAGCCGGACAGCGGGGCGAAGCCAGGCGCGCCCCCCCACGTCGAGTTGCTTTGGTGGTCCGGTTGCCCGAGCTGGGAGCAGACGCGCCAGATCGTTCGCGACGAGATGGCGGCTGCGGGGCTGGACCCGGATCGGCTCGAGCTGCGCGAGGTGCGCACCCTCGCGGCAGCTGAGCATGAGGGGTTCGTCGGGTCACCGACGATTCGCGTCGACGGGCGCGACATCCAGGACGCGGGCGCTCAGCCGATCGGCCTCACCTGCCGCGTCTACCGACTACGCGACGGGCGAATCTCGGCGCTCCCCGACCCCACCGACGTGCGCGACGCGCTGCGAGGCAGAGGTCTCGCCCGCTAGCGTGACTGTCTTTCGACCGTCGAGGGAGGAAACCGAGGGATGACCACGCATGGGATCGGACTCGGCGACCCTGCGCCGGGGCTCACGCTGCCCGACACCGAAGGCAACACCACGTCCCTGCCGGCACCGGGACAGGCACCGGCAACGGTGGTCGTCTGGACATGCAACCACTGCCCCTACGCGCTCGCCTGGCATGACCGCCTGACGGCTGCCGCTCGGGAGTACGCCGACCGCGGCGTGCGCTTCGTTGCGGTCAACTCCAACGACGCCGAGCGCTACCCGGCGGACTCGCCGCAGTCGATGGCCGAGCGCTACGACCCACTCGAGTGGGGAATGCCCTATCTGCGCGACGAGACCCAGGAGATCGCGAAGGCCTTCGGCGCCCGCACGACTCCTGACGTGTTCGTCTTTGACTCCGAGCTGCGGCTGCGCTATCGAGGCGCACCCGACGCCGACCACCAGGACCCCGCCCAGGGCGCTGCATGGCTGCGCTCGGCGCTGGACGCGCTGTTGGTCGGGTCCGAACCCGATCCGGCCGAGACCGAGCCGATCGGCTGCTCGATCAAGTGGCGGTCCTAGCGGCGTCATCGCGATGACCGTCCTCTCACAGAAGGGGAGAAATGGCGAGGGCCGGAATCGAACCGGCGACACCACGATTTTCAGTCGTGTGCTCTACCAACTGAGCTACCTCGCCTCGGTTGACGCGGCCGCTGGCCGCGCAGGGCGAAGGCTAGCGACCCCGGCCGGGGAGGGCTGATTGCATTGGGGCGTGGCCGGGAGTCGTGCATTGCTGGGGCTCGCTGCCGTTGCCGCGGTCGCGGCGGTGGCCGTGTCCGGCGGGTCTAGTGCCGATCCGCGGACGCCGCCCGCGCTGCCGGGAATGCCGGCGCCGTTTCTTGGGACGGCGGTGGTGGGGAGCGGCGGACGGACTATGGCTATCGACGCCTACGGGGACGTGGTCGACCTGCGCGCTCCAGGACCCGCGGGGCGGGCGCTGATCTCTAACCCCTCCGATCGGCAGGCCGCCGGCACCGTACCCCCCGACACCGGGATCGTCGCTTGGATGCGCCTTCCGAACGGGAAGGCGATCCCGCTCTGGCGTGCCGACTCGGTCCGGCAGCGCTACCTGCCGGGGACCAATGTGCTGCGAACCGTCGCTCGGGCGGGCAACACCAGGATCTCGATCGTGCGGGGGGTTGGAGGACCTGCGGCGGCTCGGGCCGACCGGCGCTGGGTCGCGGGGGCGCGGCCACTCGGCGACGGGGCGCCGGGATGGGCGCGGCGGATGTACGTACGTTCGCTGCTGGTACTGCGGGCGCTGACCGACCGGCGCACCGGGGCGGCTGCCGCCGGGGCCCGTGACGGCTGGGCGTACGTTTGGCCACGGGACGCGAGCACCGTGGCGATCGCCCTCGCCTCCGCCGGCTACCGCGCGGAGGCGCGGCGAGTCGTCCGCTTCCTCCGTGGCCTCGACCTCGAAGCCGCCGCGCGCTTCCACGGTGACGGGACACCGGTCGATGGCCGCGCGGCGCAGGGAGACGCTGCGGGATGGGTCGCGGCCGCCGCAAGGGCGGTGGGCCTGCCGCTGCTCCGAGTCCCCGACGCAAATCGACCGGCTCGGTCCGGCTGGCGAGACCGGGCCGACTACCAGGAGGGTCCGCCCGGCAACTATCTAGCCAACGCGCTCGCCTCCCTCCCCGCCGATGGGCCGAAAAGTGGAGATATAGGCCACATTTCGGCCCATCGGCGGGGGGAGGGGGAGATTCGGGCGCTGTTCGCAACTCCGAACGGGCTGCTTGCGCGCCGCACAGACGACCCGGACTTGGAAGTCGACTCGGCCGGCGCTTGGGCCGTTCGCCCCTTCCCCCACCCCGCCCTTTTCCCGCTGGTCCGGCGCTCGTTGCACCGGCTGCTCGACGAGCGCGAAGGGCGCTTCGGGATCGTCCCGTCCGAGGACTGGCCCGGCGCCGACCCGTGGACGGCGCCCACCGCGTGGACGGCCTGGGCCCTGGCCGCACTCGCAACCACCCGCGAACCCGCGGCTCCCTCCCGCCGCGACCGCCGTGCCGCGCTGCGCCTGCTGGGCGATCTGCGCCGCGCCGCCACGCCGGCCGGCCTGCTCCCCGAGCGGGTCGACGCCCGCACCGGCATCCCCCGCTCCACTACTCCCCTCGCCTGGTCCCACGCCTTCGCGATCCTCGCCATTCGCGCGCTCTGGCCCTGAGGTGCAACGCGTCAACTTCCCGCTCCGCTGTTCCTTTGCCCTAAATAACTGGGCAAAGGAACAGCGGAACTGGGGTTCGGGGCGCTGCTTGGTTCGGTGGCGGGCTTCAGAGCGCCTCGAGCGCCAGCTCGACGGCCTCATGGGCCGATTCGGCCGGGACGACGCCCGGGGCGTCCTCCATCTTGCCCTGCCCCGAAAGGCTCCAGCTGCGAAGGGCGATCACCCTCTTGCCGAGGGTGCGGGCGTGGCCGATCTCCGAGAGCGTCCCCCACTCCCCGCCGACGGCGATCACAGCGTCGCCCGAGGCGACCACGGCGAGGTTGCGGGCGTAGCCGATCCCGGTTGCGACCACGTGGGTGCAGTGCGGGTTGGCGTCCTCGACCGAGGCGCTCGGGACGATCCCGACCACCGTCCCGCCGGCGCCCGCCGCACCTCGGGCGACGGCCTCCATCACCCCGCCGAGCCCGCCGCAGACGACAACGACGCCGGCCTCGGCGAGCAGCCTCCCCACCTCCTCGGCTAGCAGCGCGGCCTCGGAGTCCTGCGTGCAGCTCCCCGTCCCGACGACCGAAACCTGCCTCTCCCGACTCACCACGTTCCGCTGTTCCTTTGCCCCGTTATTTGCGGAAAAGGAACAGCGGAGCGGGGTTCATGCGCCGGATCCTTTCATCGACCGCATCAGCTCCAGGGCGCCGGCCTTGTGGAGCGGCTCGTTGAGGTTGCCGCACTTGGGGCTCTGCACGCAGGAGGGGCAGCCGGACTCGCAGGGGCACTCGGCGATCAGCCGCTCGGCGTCGCCGAGCAGGCGCTCGAACTGCTCGTAGCCGCGCAGGGTGATGCCGACCCCGCCGGGGTGGCCGTCGTAGACGAAGATCGTCGAGCGGCCGGTCTGGAAGTGGACGTTGGTGGAGAGGCCGCCGATGTCCCAGCGGTCGCACATCGCGATCAGCGGCAGCACCGCGATCTGGCCGTGCTCGGTCGCGTGCAGGGCGCCGAGCAGGACGTCGGGCGGGAGCTCGCCGCTCAGCCGCTCGGGCAGCACGTACCAGAGCGCCTGGGTGACGAAGCTCTGCTCGGGCAGCTCCAGCGCCACCACGTCGATCGGCTCCTGGTCGGAGATCGCGACCCGCTGGAAGGCGATCACCTGCTCGGTGACCGAGACCTCGCCGAAGTGCAGCTCGACCCCGGAGGTCTCCCGCTGCTCGAGGATCCGCTCGATGTAGATCTCGGTCTCCTTCTTGGGGCGCGTGTACCAGTCGCCGTCGAAGCGGGAGACGATCGCGCGGCGGCCGTCGACGTCGAGCCGCTCGACCTCGTATGAGCGGCCGAGGTGGAGGTAGATCGCGCCCGGGTGGATCGTCGTGAAGGCGCGCTCCGCCTCGACCAGGCCGAGCATCTCACCCGAGTCGCGCTCGATCACCGCCACCGAGTCGGCCGAGGCCGAGCGCAGCGGGATCTTCGAGGCGACGAACTCGCTGCTGCGCGGCAGCAGCCGCCCGCCGGCGCGGCGCAGCTCCCCGGCGCGCGCCAGCCGCTCCGCCCGCTCCCGCCAGTCCGCTCCGAAGACCTCGTCGTCGGCGTCGCTCAGCGGCAGCTCATAGGCCGCGGCGACCAGGTGGCGCGAGGCGATCTGCTCGTTGGCGTGGTCGAGGATCGCCGCCTCGACCGGCCGCTCCAGGAACTCCTCCGGGTGGCGGCAGAAGAACTGGTCCAGCGCGTCCTGGCCGGCGACGTAGACCGCCAGCCCGCGCCGCCGCCTCCCGGCCCGGCCCCACATCTGGCGCAGGCTGGCGACCGTGCCGGGGAAGGTGACGCAGATCGCCGCGTCCAGCTCGCCGACGTCGATCCCCAGCTCCAGCGCGTCGGTGGCGACCACCGCCAGCAGCTCGCCGGCCGAGAGGCGCGCCTCGATCTCGCGCCGCTGCTGCGGGGTGTAGCCGCCGCGGTAGGGGGCGATCCGCTCGGCCAGCTCCGGCTTGCCGCGCGCCGCCAGGTTGTCCCGGGCGAAGCGCTGGATCAGCTCGATCCCCCGCCGGCTCTTCAGGAAGCAGATCGTCCGCACCCCGGCGACGACCAGGTCGGCGAGCAGCTCGGCCGCCTCCGAGAGCGGCGAGCGCCGCGTCCCGCTCGCCTTGTCGATCAGCGGCGGGTTCCACATCGCGATCTCGCGCTCGGCCCGCGGCGCCCCGTCGTCGTCGATCAGCTCGAACGGCGTCCCGACCAGCCGCTCGGCCAGCTCGACCGGGTTGGCGATCGTCGCCGAGGCGAGCAGGAAGCGCGGCTCGCCGCCGTAGGCGCGCGCCACCCGGCGCAGCCGCCGCAGCACGTTGGCGACGTGGGAGCCGAAGACGCCGCGATAGGTGTGGGCCTCGTCGACCACGACCCAGCCGAGGTTGGCGAGGAAGTCGCCCCAGCTCTTGTGGTGGGGCAGGAGCCCGACGTGGAGCATGTCGGGGTTGGTGAGGACGAGGTTGTTGCGGCGGCGGATCGCGGGGCGCTCCTCGCGCGGCGTGTCGCCGTCGTAGATCGCCTCGCGCAGCCCGGGCGGGCGCAGCTGGCCGAGCTTGCGCGCCTGGTCCTGGGCGAGCGCCTTGGTCGGGTAGAGGTAGAGGGCACGCCGCTTGGGATCGCGGGCGATGCCGTCGAGGACCGGCAGGTTGAAGGCGAGCGACTTGCCCGAGGCGGTGCCGCTGGTGATGACGAGATTCGAGTGGGCCGCCGCCTCCAGCGCCTCGCGCTGGTGGGAGTAGAGGCGCTCGATCCCGGCCGCGCGCAGCGCCTCGGCGAAGCCGGGGTCGAGCGAGGAAGGCATCGCGACCTGCTTCGACCGGCGCTCGGCCTCGGTGCTCTCGGCGACGATGCGGCCGTCGCGCCGAGCCGGGTCGATTGCGATCGACCAAGGGGTCTCCAGCAGGCTCTTCGCCACTAGGCCGTGCTCCGCGCGGGTCGGGCGATGCGCCCGGCCACACGCACCGCCTGAAGGGAGCTGCGGTCGTGGACGCGGAGGACGTCGGCGCCGTTGCGGATCGCCAGGGAGACGGCGGCGACCGTCCCCCACTCGCGCTCGCTCGCCGGCAGCCGCTCCTCCCACGAGCCGGCGAGCACCGCGCCGATGAAGTCCTTGCGCGAGAGCGAGACGTAGAGCGGCAGCCCAAGCTCGCGCAGCTCGCCGAGCCGCCGCAGGATCTCCAGGTCCTGCTCGGTGCGTGAGGTCGAAGTCGAGCCCGGGGTCGATGGCGATCTGCTCCTCTGCGACCCCAAGCCGCCGGGCCGCCTCGACTCTCCCCCCGAACCACGACTTCAGGTGGTCGACCACGTCGTCGTACTCGCGCGCCGGCCGATCCACCCGCGGCGGCCCCTCGATGTGCATCAGCACGTAGCCGCACCCCGAATCGGCGACCAGCTCGAACATCTCCTCCGAGCCGCCGGAGATGTCGTTGACGGCCACGGCGCCCGCCGCCAGCGCCCGCCGCGCAACCTCGACCGAGAAGGTGTCGGCGGAAACCGGCACCCCCGCCCCCGCCAGCCCCTCGATCGCGGGAACCAGCGCGGCGGCCTCCTCCTCGGCCGGGACCGGCGGCCCGCTCCGAGCCGCCACCGCCCCCACGTCCAGCATGTCGAACCCGCCCGAACCAGCTCCAGCCCGTCCGCGACCGCCTGCTCCGGAGTCCCGCTACGAGCCCCCTCGAACATCGAGTCGGTAGTCACGTTGACGATCCCGGCCGCCACCGGCTGCTCCAAGTCGAGGGTCCTGCGGTCCGCGCAGTCCCGCCCATGACAGGACCCGCAGCGGTGCTCTGTCATCCGGCTACCGTAGCGACCGCGCGATGGCACTGAAGTGCGTCTACACCGACCTCGACGGGACCCTGCTCGGCCAGGGCAGCTCGCTGTTCCGCGACGCCGACGGCGCCTTCTCCCTGGCCCAGTCCCGCGGCCTCGAGGCCTGCCACCGCGCCGGGGTCGAGGTCGTGATCATGTCCGGCCGCCGCGAGCCGCAGGTCCACGAGGCGGCCCGCCTGATGGGCCAGACCTCCTACATCTACGAGGCCGGCTGCGCCTTCGCGATCGACGGCGAGACGACGCTGATGACCGGCGAGATGGTGCCGGACGAGGAGGGGACCGTCTACGAGCAGATCGAGCGGCGCGGCATCCCGAAGCTGCTGTTCGAGCACTTCGAGGGGCGGCTCGAGTACCACTCGCCCTGGCACCACGGCCGCGTCCTCTCCCACCTCTTCCGCGGCAAGGTCGACGTCGAGGAGGCGAACGCGCTGCTCGCCGAGCACGGGCACGGCGACCTGCGCCTGCTCGACAACGGGGCGATCGGGCGGGAGATGCCCGCGATCGACGGCCCCACCCACGCCTACCACCTCGTCCCCCACATGGTCAGCAAGGCGGGCGCCGTCGCCGCCCACGCCCGCGCCCGCGGCTACGACCCGGCCGAGTGCATCGGGGTGGGCGACTCGGTCGAGGACCTGGAGGTCGCCGCCGCGGTGGGCCGCTTCTTCGTCGTCGCCAACGGGCCCGAGCGCGATCCCGGCCTGCGCGCCGCCCTCCCCGCCTGGGACAACGTCACGGTCACCGAGGGCGCGCATGGGCGACGGCTTCTACGAGGCCATCGTCTCCACCCTGGTCGAGCGCCGCTGACGCCGATGGGCCTCAAATACGCCCCATAGGCGTATTTGAGGCCCATCGGCGGGGAGGAGCCGGGCGGCTAGTATCGAGACGATGGATAACGCGACGGTCGCCGAGCAGGAGTACCTGGAGAGCATGTTCTGGCTCGAGGAGGCCGGGCTGCCGATGACCGGCGCCAACCTCGCCCGCGCGATGCAGCTCTCGCCCCCCACCGTCCACGAGATGATCGGGCGGCTGGTCGAGGACGGCTACGTCGAGCGCCGCACCGACAAATCGCTCACGTTCACCAAATCCGGGCACGAGCACGCCAGCCACATCGTCCGCCGCCACCGGATGATCGAGCGCTTCCTCACCGACGTCCTCGGCATCCCCTGGGACGAGGTCCACGAGGAGGCCGAGCGGATCGAGCACGCGATGTCGCCGGTGCTGGAGGAGCGGATGCGGGCGGCGATCGGCGACGCGACCACCTGCCCCCACGGCCACCCGATCGTCGAGGGAGCCCGCGAGCAGGGCTCCCTGCTCGCCGACGTCGAGGTCGGCGCCAAGGTCCACGTCCTGCGCTTCGAGAACGAGGCCGAGGAATTGCTGCGCTACCTGAAGAACGCGGGGCTGCACCCCGGCCTGGAGGGAAAGGTGGCCAGCTCCGACGAGCGGAGCGTCACGATCACCTCGGCCAAGGGCAGCCACGAGGTCTCCCGCAGCGTCGCCGAGACGGTCTCCGTCCGCGCCGACCCGGCGCCACCGCCCCGCGCGGCGATCCCGGAGCAGCTCGTCCTCTCCGTCGGACCGCTACGGGCGTTAGGCGGTCGCGCCCGCGCGGAGGCGGTCCAGCGCCCGGGCGATGCGGGAGACGCCCTCGGCGATCCGCTCCGGCGGGACGCTGGCGAAGGAGAGGCGGAGGCTGTTCTCGCCGCCCTCGAGCATGAAGTCCGGGCCGGCGACGAAGGAGACGCCCTCCTCCTTGGCCTCCGCCAAGAGCGCCGTCGTGTCGGTGCCCTCCGCGAGGTCGAGCCAGAGGAAGTAGCCGCCGCCGGGAACGACGAACTCGGCCTCGGGGATCTGCTCACGGAGCGCGTCGACCAGCGCGTCGCGGCGGTCGCGCAGCGCCCCTTTGACGAACTCGATGTTGCGGTCAAGCGCACCGGAGCGGCAGAGCTCCAACACCACCGATTCGGCCAGCATGTTCGGCGAGATGTAGGTCTCGTTGGCCCGCTTCGCCAGCTTGGCGATCTCCGCGGCCGGCCCCGCCAGGTAGCCGACTCGCACCCCGGGGCTGACGGTCTTCGAGAATGACGACGCGTGGATCACCCGCCCGGCGCGGTCGAGCGAGAGCATCGTCGCCAGCGCCTCGCCCTCGAACGGCAGCTCCCGGTAGGGGTCGTCCTCGAACAGCCAGAACCCGTGCTCGGCGGCCAGCTCGACAACCCGCACCCGCTTCTCGGCCGAGAGCGTGCAGCCGGCGGGGTTGTGGAAGTTGGGGATGACGTGGGCCAGCTTCACCGGCCCATCGGCAAGCGCCGCTTCAAACGCCTCCACGGCGAGTCCGTCGGCCTCCAGCGGCACCGGCACCAGCTCGACTCCGGCCCGCTGCAGCAACAGCAGCGTGCGGTCATAGGACGGCTGCTCGACCAGGACCCGGTCACCAGGCTCGAGCAGATGAGCAAAGACCATCGCCGCGGCTTCCATCGACCCGTTGGCGACCATCGTCTGGGAGGCCTCCAGCCCGTGGCGCTGAGCAATCCACTCACAGAGCCCGGGATGCCCGATCCCGGTCCCGTAGGACAGCGCCCTCTCCCAGTCCTCGGCGAGCGCAACCGCCGCCGCATCCCGCACCGCCTCGTGCGGCAGGATGTCGGCGCTGGGCGCCCCGCGGGCGAAGGAGATCGTCTCGGCGGCCATCGACGGCGAGTATAGGCGCGCGGCCCTGGCGCTAACGCCGGGCGCGCACGGGGCGCGGGCGCACCAGCTTCACTTCCCATTTGCGCGTGGTCTGGTTCCCGTCGGCGCCCTGTGCGATGACCGTCACCAGTGCTTTCGCCTCGCCGCCCCGCCGCAGGGCCCGCAGCGCCGCCAGCCGGGTTCGCCTGGGCAGGCGCAGGCCCAGCCGGCCCCAGGCGCCGGCCGTGAGCGACGCCGCCGCCCGGCCCATTCGGTGCCCGCGACCGGGGTCCAGGCTGCTCCTCATCGTCACGAGCGTTCCGCGCGCGCGCACGGCGCACGGCTCGCGCGGGCATTGCGCCCAGACGTTCAGCAGCCCCCGCAGGCGCTGCCGTCGCCCGCCGGCGACCCGCAGCACCGGCCCGTTGGGGTCGATGACGACGATCGCCATCGAGGCGACGGCCGCCGACGAGCCGTTGCAGGACGCCGTCTGCCCGGTGAAGACAAGCTCGGTCGAGCAACCCTCGTTGTCGGTGACGGTCAGCGTCGCCGTATAGGTCCCGGGTTTGCGGTAGGTGTGGGTGCGCCGTGCCTGCGGGCCCTGGGCGCGTTTGCCGTCGCCGAAGCTCCAGGCGTAGTTGGCGATCGTGCCGTCGGGGTCTTTGGAGGCGCCGCCCAGGAAGGTGAGTTTGTGCTTCGCGACCCGCCGTTGCGGCGTCACCAGGAAGGAGGCCTGGGGCCCCTGGTTCGGGGCGATCGCGATGCCGGTCGGCGTCGCGCCCGCGGCGATCGAGCCGGTCACCGCGTTGGTGGCGGTGCTGAACGCCGAGACGTTGCCGCCGCCGGAGTTGGCGACGTAGCCCTGCGAGCCGTCCGGCGAGATCGCGACGCCGGCGGGAGCGTTGAAGCCCGCGATCGCGGCGGAGGGGGCGTTGGTGGCGGTGGCGATCGGGGTGACCGTGGCGCCGCCGCTCGCGGCGGCGTAGGCGAAGACGCCGTTGGGCGCGACCGCGATCCCCGACGGGGTCGCGCCGACCGGGATCGGCGTGCCGATCACCGCCCCGCCGCTGGGGTTGAAGGCGGTGACGGAGGTGGAGCCACTGTCGGTGACGAAGGCGCGCCCTCCGTGCGGCCCGATCGCGATCCGCGAGGGGGCCATCGCGTCCACCACCGTGCCGACGATGGCGCGGCTGGCAGTGCTGACGAGCGAGACGTCGTTGCCCTGCTGGGCGACGAATGCCGTGGCCCCGTCGGGGGAGATCGCGATGCCGTCGGGTTTGGCCCCGGCCGGAAGCGGGATCGGCACCCCGGACACCGTGTTCGTCGCGGTGGCGATGACCGAGACGGTGTCGTCGCCGTTGTCGGCGACCCAGGCCGTCTGCCCGTCGGGGGAGATCGCGATTCCCCGCGGTTTCGCACCGACGGCGAGCGGGATCGTCGCGACCACGGAGTTGCTCGCGGTGGCGATCACCGAAACCGTCCCATCGGTCTCGTTCGTCACATAGGCGAATTGCCCGTTGGGCGTAACAGCCACATCGACCGGCCCGGCCCCAACCGGAATCGTTCCAGCCGGGGAATTGGTAGCCAGGTTGAGCACCGACACGTTCGCGCCGCCGGAGTTGGCGACGTAGGCGTTGCGCGCGGACGCCGGCGCAGCCGTCGCCAGCGCCAGAACGGCGCAGAGCGTCGCACCCCTGAACCAACCAAGAAGCACAGACCTAGGCTAGCGCGATGCGAAGCGTCTCGACCGCGATAGCCGCGGCCTCGGTCGGGCTCTCGCCGACCCGCACGCCCTTTGCCTCGAGCGCTTCCTTCTTGGCCTGGGCGGTCCCCGAGGAGCCGGAGATGATCGCCCCGGCGTGGCCCATCTGCTTGCCGGGGGGTGCCGTGAAGCCGGCGATGTAGGCGACGACCGGCTTGGAGACCTCGGACTCGATGAACTCCGCCGCCCGCTCCTCGGCGTCGCCGCCGATCTCGCCGACCATCACGATCAGCTCGGTCTCGGGGTCGGCCTCGAAGAGGGTGAGAATGTCGATGAAGTCGGAGCCGACGATCGGGTCGCCGCCGATCCCGACGATCGTGGAGTTGCCCTCGCCGGCCTGCTTCAGCTCGTTGCCGATCTGGTAGGTCAGCGTGCCCGACTTGGAGACGACGCCGATCTTGCCCGGGTCGAAGAACTGGGCGGGGATGATGCCGACGTTGGCCTTGCCGGGCGAGAGCACGCCCGGGCAGTTGGGCCCGATCAGCCGCACCCCGGCCTCCTTCGCCTTCCAGTAGGTCTTCAGCATGTCGAGGACCGGGATCCCCTCGGTGATCGCGATCACCGTGTGGACGCCGGACTCGATCGCCTCGTCGATCGCCGGCGCGGCGAAGCGGGCCGGGACGAAGATCATCGAGGTGTTTGCGCCGGCCTCCTCGACCGACTCCTTGATCGTGTCGAAGACCGGCACGCCCTCCACGTCCTGGCCGCCCTTGCCGGGGGTGACGCCGGCGACCAGGTCGGTGCCGTAGTCGCGGTTGCGCAGCCCGTGGAAGGAGCCCTCGCGCCCGGTCAGGCCGGAGACGACGAGCTTGGTCTCTTCGCCGACGATGATGCTCATGCTGTGCCCGCCAGCTCGACGACGCGCCTCGCGGCGTCGAGCATCGTCTTCTCCTGGTGCAGGTTCGGCAGATCGGCCTCGGCGAGGATCTCCAGGCCCTGCTCGGAGTTGGTGCCGTCGAGGCGGACGACCAGCGGCACCTTCAGCTCGATCCGGTCGGAGGCGTCGACGATTCCCTTGGCGATCTCGTCGCAGCGGGTGATGCCGCCGAAGATGTTGAAGAGGATCGCGGTGACCTTGGGGTCGGAGGTGATCACCCCGAGCGCGTCGACTATCGCCTCCGCTTTGGAACCGCCGCCCGCGTCGAGGAAGTTGGCCGGCGCGCCGCCCGCCTGCGCCACCACGTCCAGCGTCGACATGCAGAGCCCGGCGCCGTTGGCGAGGATGCCGACGTTCCCGTCCAGCTTCACGTAGGTGAGGCCCTTCTCCCTGGCCATCGCCTCCTGCGGGTCCGCGTCGGAGGACTCGGCGATCTCGGCCAGGTCCTCGTGGCGGAAGAGGGCGTTGTTGTCGATCGTCACCTTCGCGTCGAGCGCGACCACCTCGCGGCCCTCGGTGACGATCAGCGGGTTGACCTCGATCAGCGTCGCGTCCTCGCCGCTCGCCACCTCGGCCAGCTTCGCCAGCACCTCGGCCGCCTGGTCGCGCACGTCCTCGTCGAGCCCTGCGGCGTCGGCGATCGGCCGCGCCGCCGCCGCGTCGAACGGCAGCGCCGGGTCGATATGGCGCTTGACCAACGCCTCGGGGTCCTCCTCGGCGACCGCCTCGATGTCCATCCCGCCCTTGGCGGAGACGATCGCCAGCAGCTTCTTCTCGCCGCGGTCGAGGATGACCGAGGCGTAGTACTCGGAAGCGATGTCGGAGCCGCCCTCGATCCAGACCTGGTGGACCTTGAAGGGCCCCTCGCCGTGCGGCCCGCGGATGTCCATGCCGAGGATCGCGCCGGCGTGGGCGCGCGCCTCGTCGGCGTCGGCGGCGATCTTGATCCCACCCGCCTTGCCGCGGCCGCCGATCAGCACCTGGGCCTTGACCGCACAGGGGTAGCCGATCCGCTCGGCGGCGGCGACCGCCTCCTCCACGGTGGAGGCGACTTCACCGCTCGGCACGGCGACACCGTGCTTGGCGAAAAGCTGCTTGCCCTGATATTCGAGAAGGTCCATGAGGTGGTTGGATGCACGCGCCGCGGCGCGGGCGGCAGCTTATCCGAGACGGCAAGGGCAACGCCCCCAGGGGAGGTGCTTGGCATAATGCCGCGCCCCAGATGCCGCTTCCCAATCTCAAAACCATCACGCGGGTAACCACCGACTGCTACGGCACCCTGATCGACTGGGAGAAAGGGATCGTCGACGCCTGCAAGAAAGAGGCGGCGAAGGACGGCTTCAGCTTCGAGGAGCGCCCCTTCGTCGCCCGCTTCATGGAGGTCCAGGCCGAGATCATGGCCGGCTCCTATGAGCTGTACGCCGAGGTGCTGAGACGCACGATCGTCAAGGTTGCCGGGGAGCTGGGCTGGGAGGTGGAGCCCTCGCGCGCCCAGTTCCTGCCAAACAGCGTCGCCTACTGGCTGCCCTTCCGCGAGGCCAACGCGGCGATGGACCGGCTCGGCAAGAAGTACGAGGTCGGGATCGTCTCCAACGTCGACGACAAACTGCTGGGCATCTCCCGCCGCCACCTGCGCACCGAGCTGGACCTCGTCGTCACCGCGCAGCAGGTGCGCAGCTACAAGCCCGACCCCACCCATTTCAAAGAGACGGCGCGCCGGATGGGCGGCAAGAAAGGGTGGCTGCACATCGGCTCCAGCTACACCAACGACGTCGCCCCCCTGCTGAAGATGAACGTGCCGGTGATCTGGGTCAACCGCCACGGCGAGAAACTCGAGGGCCGCAAAGCACCGAGCGCCACCGTGAAGAACTTCCGCGACGCGGCGAAAAAGCTCGGCGCGTCCTGACCGCCCTTTAGCTTTCCTTTCGCCGCCCGTTCGAAACTTCGGCGGCGAGCGGCGGTTTCGACCCTTGTAGGCGCCACCCGGCGAAGGCGGTCATGTATCAACGGAGACAAACCCGTGCGCCTTCGGGCGCTCGCCTGTCGATTGCGGCGGGCCTGCTGGCCCTGCTCACGGCACTGTCCCTGGCCGCCGGCCAGCCGCACGCCTCCGCCGCCGGCCAGCCGCGCCCCAGCTTCGTCGTCATCCAGACCGACGACCAAACGCTCGACGAGCTCTATGCCTCCTACACCCCGCTCGGCGGCACGCCGGTCTATGCGATGCCCCACACGCTGAGCCTGATCGCCAACCGCGGCATCACATTCACCCGCTACTACGTCTCCTACCCCCTCTGCTGCCCCTCCCGGGTCTCGCTCCTCACCGGCCGCTACGCGCACAACCACAACGACCGCGGCAACGTCCCCCCGAACGGGGGCTATACGGGCTTCGCGGCGCGGGGGGCGTTCAGCCACAACCTCGCCGTCTGGCTTCAGAGCTCCGGCTACCGCACGATCCATGTCGGCAAGTTCCTCAACGGCTACGGCGATGCGCCCTACGACGACGGGACCACCGTCCCACCCGGCTGGAGCGCCTGGCACACGGTGCTGAACGCCGACACCGACCACCTCTTCTACGGCTACAAGATGAACGACAACGGTGTGATCGACGGCCCCTTCGGCGACCCCGGCAGCTGGGACACGCGCGAGTACGGGGCGCGCGACGACCCGGGTTGCCCCGACGCCCCCGCAAACGGGCTGCCCTGTTACTACGAGACCGACCACCTGACCCAGGACGCGGCGAACGAGCTGCTGGCCACCCCGCCGACCACGCCCTTCTACCTCCAGCTCGACTACACCGCTCCGCACGGCGACTTCCGACATCCCGCCGGCCCCGAGCCCTCAACGCGCTACTACGACTCCTTCCTCGGTGTGCCGTATCCGCACAGCCGCGCCCAGGGCTTCGACGAGGGGAGCACCAACGACAAGCCCCGCTTCGTTCGCGACGCCCCCTACCTGTCACCAACCGACGTCCACGCCTACAACGTCTACTACGAGAAGGCACTCGAGTCGCTGCGCTCTGTCGACGACGGGGTGAAGCGGATCGTCGACACCCTGGGCGGCCTCCACCGCCTCCGCAACACCTACATCATCTTCACCTCCGACAACGGCTTCTTCTTCGGCGAGCACCGCTTCACCGGCGGCAAGTTCCTCGCCTACGAGCCGTCGACGCACCTGCCCTTCCTGATGCGCGGGCCGGGCATCAAACCCGGCTCCCAGTCGGGGGAGCTGGCCGCCAACGTCGACATCGCCCCCACCGTCCTGCAACTCGCGGGCGCGACGGCGGACAAGAGCGTCGACGGGCGCTCGATGGTGCCCTACGCGCTCGACCCCGGCCTGCGCACGCGGCGACCGATCCTCTTCGAGTCCTTCGTCGAGACCTCCGACGTCGAGGAGAACGGTGGCGGGCCCCCCGCCACCCCCGCCGCCCGCAAACAGGGTGCCACCGCCTCGATCGTGGCGCCGCCGAAAGACTACGAGGGGATCCGGCTCGGCCCCTGGAAGTACATCGCGTGGCCGGACGGGGAAAAGGAGCTGTACGACATCACCAAGGACCCGTACGAGCTGAACAACCGCGTCAAAGAGCGCAACCTGAATCCGATCCGCAACTTCCTGGCCGGTCAGTTGAACCGGCTGGAGGCCTGTGTCGGGAAAGGGTGTCAGGAGCCGGCGCCGCCGATCCCCTTGACTCGGGATCAGCAGCGGCGGCTGCAGAAGCAGAAACATAAGGGCCAGCACGCTGGGTAGGGGTCGGGTACCGACCCCTACTCGATGACCGCTATTACGTCTCCGCTTGAGACGGGTGCGCCTTCGGTGACGTTTAGGGCGGTTAGCTTGCCTGATCTGTGGGCTGTTATCTCGTTTTCCATCTTCATCGCCTCTATTACGCAGATCAGGTCGCCCTCTTCTACTGCGGAGCCTTTTTCGACGGCGACTTTCAGGACCGTGCCCTGGAGGGGGGATGGGAGAGATTCCGAGGAAGCGCTGGCACCGCCGCCTGATTTGCGCTCTCGTTTGGGGGGGCGCTTGCCCGTTGCGGGGGCGGAGGTTCCTGACGTCGCTTCGCCTATGACCTTGACGTCGAAGAGCTTGCCCGACACCTCCACCTTGTAGTCGCGGGCGACTACCTCGGGTGCCTCCCCGGCCTCGGCGACCGCCGCCGCCTCCGGCGCGGTCGACTTCAGCCACTCGCGGTCCTCCATCAGGTCGCGACAGGTCTCGGCGTTGGCCCACTGCTCGGTCGCGAGGATCGCCCGGTGGAAGGGGATCAGGGTGGTGAGGCCGCCGATCTCGTACTCGCCCAGCGCCCGCAGCATGCGGCGCGTGGCGTGCTCACGGTCGACGTCCCAGACGATCAGCTTGGCGACCATCGGGTCGTACATCGGCGTCACCTCGGAGCCCGCCTCGACACCGGAGTCGACCCGCACGCCCGGCCCGGCCGGCTCGCGGTAGCTCGTGATCTTCCCGGGCGCCGGCGCGAATTTCTTGTGGGCGGCCTCGGCGTTGATCCGGCACTCGATCGCGTGGCCGCGCAGCTCGACGTCGGACTGCTTCACGGAGAGCTCCTCGCCGGCGGCGACCAGGATCTGCTCGCGGACGATGTCGATCCCGGTGACCATCTCGGTCACGCAGTGCTCGACCTGCACCCGGGTGTTCATCTCGAGGAAGAAGTACTCGCCGTCCACCTGGAGCCCCTCGACCGTGCCGGCGGAGCGGTAGCCGACCGCGGCCGCCGCGTCGGTGGCGATCCTGCCGATCCGCTCGCGCATCTCGGCGTCGACGCGCGGGGCGGGCGCCTCCTCGATCACCTTCTGGTGGCGGCGCTGGATCGAGCAGTCGCGCTCGCCCAGGTGAACCACGTTGCCGTGCGAGTCGGCCAGCACCTGGACCTCGACGTGGCGCGGGTCCTCGAGGTAGCGCTCCACGTACACGCGCGAGTCGGAGAAGAACTTCTCGCCCTCGCGGGCGGCGCCCTCGAACGCCTCCTGAAGGTCGTCGGCGCTCATCGCGACCCGGAAGCCCTTGCCGCCGCCGCCGCCCGCCGCCTTGCACGCGACCGGGTAGCCGGCGTCCTCGGCCTGGGCGCGCGCCTCGTCGAGATCGGCGGCGGGTTTCGTCGCCCCGGGCACGATCGGCACCCCGGCCTCGGCCATGATCTCCCGGGCCCGGGTCTTCGACCCCATCGCCTCGATCGCCTCGGGCGGCGGCCCGACGAAGACGATCCCGGCCTCGGCGCAGGCCCGCGCAAAGTCGGCGTTCTCGGCCAGGAACCCGTAGCCGGGATGGATCGCCTCGGCACCGGCCTCCTTCGCCGTGTCGACGATCTTCAAGACGTTGAGATAGCTCTCGGCCGGCACGGCGGGGCCGATCAGAAAGGCCTCGTCGGCCTCCTGCACGTGCAGGGCGTCGCGGTCGATCTCGGAGTAGACGGCGACCGAGCCGATCCCCATCTCCTTCAGGGTCCGGGCGACGCGAATCGCGACCTCGCCGCGGTTGGCAATGAGCACCTTCTCGAACATCGGGGGCGGCAGTCTATTTGTGCGGGCGGCGGGGGCGGGGTCCGGGGGTCGCTCCCTTACGCCTATGTCCCCGCCTTCGGCGGGGACGAATTGGTGCCCCTTTCGGGGCAAGATCCCTCCGCGGTACCGGGGGGAGGCTAGAGGGACCACCCCCCGCACCCCGCTGACGACAGGCCGCAATAGGGCTCCGCGCTCATGCTGATTGAGCTTCAGAGCCATTCGACCGTTTCGGACGGGCAGCTCCTACCCGCTGCTGTTGTTGAGAAAGCTGCCGAGGCTGGGGTTACTACGTCTGGCGCTTACCGATCATGATGCGATTGCGGGGGTGGCTGAGGCGACGGAGGCTGCTGAGCAGCTTGGGGTTGAGCTTGTGCCGGCTATTGAGATGTCTTGCGTGCATGAGTACGCGGACGATCTGCACGTTTGCGGGTACTGGGTCGACCTGGGGAAGATCGCTCCGGCCTGTGAGCGGGCGCAGCATGAGCGGGTTACGCGGGCCGGGGAGATCGTCGAGAAGCTGCGGGGGTTCGGGTTCGACTTTCATCTCGAGGACGCCGTCAGGGAAGCCGGCGACGCGCTGTCGATTGGGCGGCCCCACATCGCTCGGGCGGCCGGAGCGACGGGCGACCTTGGCCCCTTCTTCGAGGAGTACCTGGTCCCGGGCGCCAAGGCCTTCGTGCCGCGCCGCTGGCCGACCGCCGAGCAGGCGGTGGAGATCATCCACGCCGCCGGCGGAGTCGCCGTAGTAGCCCACCCCTACTGGGACATCTCCGCGCCCCACGAAGTCGACGACCTGATCCGCGCCCTCCCGATCGACGGAATAGAGACCTTCTACCCAACCCACAGCAAGGAACAGACAGCCCACCTACTGGAACTCTGTAACGAGCTGAACCTCATCCCAACCGCATCGTCCGACTACCACGGCCCAACCCACAAGACCTTCGCCGAGTTCGGCGCCTACGACACCTACGGCCTAGCCGAGCCACAGGTACCGCCCCGTCCATAGCGATACCCGCCCCATCAAGGGGGGTGAATTCACGCCGCTTCGACGATTGACCTTGTTATGGCACGGTCAAATGTCGAAGCGCGGACGAGGAGCGCTCGGACCTGGGCGCTCGCGGGACGCCAGCACGGGATGCTCGCGCGGAGCGACCTGCTGGCGCTCGGCTTCACCCCGATGGCAATCGATCATCGAGTCACCCAGGGGAGGTTGCACCTCGTCGCGCGTGGCGTCTACGCAGTCGGCTGGCCAACGATGACGGGGGAGCGTCGATGGATGGCAGCGCTACTTGCCTGTGGTGAGGGCGCTGTACTCAGCCATCGCAGCGCGGCGGCCCTCTGGGGAATTGGCAAGGAAGGCCCGGAGATCGACGTCAGCGTGCGGCGTCGCTGCAACCACCGGCGCGCCGGAATCCACGCCCGCTGTCGGCCATCGTTGCCCGAGGAAGACGTGACGGAAGTCAACGGCATCCCCGTGACAACCCCAGCGCGCACCCTGCTGGATCTGGCGACGGTGCTCAGCGCTTCCGCTCTGGAGCGGGCGGTCAACGAGGCGGACAAGCGCGACTTGATCGACCCGGAGGCGCTACGCGCGAAGCTCGCCGATTTCGCGGGCGAGCCGGGCGTGGTAAGGCTGCGAGCCCTGCTCGATCGCGACACGTTCCGCCTCTCGGACTCCGAGTTGGAGCGTCTCTTCCGCCGCATCGTGAGCGCCGCCGGGCTGCCGATGCCGCTGACGAAAGCGATGGTTAACGGCTTTGAGGTCGACTTTTTCTGGCCTGACCTCGGCTTGGTGGTTGAAACGGACGGCCTGCGCTATCACCGCACCCCATCCGCCCAGGTGCGCGATCACCTACGCGACCAAACGCACACCGCCGCGGGCCTAACCCCACTCCGCTTCAGCCACTACCAGATCAAGTACGAGCACCACCACGTGATCCAGATCCTCCGCGCAACGATCGGTCGGCGCTTTGACATTTGACCATGCTCCAATAAGGTCAAATGTCAAAGCGCCGGAAAGCTCCGCGACCGTCCGGGCCGCCGCCGTCCCGGACACGCATCGAGGGAGGGGCGGGTGCCCCTTTGACGGGCGGATACTCAAAGTCGTCGCCCTCATTAGGGCGACGACTTGTCCGGTGAAGGGGCACCCGCCCCTCCCTATACCTAAGCCGTGACGGCGGCGGCGGCGGGGATCAGGTCGCGCTGCTCGAGATAGGCGAGCAGCTTGTCGGTCGACTCCTCAGGCGTCTCGTTCTCGGTGTCGCAGACGACCTCGGGGTTGTCGGGCGCCTCGTAGGGGTCCGAGACTCCCGTGAACTCCTTGATCTCACCCGCAAAGGCTTTCGCGTAGAGGCCCTTGACGTCGCGCTCGGCGCAGGTGTCGACCGACGCCTTCACGAAGACCTCGATGAAGCGCTCGCCCATCAGCTCGCGCGCCTCGGCGCGGATCTCCGCGTAGGGGGAGATCGCCGCGGTGATCACCGGCACTCCGTTGCGGCTCAGCAGATCGGCGACGAAGGCGATGCGGCGGATGTTGGTGTCGCGGTCCTCTTTGGAGAAGCCGAGCCCCTTGGAGAGGTTCTCGCGGACCACGTCGCCGTCGAGGATCTCCAGCTTCGAGCCGCGCTCGAGCAGGTGACCCTCCAGCAGCCGGGAGATGGTCGTCTTGCCGGCACCGGATAGCCCGGTGAACCAGAGGGTGAAGCCCTTTTCGCCAGCCATGCTTGTTCAGTCCTCCTTGTAAGCGTCGATCAGGATGTCGGCGACCTCGTCGCGCGAGAACTCGTGCGGCGGCCTCTCGCCGTTGCCGAGCATCTCGCGGACCTTCGTCCCCGAGAGGAAGAGGTGCGCCTCTTGGTCGTGGGGGCAGGTCTTGTTCGAGGCGAGCCCCTCGCACTCGTTGCACCAGAAGGTGTGCTCGAACATCAGCGGCTCGATCCCGAGCTCGTCGATATCGATCTCGTCGAAGATCTTCTGCGCGTCGTAGGTGCCGTAGTAGTCGCCGGCGCCCGCGTGGTCGCGGCCGACGATGAAGTGGGTCGCGCCGTAGTTGCGGCGGACGATCGCGTGCAGGACCGCCTCGCGCGGGCCCGCGTAGTGCATCTTCGCCGGCTTCACGCCGAGCACGACGCGGTCCTGCGGGTAGTACTTCTCCATCAGCACCTCGTAGCAGCGCATCCGCACGTCGGCGGGGATGTCGCCGGCCTTGGTCTTGCCGATCAACGGGTGGATGAAGAGCCCGTCGCAGGTCTCCAGCGCGGCCTTGGTCAGGTACTCATGAGCGCGGTGGATCGGGTTGCGGGTCTGGAAGGCGACGATCTTCTTCCAGCCGCGCGCCTCGAAGTCGGCCTTGTGCTCCGCCGGGGTCTTGTAGCGGCGCATGAAGGCTTCCTCGTGGTCGGGAAGCGCGTCGACCTCGATCGGGCCGGCGATCATCCGGTTGCCCTCCTCGTAGAGCGCGGCGACCCCGGGATGCGCCTCGTCGGTGGTGCCGTAGACCCGCTCGGCCTCGCTCCTCACGTCGCGCTCCCAGATCTCCTCGACGGTGATCCTCCCCAGCGGCTTGCCCTCGTCGCTGGCCAGCGCCACGACGTCGCCGACCTCGCACTCGAGGTCGGTTGCGAGGGTGATCGGGATCGGCCAGTAGTCGCCGTCCACGGTCCGCATCTCGGCGCAGACGCGCTCCCAGTCGGCGGAGCCCTGGAAGCCGGTCAGCGGCGCGAAGCCGCCGTTGGCGATCATCTCGAAGTCCGCCGTGTGGCGTTCGGAAAGGGTCAGGGACAGCTCAGTCATCGTCTCGCTCATCGAGGTCTCACCAATCGGTCGGGGAAGGGGTATTCGAAAGTTCTGCCGCGGCGCCGCTAGTTGATCCCGCACTCCGTCTTGGCGACGCCAACCCAACGGCCGTCTCGCGGCGAGCCCCCCGGCCCGACCGGCTGTGTGCAGTGGGTGCAGCCGATCGACGGGTAGCCCTTGTCATGGAGCGGGTTGTACGGGAGGTGGTGCTCACGGATGTAGTTCCAGACGTCGCGCTCGGTCCAGTCCGCGAGGGGGTTGAGCTTCCATAGCCCGAAGCGCTTGTCCCAGCCGAACTTCGGGGTCTTAGCGCGGTTTGTGGAGTCCTCGCGGCGGACGCCGGCGACCCAGCAGTCTACGGAAGATAGGGCGCGCCGCATCGGCTCGACCTTGCGCAGTCCGCAGCAGGAGTCGGGGTCGCGCCTCCACAGCTCGTCGCCGTACAGCTCGGCCTGCTCCTCCAGGGTCAGGTTGTGGAAGCGGTCGAACTCGACCCCCAGGTGCTCGGCCAGCCGGTCGCGCGTTTCGTACGTCTCCGGAAAGAGAACGTCGGTGTCGAGGTAGAAGAAGCGCGCCGCGGGGTTGATCTGCGTCGCCATGTGGGCGGTCACCGAACTCGTTTTCTGGAAGGAGCAGGCGATGTAGTGCTCCTCGCCGAAGGCGTCGAACATCCACTCCAGCGCCTCGTGCGCGGAGCGGCCCTCCAAATCGGCGGCAACAGCCTCATGATCGATGTCGGTCACGGTAGGCATCGGAGCGGGAAGTGTGGCAGGAAGGGGTTTCACCTAAATCGCGCACTCACCTTCGCCGCGCTCGACCTTGTAGGGGCTGGAGCGGTTCCAGTCGATGAACTGCTGCATGGTCTCGAGGCTGAACTCGGCCGGCAGGGTGAGGTCCTTGACCTCCTCCTCGAAACGGGCGGTGCCGATCCGCTCGGCGAAGGCGTTGAAGACCTCTCCGTCCTCCCGTTCGGCCTCGTACAGCCGCAGCCAGCGCTCCACCGCCTCGGGGACGCGCTTGGCCGGCAGGCGGGACTTCAGCCGGGTGCCGTAGACCACCTCGCCGCCCTCGTAGTTGCCGCCGATGTGCGGTATGTAGGCGGGCATCTGGCGCTCGCCCACCTTCAACGAGGCGCCGTAGAAGCCAATGTTGGCGATGTGGTGCTGGCTGCACCCGTTCGGGCAGCCGCTCATCTTGATGTGGACGCGGCGGGTCAGCGGGTCGGTGACGTCCATCGCCTCGACCCGCTCCTTGATCGCCCGGTTGAGGCCCATCGAGCTGGTGATCCCGAGTTTGCAGCTGTCGGTGCCGGGGCAGCTGACCACGTCGGTGACCTCCCGCGCCCCGGCCTCGCCGAGCCCGAGGCCGACCAGCCGCCGCCAGACCTCGTAGAGCGCCTCGTCACGCACCCAGCGCAGGACGAAGTTCTGCTGCACGGTGCTGCGGGCGTAGCCGCCGGTGAACTCGCGCATGATCGCCGCGAGCCCCCGGAACTGCTCCGGCGTCAGGTCGCCGCGCTCCACCTTCACCTCGACGGTCGAGAAGCCGGCCTGCCGCTGGGCCTGCACGTTGCCCCCGAGGAAGCGGTCGAACTCGGAGCGATCGCCGTTGGGGGACGCCGGGGCCGAGGGGACGCCGGGGGCGTTCGCCTCCTCGTCGTCGTCGAAGCGCAGCCGCTCGACATCGAACTCGCGCTCGCCGACCCAGTCGCCCTTCAGCTCCTCCTCGACGAGCTCGCGGAAGGCGTCGATCCCGATCTTGTCGATCAGCACCTTGATCCGGGCCCGGGCGCGGTTGGCGCGCAGCCAGTCCTGGCGGTCGAAGATCCGCAGCGCGGCCTCGGTGACCTTCAGGTAGTCGCCGTTGTCGGCCTCGACGAACTCGTAGAGGGTCGGCGCGATCCGCGGCATGATCGAGGTGCCGCCGCCGACCCGGATCTCGAACCCCTTCACGCCGTCGCGCTCGCGGGAGAGGAAGGCGACGTCGTGGATGCCGCTGATCGCGCGGTCGGCGTCGGAGCCGGTGAAGGAGGTCTTGATCTTGCGCGGCATCAGCTGCGTGGTCGGGTGGCGGACGAAGTAGCGCACGTAGGCGCCGGCGTAGGGGGTCGGGTCGAAGACCTCGTCGGGGGCGACGCCGGCCCAGGGGTCGCCGGTCACGTTGCGCACCGTGTTTCCGCAGCCCTCGCGCGAGGACAGCCCTGTCGCGGAGATCTCGCGGATCAGCGACTCCATGTCGCGCAGTGGCACGTGGTGGATCTGGATGTTCTGACGAGTGGTGATGTGGCCCTTGTTGAGCGGCGCGTACTTCTCGATGACGCTGGCGAAGGCCTCCATCTGCTGCGGCGTGACGCCGCCGAAGGGCAGCTTCACCCGCGCCATCTGCACGTCGGGCTGGCGCTGCCCGTAGACACCCTGTTTGAGGCGGAAGCCGATGAACTCGTCCTCGGGTGTCTCGCCCGCGAGGAACTTCTCCGCCTCGGTGTCGAAGTCGTCGAACTCGCGCTCGAGGATCGGGATCACATGCCCGGGGACGTTCTCGTAGCGCTCCGGGTTCTCCAGCGAGCCGCGGCCCTTGCCGCGCTGCTCCTTGCTTTCGTCCATGACCAGTTCCACGCCAGGGAAAATAGCAAAACCCGACAGGAATTCAGGTATTTAGCTCAGGCGACGCGCTTTCGTGCCTGGAGGATGGAGGCGGCCTCGCCCGACTCGGCGACGTAACCACCGTCGGGATCGAGCGGCATCCCGGCCTCGGCCCAGCCGACGATCCCCTCGCTGAGCTTCGCCGCGTCGTAGCCCGCGTCCACAAGCGCCTGGGTCGCCATCGTCGAGCGGTTGCCGCCGCGGCAGTAGAGGATGACCGGGCGGTCGCGGTCGATCTCGCTCACCCGCTCAGGCAGCTCCGCCAGCGGCAGGTGGGCCGCCCCGGCGATCCGCCCCGCCTCCCACTCGTGCTCGACGCGCACGTCGAACAACTGGGCCCCTTCCGCGATCGACCGCTGCGCCTCCTCGCGCGAGATCTCCGCCATCAGTCGACCTCGGTGCCCTCGATCAGGAAAGCCACCCGCACGTGGGCGCGGTACTCGTCGAGGTTCTCGCCCCGGATCCCGGTCGAGACGATGTCGACCGCACGGATGTTCCGCAGCGTGCCGTGCGCCTGGTTCAGCGCCTGGCGCGCCGCGTCGTCGGTGGACGTCTTCGAGCTTCCGACCAGCTCGATGATCTTCACGACAGCCATCTCACTCCTCCTTTAGATCTCAGACCCCTGGACCGTGCCCTTCGCGCTGACTCCTTCGATCAGCGCCGCGCGCCGCCACGGGCTGACCGCCTCGGCCTCCCCTGCGGCCGGCGCGGTATCCGCGAGGAACCGCGCGATCGCCGCCGCCACGGCGACTGCCTCCTCTCCGGTGGCGGTCTTGCTCATCGCCACAAGCCTAATCAACCGCCGTTCAGGCCCGGCACCGGATGGCCGTGCTTGCGTGCTGCGCAATCGACCGGGGGCGGGTCGAAGGGGTCGGTGATGGCGCGGCCGGCGGGGCTGTGGCGGCCGCACTGGATGACGTCGTCGCGGACGCCGTCGCGGGCGTCGATCACGTCGTCGCCGCCGCGACCGTAGAAGCGATCGACGCCGGGTTGGCCGAGCATCGCGTTGGGGCCGGCGTCGCCGATCAGGACGTCGTAGTCGAAGGAGCCCTCGATGTCCTCGTCGGAGCGGGCGAGGTGGACCTTGTGGCAGCCGCGGATGGCGTCGATGTAGGCGATGCCCTGGGCCAGCGAGATGTAGAGGATCCCCGGGTGGGCCTGGGTCTCGGCGAAGGAGGCGTCGTCGCGACCGGAGCCGCCGACCAGGGCGCCGCCGGCGCAACCGCCCCCCGCGGCGAGCAGGTCGCCGTTGGCGCCCCCGTATAGATAGGTGGGGCCGGGGAGGCCGCCGATCAGCCCGTCGGAGCCGGCGCCGCCGTAGAGGCGGTCGCTGCCGGTGCCGGACTCGACCAGGTCGTCCTCGGGGCCGGCGCGGATGACGTCGTTCCCGGGGCCGCCGGCGAGGCGAACGTGCTCGACGGCGGCGAGGGAGCCCTCGACCCGGAGGTGGTCGTTGCCGCGGCCGAGGTCGGCCATCAGCCAGCGTGCCGGGCCGCCGGCCGGGCAGGCGATCTGGGTGAGGACCGCCCCGTTCGGGTGGGTGCAGCCGGCGCCGACCGCGATCCCCTTGGCGGCGCTGACCGAGAAGGCGTTGGCGCTCTCGTCATAGGCGACGGTGATGTCGTCGTCCCCCGCCCCGCCGACGATCGCGAGGCCGCCGCCCCCGCCGGGCGTACTGTCGAGCTGGACGTAGGCGGAGCCCTTCGGCGGCTTCTCGCGGCCGCACGAGACGTGGACCGGGCCACCTTTGCAGCCGTCGAATCCCTGACCGCCGTCGAGGGTGTTGCTGCCCTCGCCACCGAACAGACGGTCGTTGCCGGGGCCGCCCTCGATGAGGTTGTCGCGCCGGTCGCCGATCAGCACGTCCCGGAAGGCCGTGCCCTCGAGGCTCTCGAAGCGGAAGAGGCGGTCGTGGCCGTCGCCGCGAGCGCGGTGGGCGGCGAGGGAGGCGCGGACGCCTGCGCCTTTGGCGCTGGCGATGTCGGTGGCGAAGGAGGCGATGTCGCCGCCGCCGGAGCCGCCGTCCATCCGGTCGAAGCCGTAGTCGCCGTGGATGAGGTCGTCGCTGCCCGGGCCGCCGTTGACGACATCTATGCCGAGGCCGCCGCCGACCTCGTCGGCGTTGCCGGGGCCACCGAGCAGGTGGTCGTCGCCGAGGTCCCCAAGCACGATGTCGTCATCCCCGGCGCCGCCGTCGACCAGGTCGTTCCCGCGACCGCCGTGCAGCACGTCGGACCCGGGCCCGCCGCAGATCAGGTCGTTGCCGAGGCTGCCGTAGACGACGTCGTCCCCGATGCCGGCCCAGATCACGTCGCGGTGCGACGTCCCGTGCAGCACATCCGGCCCGTCGGTGCCGACAATGCCCGGCTGGCGCCCGTGGCAGCGCGGCGTGTCGTCGGACGACGGCGTCGCCGCCCCGGCGCTGACCGCGAACGCCGCCCCCAGCAACGCCAGCGCGGCTATGACACCCCTGCTTCGTCGACTCATGTGGCGGCGATCGTAGAGCGGGCCTCGGTCAATCCAGGTTCACCATCACGTGCTTTATCTCGGTGTAATCCTCCAAGGCGTACATCGACAGGTCCTTGCCGTAGCCGGACTGCTTGTAGCCGCCGTGGGGCATCTCGGAGACGAGCGGGATGTGGTCGTTGATCCAGACGCAGCCGAAGCGCAGCGCGTTGGCGACCCGCATCGCGCGGCCGACGTCGCGGGTCCAGACCGAGGAGGCGAGGCCGTAGCGGGTGCCGTTGGCCCACTCGATCGCCTTCTTCTCGTCGGAGAACGGCTGCACGGTGATCACCGGGCCGAAGATCTCGTTCTGCACCATCTCGTCGCCCTGCTCGAGGCCGGCGACGACGGTCGGCTCCAGGAAGTAGCCGGGGAGGTCGGGCTCGGAGCCACCGGTGACGACCTCGGCGTTGCCGGGCTTGCGCTCCAGGAAGCCCTCGACCCGCTCGCGCTGGCGCCGCGAGTTGAGCGGCCCCAGGGTCGTCTCGGCCGACATCGTGTCGCCGAGGACGAGGCCCTTCGCCTCGGAGACGAGGCCGTTGACGACGTCGTCGTAGACACCGGTCGAGGCGAGGACGCGGCAGGCGGCGGTGCAGTCCTGGCCGGCGTTGTAGTAGCCGGTGCCGGCGATCGTCTCCAGCGCCACCTCCATCTCGACGTCGTCGAAGACGACGACCGGAGCCTTGCCGCCCAGCTCGAGGTGGACGCGCTTGAGGCTGTCGGCGGCGGCCTTGGCGATCCACTTGCCGGTCGGCGGCGAGCCGGTGAGGGAGACCATCTCGACGTCGGGGTGGGTGACCAGCTCGGCGCCGGTCGGCTCGCCGTGGCCGCCGATCGCGTTGAGCACGCCGGGCGGGAGGATGTCCGCGCACCACTCGGCGAACTTCAGGGTCGTCACCGGGGTGGTCTCGGCGGGCTTGAGGACGACCGTGTTGCCGGCGCCCAGCGCCGGGCCGATCTTCCAGATCGCCATCATCAGCGGGTAGTTCCAGGGGGTGATCTGGCCGACCACGCCGACCGGCTCGCGGCGGATGAAGGAGGTGTGGCCCTCCATGTACTCGCCGGCGGCGCGGCCTTCCAGGCAGCGGGCGGCACCGGCGAAGAAGCGCAGGTTGTCGGCCATCACGGGGATCTCGTCCTCGATCACGGCGCCGCGCGGCTTGCCGGCGTCGGCGGCCTCGAGGTCGGCGATCTCACCGGCCCGCTCCTCGATCAGGTCGGCCATCCGCAGCAGCGCCCGGGCGCGCTCGCCCGGGGGGGTAGCCGCCCAGCCGTCGAAGGCCTTCTTGGCTGCCGCGACGGCACGGTCGACGTCGGCCTTGGTCGAGAGCGGCGCCGAGGCGATCGCCTCGGCGGTAGCCGGGTTGACCACGTCCTCGACCCCACCCTCGACCGGGTCGACCGCCTCTCCCCCGATGAAGTTCTTCAGCTCGATCATCGTCCCTCCTGTCTCAGTTCCGCTGTTCCTTTGCCCTGTTATTTGCGGCTAAAGCACAGCGCAGCGGCAGATCCCAGCTTCCGCTGTTCCTTTGCCTCCCTATATGAGGCAAAGGAACAGCGGAGCGGGGTTCTTCATGCGGCATTGGGGCTCCCGGCGATCTCCAACGCTTCTTCCACCGGGACGTAGTCCACGCCGACCGCCTCGGCGACCGCCGGGTGGGTCACCTCGCCGTTCGCCACGTTGACGCCGGGCCGGAGGCCCGGATCGCGCCGGATCGCGCCGGCGACGCCGTGGTCGGCGAGGGCGATCGCGTAGGGCAGGGTCGCGTTGGTGAGGGCGTGGGTCGAGGTGATCGGGACCGCACCGGGCATGTTGGCGACGCAGTAGTGGGTGATCCCGTCGACCTCGAAGGTGGGGTCGCGGTGGGTGGTGGGGCGCGAGGTCTCGAAGCAGCCGCCCTGGTCGATCGCGACGTCGACCAGCACCGCGCCGCGCTTCATCAGCGCCAGCTGCTCGCGGCGGACCACGAAGGGGGCGCGGGCGCCGTGCACGAGGACGGCGCCGATCACCAGGTCGGCACGGGGCAGCATCTCCTCGATCGCCAGGGAGGTCGAGTAGACGGTCGAGCTGCGCCCGCCGAAGGCCACGTCCAGCTCGCGGAGGCGGTCGATCGACTTGTCGAAGACGAAGACGTCGGCCTCCATCCCGATCGCGACGAAGGCCGCGTTCTGGCCGACCACGCCGCCGCCGATCACGATCACGGTCGCGGCGGCGACGCCGGGCACGCCGCCGAGCAGGATGCCGCGCCCGCCAAGCGGCTTCTCGAGCATGAAGGCGCCGGCCTGGGTGGCCAGCTTGCCTGCGATCTCGCTCATCGGGGCGAGCAGGGGAAGGCGGCAGTGGGCGTCCTCGACGGTCTCGTAGGCGATGCAGGTGGCGCCCGAGCCGCAGAGGCCGCGGGTCTGCTCGGGGTCGGGGGCGAGATGGAGGTAGGTGAAGATGAGCTGGCCGGGGCGGAGCATCTCGATCTCCGCGGGCTGGGGCTCCTTGACCTTGAGGACCATCTCGGCCTCGGCGAAGACCGCGGCGGGACCGGCGGCGATGCGGGCGCCCTGCGCCTCGAAGTCGGCGTCGGCGATCGCGCTTCCCGCGCCGGCCCCGGCCTCGACCAGCACCTCGTGGCCATGCTCGACCATCTCGCGCACCCCGGCCGGGGTGATCGCGACGCGGTACTCGTCGGGCTTGATCTCTTTCGGGACCCCGATCTTCACGGTGCGCTCCCGATCAGCTCACGTGCCCTCAGCGCCAGCCAGAACTCGATCCGGTCGTGGGCGCGGGAGAGGTCGCGCCCGGTCAGCTCCTCGACCTTGCGCATCCGGTAGCGCAGCGTGTGGCGGTGGCAGTAGACCTCGCGGGCGGCGCGCTCCCACTGGCCGTTCTGCTCGATGAACGCCTCCAGCGAGCGCAGCAGCTCTCCCCCGTACTCGGTGTCGCCCGCCTCGATCGGGCCGAGCACGCTGTCGCAGTAGAGCTTCAGCGCCTCGTCGTCGGAGACCGAGAGCAGCAGGGTGAAGGCGCCGAGGTCGCGCCAGGAGGCGACCTCGGGCACGTGGCCATCGTCGAAGGCGGTCGCCTCGAGGGCGCAGCGGGCCTCGTGGAAGGAGTGGCGCAGGGCGTCGGCCGGGGCCGGACGGCTTGCCGCGGCGCGCACCGCGCCGCGCTCGGCGGCGAGCGCGCGACGGGCGTTGGCGGCAACCTCGATCGGGTCGCGGTCGGCCGCGTCGATCACCGCGCAGAGCAACTCCCGGCCGCTGGTGGTGTGGGGCGCGACGACCGCGGGGCAGGCGTCGGCGGCGAGCGCCCGCTCCAGCGCCGGCTCGGCCGCGGCCGGGTCGTCGAGCAAGAAGACGAGGACGGCCGCCGCGTCGCCGATCCCGAACGGCTCGAGGCGGCGGCGCAGCTCCGATGGCTCCAGCCTCCCGCCCAGCGCCCCGGCCAGCACGTCGCCGGCGAGGCGGCGCTCGGTCTCGCGAGCGACGCGGCGGCGCATCAGCTCCAGCGCGACGACGGCGACCGCCTGCTGGAGGATGAGGCGCTCGAAGTCCCCGAGGCCGCCGGAGTCGCGGACGACCACCACCCATGCCTGAGGCGGGCCGCCGCCCGGCGAGATCACCGGGTGAGCGAGGGCGCGCCCGGCAACCGAGGGATGCGTGGGCACGAAGGGGTGCCCGTCGCCGGAGTGGGAGATCGCCTCCTTGCGGATCGCGGCGTCGGCCTCGGCGGAGAGCTCACGGCGGAAGCCGCGCCCGGCGATCCGCTCGCCGCGCCCGTCGAGGATCGACACGGTGCCGCCGACCGCCGAGGAGATCGTCGCGGCGATCTCCTCCAGCCCGCGCTCCTCGAGGACGAGGCGCTCGAGGCGGCGCTGGACGGCGATGCCGCGCTGGAGCACCTGGTACTGCTCGTTGACGAGGCGGGCGAAGGCCTTCTCGGTGATCGCGATGAACGGGGTCGAGTAGGGAACCTCGAAGAGGGGGAAGTCGCGTTTGCGCGCCTCTTCGACCAGCGCTTTCGGCAGCTTGCGGTGGCTGAAGCCGGTGCCGAGGCCGAGGCCGGCCAGGTTGTGCTCGGCGAGCAGGCGGACGTAGGCGCGCTGCTTGGCGGCGGAGTCGAGCGGGATGCCCGTGGTCAGCATCAGCTCGCCGCCGGAGAGCCAGGGGGTGGGGTCCTCCAGCTCGGAGATGTGGACCCACCGCACCGGCGCCTCGGCCGCGTGCGTCCCGGCCGCCAGGTCGAGGCCGAGCTCGTCGAGGAGGCTCTGGACGGTGAGCATCCGCGCCCCTACTTGCGGACCCGCTTCCAGGCCCTGGAGAGCACGTCGTGGAGGACGTCGTGGATCTCCTCGAACTGCTCGGTGTCGGCGATCAGCGGCGGGGCAAACTGGATGACCGGGTCGCCGCGATCGTCCGCCCGGCAGATCAGGCCCCGCTTGTAGAGCTCGCCGGAGAGGAAGCCGCGCAGCAGGTCCTCGGCCTCCTCGTGGTCGAAGCTCTCCTTGGTCTCCTTGTCCTTGACCAGCTCGATTGCCTGGAAGTAGCCGGCGCCGCGCACGTCGCCGACGATCGGGATGTCGTGCAGGGTCTCCAGCATGCCGCGGAACTCGCCCTCCTTGGCGAGCACGTGGCCGCAGAGGTCCTCGCGCTCGAAGACGTCGAGGTTGGCCATCGCGATCGCCGAGGCGAGCGGGTGGCCGGCGAAGGTGAAACCGTGCGCGAAGGAGGCATCGCCCTGCATGAAGGGCTCGGCGACCCGGTCGGAGGCGATCAGCGCGCCCATCGGCGCGTAGGCGGAGGTGAGCGCCTTCGCCACGGTGACGATGTCCGGGACGTAGCCGAACCGGTCGCAGCCGAAGTAGTGGCCGAGCCGGCCCCAGGCGCAGATCACCTCGTCGGAGATCATCAGCACGTCGTAGCGGTCGCAGATCTCGCGCACCCGCTCGAAGTAGCCCTCGGGCGGGACGAAGCAGCCGCCGGCGTTCTGGACCGGCTCGAGGATGACGGCGGCGACCGTCTCCGGCCCCTCGAACTGGATCCGCTCCTCGATCGCGGTCGCGGCCCAGAGCGGGTCGCGGTCCTCCGGCCAGCGGTAGAGGTTGGTGTTGGGGACGTGGCAGCCGCCGGGGGCGAGCGGCTCGAACTGGGAGCGCAGCTCGGTGATGCCGGTGGCGGAGAGCGCGCCGAGCGTGGTGCCGTGGTAGGCGATCTCGCGGGCGATCGTCTTGTGCTTCTGGCCGTTGCCGCGCATGCGGTGGTAGTTGCGGGCCAGCTTCAGCGCCGACTCGACCGCCTCGGAGCCGCCGGAGGTGAAGAAGACGCGGTTGAGGTCGCCCGGGGCGAGCGAGGCGATCCGCGCCGCCAGCTCGATCGCCCGCGGGTGCGCGTAGCTCCAGAGGGTGTAGAAGTCGAGCTCCTCGACCTGGCGGGCCGCCGCCTCGCCCAGCTCGGTGCGGCCGTGGCCGGCGTTGACGCAGAAGAGGCCGGAGAGGCCGTCGAGGTAGCGGTTGCCGTGCTCGTCGTAGACGTAGCAGCCGTCGCCGCGGACGATGATCGGGATCTCGTTGTCGCCGCCGGTAGGCGCCCATCCTCGAGAAGTGCATCCAGAGGTGTCGCTTGGCCAGCTCCTGGAGCGTGGTTCCCGCCTCCGGGCTCGGGTGCGACGCGACGGCCATTCCAGTCTCCTCTCCTATTACGACGATATGGACAAAACTAGCTACAGGAAGACCCGCATTCAAGTGGTCATTGGGTCAAGCCAGTTCGCTCTCTATTGTACGAACTGGATAAAGAATGGGTGCGATTTGGGGCATTCGTGGCTCGTGCACGCCTCTGGGTAGCGCTACCGTCTATGCAGGGCTTCAATCCGGCGTGCGCGCCCAGGAGGAGGGATGGAAAGAGGCATTCCGACCGTCGAGCTGAAGAGCGTCACCAAGCGCTTCGACGACCTCGTCGCCGTCGATGGCCTCAGCCTGGAGCTGGCCGCGCGGGGAGTTCTTCACGCTGCTCGGGCCGAGCGGCTGCGGCAAGACGACGACGCTGCGGATGATCGCCGGCTTCGAGCGGCCGAGCGAGGGGGCCGATCCGGATCGAGGGCGCCGACGTGGCCGAGCTGCCGCCCCACCGCCGCCCCACCAACACGGTCTTCCAGAGCTACGCGCTCTTTCCCCACCTGAGCGTCAGGGAGAACGTCGCCTTCGGGCTGCGGCGCAAGGGCGTCGCCAAGGACGAGATCGGGCGGCGGGTGGCGGCGGAGCTGGAGCGGGTCGGCCTCAGCGCCGAGACGAACCGGCGTCCCAGCTCAGCTCTCCGGTGGGCAGCAGCAGCGGGTGGCGCTGGCGCGGGCCCTGGTCAACCTGCCGAAGGTGCTGCTGCTCGACGAGCCGCTCGGGGCGCTGGACCTGAAGCTGCGCAAGGGCCTGCAGATCGAGCTGAAGAGGATCCAGCGCGAGGTCGGGATCACCTTCGTCTACGTCACCCACGACCAGGAGGAGGCGCTGACGATGAGCGACCGGATCGCGGTGATGAACCGCGGCCGGGTCGAGCAGGTGGGCGTCCCCGAGGACGTCTACGAGCGCCCCGCGACCACCTTCGTCGCCGGCTTCATCGGAGTCTCCAACCTGATGCCGGCGACCGTGGTCGGCGGCGGCGAGGTGCGGCTCGACCAGGGGCCGACCGTGAAGGCGCAGGCCGGCGGCTTCTCCCCGGGCGAGCGCTGCCACGCGGTGGTGCGACCGGAGAAGCTGGCGATCGAGCTGGTCGAAGCGGGGGCAGCCGGGTCGGCGAACGGCCAGCCGCGGGTCGAGGGGATCGTCGAGAGCTCGCTGTACCTGGGGACCTCGACGCAGATCGTCGTCGACCTCGGCGAGGGAGTTCGGATGACCGTTCTCGTCCCAAACGCCGACGAGGCGGAGCGGCAGCGGCTGCCGGGGGGCGGCGCGCGGGTGGCGCTGAGCTGGGACCCCGACTACATGAACCTGGTGCGCGAGTCCCCGAACGGGCGCGCGGTCGGCGCCGAGCCGGCCGCGGCGGAACTTGAAACGACGCAGAGAGGGTGAGTGAGATGAGGAGCGGAGCATCGCGAGGACGAGGAGCGATGGCAACGGTCGCGGCGGCGGTCGCCTTGGCGCTGGGGCTGGCGGCCTGCGGCGGAGGCGGCGGGGTCGAGGGCGGAGGAGGAGGCAAGACCGCGACGGTGCAGCTCCAGGGCAAGCCGTCGGGCAGCCTGACGATCTCCAACTGGCCGCTCTACATCGACAAGGGCACGGTGCCGGCCTTCGAGAAGCAGAGCGGGGTCTCGGTCAAGTACATCGAGGACGTCAACGACAACGCCGAGTTCTTCGGCAAGATGCAGCCGATCCTCGCCCAGGGACAGTCCGGCGGGCGCAGCATGTTCGTCGTCACCGACTGGATGGCGAACAAAATGCACGAGCTCGGCTACCTCCAGAACCTCGACAAGTCGGCGATCCCGAACGTCGAGGCGAACCTCTCGCCGGCGCTTCGCCACCCGACGTTCGACCCCAACCGCGACTACTCGGTGCCGTGGCAGAGCGGGATGACCGGAATCATCGTGCGGACCGACCTGGCACCCGACGTGCACTCGATCTGCGACCTCTTCGACCCGAAGTACAAGGGCAAGGTCGACATGCTGACCGAGATGCGCGACACGGTGCCGCTGGTGATGAAGTGCATAGGCGTCAACCCGGACACGGCGACCGAGCAGGACTGGCTGAACGCGATCGACAAGATCAAGGGAGCGGTCGACTCCGGGCAGATCCGGCGCTTCACCGGCAACGACTACGCGCGCGACCTGACCAGCGGCGACGCCGTCGCGGTGATCGGCTGGTCCGGCGACGCGGTGCAGCTGCAGGCCGACAACCCCAACATCGAGTGGCGGATGCCGACCCAGGGCTGCATGCTGTGGTCGGACAACATGGTGATCCCGGTCGGGGCGCCGAACCCGACCGCGGCCGAGGCGTGGATGAACTACGTCTACGAGCCGAAGGTGCAGGCCAAGATCGCCGACTACGTGAACTACGTGACCCCGGTCGACGGGGTGAAGCCGATCCTGCTGAAGCAGGACCCGGCTGTCGCGAAGAACGAGCTGATCTTCCCGAGCGCGTCGTTCACGAAGAACTGCTCGACGCAGCCGAAACTGACGGGAACAGAGGAGCAGACCGTAACCCGGGCGTTCGACGCCGTGCTGACCGGCTGAACGGGTGAGGCGGTGGCGGAGGGCCCGATGACGACGATCCGCCACCGCCTCGTCCCCTACTTCCTGCTCGGGCCGGGAGCGATCTGGCTGGTGCTGTTCTTCGTCGTGCCGCTCTTCTACATGGGGCGGCTCTCGCTCGAGTCGGGGGTGGTCGGCAGCCTCAGCTTCAACTGGCACTGGGCGAACTTCACCGACGCCCTTTCCCTCTACAACACCCAGTTCGTGCGCTCCTTCGTCTACGCGGGGGCGGCGACGCTGATCGCGCTGGTGGTCGCCTACCCGCTCGCCTACACGATCGCCTTCCGGGCCGGGCGGTGGCGCAACGCGCTGCTGTTCGCGGTCGTCGCGCCCGTTCTTCACCACCTACCTGATCCGGACCCTGGCCTGGGAGACGATCCTCTCCGACCAGAGCCCGGTGGTGAAGGCGATGCAGTTCGTCGGCCTCGTGCCCGCGGACGGCCACGTGCTGGCGACCGGCGGGGCGGTGATCGCCGGCCTCACCTACAACTTCCTGCCCTTCATGGTGCTGCCGATCTACGCCAGCCTGGAGCGGATCGACGAGCGGCTGATCGAGGCGGCGAAGGACCTCTACGCCTCTTCGCGGACGGCCTTCTGGCGGGTGACCCTGCCGCTCTCGGCGCCGGGGATCGTCGCCGGCACGCTGCTCACATTCATCCCGGCCTCCGGCGACTACGTCAATGCCCAGTTCCTCGGCAGCGCCGGCAACCAAATGGTCGGCAACGTGATCCAGGCCCTGTATCTGAAACAGGCCGACTATCCCGCGGCGGCGGCGCTCTCCTTCGTGCTGATGGCGCTGATCATGGTGATCGTCGTCCTCTACATCCGCTTCGCCGGATCGGAGGCGCTGATGGGGGAGGAGGCAAAATGACCTTCCGCTGTTCCTTTGCCCCTCTATGTGCAGACAAAGCACAGCGGAAGGTTCTTCTGTGAGCGGGGCCTGGAGATGGCTGCGCGAGCACGGCGTCAACATCGTCGCCGGGCTGGTCGTCGTCTACATGCTGATCCCGATCGCGGTCATCTTCTTCTTCTCCTTCAACGACCCGGCCGGCAAGTACAACTTCACCTGGGTCGGGTTCACCCTGCAGCACTGGGGCAGCGCGTTCGGGCTGCCGGAGCTCAACTCGGCGCTGTTCACAAGCCTGCGGCTGGCGCTCTTCGCGACGCTGATCTCGACCGCGATCGGGACCTTGATGGCGCTGGCGCTGGTCCGCTACGAGTTCTTCGGGCGGCGAACGGCGAACTTCCTGATCGTGGTGCCGATGGCGACGCCGGAGGTGGTGATGGGCTCCGCCCTGCTCTCCTTCTTCCTCATCCTCAACGCCCCGTCGCTGGGCTTCCAGACACTGCTGATCGCCCACGTGATGTTCTGCATCAGCTTCGTCGTCGTGGTGGTGCGCTCGCGGCTGATCGGGTTCGACCGCAACCTGGAGGAAGCGGCGCGGGACCTGGGCGCGAACGCCTTCGACACCTTCAGGCTGGTGACGCTGCCGCTGATCATGCCCGGGATCCTCGGGGCCGCGCTGCTCGCCTTCGCGCTCTCGATCGACGACTTCGTGATCTCCAACTTCAACTCGGGGACGACGGTCACCTTCCCGCTCTACATCTTCGGCGCCGCCCAGCGCGGCATCCCGGTCGAGGTGAACGTGATCGCGATGATGCTGTTCGGAGTGACGGTGGCGGCGATGGGCTTCACCGTGTGGCAGCAACGACGGGCGGAGAAGCTCGCGGCGGTACGGCCCGAGCAAGAGGCGCCGCCGATCCCTCTCGGCGCGGCCGAAGCCGCCTAACGGCCGAGGTGGTAGCCGATCAGCTCTGGGATGCGGGAGATGAGTGAGCTGAGCGGGTCGGGGTCGCGGTCGGCCAGCTCGGCTTCCTCCTTGCGCATGATCGCTCGGCGGATCGCCTCGCCGCCGACCCAGTGGAAGGGCTCCGGCGGGACTCGGGGTGGCGAGGGGTCTACGAACGCCAGGCGCGAATGGTCGTCGCGGCGGTCCAGAGCCAGCGAGGCGAGGGCCCGGCCGACCATGTGCGAGGGCCCGACGCCGTTGCCGGTGTAGCCGGCGGCGGCGAAGGCGTGGCCGCCGCGCAGCGGTACGACGACCGGGAGGTGGGTTGGGGAGGCGTCGATCGGGCCTCCCCAGGCGTGGGTGAGGCGCCGCCCCGCGAGGCGGGGGAAGCAGTCGCGGAGGTGCTGGGCGACGAGGGCGACCACCTCGGGGTCCAGCTCCGCCCGGCCACCCAGTCGCGCCCCCATCGCGATCCGCCCGCCTCCCCAGCCGAACAGGATGCGCCCGTCCGGAGTGGTGCGGAAGTAGTCGATCAGCGAGCGGCTGTCGGTGATGCACTCGCCGCCGGTCCAGCCAATCTCCTCCAGCAGGTCCGGCACCGGCTGGGTGAGGACGATGTGCGAGGAGGTGACGGTGAGTGCGTTGCGGAGCGGGCCGCGCGGAGCCTTCGCCGCCCCTCCCACCGCCAGCACCGCGGCGCCGGCGCGGACCGTGCCGGCGGGGGTACGGGCCTCGACTCCCGCGGGGCCGTCCCGGAGAGCAGGTCACCGGCGAGGACTCATGCACCTCCACGCCGGCTGCCCGCAGCCGGTCGCGCAGCCCGAGCGCCAGCCGCGCCGGCTGCACGGTCGCGGCGCCGGGATAGAAGGCGCCGCCGCGGAAGGCCGGCGAGGCGCAGCGCGCCGCGACCTCGGCGGGCGAGAGCTCCTCGATCGCGTCGACGGCGCCGAGCTCTCGGCAGGCGGCAAGCGCCTCGGCCCAGGCGCCGTCGTGGGCGGGCGCGGTGGAGACCTGGAGGTAGCCGGCGCGGCGGAACCAGGCGTCGATGCCCTGGCTCTCGCAGAACGAGCCGATCTCCCCCACGGCGCTTTCCGCGGCGCGAGCGACCGCCAGCGCCGCGGCATCTCCCCAGCGCTGCCGCATGTTCGGCAGCGAAAACCACATCACGTTGCAGAAGCCCCCATTGCGCCCGCTGGGCCCATACCCACAGCTCTCCGGCCTCGAGCAGCACCACGTGAGTGTTCGGCTCCAGCGCCTTCAGATGCCAGGCGGTCCACATCCCGGTGAAACCGCCGCCAATCACGACCACGTCGGCAGACAGCTCTCCCGACCAGGGGCGGCGCGGGCTCGAGCCTCCCGCCTCCTCCAGCCAGTACCCATGCCGCGTGTGCTTCATGGTGCGATCCGAGTGTGGCAGGCCGTTAGGCTCACGGCGATGGCAACCTTCGATCGCTCTCGCCGACCTGCCGCTCGAGATCGAGGGGTATGAGCTGGAGGGGTTGGAGTTCCAGGCGCCCGGGTTCGAGCGGTTGTCGCACCGTCATTCATCTGCGGGGCGGCGGCGAGGAGGGGCTGGGGGAGGACGTCACCTATGACGCGCTCGACCACGTCGCGCTCCAGGACGCGGGGCCGACTGCTGGACCTCACCGGGCCCGCGACCCTCGGAGAGTTCTGCGAGCTGATGGGCGGGGTCGACACCTTCCCGGCCGAGCCGCAGCGCGACGTCTCGCGCCGCTACCGCCGCTGGGCCTTCGAGTCGGCGGCGCTCGACCTGGCGCTGCGCCAGGCGGGCACCGGGATCGCCGCGGCGCTGGGCCGCGAGCCGCAGCCGGTCGAATTCGTCGCCTCGATGCGGCTCTCGCCCGGGCGAGGGCCAGCCTTCCTCGATCGCCACCCTGCAGCGCAAGCTGGACCGCTATCCCACCCTGCGTTTCAAGCTCGACCCCACCAACGACTGGACCGACGAGCTGATCGCCGCGCTGGTCGCGACCGGGGCGGTCGACTCTCTCGACCTCAAGGGCCAGTACAAAGGCACGGTGGTCGACGTCGAGACCGACCCCGAGCTGTACGCGAAGCTGATCGATGCCTTCCCCGACGCCTGGCTGGAGGACCCCGACGTCAACGAGGAGACCCGGCCGATCCTCGAGCCGGTTCGCGACCGCCTCACCTGGGACGCGCCGATCCACTCGATCGCCGACATCGAGGCGCTGCCGTGGCCGCCGCGGATGGTCAACGTCAAGCCCTCCCGGATCGGCGGGCTGCGCGACCTCTGCGAGACCTACGACTACTGCGCCGAACGTGGGATCGGCGCCTACGGCGGCGGCCAGTGGGAGCTGGGGGTCGGGCGCGGCCAGATCCAGGTGCTCGCCTCGCTCTTCCACCCCGACACGCCCAACGACACCGCCCCGCGCCCCTACAACGAGGCCGACCCGCCACCCGGCTTGCCGGTCAGCCCGATGGAACCGCAGCTGACACCGACCGGATTCCGCTGGAACGAGTAGAAAGGAAGGCATGAACGAGACGAGCTTCGCCACAGCCCTGAACGAGCAGGTCGGCAACGAGTTCGCCGCCCAGCAGCAGTACATCGCCGTCGCCGCCCACTACGACGCCGAGACGCTGCCCCAGCTCGCCGCCTTCTTCTACCGCCAGGCGGTCGAGGAGCGGAACCACGCGATGATGATCATCCAGTACCTGCTCGACGCCGGTCACGAGGTCGCGATCCCCGGCGTCGAGGGCCCCCAGAGCAGCTTCCCCGACACGGTCGCCCCGGTGCAGCTGGCGCTCGACCAGGAGAAGCGGGTGAGCGAGCAGATCGCCAACCTGGCGCGGCTGGCGCGCGAGGAGGGCAACTACCAGGGCGAGCAGTTCATGCAGTGGTTCATCAAGGAGCAGGTCGAGGAGGTTTCCAGCATGTCGGCCCTGCTGAAGATCGTCGAGCGGGCAAAGGACAACCCGCTGCTGGCCGAGGAGTACCTGGCTCGCGAGCAGGTGAGCGGCGGAGGCGTCGACCCGACCGCGCCGGCAGCCGCAGGCGGCGCCATCTAGCCGGCCGGGGGTGGCCCCGGCTCAGTGCTTGGGCACCACGGCCGCGTGCCAGGTCCCGACGTCTTTGATCCCCTCGCCGTTGACCTGGCCGGACTTGGTGTCGCCCTTGAAGGTGTAGAGGGGCCGTCCCTTGTAGGTGACCTGAATGCCGCCGTCGGGCCTGGTCACGGTGCCGAGCGGCACCGGCCCGATCGGGGTCTTGCCGGCCGGCACTTTCAGCGGGCGCCAGACGGAGAGGCAGGTGGGGTCGGTGCAGATGAAGGCGCCCTTCTTCTCGGCGCTGAGGCTGTAGAGGGTGCGGCCCTTGAGGTTGGTGAGGATCGTGCGCCCCAGGGCTTTGTTGTTCGCCCGCTTGACCACCTGGACAGTGCCCCCTCGCGCCGAGGCGTTCCCGACCGCTCCGGTGGAGAGGAGGCCGACCGAAACCGCCGCAACCGCCAAGAGCAGGGAGATTCGGGTCCTCGGATGCGGGCGGCGGGCGGTTCGAAGCTGGTGCATGGCACTCCTCGGGTAGGCGTGGACTCGCCCGGTCTACGGATCGGGGCCCCGAAAGGTTCGGATCGGGTCCCGGCACGCCGATACAGTGGCGCCGGTGATGCGCAAGGTTCGCAGCGCGGACGACGGGGGCACGCTGACCGGCACGACCTACAGCGGCCGCTACTTCACCGACGAGATCCCCGAGCACGAGATCCCACCGGGCTCGATGCCGGCGCGGGCCGCCTACCAGCTGATCCACGACGAGCTCAACCTGGACGGCAACCCGGCGCTCAACCTCGCCTCCTTCGTCACCACCTGGATGGAGCCGGAGGCCCAGCAGCTCGCCACCGAGACGCTGAACCGCAACTTCGTCGACCAGGACGAGTACCCGCAGACCGAGGAGATCCACCGCCGCGTGGTCAGCATGCTCGGCAACCTCTTCAACGCGCCCGCCGACGGCGAGCCGGCCGGGACCGCGACGATCGGCTCCTCGGAGGCGATCATGCTCGGTCTGCTCGCCCACAAGTGGAGCTGGCGCAAGCGGCGCGGTGACGACGGCGCCAGGCCCAACGTCGTCTTCGGCGCCGACGTCCACACCTGCTGGGAGAAGTTCGCCCGCTACTTCGACGTCGAGCAGCGGGTGATCCCGCTCACCCCCGACCGCCACATCGTCGGGCCGGAGGAGGTGAAGCCGCTGCATCGACGAGAACACGATCGCGGTCGGGGCGATCCTCGGCACCACCTTCACCGGGCAGATCGACGAGATCGAGGGGATCGACGAGCTGCTGCGCCAGGTCAAGCAGGAGAAGGGCTGGGACATCCCGATCCACGTCGACGGGGCGAGCGGCGGCTTCATCGCGCCCTTCTCCTACCCCGAGGTGAAGTGGGACTTCCGGCTCGAGCAGGTGCGCTCGATCAACGTCTCCAACCACAAGTTCGGGCTCGTCTACCCGGGCATGGGCTCGGTGCTGTTCCGCGACGTCTCCGTCGTCCCCGAGGAGCTGGTCTTCAAGATCAACTACCTGGGCGGGGAGATGGCCAACTACAGCCTCAACTTCTCCCGGGCCAGCAACGCGGTCCTGCTCCAGTACTACAACTTCCTGCGGCTGGGGCGGGAGGGGTATGAGCGGATCGTCGGCAACCTGATGGCGAACGCCGGGAGGCTGGAGAAGACGCTGACGGCGTCGGGGCGCTTCGAGCTGCTGAACGACGCGCGCTACCTGCCGGTCGTCGTCGTCCGGCCGACCGGGAAGGACGGCGGGTTCGACGTCTTCGAGCTGTCCGAGCGGCTGCGCGAGCGCGGCTGGATCGTCCCCGCCTACACGCTGCCGCCGAACGCCGAGTCGGTCGCGGTGCTGCGGATGGTCGTGAAGGAGAACTTCAGCCGCGACATGGCGGAGATGCTGGGCTCCGACATCGAACGGGCGCTTGCCAAGCTGGGCGGCAAGCCCTCGCCGCAGGCAAGGGCGGCCGGCGCCAAGCAGCGCCGGATCTGCTGAGCGAGCGCCTCTATCGCCGCCTACCCGATCGGCGGGACCTGCGAGCTCGGCGGACCGTCGGCTCTGTGGAAATGCATGATCGCCAGCTCGGTGCGGTGGCTCTCGCGCTCCTCCGGAGGCAGCTCGGCAAGGCGGGCCATCGCCTCCGCCTGCAGCTCCATCGCCCGCTCGAGGGTGAGCCTCAGCTGCTCGACCATTCCCTCGTAGGCCTCCTCGTCCAGCTCGATGTCGGTCCAGCTGACGTGGCTGCGGACGTCGTCCAGGCCCCCCTCTTTCGCGGCCGCGACGAGGTGGCTCCAGATCTCCTGGAGGCTGTTGTCGAAGAGGGCGCGGCGGGTGGCGAGCGGCAGGTCCGACCAGTGCTCGTCGGTGAAGTAGGGGCGGGTGGTGGCGCGGTAGAAGTGCTCGACGGCGCCCCGCACCGGCGCCGTTTTGACCAGCTCGATCGCTTCGCACTCGGCGAGGATCTTGACGTGGTAGCTGACGTTGCCGAGCGGCTCGCCGAGCTGTTTCGATAGTTGGCTGGGACTGGCCACGCCCTCGTTGAGGGCATGCAGGACGCGCTGGCGCAGCGGGTGCCCCAACGCCTTGATGAGGCGGGGCTCGACTGCGACTTGGGTTTGCTGTGCGCTCATCGGGACTCGAATGCTCGGCGCAGCTTGTCGCGCGCCCGGTGCAACCTCACCTTAACCGTTCCCTCCGGTATCTCAAGCAGGCGAGCGATTGCCGCCTGCGTCAGGTCCTCCCCGTAGCGAAGCATGAGCAGCTTCCGATCGGGCTCGTCCAGCCGGAGAAGGGCCGCGTGCATATCGGCGTGCTCGACCGTCGCCAGCACCTGCTCGTCATCGGCCCCCTCGAAGGTCTCGACGATGGCGACCGGCTCGGGGCGCACCCGCGAGCGGTGGCGGAAGGCCTCGTTGCGGACGATCGTCGCCAGCCACTCGGTCCGCCGCTCGGCGTCGCGCAGGGTGCCGCGGCGACGCCAGGCCCGGAGCAAAGCGTCCTGGGCTATGTCCTCGGCCTCGCTTGGATTGCTCGCATAGCGATAGGCCACCCGCAGGCAAATCCGGTGCGCTTCGCCCCACTCCCATCCGTCGCCTGGATTGCGACCGTGAGCTGTCGGAGCGTTGATTTTTCGACGGTACTAAGCCGAAAGCCAGGCGAACCGATCTGATCGCTGAAACTATTTCGAGCAATCAGAAGGTCTACAGCGTGTGGAGGTCGCCACCGCAACCGGGCCGGGACCGCAGGGGGCTGAGCTGGCCTACGAGGCGATCGCCCCGGTCTACGACGAGTTCACCTCCCACCACGACTACGAGCTGTGGCTGGGGAACATGCTGCCGGAGCTGGAGCGCCTCGGCCTGAACGGCCGGCGGCTGCTCGACGTCGGCTGCGGGACGGGGAAGAGCTTCATCCCGATGCTGGAGCGCGGCTGGGAGGTGACCGGCTGCGACATCTCGGCCTCGATGGTGGAGCTGGCCCGAGCGAAGGTCGGGGACCGGGCCCGCCTCGAGCTCGCCGACATGGTCGACCTGCCCGCGTTCGGCGAGTTCGACCTGGTCTGGGCGCTGGACGACGCGGTCAACTACCTGCTCAGCGTCGAGGAGCTGGAAAGCGCCCTCGCCGGGATGCGGCGCAACCTCGCCCCAAACGGGCTGCTTGCCTTCGACGTCAACACACTGCGGGCCTACCGGACCTTCTTCGCCGCGACGGAGGTGGTCGAGTCGAGGGGGCGGCGGCTGGTCTGGCGGGGGCGGGCGGCGACCGACACGCCGCCGGGGTCGATCTGCGAGGCGAGCTTCGAGGTTGAGCCGGGCGAGGGGCGAGGGGCGATCGGCGTGGAGGTCCACCGCCAGCGCCACTTCCCGGCCGCGGAGGTGGTCGCGGCGCTGGAGCGGGCGGGGCTGGAGTGCCTGGAGGTGTTCGGCCACGGGTACGACGCGGTGTTCAAGCAGCCCCTCGACGACCTGCGGCACACGAAGGCGGTCTTCATCGCACGTTTGCCCGGACGCGACGCGCAAGGAGGTGAACGATGAAGATCGAGAAGATCGAGCAGCCGGTGATCCCGGCGGCGAGCATCCAGAAGTCGGGCTGACCTTCCGACCGGCCCGGTCGCGCGGTCTCACTCGCCGCGCGGCCGGTGTCCACCACTAGCATCGGCGGCATGGAGATCCTGGTCGTCGAAGACGAAGCGGCGATCGCCGACTTCCTCGAGCGCGGTCTCGAGGCCGAGGGCTACACCGTGCTCACCGCCTCCGACGGCGTCGAGGGAGAGCGGCTCGCCCTCGCCCACGCCGTCGACCTGGTGATCCTCGACCGGATGCTCCCCGGGCGCGACGGCATCGAGGTGCTGGCCGCGATCCGCGGCGCCAAGCCGGCCCTGCCGGTGGTCGTGCTGAGCGCCAGGGGGGAGATCGCCGACCGCATCGAGGGGCTCGACCATGGCGCCACCGACTACATGACCAAGCCCTTCTCCTTCGAGGAGCTGGCGGCGCGGGTGAGGGCCCACCTCCGCCAGCCGAGCGGCGAGACGACGACCCTGGAGGCAGCCGGCATGCGACTCGACCTGCTGGCGCGGCGAGTCGAGCGAGGCGGCCTCTCGGCGCGCCTCCCCGAGCGCGAGTCCGAGCTGCTCGCCTACCTGATGCGCCACGCCGGACAGGTCTGCACGCACCGGGAGATCCTCTCCTCGGTTTGGGGCTACGACCACGACCCCGGCACCAACGTCGTCCAGGTCTACATCGGCTACCTGCGCCGGCGCCTTGCCCTGCCCGACTCGCCGGCGCCGATCGAGACCGTGCGCTCGGTCGGCTACCGGCTGGCCGAGGGGGAATGAAAGGCGCCAGGCTCCGTCTCGGCCTGCGCGGCAGGCTGGCGCTCTCGATCGCCGCGATCGTCCTCGCCGCCGTCGCCGTGGTCTTCATCGCGGTGCACAACGAGCTGGGAGAAGTGGCCGGAGCTCTGCTGATCGGCGGCGGGATCGCCGTTGCCGCGGCGCTGATCGCCGGCTACCAGCTCGCCGTACGGGTGGAGGAGACCTTCGCGCGCCAGCGCCAGTTCGTCTCCGACGCCTCCCACGAGCTGCGCACGCCGCTGACGGCGATTCGCGGCCAGCTCGAGGTGCTGGCCCGCAGCACCAGGCCCGAGCCCGAGGAGGTGCGCCGAGTCGAGCGCCTGGTGCTGACCGAGATGGCGCGGATCGAGCGCCTGGTCGACGATCTGCTCACCCTGGCCCGCCTCGACGAGACCGTGCCGCTCGAGCGCCGCAAGATCCCCCTCGTGCCCTACCTGCGGCGCCTCGCCGAGGACGAGTCGCTCGGCGGCGTCGCGGTCGGCGAGCTGCCGGCGGGGACTCTGCGCGCCGATCCCGACCGGCTGACCCAGGTGATCCGCAACCTGCTCGGCAACGCGCGCCGTCACGCCGGCGCCGCCGGACGGGTCGCGATCTCCGCCGCGGCGCGCGGCTCGCGGCTGACGATCCGCGTCGACGACGACGGCCCCGGCATCGAACCGGCGGAGCGCGAGCGGGTCTTCACCCGTTTTCACCGCAGCGAGGCCGCGCGGGACCGCGGCTCCGGCGGCAGCGGGCTGGGGCTGGCGATCGCCCGCTCGATCGTCGAGCTGCACGGCGGCAGGATCTGGGTTGAGGACTCGCCCCTCGGCGGGGCGCGGGTCGCCTTCGAGCTGGACGGGTTCGAGCCTCAGCTCGGCACGGCGTAGATCTGCCCGCCCGCCTCCAGGACCTTCTTCGGGGACAGGCCACTGGGCGCCGGGCCGCTGATCACCTGGCCCGTCTGGGCGTCGTACTGGGCGCCGTGGCAGGGACAGAAGATGACGCCGCCCTGGTAGCCGACCGTGCAGCCGGAGTGGGTGCAGACCGCGCTGAACGCCTTGATGCTGTTGTCGGACTCGCGGATCAGGATGTCGGGCGAGCCGTCGGAGGGATCGCTGTAGGTGGCCGCCTGGCCCGCCGGCAGGCGATTGGCGGGGCCGAGCCTGACGGCGCCGGAGGGGACCGACGCGGCACCCTTCGCCGCGCCGGTCCCTCCTGAGCTGCCACTCGCGGTGGATCCTCCGGATCCCAACGAGGAGTTCGACGCCAACCCGCGCGGCGCCGAGTAAGTCCCTTTTGCCAGCGCTGAGATGCCGGCGATCGCCAGGGCCATCCCGGCAAGCTCCGCCAGCAGCGCTCGGCGGGTCGAGGTGGCGACGGCCTCGCCCCCCACACCCTCCACCGGCCGCAGGTGGGTGCGGCGCGCCATCGCTGCGGAGGGATGCCAGACCACGTTGTCCAGGGCGGGCTGCCCCTTCGCCCCGGCCAGCACGAACGGCAGCCAGGCGAAGGTGAAGATGAGGTCCGGCCCCAGGAAGTAGGGCGTGGTGTGCCAGCTCGCGGTCAGGAAGAGCAGGAAGTTGAGGCTCATCCCGCCGGCGGCGGCGATCCGGGTGAAGAGCCCGGAGGTGGCCAGCAGCCCGATCAGGATCTCCGTGATCGCAACCGCGACGCCGGCCAGCTCGGGATGCGGCAGCGCGAAGGCCCGCAGGATGAAGCCGCCCGGTGTGCCGCCGGCGAAGCCGTGCAGCTGGGTGCCGATGTAGGTCGGCGCCCCCGGGTGCAGGAAGCCCGGGTCGCTGAGCTTCTGGATCCCCGCGTAGACGAAGGTGACGCCGAGGAAGAGGCGCAGGGGAAACAGGGCCAGCGCCGGGTCGAGGCTCCGTGTCCCGGATTCGCGGCGCATCGGGCATAACTGTGGAGCCGTGGCATAAACCCCCGCTCAGGGCGTTATGAGAAACCTCTCACGCGGGTTTACGGTTGACGGGAAGAAGTTCGGCTTTTCCCCGATGGCACGGGTGTTGGATACGCATAGATTCGGTAGGCGATGTCCGTGGAGGCTCGACCGAAACGAGATCCGAAGGCACAGCCTGAGGCCGCGGACGCTGTGCGGGACTTCGGGCGGCTCTCCCGGGCCGACGTCGCCTACGCCGGCGGCAAGGGGGCCAACCTCGGCGAGCTGACCGCCGCCGGCTTGCCCGTACCGCCCGGGTTCGTGATCGGCGCCCCCGCCTATGCGGCCTTCTGCGACCAGGGCGGCCTGCGCGATCGGATCGAAGAGCGCCTCTCCGGAGTCGACGTCGAGGACACCGGCGAGCTGGAGCGGGCGGCGGCGGAGGTGCGAGCGACGATCGAGAAGGAGCCGGTGCCCGAGTGGCTCTCCGAGGCGACCCGCGATGCATACGGCCGGCTGGCTGAGGGCGATCCGCAGGTCGCGGTCGCGGTGCGCTCCTCGGCGACGGCCGAGGACACCGAGTCGGCCTCGTTCGCCGGGATGAACGAGACGCTGCTCAACGTCCGTGGGGCGGACGCCGTCCTCAGCGCGGTGCGCCGCTGCTGGTCCTCGCTGTTCGGCGCCCGCACGGTGTACTACCGGGCGAAACGGGGCTTCGGCCAAGCCGACATGGACATCGCCGTCGTCGTCCAGCGCCAGATCGAGGCGACGCGGGCCGGCGTCATGTTCACGATCGACCCTGCCTCGGGGGCCACGGATCGCCTCGTCATCGAGGGCGCCTTCGGCCTCGGCGAGTCGGTCGTCTCCGGCGCGGTATCCCCGGATCGCTTCGTGGTCGGCAAGGACAAGCTGACGATCAAGGCCCGCGAGGTGCGCTCCAAGGAGCTGGCGATCGAGCCGGCCCCGGGCGGCGGCACGACCACCCGCGAGCTCGGCGAGCACGAGGCGGAGCAGCCGGCGCTGAGCGACGAAGAGGTGAAGCGGATCGCCGAGCTGGGCCTGCGAATCGAGGCCCACTACGGCACCCCGCAGGACACCGAGTGGGCGATCGACGGCCAGGGCGAGGTCTGGATGCTCCAGTCGCGTCCGGTGACCGCGGCCGGCGGCGAACGCCCCGCGGAGGCGGCGCCGGCCGCCGAGCGGGGCGCCGAGCTGGTCCGCGGCCTCGGCGCCGCGCCGGGCGCGGCCCACGGGCCCGTGCGGGTGATCGCCACGCTGGCCGACGCGGACCGCCTCCGGGAGGGCGAGGTCCTGGTCACCCACATGACGGCGCCGGACTGGGTTCCGCTGATGCGAAAGGCGGCGGCGATCGTCACCGACTCCGGGGGCATGACCTGCCACGCGGCGATCGTCTCCCGAGAGCTGGGCATCCCCTGCGTGGTCGGCACCGCCGAGGCGACCAAGGTGCTTCGCGACGGGGAGGTCGTGACCGTCGACGCCACCAGCGGGGTGGTCACCGAGGGCGCCACGGCGACCGAGCGCGCGGCTCACCGGCGCCCCCGGCCGGCGCCGCGGCGGGCGCGGTGACCGGCACCAAGCTGCTCGTCAACCTCTCCGAGCCCTCCCAGCTCGAGCGGGCGGCCGGCCTGGACGTCGACGGCGTCGGGCTGCTTCGAGCCGAGCTGATGGTCGTCGAGGCTCTCGAGGGCGTCCACCCGCGGGCGCTGCTGGAGCGCGGCGAAGGCGGGCTGTTCGTCGAGCGGATGGCCGCGTCCCTGACCGAGTTCGCGGCGGCCTTCTCCCCCCGCCCGATCACCTACCGGACGATCGACTTCCGCACCAACGAGTTCCGCGGCCTCGAGGGCGGCGAGCGCTTCGAGCCGCAGGAGGCCAACCCGATGATCGGCTACCGCGGCGCCCTGCGCTACATGCGAGAGCCCGACCTGCTGCGCCTCGAGCTGGAGGCGATCGCCCGCGTCTGGGACGCCGGACACTCCAACTTCCACGTGATGCTGCCCTTCGTGCGCACCCCGCGCGAGGTGGTCGCCTGCCGTGAGGAGATGGACGCGGCGGGGCTGCTCTCCCGGCCCGGATTCGAGCTGTGGATCATGGCGGAGGTCCCCTCGGTGCTGTTTCACCTGGGCCACTACGCGGAGCTCGGCGTGGTCGGGATCTCGATCGGCTCCAACGACCTCACCCAGCTGGTGCTGGGCGCCGACCGCGACTCCGAGCTGGTCGCCGAGGTCTTCGACGAGCGTGACGAGGCCGTCACCGAGTACATCGCCGAGCTGCTCGAGCGAGCCCGCGGGCTCGGCCTGCAGACCTCGATCTGCGGGCAGGCGCCCTCGGTCTACCCGGAGTACGCGGACATCCTGGTCCGCGCCGGGATCGACGCGATCTCGGTCAACATCGACGCGGTGGACCGCGCCCGCCACCTGATCGCGGCGGCCGAGCGCCGCCTGCTGCTGAGCGAGGCGCGAACCCACGGAGGAGGAGACGAGATGAAGGCCTACCGGCTCACCGCCTGGCAAAGCCCCCCCGAGCTGCAGGAGGTGCCCGTTCCCGAACCGGGCCCGGGGCAGGTGCTGGTCAAGGTGGGCGGCGCGGGGGCATGCCACTCCGACCTGCACCTGATGGAGTGGCCGGAGGGGACGATGAGCTTCGGCGTGCCGTTCACCCTCGGCCACGAGAACGCCGGCTGGGTCGAAGCGCTCGGCGCCGGCGTCGAGGGCCTTGCCGAGGGCGAGGCGGTGGCCGTCCACGGCCCCTGGGGCTGCGGCCGCTGCCGCTCCTGCCGCCTCTCGGCGGAGAACTACTGCGAGCGCCAGGCGGAGATCGGCGCCTTCGGCGGCGGCCTCGGCCTCGACGGCGGCATGGCCGAGTACATGCTCGTCCCCCACGCCCGCCTGCTGCTGCCGCTCGGCGACCTCGACCCCCGCGACGCGGCGCCGCTCTCCGACGCGGCCCTGACCCCCTACCACGCGGTCAAGCGCTCGCTCGGCCTGCTCGTGCCGGGCTCGACCGCGGTTGTGATCGGGGTCGGCGGCCTCGGGCACATGGCCGTGCAGATCCTCCGTGCCCTCAGCCCCGCCCGGGTGATCGCCGTCGATACGTCCGCGGACAAGCTCAGCCTCGCGCGTGAGGTCGGCGCCGACGAGGCGCTCGAACCCGGCGACGGCGCGGTCGAGGCCATCCGCGACCTGACCGGCGGCCTCGGGGCCGAGCTGGTGATCGACATGGTGGGCGCCGACGACACCCTCGCCCTCGCCGCGCAGATCGTGCGGTTCGAGAGCCACCTGACCGTGGTCGGGCTGGCCGGGGGGAAACTCGAGTACGCCTTTGGCGCCCTCCCCTTCGAGTGTCAGCTCGCCCTGCCCTACTGGGGCAGCGGGGTCGAGCTGATGGAGGTCCTCGACCTGGCGCGGGCCGGCAAGATCCGCGCCCACGTCGAGCGCTTCCCCCTCGATCGGGTCGAGGAGGCCTACGAGCGGATGCGGCAGGGCAGCCTCGACGGGCGGGCAGTGATCTGCCCGCACGGCTGAACGGGATCGACCTAGACGCCGACCGGCTCGAGGCTGGCGACCAGGTCGACGTACTGGATCAACCGGTGCACGCTGAGGAAGCCATCCCTGATGCGCTGCCGCGCCGCCTTCCCAAGCCGCTCGGCCCGGGCCGGGTCGTCGAGCAGGCCGCGGACCGCCAGGCCGAACCCCTCCAGGTCGCCGGGGTCGTCGATCAGCACGCCGCACTCGCCGTCGACGATCTGGTCCTGGATGCCGCCGACCCGGCTGCCGACCACCGCCCTCTCCTTCCACATCCCCTCGGCGACGGTCATCCCGAAGCCCTCGGCGATGCTCTTCTGGACGAGCACGTCGGCGCGGCGCTGGATCGCGTTGACCATCGCGCCGTTCTCGTCGAGGTCGAACATCGGCAGGCTGACCAGGTGAGCACGGCGGCGGCTGTCGTCGGGCAGCCGCTGCCAGGCCGCGACGGCCGCCTCCAGCACGGCGGCGCCCTCGGGGTCGTCCAAGATCGCCCCGGTGGCGGGGCCGACCAGCGCCAGGTGGATCGCCGGGTCGTCGAGGTAGCGGTCGAAGCACTCGAGCACCCCGAGCGGGTCCTTCAGCCGGTCCCAGCGGGAGACCTGGACGACCAGCCGTGCCCCCTCGGGCAGCGGCTCCTCCTGGACCAGCTTGGCGCGGCGCTCCACCCTGCCGGGCGTCCCGTCCCTCCGCGTGAAGGTCGGCGCGGTCTCCGGCACGCTTGCGCCGAGGCCGATCTTGCCCAGAATCCCCTCGACCGCCGCCGGCTCCAGGTCCTGGTTCTTCGGGGAGAAGGGGTCGACGGACGGCGGCACGACCCACACCCGCTCGCTGTCCAGTCCCTCCCAGAGGTACTGGCGACGGGAGAACACGTAGGCGTCGGCCGCCTCGACGTAGGGGCGGAGGAACTCCCAGGCGCGGCGAACCAGGTCGTTCGGCTCGTCCACCCCGACGTGACACCGCCACACCACCCTCACCCCGCCGTCGCGCACCGCCGGCACCAGCCCGGCCGTCTGCGGGTCGTGGAGGTAGACGATGTCGCCGGGCTGCATCAGGCGAGTCAGGTGGCGGGCGCTGTCCTCGAGGGTCTTCTCGTAGAAGTCCCGCTCCTCCTCGCCCAACTCGCCGCCGTCGCCGGGGTCGCCGTGCAGGTTGTTGTGGAGGCGCTTGGTGACGGTGAAGAACTCCGGCCTCTCGCGCAGGACGACCCAGCGGGTGTCGACGCCGGCCCCCCGCACGTAGGGCAGCATCGACTGCAGCACCTCCGCCACGCCGCCGCCGCGCTGCGTCGAGTTGACGTGCCAGATCGCCCGGCCCGCGAAGGTGTCCCGGGCACGCTCGGCGATCCGCTCGAACCGCTCGTACTCCGGCCCGAGCAGGGCCCGGTACCGCTCGAGCGGCAGGGGCGCTACCTCGACGAACTTGGGCCGCGCCACTCACTCACCGCCCCGGGTAGACATTTGGGCAGCCTAGGTCTCGACCATGCCGCGCTCGAGCGCGTAATGGACCAGCTCGGCCCGGCTGGAGAGCCTCAGCTTCTGCTGGATGTGGGCGCGGTGGCTCTCCACGGTGCGGATGCTGAGGTAGAGCCGCTCGGCGATCTCCGCGTTGGTGTGGCCCAGCGCGATCAGGCGCAGCACTTCGCGCTCGCGCTCGCTGAGGTCGTCGGCCCGGCGCGAGTCCGACTCGGCGACGAGGCGGGCGCCGAGCGCGGGCTGCAGGTAGGTGTCGCCGATCGCTGCGCTGCGCACCGCCTGGACCAGCTCCGCGTCGGCGGCCTCCTTCAACACGTAGCCGCGCACCCCGGCCTGCAGCGCCCTGCGGGCGAAGGCCGGCTCGTTCTGCATGGTCAGCACGACGATCTCGGTCTCGGGCGAGGCCTCCTCGATGTCGGGAATCGCCTCCAGGCTGGAGCGCCCCGGCATGTTGAGGTCGAGGATCAGCACCGTCGGCTTGTGCCCGCGCACGTAACGGATGGCGGTGTCCGCGTCGCCCGCCTCCGCCACGACTTCGAAGTCGGACTCGGCCTCGAGCAGCATCCGCAGGGCGCTGCGCACGACGGTGTGGTCGTCGGCCAAGACGATGGTCGTCGCTTCGACGCCCTCGGCGGAGGAGCGCTCAGTGGGCATGGCGACGAGGTTACCCTCGCCCCCGTAACCGTCGTGGGAGTGCATGACATCCATCTAAGCCCTATCCAGACCCCCCGCCATCCGTGTTTTACCGCGAGCTTCCTCCGCCCAAACGGGCAATTTGGAGGATTGCCGGGCAAGCAACGCTCGGGGAAGATTGAGCGTTGACCGCGCCCGGCTCGACACTCGACCCCAACGAACGAATAGACCTGCTGCTGCGCGACCTGCGCGCCTCGCGCGGCGGCCTCTCGGCACGCGAGGCCGAGCGTCGCCTCCTCGCCCACGGGCCCAACGAGCTGCGCCGCCGCGGCGGCCGCCGCTGGCCACGCGAGCTGGCGCATCAGTTCACCCACCCCCTGGCGCTGCTGCTGTGGGGCGCCGCCGGCCTCGCCGCGGCGGCGGGGATCGTCCCGGTGGCGATCGCCGTCGTCGTGGTGATCTTCGTCAACGCGGCCTTCGCCTTCGCGCAGGAGCAGCAGGCCGAGCGCGCGGTCGAGGCGCTGCGCGAGTACCTGCCGGCGCGCGCCAAGGCGTTGCGGGACGGCGAAGTCGAGGAGGTCGAGGCCATCCGGCTCGTCCCCGGCGACGTCCTCGCGATCGAGGAGGGCGACCGCATCTCCGCCGACGCCCGGCTGATCGAGGGGGCGGTCGAGGTCGACATGTCGACGCTGACCGGCGAGTCGGCGACGGCGATGCGCTCGGCCGACCTGGTCGAGACCGACAGGTCGCCGATCCACTCCCGCGACCTGGTGTTCAGCGGCACCAGCTGCACCGGCGGCGAGGCCCGGGCGCTGGTCTTCGCCACCGGGATGCGGACCGAGCTGGGGCGGATCGCGGCGCTCTCGGAGCGGGCGGAGCCGGAGGAGAGCCCGCTGGAGCGCCAGGTGCGCCGAGTCGCCTGGCTGATCGCCGCGATCGCGCTGGTCAGCGGCATCGCCTTCGTGCCGCTGGCGACCTTCGCGGCGGGGCTCTCGGTGAGCGACTCGGTCGTCTTCGCGATCGGGCTGATCGTCGGCAACGTGCCCGAGGGCCTGCTGCCGGTGATCACCCTGGCGCTGGCGGTCGGGGTGCGCGGACTGGTCCGCCGAGGGCGCGGTGGTGAAGCGCCTCAGCGCGGTCGAGACGCTCGGCTCGACCGACGTCATCTGCACCGACAAGACCGGGACGCTGACCGAGAACCGGATGCGGGTGACGCGGGTCTGGGCCGCCGGCGAGGAGATAGACCTGGAGGCCCGGGCCAACGAGGAAAACCCAGCTTCCGCTGTTCCTTTGCCCCATATAACGGGGCAAAGGAACAGCGGAACGGGTTTTGAGGGGGCCCGCGCACTGGCCGAGGCGATGGCCGCCTGCAACAACGCGCGGCTCGGCGACGACGGGGAGCCGGGCGGCGACGCCACGGAGGTGGCGATGCTGCTGGCCGCACGCCGGCTCGGGGTCGAGGCGGGCGGCCCTCCCGACGGGCGGCGCAAGGAGTTCCACTTCGACCCGGTGCTGAAGCTGATGTCGACGGTCGACGAGCGCGACGGCTCGCTGGCCGTCCACACCAAGGGGGCGCCGGAGGCGGTGCTGCCACGCTGCCGGCGGCGCGCCGAAGCCGGCGGCGGCACGGTTCCCCTGGGCCCCGACGAGGAGCGGCGGCTGGAGGCGCTCGTCGACGGCTACGCCAACCAGGGCCTGCGGGTGCTGGCGGTCGCCGAGCGGCCGCTCGGCGAGGGGGCGCCCGAGCGCCGTGAGGAGGCCGAGCGCGACCTCGTCCTGCTCGGCCTGGTGGCGATGATCGACCCGCCGCGCGCCGAGGTCCCCGCCGCGGTCGCCCGCTGCCACGAGGCCGGGATCAGGATCATCGTCGTCACCGGCGACCACGGCCTGACGGCGGCGGCGATCGCGCGGCGGATCGGGATCGCCCGTGGCGAGCCCACGGTGGTCACCGAGGAGGAGCTCGACCGACTGAGCGAGCCGGAGCTGGACCGGCTGCTGGCGGGCGAGGAGGAGCTGATCTTCGCCCGGGCGACGCCCGAGGCGAAGCTGCGCATCGCCGACGCGCTGCGGGCCGAGGGCCACGTGGTGGCGATGACCGGCGACGGCGTCAACGACGCTCCCGCCCTGCGCCGTGCCGACATCGGCGTCGCGATGGGCCGCTCCGGCACCGACGTCGCCCGCGAGGCGGCGACGATGGTGCTGACCGACGACAACTTCGCGACGATCGTCGCCGCGGTGGCGGCGGGGCGGCGGATCTACGACAACATCCGCAAGTTCATCGTCTACATCTTCGCCCACACGACGCCGGAGGTGACGCCCTTCCTCGTCTTCGCCCTGGCCGGCGGGGCGGTCCCCCTGCCGCTCACGATCCTCCAGCTGCTCGCCTTCGACGTCGGCACCGAGACGCTCCCCGCCCTCGCACTCGGGCAGGAGCGGGCCGAGCCGGGGATCATGGGCCGCCCGCCGCGACCGCGGTCCCAGGGCATCATCAGCCGGGCGATGCTGGCCCGGGCCTGGCTCTTCCTCGGCCTGATCGCCGCGGCGCTGGAGATGGGCGCCTTCTTCTACGTCCTGCTGAAGGCCGGCTGGCACCCCGGCGACCCGGTCGGGAAGGGAGATCCCCTCCACCACGCCTACCTGCAGGCGACGACGATGACCTTCCTCTCGATGGTCGTCGCGCAGATCGGCACCGCATTCGCCTCGCGCACCGAGCGGGCCTCCCTGCGCTCGATCGGGGTCTTCAGCAACCGCATGCTGCTCTGGGGCATCGCCTTCGAGCTGATCCTCGCCGCGGTGCTCGTCTACACCCCCCTCTTCCACGAGCTGCTCGGCACCGCGGCCCTGCCGGCAAAGGACCTGCTGATCCTGCTCCCCTTCCCCTTCATCGTCTGGGGGGCGGACGAGCTGCGCCGCTACCTGGTGCGACGAGCCGAAGCCGGACGCGCGCCCGCCTAGCGCCACCCCGCGAGCTTCACCTTCTCTTGGCGTTCGCTTGGGCAGCGCGTTACCCGGCCGGGCGCAGAATGGGTCGACCGATTTCGAAGGAGCAATCGATGACCAACCGAAGAGCGAAGATTGCGGCAGGTGCGACCGTCCTGGGACTGGGCGCCCTGGGCGGGGTTGCGCTCGGGACCAACCACGGCGTTCCGGTCGCAACCCAACGGCTGGCCGCCGGTACAGGCTCGGCGCCCGTCGTCACCAGCGCCAGCGGCGCGACCGCCACCCCTGTCAGCCAGCCCATCGCGCTGCGCACAAGTTCGAGCACCCGGCCCCCGATAGTCACCCGGGCCAGCGGCTCCGGCGCCGGTCGCGCCGCCGAGTTCGACGACTGATCAGTCGTCCGCGTGCCCCCCACCGTGACCGTGCTCTCCGTCGCCGCTCGGGTGGCCCGAGCCGCCTGACGGGGCAAGCGGTACCGGGACCGTGGCCGGAGGCGCCGGCTGGGGGGCGGGGCGGTTGTCACCGGCGGGGACGGCGTGGTGGTTGTCGTCGTCCGCCGGTGCTTGCTCTTCCGGTGCGTTGCGGGTTTGGGAGGTTTCGCGAGCGCTCGCTTTGCCGGCGCCAGCGCATCCCCCGCCGAGATCGGCTCCGAGGCGAGGCCGATCTGCTGGCTGGCGAGGCGGCTGGCCGCAATCGAGACTCCGGCCGCGACCAGGATGCCGAGCAGCGCCAAACCGAGCCAGCGAACCGTCGCCGGCACCCTCACGCCCGCCTCTGCGTTGGCGTTGGTTGGCTCATGGGCTCGACCTTAAGCAGCGGCCGGTAAAGGCTCGGCAAAGTCATCGCCGCTCCTCCCCGCCGGCGTCCGGGGGGAGACGGATCGAGGCCCGCGTCCCGCCGCCTTCCCGACCGGAAAGCGTCACCTCGCCGCCCCACTGGCGGATCAGCTCGCGGGCGATCGGCAGCCCGAGGCCGGTGCCGCCGGGCCCGCGCCGCCCGGCGCTGCCCCGGCTGAAGCGGTCGAAGACGGCCTCCTCCTCGCCCGGCTCCAGCCCCGGCCCGCGGTCGAGGATCTCGACGAGTCCGGGGCCGGCCTCGATCGTCACCGCCGAGCCGGTCGGGCGAGTACCGCAACGCGTTCTCCAGCAGCGCGTCGATCGAGCGGTCGAGATCGTGCGTCGCGCACCAGGCGTGGGCGGGCTCGCCGGCGTCGCGGGCCTCCAGCTCGATCGACCGCTCCTTCGCGCTCCGCCGCCAGCGCTCCGCCGCCCGCGCCGCCGCGTCGCCCAGGTCGACCCGCTCCGCGGGCAGCTCGTGCTCGCCGGCGCGGCTGAGGATCAGCAGCTCGTCGACGATCAGCGAGAGCCGGTCGATCTCCCGCATCGCCGCCTCCAGCTCCTCCGCGTCCGGGCCCTCGCCGCCCAGCCGCTCTCCGAGGCCCTCCAGCCGCAGCCGCAGACCGGTCAGGGGCGTCCGCAGCTGATGCGAGGCGTCGGCGACGAAATCCTGCTGCACGCGCAGCAGCCGCTTGATCCGCTGGGTCATCTCGTTGAAGGCGCGCGCCAGGGAGCGCTGCTCGGTGCTGCCCTCGACCGCGACGGTCGAGTCGAGATCGCCGGTGGCGACGCTGCGCGCCGCCCGGTCGAGCCGGCGGATCGGCCGGGCGATCTGCTGCGCGACCACCGCCCCCGCCGCCATGCCCAGCAGCAGGACGACGCCGGCCAGCGCCGCGAGGTCGAGAATCGAGGTCCGGACCGCCTTGTGGACGGCCGCGACGCTCTGGGTGACCCGCACCGCCCCGTCGATGCGGCCGTGGCTCGAGCACCGGCGCGGTGGTGGCGAGGATCTCGGTGCCGAGGGTCTGGCTGTTGCGGGTGATCTGCTCGCCGTGGCCGCGCAGCGCGGCCCGGACCTCCGGCCTGTCGGCGTAGCTGCGCCCGGCCGGCGCCCCCGCGGAGTCCGCGAGCAGGCGGCCGCGGCGGTCGACGACGATCACCCGGCCGCGCACGCTGTCGGCGGAGACGTGGACGAGGCTGCGGAGGCGCCGGCCGCTGGCCGGGGCCGAGCAGCTCCGACGCGCTCGCCGCCACCACGTCGGCCTGGCTGCGCGCCTGGCCCCGCACCTCGGCGTCGACCCGGTCGCGCAGGCTCACCGCCAGCGGCACGCCGAGGGCGATCAGCGCCAGCAGCAGGACGTAGGCCAGCGCCAGCAGGAAGGTGGCCCGGAGGCTTACGGCTCCTCGACCTCCGGCGCGGCGAAGCGGAAGCCGACTCCGCGCACCGTCTCGATGTAGGTGGGGTGGGCAGGGTCGTCGCCGAGCTTGCGCCGCAGCCACCCGATGTGGACGTCGAGCGTCTTCGTCGAGCCGAACCAGTTGACGTCCCAGACCTTCGACATCAGGTCCTCGCGCTTGACCACCCGGCCGGCGTTGCGCATCAGCTCGGCGAGCAGGTCGAACTCCTTGCGCGAGAGGTCGAGCTCCTCGCCGCGCAGCCGGGCCACGCGCGCCGCCGGGTCGAGCTCGAGCTCGCCGACCCGGATCGCCTTCTGCTCGGCGCCGGCTCCGTCGCGCGGAGCGCTGCGCCTCAGCACGGCGCGGATCCGCGAGATCACCTCGCGGGCGCTGAACGGCTTGACGACGTAGTCGTCGGCGCCCAGCTCGAGGCCGACGATCCGGTCCATCTCGGTGCCTCGCGCGGTCAGCATCACGATCGGCACGTCGGAGCGGCGCCGCAACTCGCGGCAGACGTCGCGGCCGTCGCCGTCGGGGAGGGTGAGGTCGAGCATCACCAGATCCGGCTCCGCGTCTCCCGCCAGCTCCAGCGCGCCGGCCGCGGTCCGCGTCACCAGCGGCTCGAAGCCGGCCCGGCGCAGGGCCTCCGCGAAGGGCTGGGAGATCGAGTCCTCGTCCTCGACGACGAGGATCCGCCCGCCCGGCGCCGACTGGATCGCCATCACGCAACTGTAAACGCTGCGCCTCAGAGCCCCTCGCGGACGGCATCGAGGTTTTGCCGTCTCTTTACCTGCGCCTGGGCGGCGCTTGCACCGCCCTCCCAGAGACTGCCGAGTGCAATTCGGCCAGGAGGTATGAAGTCGTGAAGAACCTGAAGACACGCATCGCAGCCGGCGCCACGATCGTCGGGCTCGGAGGCCTGACCGGCTTGGCGCTGAGCGCCGGCCACCAGAAGTCGGCGCCGATCGCCGCCAAGCCGCTGGTTCGCACCAAGGTGATCCGGCGGACGATCCACGTCACCAAGCACGTCAAGCCGAAGCACCCGGTTGGCGCCGGCGCGGGCATGGCGGGAGGCGCGGGCTCCTACGCGGGCTCGGCGGTCGAGCGGCAGCGCCACCACCGGCGCCTCCTCGACCGGCTCCGCGCCTTCCTACTCCTCTTCCTCCGCCCCTGTGACGACTGCCTCCAGCGGCGCATCGGCCGCAGCCCCGACGCTCCGGCTCAGCGCCCGTCGTTACCCATACCAGCGGCTCACACGCCGGCTCAGGTGGCGGTGGCGGCAGCGCTCCGGTCGTCACGCACACCAGCGGCAGTGGCGGCGGTGGCGGTGGCAGCAGCGCTCCAGTGGTGACTCACACCAGCGGCGCCGGCGGGGCCGGTGGTGGTGAGGGTGGCGACCACGAAGGCGGCGATCACGGTGACTGAGCTTCCTCCCGATACCCCCGCCCGGCCGGCTCCGCGGGGCGTCCCTGCGCCCCGCGGCCGCCGGCCCGGTCCCGCCCTGGTCGTCTGGAGCTCGATAGCCCTCTTCGCGATGATGTTCGCCTTCCTCACCTACCAGCTCAGCGCGGCCCAGTCGCCGCCGCCCCGGCCGGTCCTGGTGCAACAGGTGGTGAAGCGCCGCGTCGTCACGACGATCGTCCCGACCCCCGGCCGCTCCACTGTCACCAGCAGCGGGGCGGTCGCCGGCTCGTACTCCTCCTCCGGTTACGCTCCCGTCACGACCGGCGCATCCTGACCATGGGCGAGCACGACGTCATCTTCGATGCGATGGGCTCCCATGTGCGGCTGCTGATCGGCGAGCCGGGGCCCGGGATGGCCCCGGCGCCGGCGGCGGCCGAGAAGGCCAGGCAGTTCGTGGTCGAGTTCGACGCGGCGCTGTCCCGCTTCAAACCCGACAGCGAGCTGTGCGCGCTGAACGCCGACCCGCGCGAACGCGTCCCCGCCTCCGAGCTGCTGCGAGAGGCGGTGGAAGCCGGCCTGGCGGCGGCCGAGCGCAGCGACGGGCTGGTCGACCCGACCCTGGTCGAGGAGATCGAGTCCATCGGCTACGTCGCCTCGCGGGCGGGGGTGCCGGGCGCGCCGCTCGGCGCCGCCCTCGCCGAGGCGCCGCCCCGCCACGCCGCGAGTCCCAACCCCGAGGCGAGCTGGCGCCGCTTCGAGGTCGACGACGCGGCGGGAACGATCTCCCGCCCGCCCGGCGTCCGCTTCGACACCGGCGGCGCCGGCAAGGGGCTGGCCGCCGACCTGATCGCCGGCCGGCTGCGCGGCTACTCGCGCTTCATCGTCGACTGCGGCGGCGACATCCGGATCGGCGGCCCGGACGCCCTCGTCCAGCCCTACGAGGTCTTCGTCGAGCACCCGCTGACGGGCGAGCAGGCATTCGTCCTGAAGCTCGGCTCGGGCGCGGTCGCCACCTCGGGCCTCAACGTGCGCATCTGGCGCGGCCCCGACGGCCGCTATGCCCATCACCTGCTCGACCCCTCCACGGGCGAGCCCGCCTGGACCGGGCTGATCGGCGTCACCGCCCTGGGAGACACCGCCGTCGAGGCCGAGACGCTCTCCAAGGCGGCGCTCCTCTCCGGCCCCGACGGCGGCCGCGAGATTCTCGCCGAGCGCGGCGGACTGCTCGTCCACGACAGCGGCCGGGTCGAGACGGTCGGCCCGCTCAGCGCCCGGCCCCGCATCCGCCTTCCCGAGCCCCCGGCGGCGGAGGGGGCGACCGCATGAACGCGGCGGCCTCCACCACGCTGCAGACCCACGGCTGGTGGCTGGCCAGCCGCGCCTCCGGCCTCGTCGCCCTCGTCCTGGTGACGATCTCGGTCGGCCTCGGCCTGGCGATGGCCGGCAAGGTGATGCGCCGCCCCGGGCTCTCCCGCAAGCTGATGGCGATCCACGAGCACACGGCGCTGGCCGGGATCGTCGCGATCGCCGTCCACGGCATCACCCTGCTCGGCGACCCCTGGCTGCATCCCGGGCGTCTCCGGCGTCACCGTGCCCGTTCACGATGGGCTTCCGCCCCGTGTGGACCGGGCTCGGCGTCGTCGGCGGCTACCTGGCGGCTCTGCTCGGCCTCAGCTTCTACGCCCGCAAGCGAATCGGCGCGCGGCTCTGGCGCAAGGCCCACCGGGCGACGGTCGTCGTCTACCTGCTCGGCCTGGTCCACGCGCTCGGCGCCGGCACCGACGCCTCGACCGTGTGGTTCCGCTGGTGGGTGCTGATGACGGCGCCGGTGATCGGCGGCCTCTTCGTCTACCGCGTCTTCTCGGGCAGCGCCAAGCGCGCTCGCTCGAAGGACCGGACGCACGAGGGCGCCCGCGACCACCGCCCGATCCCACTGCCCGCCCACCAGCGCGGCGCCCCGATTGCCAGATCCCCAGTCCCAGAGGAGGCATGATGGAAGACCAAGGAGTTCTGATCGTCGGCGGCGGGCTCGCGGCGCAGCGCGCGCGCCGAGACCCTGCGGAGGCGCGGCTACGAGGGGCCGGTGCGGATGGTCTGCGCCGAGCCCGACCCGCCCTACGACCGCCCGCCGCTCTCCAAGGAGCTGCTGGCCGGCACGATCGACGAGGAGGCGGTCGCCTACCGGCCGGCCTGGTGGTACGAGGAGAAGCGGGTCGAGCTGCTGCTCGGCGTCCGCGCCGAGGCGCTCGACCCGAGCGCTCGCAGGGTGACGCTCGACTCCGGCGCCGAGCTGCGCTACGAGAAGCTGCTGATCGCCACCGGGAGCGCGGCGCGGCGGCTGCCCTTCCTCGAGGGCTACGAGAACGTCCACGCCCTGCGCACCCTCGCCGATGCCCGCCGCCTGCGCGAGGAGCTGCGCCCGGCGCCCGGCTGGCGATCGTCGGGGCCGGCTTCATCGGGCAGGAGGTCGCCGCCACCGCGCGCCGGCTCGGCGTCGAGGTGACGATGATCGAGGCGCTGGAGACCCCGCTGGCGCCGATCCTCGGCGAGGAGGTGGGCGGCTGGTTCGCCGACCTGCACCTCGCCGAGGGGGTCCGTGTGATGACCGGCGCGATGCTGGAGGGCGCCCGCGGCAACGGCCGGGTCGAGGAGCTGGTCCTCGCCGGAGGCGGGACGGTCGCCTGCGACGCGGTCGTGGTCGGCGTCGGCACCGCGCCGGCCACCGCCTGGCTGCGCGGCAGCGGCCTCGACGAGACCGGCGTCCGCACCGACACCTCGGGCCGCACATGCCTGCCGGGCGTCTTCGCCGCCGGCGACGCCTCCGTTCCCTTCGACCCCCGCTTCGGCGTCCACGCCCGCACCGAGCACTGGGACGCCGCCGCCTGGCAGGGCGTCGCCGCCGCGCGGGCGATGCTCGGCGAGTACCCGGGCACCCCGCCGCTGCCGAGCTTCTGGAGCGACCAGTACGGCTTGCGGATCCAGTACGTCGGCCACGCCCACCACGCCGACGGCGTCGTCGTCGAGGGCGACCCCGGCGAGCGCGACTTCGAGGCCGTCTTCACCCGCGGGGGCGCCCCGGTCGCCGGCCTGGCGGTCGGCCGCCCCCGCGCCATCCCGGCGCTGCGGCGGCGGATCGAGGCGGCTCACTGGCCAGCGAAGACAGCAGGGAAGAAGAGGAGGCGGCATGACCTACGTACCGGTGGTGGACCCCAACGAGTGCAGCGCCCACGGCGACTGCGTCGAGATCGCGCCGCGAGGTGTTCCGGCTCGACGACACCGCCGTGGTGATCGGCAACGGCCCCTTCGAGCTGATCCTCGAGGCCGCCGAGGCCTGCCCCGCGGTGGCGATCTCGGTGGTCGACGACGAGACGGGAGAGACCGTCTTCCCGTAGCTCGGGTGGACTAGAGCGGTCGATTGATCCCCGTTTGGGCACCAGTGCCCAATGACGCCGTCAAGACAGGCTGGATTTGCGGACTGAGATTCGTCTTGTAGACTTCTTATCTACATGGCAGCTACCGACACCACCACGATCCGGGTTCCGACCCAGACTCGCGACCGCCTGAAAGCACTTGCCGCCCGTCGCGGCGAGTCTGCCGGCGACGTTGTCATGAAGCTCGTAAGCGCCGCCGACGAGGAGGCGATGCTGGTCGAAATCGAGACTGGGTTCGAGAAGCTGGCTAGTGACCCCAAGGCGCTCGCCGCCTATCGCGCGGAAAGTCGCGAGATTGAAGCGGCCTTCGACGCTCCAACCCCTGAGTGGTAGCCGCTCGCCCTCAGCAGGGCGAGGTCTACTGGACCGACCCCGATCCGACGCGTGGGACCGAGCAGGCGAAGCCGCGACCCTTCGCCATCGTCTCCGTCGATCAGTTGAACCGCGCAAGCCTCGGCCTCTCTCTCGCGGTCCCGCTCACCCGCACCGATTTCGGTAGTCCGCTCCACCTGGAAGTCCCCGCATCGGAGGGGGGATTGAAAGAGCGGAGCTTCGCGATGCCCGAGCAGCTCGGGCAATCTCCCACGAGCGGCTCAGCCGCCGGCTCGGAACCCTTCGCCCGAAGACCATGGAGGAGTTGCTGAAACGCTGCCGGGTACTGCTGCAATAGGGCATCTGGCACAGACCAGATACTCAAGGGTGACTCGGCCCTCGTCCTCGCTGGCTTCAGGGGAAGTCAGCTCATTCAGCGCTTGCACGAGATCGGTTGACTTCCTCGGTGCTCGTAGTCGCATCGAGCGCTGTTCGCAACCGCCGCAGTGAGCGGGAGAGGATCTGTTGCACGTTGGCCAGGCTGAGGCCGGTCAGTTCGGCTATCTCGGGCCCGGTCAGGTCAGCCCCGAAGCGCAGCGCGATGATCTCGCGATCGCGCGGAGAGAGCAAGGCCAACGCCGCGGCCAGCTCCGGATCGATTCCCAGGTCCGGCTCGGCCTCCTCGCTCCCAAGGTTTTCTTCGTCCACTTCGTCCACCGACCGATGCCGCGACGACGCGCCGGCCCGGTAGTGATCGACCAGCAGATTGCGCGCGATCGCCAGCAGCCAGACGCCGACTGGCGCCCGCTGCGGATCGAAGCGCGACCACGCCCGCAGCGCCCGCTCGAAGGTGTGCTGAGTCAGGTCCTCGGCATCGCTCCTACAGCTAACCCGGTAGGCAAAGAACCCATACACGTTCCACACCTGCTCGTCATAAACCTCAGCAAAGTCCCCGCTCATCCGGGCGGAGGGTAGCCGCTCCTCCAACCCGGTCCCCGGGAAGGGGGCAATGGGCTCCCGACCGGGCTTGCGGGCGCTGCTCAGTTCGCCCCGCGGCGTCGCAGCACCACCGGGATGGTCCGGGCCAGCAGCCTCAGGTCCAGCAGGGTCGACCAGCTCGCCACGTAGGCGTAGTCGATCTCGACCATCTCCCGGAAGGGGATGTCGTTGCGGCCGAGCACCTGCCAGTAGCCGGTCACCCCCGGGACGAGGTCGAGCCGGTGGCGCCCCCAGCCGCGCACTCCCTCGTCGTCCAGCTCGCTCAGCGGCCGCGGCCCCACCAGGCTCATCTCCCCCTTCAGCACGTTCCACAGCTGCGGCAGCTCGTCGAGGCTGCCTATGGCGCAGGAAGCGCCCCACTCGGGTCACCCGCGGGTCGTCGTCGATCACCAGCCAGTCCGGGTCGACGCTGCGCGCCATCAGCTCGGCGTCCATCCGGTCGGCGTCGGGGACCATCGTGCGGAACTTGAACAGCAGGAAGCGCTCCCCGTGCTTGCCCACCCGCACCTGCTTGTAGAGGACCGTGCCCTTCGAGTCGAGCTTGATCGCCGCCGCGATCAGCGCCATCGGCAGCGCGAAGAGCGCCAGCAGCAGGGCGGAGACGGCGACGTCCATGCCCCGCTTCATCGCCGCGGAGGTGCGCGAGAGCACCGGCGGGTGGTAGGAGAGGAAGCCCATCCCCTCGACGTGGTTGATCTCGACCCCCGGCAGCAGCAGCTGCTTCTCCTTGGGGAAGGCGCCGAACCGGACCCCCTCCCGGTGGCAGGCCCGCATCAGCTCCACCACCTTCCCCTGCGCCATATATCTGGAGTCGAGCTCGACGACGAGGTGGTCGATCCGGTGGGAGGCGAGCAGCCGCTCGATGTCCTCGAGGCTGGCGCTCAGCGGCAGGTCCAGCTCCTCGGAGGCGCCCTCCCCGGTCACCGCCCCCACCAGCTCCATCTCGTACTCGGGGTGGTTGTGGAGCTTGCGCCCCAGCACCTTCACGTCCTCGAGCGGGGCGACGACGAAGACCCGCTCCGGCCCCTGGATCCGCAGGTTGACGACCCGCGCCGCGGCGCGCAGCGTCGCGATCAGCGGCAGCGCCAGCATCCCGAAGATCACCACCTCCTCCAAGTTCAGCTGGGGAGGCGGCATCACCTTGTAGAAGAGCCAGAGCCCGAGCGTGCCGATGACCAGCGCGTGGAAGAGCGCGGAGACGTCGTCCAGGTAGGTCGGCTCGAAGCGCCGGATCGGATGGCGGTAGAGGCCGTAGGTCCGGAACAGGAAGGCCCAGGCGGGCAGCGTCGGCAGGATCCAGAGCGAATCCGCGAACGTCGCGCTGCGCTCACCGGAGATCGCCATCGCCACCCCCACCGCCAGCCACAACCCGAGCATGTCGGCGACCAGCAGCACCCTGCGCAAGAAGTAGTCGCGGCCGCGATAGCGGCTCCTCACCACTCGGTGCACCGACTCGTCCCCCGACGGTTTCGCTAACCCTCCGGCTTCGATAAGCCCGCCAGCGTCGCTCACTATTGCGCCTCCGTGGGTCGAGTCTAGCCGACTACTCATTTTTTAGTATCCCTTGCCGGGCTACGCGTTGTACAACGTCCGTCCAGGAAAGAGCGACAACGCGCAAGCCTTTTTGTCCAATCTGGCACCTTTCTATCAAGGCGAAGCCGATCGGTCCATCGCCAATACTTTGGTGGAGGCCTCGCCAGCGGCCCCCCGCACGGTGCAGAGCTACGTCGAGTGCAAGTTAAGTCACCTCGCCGCCCCGGTCGGCTTGGAGAGCGTCGGCGATGCTGCTAGCGACGCCTGTCGTGTCGGTCGCTCCCGTGCGAGCCGTGTCCGTGCGAGCCGTGCCGATGCCTGTGCCCGAAGTGATGGCCGCACCTCACCGTGACCGACACGACGGCCGCCGAGCCGCCGTTCAGGGTGTAGGTGAAGGAGTCGATGCCGCAGTAGTGGTGGTCGGGCTGGTAGGTGACGCCGACGCCCGCCCCGGCGATCGCAACGCCGCCGTGGGCGCCGTTGGTCACCGAGACGACCTCGATCGGGCCGCCGTCGGGGTCGGTGTCGTTGGCGAGGACGTCTATCGGCGTGGCGCCTGAGTCCTTGTTGACGCTCGCCGAGTCGTCCACCGCGGTCGGGGGAACGTCGGCGGGCGGCGGCTCGACCTGGGTCGAGCCGCCGGGGTCGACCGTCTGCTCGTTGCCGTCGACGCTGACCGTCACCGGCTGGTCGCCCAGGTTTTTCACCGCGAAGGTGCCGTCGCCATTGTCCGAAACTTTGGTGAGCGCTCCCTCGGAGATCGAGACGACGACCGAGCCGTCACCGACCGAAACCTCCGCCGCGCCCTGCACGACGTCGACGGTGACGCTGCCGCAGGTGATCGCCGCTTTGCCGCCGGCGGAGACTTTCACGGTGAAGCCGCCGCAGACCGAGAAGGTCGCCTGGCCGGCGCCCGAGCCGACCGTGACCCACACCCCGTCGGGGGCCGCGGCGTCGGTGATCGTCACGTCGAGCCCGTTCCGGTCGACGATCGTCCCGGAGGTGCCGGTCCCGTCGTCGAATGAAATCGAAGCGGTGCCCGGGTCGGGATCGACATCGTCGGCGATGCCGTCGGCGTCGGGGTTGGGGGGCGGCGGCGTCACCAGGCTCCAGAGCTGCGGACCGAGCCCCGTGCCGTCGTTGGCGGTGAAGAAGAGGGTGGTGCCTATGGTGATGAAACTGCCGGGGTTGGAGCCGGCGGGGCCGAGGTTGATGTCGGCGACCGGCACCGTTCCCGCCGCGGTGCCGTCGGACTTCCACAGCTCGGAGCCGGAGACGCCGTCGCTGGCTGCGAAGTAGTGGGTGCTGTCGACGTTGACGTCTGGGAATATGGTTCCCATTCCGCCGGTCGGGCCGGGGAAGATGTCCTTGATAAGCACCGTTCCCGCCACGGTTCCGTTGGACTTCCACAGCTCGGTTCCGTCGGTGCCGTTGTTGGCGGTGAAGAAGATCGTGCCGCCGGAGACGGTCCGACCGAAGGGCAACGATGACGGCAGGCCGGGATTGAGGTCCTCGAACAGCGTCGTTCCGGCCGCGGTGCCGTCGGTCCTCCACGGCTCGACCCCGTGGGTGCCGTCGTCGGCGGCAAAGAACGAGTACCCGTTGAGCCCGACGAAGCCGATCGGGTTGGAGCCGGCGGCGCCAGGATTGATGTCAGCGACCGGCACCGTCCCCGCCGCGGTGCCGTCGGTCTTCCACGGCTCGGTCCCGTTGGTGCCGTTGTCGGCGGAGAAAAGCAGCTCGCCACCCAGAATTCCGAGCCTGTCTCTCAGCCAACCCGGGTTTGAGCCGGTCGGGCCCGGGTTGATGTCTTTGACCGGCACCGTTCCCGCCGTGGTGCCGTTGGACTTCCACAGCTCGGTCCCGTCGGTGCCGTTGTCGGCAGAGAAGAAGAGGGTGCCGTTGAGGTCGGTGAGGCCCCCGGGGAAGGAGCCGGCGGCGCCGGGGTTGATGTCGGCGACGGGCACAGTGCCGGCCGGCGTGCCGTCGGACTTCCACAGCTCGGTCCCGTCGGTGCCGTTGTCGGCGGAGAAGTAGAGGGTGCCGTTGAGGTCGGTGAGGTTGAAGGGGAAGGAGCCGGCGGCGCCGGGGTTGATGTCGGCGACGGGCACAGTGCCGGCCGGCGTGCCGTCGGACTTCCACAGCTCGACCCCGTCGGTGCCGTTGTCGGCGGAGAAGTAGAGGACGCCGGCGACGTCGGTGAGGCCCCCGGGGAAGGAGCCGGCGGCGCCGGGATTGATGTCGGCGACGGGCACAGTGCCGGCCGGCGTGCCGTCGGACTTCCACAGCTCGACCCCGGCACCGGCGGCGTTCGCCGTAAAGAAGAGGGCGCCGTTGACTTCGGTGAGGTTGAAGACACTGGGAGACCCCACGGGAACCAGGTTGATGTCGGCGACCTGCACCGTCCCCGGTCCCGTGCCGTCGGACTTCCACAGCTCGGTCCCGCTGCTGCCGTTGTCGGCAGAGAAGTAGAGTTTGCCGCCTACGTCGGTGAGGCCCCCGGGGAAGGAGTCGGCGAGGCCGGAGCGGATGTCGGCGACCGGCTGCGGACCGTCTTTTCCACTTGGGTCATAGCTCCACAGCTCGGCGCCGGTGGTGCCGTCGTTGGCGGAGAAGTAGAGGGTGCCGGCGACGTTGGTGAGGCCCCCGGGGTTGGAGCCGGCGGGGCCGAGGTTGATGTCGGCGACCGGCTGCGGACCGTCCACTCCACTTGGGTCATAGCTCCACAGCTCGGCGCCGGTGGTGCCGTCGTTGGCGGAGAAGTAGAGGGTGCCGGTGAGGTCGTCGACGGTGAGGCCCCCGGGGTTGGAGCCGGCGGGGCCGAGGTTGATGTCGGCGACCGGCTGCGGACCGTCCACTCCATTTGGGTCATAGCTCCACAGCTCGGCGCCGGTGGTGCCGTCGTTGGCGGAGAAGTAGAGGGTGCCGTTGAGGTCGTCGACGGTGAGGCCGGCGGGGTTGGAGCCGAGAGAGCCGGAGCGGATGTCGGCGACCGGCTGCGGACCGTCCACTCCACTTGGGTCATAGCTCCACAGCTCGGCGCCGGTGGTGCCGTCGTTGGCGGAGAAGTAGAGGGTGCCTTGATGTGGGCCGGGAGAGTCGTCGACGGTGAGGCCGGCGGGGTTGGAGCCGAAAGAGCCGGAGCGGATGTCGGCGACCGGCTGCGGACCGTCCACTCCACTTGGGTCATAGCTCCACAGCTCGGCGCCGGTGGTGCCGTCGTTGGCGGAGAAGTAGAGGGTGCCGTTGAGGTCGTCGACGGTGAGGCCGGCGGGGTTGGAGCCGAGAGAGCCGGAGCGGATGTCGGCGACCGGCTGCGGACCGTCCACTCCACTTGGGTCATAGCTCCACAGCTCGGCGCCGGTGGTGCCGTCGTTGGCGGAGAAGTAGAGGGTGCCGGCGAGGTTGGTGAGGCCCCCGGGGTTGGAGCCGGCGGGGCCGAGGTTGATGTCAGCGACCTGCACGGTGCCGGCCGGCGTGCCGTCGGATTTCCACAGTTCGCGCCCGCTGCTGCCGTTGTCGGCCGTGAAGAAGAGTGTGCTGCCCACAGCGGTGAGGTTGGCCGGGGAGGAGCCGGCGGTGGCCGAGTGGACGTCCGAGAGCCGCACCGGATCGTCCGCCATCGCCCCAGCGCTGCTCACGAGCAGGGCGACCGCAGCCGTCATCGCGGCCAGGGCCCCGAGCCGGGCGCGGCGAGGAGTCCGGCGCCTGGATCGCGCTGCGCAGGATGGACTGGGGCGGCGAATGAAACGAGACGTATTCGGCATCGGGTCAACCTAACTGGGCGAGAAGGCCCATTACATCCTCGATTTGGGCCATCTTTTCCCCCGGTTAAGCAGTACGACAGTCAGGGCAGCAGGTCGAGCCGCAACGCCTCGACCACCGCGCCGACGTCGCTGCCCTCACCGGCACTGAAGCGGCTCCGGGCGAATGACGAGCCGCTCGCTAAGCGGAGCCCCTCAGTTCGCCCCGCGACGATAGCCGGCAGCTTCAGGCCAGCTGCGCGACCAGGATGCTGGCGAAGCCCACCACGAAGGTGACGATCATGCCGCCGCCGAGTTGGAGCATGATGCGCTGAGAGGCGTCGAAGCGAGCCTGCATGGCCTCAAAGCGGGAGTCGGCACGAACTTCGGCGGCATCGTGGTAGAGCAGTAGATGTCACCCGTGGCGCATGGGACTGTGCCAATTCGGTGACGCCGATCGCCCACCCGCCGCTTTCAGGCCGCGGCGCCCATCTCATCGAGAGAACGGGGTATTTTGCGCGTTTGATTGCTAATCTAGCCCCCTATGTTGAGCGACGGACAGATCGTCCGCTTCAACCCGTGGTGGACCGATTCCGGCTGGGAGGCGGACGACCTTCACCTGCGCCGCCTTGAAGCCAGCCCAGTGCGCCTCGCCACCCCCCAGGTCGACGAAATCGACCTCGGTGCGCCCGCCGTCCACATTCTGCGCGGACCGCGCCAGGCCGGCAAGTCGACTGACCTGAAGCTGCTGGTCCGCCGCGCGCTCGGCGCCGGCGCCGAGCCGCGGCAGGTCGTCTACCTCTCCCTCGATCTGCTCGAGGACCAGCCCCCCTCGGCGCTTGTCGAATCCGTCAACCGCGCCCTCGAGCTGGCCGCGGGGCGGGGCGGGCCACAGCTGATCCTGCTCGACGAGGTGACCGCGGCAGGACGCTGGCAGACCGCGGTGAAGGCGCTGTGGGACGAAGGGCGCATCGACCGCCATGTCGTCGTCTGCACCGGCTCCTCCGCGGCGGACCTTGCCGAGGGCGCCGCCGAGCGCCTGCCGGGACGGCGCGGGCCGGGACGCGACTTTCTCGTCATGCCGCAGGACTTCGTCGCTTTCTCTCGCGCCCTGGACCCGACGATCCCCCCTGGCCTCGGCCTGACCGTGGCCGAGGTCCTCGCGCCCGACGGCCGCGAGGCGCTGTTCGCGGCGCGCGTTCACCTTCCGGCCCTCCAACGCACTCTCGAGCGCTACCTGCTGTTCGGCGGCCTGCCCGCGGCTGTGGCCGAGGCTGCCGGTGGCCGCGCCGAGCCGAGCGAGGAGGTGCAGAGAGTTCTCTGGGATTCCCTCGTCAAGGAGGTGCAGCGGCGCGGCGCCTCGATCCCCGCCGCCCAGGCGCTGCTCGAGCGGATAATGCGGTCGCTCGGATCGAAGCTGAGCTGGTCGAAGATGGCGCGTGAGATGGCCGTGCCGCTTGGGCGCCCGCGCCGACGCGCCGGCGATCGCAACGATCCCCGCACGGTGCAGAGCTACGTCGAGCTGCTGGCGGTCAACTACTTCGCACTCGTCCTCTACTTCTGGAAGCAGGACTCCGGAAGCGGCGACGTCGCCAAGGACAAGAAGGTCTACTTCGGAGACCCGCTCCTGCAGACGATCACGGCCAACCGGGTCGGCCTGCCGCGCGACCGTCACGCCGAAGTGGAGAACGCCGTGGCTCTGGCGCTGTACCGGCGCTACGAGCCGCGGGAGCGCAGCGCCGAGAACATGATCGCGCCCGAGCGGCTGCATGTCTGGGGAACGCGCCGGGGCGGGGAGATCGACTTCGTCTGCGGGCCCCGCAACCGGATCGACGCGGTCGAGGTCGCCGACTGGGCCCATCTTGACCGTCGAAAGGCGACCGCACCGGCCCGGGCACTGCCGGGCCGGCCGTCGCTGGTGGCGAGCCGCGACGAGCTCGACTTCGGCAAGTCGGCGAACGTCGTGCCGGCCGCCCTGCTCCTCTGGGCGCTCTGAAGCCGCCAGCAGCTTCAGGCCAGCTGCGCGATCAGGATGCTGGCGAAGCCGACCACGAAGGTGACCATCATGCCGCCGCCGAGCTGGAGCATGGTGCGCTGAAAGGCGTCAAAGCGGGCGTCGGAGGCCTCGAAGCGGACGCCCATCTCGCCTCGCAGGGAGTTCATCTCGCCTCGCAGCGCCCGAATGTCCGCGTCGACCCGGTTGAAACCGTCATCCATGCGGCGCGCCATGTCGTCGAGGCGCTGATCGGTCCAGGTGGCTCTCGCTCGCTCCACAGCTCCACCATAGACCAACAAATGTGACCTGTGGGCACGGGACTGTGCCAATTCGGTAATGCCACCAGTAACCGGTTTGGCGGACAGCGGTTGCATCGTCCCACCTTTGCTCATAGACCGCGAGGCACGATGTCGCGGGCTATCCCGGAGCAGCAGTGCGGGGTTCGGAGCCTACGCGCTGCAGCAAAGCAACGCCGGCGCCAACTCCGGCTTCGGCTACCGGGCGCTGTACCTGACCACCAGCGGTGGGGGCAACACGCCGTAGGGAACGCCGCAATGGAGGGCAACACCACCGGCGCCGGTAATACGGCCGTCGGTCACGTCGCGTTGCTCAATACCAGTGGAAACCAGCGATCGTGTTCTAAGCCAGCTGCGCGATCAGGATGCTGGCGAAGCCGACCACGAAGGTGACCATCATGCCGCCGCCGAGCTGGAGCATGGTGCGCTGAAAGGCGTCAAAGCGAGCGTCGGAGGCCTCGAAGCGAGCGCCTATCTCGGTGCGCAGCGCCCGGATGTCCTCGTCAACCCGATTGAACCCGTTGTCCATCCGGCGACCGAGGTCATCGACCCGACCCGACAGGTCATCGAGGCGGGCATCGTTCCAGCTGGCTCTCGCGCTTTCCACAGCCACCACCATAGACCAGGAAATATGACCTGTGGCGCACGGGACTGCGTCAATTCGGTAACGCGCAGCGGCCGCTCGAAGTCGGAGCGAGTTCCAATCACGTCAACCATGACGGCCCGTCCACCGAGGATGCCGGCGAGGCCGGCCACTCGTGTCGCCGAGCTCAGCGCCAAAGGTCGTCTCCCTCGAGGGCCTCGAGGAAGGTCTCGACCGGCCAGGCGTCGATCCCGTCCTCGCGTCCTCGTCGGTCGATCGCCACGATGGATCAGGATCCGTCGCCGCAGCCCGGGCAGCTCCCCGATCGCGCGCAGTCCAGCCAGTCTGTCCGGGATGGACGCGGCGGGCGGCCTTGACCTCGAGGGCGCAGAGCTCTGAGCCGCGGCGCAGGACGAAGTCGACCTCGAGCCGCTTGGATTCCGCCGGCGCCCAGTAGGCGATCTCCTCGGCCAACTCGCGCTCGGCCATGTAAGTGCAAAGCAGGGTGTGGACCCAGCCCTCGAGCAAGGGACCGGCCTCCTCCGGCGCGACCGGGCCGTGCACCCCCTTCGCCGCGCGGGCGACGCCCGGGTCCATCCAGTAGAGCTTGGGGTGCTTGCGCTCGCGCACGCGCAGGCGCGCCTCGTAGGCCGGCAGCGTCGGGCGAGAAGTGTGTCCTCGAGGACGTCCAGGTAGCCCTCGACGGTGGTTCGCGCGACGCCGGCGTCGCGGGCGACGCCGGCGACGTTGAGGAGCTGGCCGTGGAAGAGGCCGGCGACGGGCAGGAACCGCGCGAACCCGGCGAGGTTGCGCACCAGCGCCTCGCCCTTGATCTCCTCGCGCAGGTAGAGCTGGACGTAGGCGCGCAGAGTCTCCTCCGGCGAGTCGGAACCGAGCACCAGGGGGAGCGCACCGACCTCGCAGGGCGCGATCGAGGTCGAAGTCCTCACCCAACTCCTCGGGGGTCAGGGGGAACATCTCCCGCCAGAGGGCGCGACCCCCGAGCAGGTTGACCCCGGCGGCGCGGAGCTTGCGGGCGCTCGATCCGAGCAGCGCGAAGCGCAGGCCACGCTCCTCGATGAAGCGGTGAACCTCGTTCAGCAGGCCGGGCAGGCGCTGGATCTCGTCGACCACGACCCAGCTCCCCGGGTCGAGGCGGCGAAGCTCGCCGGCGAACGGCGCGGGATCGGCCAGCAGGCCCTGGTAGAGCCCCTCGTCGAGCAGGTCGAATCGGTGCGCGTCCGGAAGCTGTTCCCTGATCCAGGTGCTCTTGCCGACCCCGCGCAGTCCGAACAGGAAGAAGCTGTCGCTGAGGCAGGCGGTAAATGCGTGACAGGCTTGGCAGGGACATAGCTCCGTCATTTTACACCGAAAAATGACGGTAAGATCCCCCGACCGCCCACCCGCCGCTTTCAGGCCGCGGCGCGGACCGCGACGTCCAAAGTCACCACGCGGTCGGGAGCGGCGAGAGCGGCCCGGGCGGCGGCGATCAGGGCTTCGGCGTCGAGCTCGTAGCGCTCGGCGGCGGCGCGCAGCGGCTCGTCGATCCCCTTCGTCGGGTAGAGGATCTCGACATTGACGGGGCGCCCGTTGGCAATGGCTACGTTCACCCGATCGGCGACTTGCTCGCAGTACTCCCAGCTCGCAGCGCCGGTCAGATCGATCGACATCGCGTTCGCCTTGCTGTCGTAGTCGGCCTTCATCGTCGCTTTCTCCTGGGAATCACAGTAATGACGCGACTGAACCGCAGGTCCTCCGTCCTACCCGACTGGTTTCCCGAACGGCGGCTGGTAGAAGTCCTTGACGTCGTGCAGCGAGAACGGGATCGCCGTCTCGCCCGCGGTAGCGAGCCCTCACCGTCCCGTGCCACTTTTGCCCGTTCCGAGCCGGCACCTCGCCATCGAAGATTCCGCTCGCGTCCGCCCGCGAGCTCGCCACGGTGACGCCAGCCGCCCCATGGTCTTGAACCTCGATCGACACCCTGCCGCCACTGCTGGTCGGCGTGCGGCCCCAGAACTTGAAATCCCGTTGTCGCGGGAACGCGACGAACGGGAAGCGGAACGCGTACATCACCTTCTTCGGCCGGTCCTCGGCGACCGTCGATCCGCGGAAGTAGAGGCCCGACTGGAGCGTTTCGCTGAATGGCAGATCGCCCGGTTGGATCGTCGCGAAGGCTGTACCAGAAGAAATGGCTGACGCCGGCCTTCCAAGCTTGGTACAGGGCCTGCGCCGCCCAACGAGTCTCGATCCGCATCGCAAGCCCGCCGGGATCCGGCGGTTTCGAGTCCCAGGAGAACTCGGTGATCCAGAGCGGCGTGTGCCGGAACTTCCCGTGAATCCTCCCGGCGCGATCGGCGGCCCGCAGCAAGGTCCTCAGCTTGGGCAGTCCCCCAGCTCGACGTCGTCGGCGCGGCCCTTGTGGGTTGGGCCTCCTGTCGTGTAGGGGTGGATATCGAAGATGTCGAAGTGAACGCCGCCGCCGCACCTGCCTCGCGTGCGGATGCGGATTGCGCGGCCAGTCATGCAGAGAAGCAGGCGAGTGAAGCGCATCGGCCCGATCGTCAGATGGCGAACCTGGATCGGACCGAGGCCGGCCGCAAGAACCAAATTCGACCGGTCAACTGACTTGATCGCGAAGTAGAAGGCATTGATCAGCTTTCGATACAGGCCCGGCGATACGGGCTTCCCACTCTTGAACTGCGGGTTGAAAAAGAGGCTGAGGTTGGGCTCGTCCAGCCCCTGCCAGTATCGAACGTGTGGTAGTCCACCGAACTGCCCGCTATAGCGGCGAGCTGCCGCGGTTGCGAACGCGGCCAACGCTGCAGGATCAGGATCGCACGGGCGTCCCCCGCCACACTGTGGGGGCAATGTTGAGCCCATGCCGGAGCTCCGCGAATCTGCAACAAAGGCGTCAACCCCTCCTCCACGGCCCTCGTTACCCAAATGTCGACCGGCTGCCAGTTGTAACTCGGATCGGCCGGATTGCTGGGCCGCCAATCTGCAGGTTCAGTTTGCGGTGCAACCGATTGCCAGTAGATTGCCGTCTGGACAAGCTTGCACCCGCGAGTTTTACATGTTGGAAGGCGGCGGGTTCCGTCGAAGATACGTACGAAACTCCTGTCTGTAGGGGACGAGCGTCAGCAGCTGGCATGGCTGCAACGACCTGAGCAACTGCAACTACGAGCGGCCACAAGTAAGCAGACAAAGCCTGGCGCTACCGAAGATCTGATGTCTGTGGTCGCTGCGTCCTTCACTGAACTAGGTTGCCTCCCGCTTGCGACGCAACAGATAGATCAGCGTGAAGATAACGGTCGCCTACATCACAATCGGCACCAGCAGGCCCGTTCCACCCGATGACGACGAGCCGGTCGCCTGCGCCAATCACCTCGCTCAGCCCCGAGGAACCACTCGGCTCGCTCACCTTTGCGTGCACCGCCGTCCGCTCGTCCTGCCTCATTCTCGTGCGCCGACTCGGCGCCGTCTCTGCTGCGAGAGCCGCCGCCGCCCTCCCGTCTGGTCCCAGCGCCTCAAGCCGGCTGCGCGTTTCGCGTGCCCAAGACCTTGGCAGGCGATCGTTCCCTTGCCGTCGCGTGGCATCACCACCTGGCGACGGGAACGTCTCCGTGTACTGGTTGACCGCAGAGTTGCCCGGCGGTACGACTCGCCCGCCCGCGGCCGCGGAAAGCATGCTGTGCTAAGCACCGCTACGGTCATTCGAGCCCAGCCTCATCACCTTCATGCCCGTTCATACGAAACTGGCATCGGATTGCTGACAGCCGTCAGCCTCTCCTCCCGCTCACGTATGAAGTCAGATGGAAGTCGCTTCCGCCCGGACTCGTCCCGCGCCCGTCGCCTCCTCGACGGATCGACTGGAACGCCGTCTCGACCTGGCTGCTCGGCTTCGGCCTCATCGCCTACCTCGGCCTCAAGGGCGGCGGCTATGACCCGCTCGTCCACGACCACGTCGGGATCGCCGTCTGGTGGATCGTTCTTGCCGGAATCCTGATCGGCGCCTTCCCCCGTCGCCGCCTCGGCACCCTCGCCTGGTGTGCGCTCGGCCTCCTCGCCGCCTTCGTCGCCTGGACCGCTCTCAGCCTCACCTGGACCGAGAGTGTCGACAAGACCTCCGCCGACCTTGCCCGCGTCGCCACCTACCTCGGCGTCTTCGCCCTCGCCCTCTTCATCCGTGGCTCCAGGAGCGCCCGCCGCATGGTCGCCGCCGTCGGCACCGGCATCGCCTTCGTCTCGATCGTCGCCCTGCTCTCCCGACTTCACCCCGCTTGGTTCCCCGATGCGAGCCAAACAGCCAGGTTCCTTTCGGCCGGACAGGCGACTCTCCTATCCCCTCAACTACTGGAACCTGGCGCGGGTCGCGGCGACCTCCTCGAAGGCCGTGATCGTGGAGACCGACCTGCGCAACCCGACCCTGGCCAAGCAGCACGGGCTGAGCATGGGCCCGGGCATGTCGGAGCTTTTGACCCACCAGGTGGAGCTGGACGAGGCGATCCAGCAGCGGCGGATCGCCGTGGGGAGCAACGGGGCGAGCGGCGGGGAGCGCGAGCTTGACGTGATCGTCGCCGGCGCGCTGCCGCCCAACCCGGCGGAGCTGCTGGAGAGCCAGACGATGCGCGAGGTGCTGGCGCGGCTGAAGGAGCGCTACGAGCTCGTGGTCGTCGACACGGCGCCGACCGGGGTCGTCTCCGACGCCTTCCCGCTGCTGCGCCAGGTCGACGGGGTGATCGTCGTGGCGCGGATGGGTCTGACCACGCGCGACGCGGCGGAGCGGCTGCGCGACCAGCTCGGCCGGGCAGAGGCGCCGCTTCTGGGCGTCGTCGCCAACGCGATCAAGCTGAAGCGGCGCGGGCGGTACGGGAAGTACGGGTACGGCTACGGGTACTACGGCCCGGCGCCGGGGGAGCAGGCGGAGGAGCCGGGGGCGGCTGTCGGCGAGGGCTCGGGCGAGCCGGCTTCGCGGTAGGGCGGATCAGCTTGCGCGCGGCGGGGCAGCACGCGCTTCGCACGCCGTCCAGTTAGCGGTTCGGCTTCTCGTCCTGATCTGCGCCCTCGCGGTCCGGTGGCGGGGCCGGTGTTCGGCTTCCACGGCCTCGCCCTGATCCTCGTCGAGTTGGCGGCGATCGGGGATGCTTCTCGCCTACCGCGGGCTCGACCCGGTCATCGACCGTTGGCTCCGGGCGCCGAGGGGAGGAGGCGGTCGGGGCGATCCTGGAGGAGCTTTCCGGCCAGGGGTGGAACGCGATCCACGACGTCTCACTCGGGCGCGGCAACGTCGACCACATCGTGGTCGGGCCCGGCGGCGTCTTCACGATCGAGACCAAGAGCCACCGGGGTCGCGTACGGGTCGATCGGATCGACCGCGACATGCTCAAGCAGGCCTACGCGCAGAAGAAGCTGCTGGAGCGGATCACCGGGCTCGAGGTGGAGCCGCTCCTCGTGTTCACCCAGGCATGGCTCGTCGGGTCGGTGCCGGCCCGCCACGGGGCGTCGTGGTCCTCCCGGGGCGGATGCTCGCCGGCTACCTCGCTCGGCGAGAGCCGACGATCCGCCCGGAGCGGGCGAGTCAGATCTACGAGCAGCTCGCCGCGGCGCTGAGCGGAGCCGCAGCCGACTGAGCCGTTTCGAAGCGCCGCTGCGGGGCCGAACTTCGCCCGGCTGCTCCCCCCGGGGCTTCGCCGAGGGCACTTGTCACAGTTTCGTTACAGACGGTCACCCATGCGTGCGCCGGGGGGCGGTATGACTGGCCAATGGCACCTCCACCCCAGGTTCACACGCTCCCCTTCCGGTCTCCAAACCGGTCCTGTCGTGGTAAGGTGCAACACAACGAGAGCATTGTGTCGTGATTCCGCCTTTCGACGAGAGAGGGAACTTGCCACCCGGAGTCCACAAGGCAGATTGGACCGAGCTGGAAGCCGCATTCCAGCGCGACCGCGACACGGGCGAGCCGAAGGGGATCGTCGAGATCGATCTGGAGGTTCTGGCGTGATCGCCAACGAGCGTCAGTACCGAATCGCCAAAGCAGAGCTTCGTCGCTTCGAGGAGGCCATCGAAGCACAGCGGAAGGCCGCACCCAGCGAGGGTGTCGATCCTCGTATCCACAAGGCGATGGGCGCCTCGCTCAAGAGCGAGGCAGAGGAGCTTCGCGCGCAGATCCAGCGCTATGAGGATCTGCGCGATGGACGTGTCGATCATCGTGAGATCGAAGGGCTGCGCGATCTCCCCATAGCTCTGATCGAGGCGCGGATCGCCGCCGGCCTGACCCAGAAGGCCCTGGCCGAGCGGCTCGGCCTCCAAGAGCAGCAGGTCCAGCGCTGGGAGGCCTCCCTTTACTCCGGCGTGGGCGTGGAGCGCCTTCAGGAAATCATCGACGCGCTAGGCATGGGCGTCCGGGAGACGATCAGCTACGCCGTATCGGCTTGAGACGTCGAGCGCGTAGGCCTTCCGCGGGTCGGCGCTCGGGCTCGTCGATCGCGACAGCCGTTTCCGTCCGCCGCCGGTGCGAAGCTGGCTGCATGCGAACAGACGTTCGATGTGGCAGTCTGATGGGAACGAAGGATGCTTAGCACCGCCGCTTCCATCCTTGCTGCGATCGCCCTGCTGATGCCAGGGTTCATCATCGCGGAGCTGAGCGTCGCGCGTTCGGCACGCTCCTCGCGGAGTGATCTCGAACTCGCGCTCCGGGCTCTCGCCTACACGCTGATCGTCCACCTCGTATTCGGCTTTTGGACCGCGCACCTGGTCAAAACGGTGGGACCTCCAGAGGATTGGGTCAACCACGTAGGCGCAATCAGCGCTTACGTTGCGGTCGTTCTGCTGGGCGTCCCGATCGTTGTCGGGATCTGCCTGAATCGCTACCTGGCCAACGTGGAGTCAAAGGACGGGCCTCCCAATCTCTTTGCTGCCGGTCTTGGCGGCGGAGAGGCCAGGGATGCCTTCGACTATGCGTACCAGCGCTGGCGCAAGGACGGCGTCTGGGTGATCGTCGAGCTGGTCGGTCACAGCGCCGATGCCTCACGGCTGGTAGGCGGGATCTACGGCCGGCGCTCGGCCGTGGGCCAGACCCCTCAACCCCACGACATCTATCTCGAGGCGCTGTGCACGGTCGAGGAGGATGAGCGCGGCATCCGCAGTCTTGCCCTACGCGCCGAGCCCGAACGCGGCGTCTACATCGCAGCCCACCAGATTGCTCGAATCGATCTGGTGCCCGAAGGACCCGGTACCTTGTAGTCATGAGTGAGTCCAACGGAAAGCGCCTTCAGGAGGGTGCCTTGAGCGCCCTGAAGACCCCGACGAATCCACCGGCGCCTACGAAGCTCGTGCCTCTGGCGCCACCGGATGCCAAGAAGACCAAGGGCAAATGAATCCGCGGCGACCCAGCAGGCCAAGCCCCCGCCCACAGATCTCTCCGGGCGATGGGCAGGCATCGCAAACCCCCGAGAACACGCCCAAAAACCCGCCAGCGCCGACGAACCTGGTTCCGCTGACGCCGAAGCCCCCAGCCCCGAAGAAGTAGCCCCTCCCTCCTCGGCGCTCGGCCTGCCGTATCGGCTTGAAACGTCGACCACGACTTTGAGATGCCAAATTGGCATCTCAAGCGACGTCCTTGACACGGCGCCGACCGGGGTCGTCTCCGACGCCTTCCCGCTGCTGCGCCAGGTCGACGGGGTGATCGTCGTGGCGCGGATGGGACTGACCACGCGCGACGCGGCGGAGCGGCTGCGCGACCAGCTCGGTCGGGCAGAGGCGCCGCTTCTGGGCGTCGTCGCCAACGCGATCAAGCTGAAGCGGCGCGGGCGGTACGGGAAGTACGGGTACGGCTACGGGTACTACGGCCCGGCGCCGGGGGAGCAGGCGGAGCCGCCGGGGGCGGCTGTCGGCGAGGGCTCGGGGTCGGGCGAGACGGCTTCGCGGTCGGCTGTCGGCGAGGGCTCGGGGTCGGGCGAGAGCTCGAGCGAGCCGGCTTCGCGGTAGGGCTCGGGCTCGGCGCCGGGGCTGCCCCGGCTCGTTCAGCGTCGCAGCGGGGGCTTTGCCCCAGCGGGCTGCCCGAAACGGCTCGCCTCGGCCGGTTGTCACAGTTTTGTTACAGCCGGTCACACATGCGTGCGCCGGGGGGCGGTATGACTGACCCATGGCTCCTCGACCCGGGTTTGCACGCTCCCCTTCCGATCCCCAGGCCGGGGGGCGCTACGCTGGCTCAGCGAGGAAACGCGAGCAGACGACCGAAGTACGTGGACACACGCTGACAATGGCTAAAGCTCCTGGAAATCAGCCGGAAACGGACGACCTGCGGCTTGAACTCGGAGCCGAGCAGGTAGAGCTGCGCCACCTCGTGTCCGCTGCAAGCACGTTCGCCGCGCTGATCACCGAGGTCGCCCGGGCGATGACCAAGGAGGAGGGTGCAGTGACGTGGACCGTCGCCGTTGAATCCGGCAGCGTGGTCCTCCCCGTCAGGCCTCACGGTGAGCCCCAACTGACGGCCGCATTGCTCGACGCCATCCCGAAAGGCATCGCCACCATCGAGCGCGAGGCCAAACGCCCGCAGCACTTCACCGACCAGGCGCTGACCCAGGCGCAACACCTGGCGAATCTTTCGAGCGACGACTTGCCGATTCGGGTTTGTGGCGGACGGCGAGCGACCAGGCTCACCAAGAATCTCGTTGCCAACGTCGATGTCCTGACTCGAGAGGCGCAGCCGCGCATTGGGACCATCGAAGGACGCCTGGATGAGGTGAACGTCCACGGGCGACCGACTTTCCAGGTCTGGGAGCGCCTTTCCGGCGACAAAGTGCTTTGCCGCGTCGGCGACGGCATCACGGTCGACGAGCTCGGGGAAGCGCTGGGAAAGCGAGTGGCCGTACGGGGAGGATTCGGGAATCGAAGGCCGGCCAGAAGATCACCATCGACGTTAAGCAGCTTCGGGTCTTTGACGCCGAGGAAGATCTCCCGACGCCCGAGGACGTTCTGGGCATTCTCAGGCCGGCGTCTTGAAGAAGCGCTACTGGGACTCGGACGCCTTCATCGGCTGGCTCGCGGAGGAGCACGACAAGGTCAACGAGTGTCGTCCTGTGATCCAGGCTGCCGAAGGGGGCAAGACCCTGCTCATCACGTCTGCGCTCACACTTGCTGAGGTGCTGTGGCTCCGAGGCAGGCCGCCCATTCCACCGGAGGACGCCGAGACTGTCCAGCGGTTCTTCGCGCACGAGTACATAGCGGTGGTGGACGTGGATCGGACCATGGCCGAGGAGGCGCGCAAGCTTGTCTGGAGCCACGGGATCGCGCCCAAGGACGCAATCCACGTGGCGACAGCGATTGACGTCGAAGCGGACCGGATGGAGACCTTCGACGGAGCCTTGATCAAGAAGTCAGGCACAGTGGGAAACCCGCCGTTGGAGATCGGCCGGCCCAACGAGCCGGGGACGCTTTTCTGAGCGGGCCTCGCTGCGCTACTTCAACGTCGACCACGAGGTGCGCTCGGTGCTGATCACCTCCGAGACGGCACGGCGCCGGCCGGGGTCGTCTCCGACGCCTTCCCGCTGCTGCGCCAGGTCGACGGGGTGATCGTCGTGGCTCGGATGGGTCTGACCACGCGCGACGCGGCGGAGCGGCTGCGCGACCAGCTCGGCCGGGCAGGCGCGCCGCTGCTGGGCGTCGTCGCCAACGCGATCAAGCTGAAACGGCGCGGGCGGTACGGGAAGTACGGGTACGGCTACGGGTACTACGGCCCGGCGCCGGGGGAGCAGGCGGAGCGCCGGGGGCGGCTGTCGGCGAGGGCTCGGGGTCGGGCGAGAGCTCGAGCGAGCCGGCTTCGCGGTAGGGCTCTGGCTCGGCGCCGGGGCTGCCCCGGCTCGTTCAGCGTCGCAGCGGGGGCTTTGCCCCAGCGGGCTGCCCGAAACGGCTCGCCTCGGCCGGTTGTCACAGTTTTGTTACAGCCGGTCACACATGCGTGCGCCGGGGGGCGGTATGACTGGCCCATGGTGTCCAAAGCGCATTCCGGCTTGACCCGGGCGCTAGATTGAAAGAGGCGAAATGGCTGCTCCTGTGCTTGATCTTCCGAACCTCGCCGAGCCGGTGACCTTCACCGGCTCCGATGCCGAGCGCCTCCTCACGGAGCTGCCGGCAGAGCTTTCTCCCAACGAGGAAGCCCGACTTCGAGAGAGCGTACGAGCAGCCGAAGCGTCGATGACCAGCGCATCGGCGAACGCCTTCTTTTCCAAGTAGGCGGGCGCCGAATGCGCAAAGTGGCTCGCTTTGAGCCGCCGGCAAGCGATGCGTTACGCGAGGCGGTAGCTCGGTTCGATTGCGTACAACGGTTGCTGTCAGACGGGAGTCCCAACCCGGGTGAGGCGATGGTCCGTGACTTTCTGCAAGGCGGCGGCTATGAGATCGCCGCCGAGGCGGGAACGGGCACGACCTACATGCTGAGCGATGCGGAGGTGGCGCCCGGGGGACTGCTCGGCTACGTCACGCTGGCTCTCAGCCAGATCAAGCTCACGGTAAGCGAGCGCAAAAGAGGCGAGGGGCTGGATGAGGTCCGCCAGGGGGACTTCGGCGCCATTCGGGTCGCGATGATCGGCGTCGACAAAGAGTTCCTTGGCAAAGGCCACGGCAAGGCCCTGCTGGATGCGGCCGTCCTGCACACGGCGCGCATCAATCGGGAGGTCTCGGTGCGCTTCATCATCACGGACGCCGTCAAGACCCAGACCGACTGGTACAGGCGTCAGGGCTTTGTCGAGAACCGCGCCAAGGCCGAGGTGGAGCGGCTCAAGCGGATGGCGGAGCGAACCGGGATATCTGCCGTGAGCATGAGGCTGGATCTCGGCCCAGATCCACGCCGGCTGCTCAGCGCGAACGAGTAGCAAGTCGGACCGGGGTCGTCTCCGACGCCTTCCCGCTGCTGCGCCAAGTCGACGGGGTGATCGTCGTGGCTCGGATGGGCCTGACCACGCGCGACGCGGCGGAACGGCTGCGCGACCAGCTCGGCCGGGCAGGCGCGCCGCTTCTGGGCGTCGTCGCCAACGCGATTCAGCGGCGGACGCGTCTCTCTTCGCAGAGTCGTTACTGAATCGTTTCTCTGTGCGCGCATTCGGGCGCAGGCGTGGCGGTAGCGTCGGGCCCGTGACCGGAATGAACCACGGAACGACGTGCGCGTAGGCGCCTACATAGACGGCTTCAATCTCTACTACGGAGCGCGAAGCTTGTGCGGTCGAGGCCAAGTCGGCTGGCGCTGGCTCGATGTTCGCTCCCTGGTCGAATCGCTGCTTCCGCATTCGTGGCGGAAACGCGGAGCGGAATTGGACCGAGTCGTGTACTGCACGGCGCGAGTCGGCGGATCGCGAGATCCGTCTTCGGCGCGAGACCAGGATGTCTACATCCGCGCACTGCGCACCCACGAGAGCGTCGATCATGTCGAGTTTGGAAACTTCGTCTCTCGGATCAAGCATGCCCCGCTTGCCGTCAGGGATTCCTCGGGCAAGCCCGAGGTCGTGAAGCCAAATTGGCCGGTCTGCGTTCAGGATGGTTCAACTGGCGTCCCGCTCCCTGATACGGCGTTCATCGTTTCGTATGTGAGGCGGGAAGAGAAGGGCTCAGATGTCAACGTGGCCACACACCTGCTAACCGATGTCCTGACCGGTCGCGTCGATGGCGCCATCGTCGTCTCCAACGACAGCGACCTACGGATGATGGTAGGCCTTGGCTCCGGTTCTCCCACCATTGCCCTGCTACGATCACTTCATCATTCACCCGGTCCCTTCGTGGGCCGGGTTTTCTTTTTCCTGTCGAGTCGCCGGCGCGCTGCCGCCCAACCCGGCGGAGCTGCTGGAGAGCCAGACGATGCGCGAGGTGCTGGCGCGGCTGAAGGAGCGACCGTAAGGCCGTATACAACGTTGTCCAGAAGCTGAAGGATCTCGGCCCCCACCTTCCGGCGCCCCACATGAAGTCGCTGAAGGGCGAGGTAGATCTCTTTGAGTTGCGCCCGAAGCAAGGCGCCTGCGCGGTCCGGCCGATCTATGCACGGGTCGGGCGTCGGTTCGTGGTTCTCGCTGTCGCGCCAAAGAAGAAGGACTTCGATCGCGCGGTGGCTGAGGCGGGCCCGCGCCTCAGACGACACCGTGATTGTTGATAACCTCTTTATTATCAGCGGGAGCCGGAGGAAGGAGGATTCGATGACAGCTTCGACAAAGACATTCGACGCGCTTGTTGCCGAGGAGCAGCTTGCTGACCCCAGCTTCAAGGCCGAGTGGCAGCGGCTCGCGCCGGCACGGGAGTTTGCGACGGCTCTGCTGCGCTATCGCGCGGAGCACAAGCTGAGCCAGCGGGAGCTGGCGAAGCGGCTCGGGGTTTCTCAGCCGCGAGTTGTGAAGCTCGAGTCGGGTGAGCACAACCCCGAGGTCGACACGATCATCAATGCGGTCAGGAGCCTCGGCATCGAGTTCTGTCTCGATGTCGCGCCGGCCGGGTGCAAGCCGGCGCTCGTCACCGCGCGAGCCCAGAGGCGTGGCGCGATCGACCACGATGAGGTCTCGGTGGTGGCTGCGGCCACTGCGGCGTGACATCTGCCCGAAACGGCTCGCCTTGGGACCGAAGTACGTGGACGCACGCTGACAATGGCTAAAGCTCCTGGAAATCAGCCGGAAACGGACGACACTTCGGGAGATCAAGAGTGCTGCGACGCGGACTCGCTGCCGGGAAGCCGACTCGGCACTGTCGGCAGCGTGGGCTGTCTACGAAGCGGCGGCCGGCGCTACCGCGAGGCCGACTTTGGTGGCAGCGCGACCGAGGTCGCCGTCCCAGCTCACAAGCGTGACGTCGTCATCACCGAGTGCGAGCGCGGTTGCCAGGTGGACCGCGTCATATCCACGCAGGGCCAGATCTTCGGCGAGCCGCCCCGCATCTCGCACGAGGTCCTCATCTACGCCGAGCACGAGCAGCTCGTCTTGCGTGCGCTCGAAATCTCCGAGCGCCTGGGCGTGCCCCTCGGTCGTCAGGCGCGAGGCGCGGCGGGCGGCCGCCAGTGCCGCCCGGCCCTCCGGGTAGGAGAGGATGCTGGAGGCAACGGAGTGGCCGGTGTTCCAGAGCTCCGCCGCTACGGCGGAGCCGTCCTCGACGACGACCAGCTTTACGAGCGCCGAGGTGTCGAAGTAGAGGATCAGCGCCGCTGCTCTGCGACGAGGTCGGATACCGAGCCGGTGGCCGCGACGCGGGCGTGCCTCGAGGACCGCGGCGCCTGCGGCAAGCGGACCAGACCGCGACGGGCGAGCTCCTCAACCGGATCGCCGGGCGCAATCCCACTGAGGCGGGCGATGCGCTTGCCCCGCCGCGTGACCACGACCTCCGTGCCCTTCTCGACCCGCTCCAGGTACTCGCTCAGACGGTCGTGGAGTTCTCGAACACCGACTTCGCTCACCTCGTACACGTGTAGCGTCATGCCAGAACCTTAGCAGCTACATTGACTACCAGTGCCCGATGGATGCGCCTCGAATCGGCCGATTGAGCCACTCGCAGAGACGATCGCCGTGACCCAGGTGTCGCGTTCAGCGATCCTGCAACCAGGTGACGAAGCTCTTCCCCGACGAGGGGGAGTCGATGAGCTTCGAGAGCGCTCTGGCGAGGCGGGCGAACTCCCAGCTGGGGAACCGAACCGGGTGGACGATGACGAGGCCATGGTGCTCACGGTCGACTGCGGCGTAATCGCGGACGATCGCCTCGAAGTCGGCGCGGTTGTAGGTGACGAGGGCGCGCCTCTGTTCCTGGGCGACCTCGAAGAGGTCGGGGTCGCTGAGCCCGCGCAGCGTCGAATCGGCCGTGGTGGCGACTACGTCGTGCCCCTGCTTGCGCAGGCGCTCCGCCACCTTGCCGCTGATCTGCTCGTCGAGCAGCAGCTTCACGCCAGGGCGGCCTGCTCGCGGCGCCAGGCCGCCTCAGCTTCGTCGGCCTCCTCGACGTTGCGCCTGATGCGCTCGTCGATCTCCTCCGGATAGGCGCCGTAGTAGCGAACCGCCGTGCGCACCTGAGACTCGGTGAGGTCGAGCAGCTTCGCCGTGGCGGCGATCGCCTTCTCCCCGCGCACCTCGCTGCTCTTCAGAATCGCCATCGCCTCCCAGACGTCCGGGCCGCCCGCAAGGGCGGCGCGGCGCCCGGTCGGCCCCCCGCGGAAGACGATCCCGGGGTGCTCGTCCATCCGAGTGCCCTCGTCGACGTAGCGCTCGGCAAGCCGGGACTTGTTTGTCCCGGCAAGCTCGCTGCGCCGCTTGAGGCGCTCGAGAACATCGGCATCCCAGCGTGCGGAAAAGGTCCGGGTGGCATGGGTCATTTGTAGGACAGCGTACTACAGCACTTTGCTGTGCGGGCTTTTCGAGCCATGGTCGAACTGCACCGTGCAACGGAGCAGGGCGACGTAGTGATCGCTCAACGTTCCTCAAGCTTTTTCCCGCCGGTGCCGACGCAGTGGTGAAAGACCAGACGTGCACGCCGTGCTCGCCACAGCGACCGAGAAAGCGACTTCCATGCACGGAGCTAACCGAGGTGCCCGGAGACAGGCGAATCCACTCGCGCAGCTGGGCCGGCTTCCGTTGCCGGGCGGGCTGTGGCTGGTGGGCCTTGCAGGGGTGGTTGCATTCGGTGCGCTGACTGCCTTGCATGCCGGCGACGCCCCGGCGTGGACGGCTTTCGACGACATCGTCGAGACGCTCGCGGCGGCTCTGGCCACGGTCGCGTGCGCGATCCGGGCGAGCAGGGAGCGCTCCGCCCGTGCAGCAGCTGAGCGCTCGGAGGAGGAGGACGCCATCGATCGGCGGCACGCCTGGATCGCATGGTCGCTGCTCACTGCGGGCATGGCCGCGTGGACGGTCGGCCAGCTCGGCTGGAGCGTCTATGAGGTGGGCTTTGGGATCACCCCCGAAGCGCCATCGCCACTCGACGGGGCCTTCCTGCTCTCGCCGATGCTGGTCGCCTGCGGCCTTTTGGCGATGGTGCACACGTCGGCCGGCCGCCTCTCGCAGCTGCGCGGCGCGGCGGAGGGACTGCTCATCGCCGGCGGCTTCTTCCTGTTCAGCTGGAGCCTCGTGATCAGCCCGGTCATCACGACCAGCGGCGCCTCGCTGCTCGGCCAGCTGGTCAACCTTGCCTACCCCGTGCTCGACGCCGTCGCGCTCTCCGCCGTGCTGTTCGTCGCGCTGCGGCGAAAGCTTGACCTACCGCCCGGCCTCGGCCTGCTCGGCCTTGGCATCGCCTGCATCGCGGTGTCGGACTCGGCCTTCTGGTACCTCACTTCGCTCGATCCCAGGTTCCCCGGCGTGAGCCCGTTGGACCACATCACGCGTACGAAGGTCTTGCCGACCGTGCAACGGTTGGCGTCACCGCGGTAGATCGCAGGCGTGAGCGTCCACGCGTCCACGATGTAGGGGCCTCCGGACAGCGGCTCTACCCTGGCCTTCGACGAGGGCGGGATCTGCCTCCATCGAATCGCTCCGGGGGCCCTCCCCTGCAGCGCCCCAACAACGCGAATCGCAACCGGCGACGGGCCGCTCTCCGAGTCCCCGAAGTCGCCGATCAGATTCACCGTCTGAGCCTCGTCCGACTCGTCCGGCGGGAACTGAAGCGCGCAGGTCGGGGTCGCGATACTTCCATCGCTTCGCACGACTCGGAAGTCCGTGGTCTGAATCGATGAGCGACGGATGAACCAGTTGAAGGTGACGGGGATGTTGTCGAGACCCTGTTCGCCGCTCGGGCAGCCGACCGCGTTGTCGGTACCCCACGACGCGCTCAGGATTCTCGCCTCAGGACGCGCAATCGAGCCAGCTCCGGTGGCCGTCGTGGGCAGCGTGCACACGAGGAGAACTGCTCCAAGCGCTGCGAAGGCATATCCGGGCAGGCGACGCACTGAGGGCCTCTCAGGGACAAGCATCCCAAGTATTAGTGGCTCGGGTGGGGGGTTCGCCCCGGCGGCCCCAGATCTCGCTCGAATCGGTCGAGCTGATCGAAGAGTCCAACACACTCCCAGGCCTGGTTTCGGCGCCCAACGGACGTCCTGTGAAGCACCCCAGCGTCCTCGAGTCGGCGAATGGCGAGCCGAGCTCGCTCTTCGCTTCCACCGAGCAGCTGGGTCGCGGTCTTCACGTTGACGATCGGCTGCGATGGCAAGAGTTCGATCAAGCGCAGGGGACCCGAGCCTTTACGCGGATTTCCGGTCTGCTCGATCCAGCGGCTTTGCAGCTCCGCGACCGCGGTCGCGAATTGGCAGGCTCCGGTTGCGGCCCGGAACAGCGCATCGACGAAGATGATGTACCAATCCTCTTCGCTGCCACCCCGCCAGCTAGTCAACCCCGCGACATACCGGTCAGCCTCGCCGGCAAGGGCGAGGCTGACCGGGGGCAGATAGGTCTTCGCGACTCCGCGGCGGCGGAGGATTATGAGTATGAGAGCCCTTCCGACACGGCCGTTGCCGTCGAAGAACGGGTGGATCGTCTCGAATTGGACATGCGAGATAGCGGCCTGGATTGCCGCTGGCAGATCCGTCCGGTTGCAAAAGGCGCAGAGGTCGTCAAGCAACTCGGGCACGAACTCTGGGGGAGCGGGAATGAACTCCGCCGTAAGCGGGTTCGACGCCGCCCCGCCGATCCAGCTCTGCTCTTGGCGGATCTCACCACCGAGCGCCTCGTCGCGAGTGCCTTCGAAGAGGATCCGGTGGACCTCGAGAAGGTGCTCTTGTTGCAGTTGGTCGACCGTGCTGGCGAGGTCGACGGCTCTCTCAAGCGCGCGGATATTGGCAAGGACGCTCTGGGCGGTGATGTCGTGCATCTCCGGAGAGAAAGCAGCCTTCGCCAGTCTGCGATGCGAAAGCACAAGCCCCTCGATGCGCGATGAGGCAACTGACTCCGCTCGCAGGAGTTGGCGTGCGAGGGTCTCGAAATTGGCGAGTTTCGGCGGCTCGTCGCTCAGGTCTCGGCACGCCAATTCTGCGTTTGTGGCAGCGGCTGCAATATCAGACTCGAGAAGGAACCCCTCCTCGGCGATCTTTGCCGGAACATAGGCGCGATAGGTAAAACCGCGGCGAGCCTGCCGCCCGCCCAGGGCCTCCATGTGCGGCTCCCAGGCTCGCTCGACCAAGGTGCCCCGACGCGGCGGAATGTCAGTGGTGCTCGTATCCATATCCAAAGTTAATCATATAAGTTTGGATTACAGGCCAATTTCCCCAACTTAGCCCCTGAAGCCCACGAGAACCAAAGTTAGACCCATAACTTTGTGTATATGGCGATATGCCCAAACTAAGAGCATTTGGGCCTGCGGCCAAGAGAAGGTCATCGTCACCCTCGATCCCGAGCTCGTGCAGTTGCTCCGCGAACACAAGATGGCTGCGGAGTGGAGCCAACCCAACGACTTCGTGTTCGCCGGCCGCATCCGAGCGAAGCCGCGCGAGCGCAACAGCGTCCGTACTCGCGTCCTCTACGGCGCGATCGAGAAAGCGAACGAGCTGCTTGCCGCCGAAGATCGGCCACCGCTGCCGGAGGGCATCACGTTCCACGCGCTGCGCCGGACCTACGCGGCGCTGCGAGCCGAGCTGGGCGAGCCTCGCCAGATGAGCTTGAAGCACGCTCGAATGCAGGCACTTCGATGAGCGGGAGCGACGGGACTCGAACCCGCGACCTCCGGCGTGACAGGCCGGCGCTCTAACCAACTGAGCTACGCCCCCGAGAGCCTTGGCCGAGCCTTGCGACACCGGCCGGGTCGCCAAAGCTAGCGCATCCGGCTTAGTCTGCCGGCGATGAGACTGGTGACCTACGACTCGGGCGAGGGACCGCGGGCGGGAGTGCTGCGTGGCGGCACCGTGATCGACGCCTGGAGCGCGCTGGGGGAGCCGGGTCGCCGCAGCCTGCGGGAGCTGATCGCCGAGCAACGGCTCGAGGAACTGCGGCGGGCGCTGGACGTGGACGAGGCGGCCGAGGGGCAGCCGCTCGAAGGGGTCGAGCTGCTGGCGCCGATCGTCGATCCCGAGAAGATCGTCTGCATCGGCCTCAACTACCGCGGCCACGCCGCCGAGGCCGGGATCGAGGTGCCGGAGAGTCCGGCGATCTTCGGCAAGTTCCGCAACGCCCTCGCCGCCCCCGGCGCGACCGTGCGGCTCCCCGCCGCCAGCCGCAAGGTCGACTACGAGGCCGAGGTGGCGTTCGTGGTGGGGCGGCGCGCCCACGAGGTGGCGGTGGAAGAAGCGCTCGACCACGTCGCCGGCTACATGCTGCTCAACGACCTCTCGGCCCGCGACCTGCAGTTCGCGACCCCGCAGTGGATGTCGGGCAAGGTGTTCGACGGCTCCGCCCCCTGCGGGCCGGCGCTGGTCACTCCCGACGAGGCGGGCGCGCACGACGCGATCGAGATCTCGCTGCGGCTGAACGGAGAGGAGATGCAGTCGGCCTCGACCGCGGACCTGATCTTCGACGTGCCGTGGCTCCTCTCCCACCTGTCCGGGCTGATGACCCTGGAGCCGGGGGACATCGTCTCCACCGGCACCCCCGCGGGAGTGGGCAGCGTGCGCCAGCCGCGCGTCTGGCTGCGCGACGGGGACGAGATCGCGATCGAGTCGCCCACCCTGGGCCGGCTGGAGACGCGGATCACGGCTCCTTGACGACAAGGGTGAACGGCCCGCCGGCGTGCCTGAGGCGCCGGACCCCCGCCTGCATCTTGGCCTGACCGCATGCGGTGACACCGATCTCCCGGCCGGCGTCGACCCCGCGCGAGCTGCGCAGCCGCCTGCCGGCGCGGTTGCGCAGGAGCACCTCGAAGTGGAAGCCGCCGGAGCCCGCCAGCCGCACGCTGACCTTTCCGTCGAGCGGCGCCCTGAAAGTCCGGATCGCGGTGGCGACACCGCGGTCCGGGAGGCGACCGCCGAAGACGAGGGTCTTTCGCCTGCGCCAGGGGGAGAGGACGTCGCGGCGGACCGCCTCGAAGGCCCGGGCGTTCGGCTTCAGCGAGCTGACGTACTCCCACTTCAAGCGGGCGTTCGGGAAGCGGTTGAAGGCGAACGACTCGGCGAAGGCCTCGCCGGGGTCGTCCTTGTAGCGAGAGCCCTCGTTGCCGGGGAAGTAGGCCCCGCTGCGCCGGCCCTTGCAGACGTGCTCGTAGCTTGACCAGCGCTCCGTCCCCCAGTCGATGGCCGCCGGGAACGGCGCCGGCACTCGCCGGTGCTGGGCGACGTGGTGGCCGTACTCGTGGGCGAGCACGAAGTCGCGGGTGGCCCCATCGGGCCCGGGCGCCGGGTCGCCGCTGATCACGATCTGGTTCTGGCCGCTGTAGTAGCAGGCCTGGGCGCCGAAACCGCAGTCGGTGGCGAGTTGGTCCGGCGTGTCCATCTGGACGGTGACCAGGTCGATCTCCGGGCCGTGGATCAGCGTGCCGAGGAAGATCGGCGACCTGCTGCGGGTCGGCCGCCGTGCAGACCGCCTGGCAGGCGGGCGTGACGCTGACGGTGACCACGCTCCCGCTGCCGTCGCCGACCGGATAGCTCTGCGACGGAGGCGGTCGCGGCGATCCGCGAGGCGGCGGCGCTCGGCTGCTTGAGCACCACGTCGCGCAACGGCACCGCGGGCTTGGGCACGTCGAAGACGCTGCGCGGCGCCCCCGGCAGCCGCGCAGCAGCCGCCGCTGGAGACGGCAAGAAGGAGGATCATGGCTATGCCCGCAAGCGCCCCCGCCGGGCGCCGGCTCACGGGGCGGGTCCCGGATCTATCTCGTAGGCCTTGGCGGGCAGCGAGGCGGAGAGCGGCCTGGACGGCGCGATCGCGCGGCTCGGCGCGGCGCCGCCCGACGTCCCCCTGGTGGAGCCACCCGACCAGCGCGGGCGGATCGGGCTGAAGTTGAGCAGCGCCTGCCAGGTCGAGGCGCCGATCGCCCCGTCGGCGGGCAGTCCGTTGGTGCTCTGGAAGGCGCGCACCGCCGCGTAGGTGGGCCTGTCGAAGATCCCTGTCACCGACAGTCCCGCCTGGCCCGCGCCGAGCAGGTGCTCCTGGGCCCAGACGACCAGGTCGCCGCGGCTACGGCGCCTCAGGACGGGCTGGGAGAAGACCGGCTGGTAGCCCGCCACCGGCCCGATCGCGGTCGAGCCCAGGGCGCCCCACTCGCGGCCACCGGTCTCCTGCCAGTCCCACCAGCTGGGCGTCCCGCCGTAGCTGGCGGCGAAGCGGCGGAAGAGCTTGACCGGCCCGCGCCCGGGGTGGTCGTAGGTCTGCCCGAGCGGGTAGATCGGGCGACCCCAGAGCCGATTGAAGAGGTACGTGTGCTCGAAGACGGTGCGCACGGAGGTCCCGATGGCTTTCCAGTACATCTGCGGTTGGTTGTACTGGGCGCCCCCCTCCCCTAGGAAGACAGAATAGGGGAAGGCCGGGTGATAGTCCACATATGGGAAGCCGGCCAGGGAGAGCGGGAAGGTCGGGCCGATGCGGGCGCGCAGCGCCCTGATGTAGAGGTCGGCGGCGGCGTACCTGCCCTCGTACTGGCCCTCGGCGTCGATCGCCAGGCAGTCGGCCCCCTTGGCGGCGGCGGCGGCGCCGACCCTGGCCTCGGCGAGCGGGTGGCTGCCGTAGACGAACTGCCAGGCGCAGACGTCGAGGCCGCCCTGGTGAAGCGCCTGGACCAGGGAGGAGCTGAACTGGCTCCAGGCCCCTCCCCCGTCCCCGGCCTTTATGTAGACGGTGCCGATCCCGGAGCGGGTGGCGCGGGCGATCATCCGGGAGGGGACGCCGCCGTCGGAGCGGGAGACGTACCAGATCCACATCCCCTGACGGTCGAAGGGGGTGCCGGCGGCGGCCGGAGCGAGGGAGGGGTCGGCCGCCCCTCCCGCCGAGGCGGCGCCGGCGGCGGGGAAGACGGCGGCGATCGATGCCGCGGTGAGCAGGATCGCCAGGAGCACCAGGGGTCGGCCTGGCGTCGCGGTGCCTCTGACCCTCACGTCTGCTCTCAACACGTTTGACGGGGCGATGCTTCGTCCTAGTATGGACAGGCTTCATCAAGTGGACGCCTGGAACCAGTCATCGCACGCTCTCGCAAGACCCTGTGCATCGCCGCGCTCGCCCTGGCCTCGCTGGCGGGAGCCGCCGATGCGGCCGGGGCTGGGGATGCGAACGGCGGCGCGGGATCCGACCTGCTGCGGGCGGGCCTGGCCCAGGCCGGGCAGAGCCTCGTCTTCACGATCCGCACCGCGGCGCCGGTTCCGCTCGCCGGCCTCGACCCGTTCCCCTCCGTCGCCGCCGTCGCCCACGGGGCCTACCTCTGCGTGTCGTTCCGCCCTCCCGGCGCGCTGGGCGAGCGGCGGCTGTGCCTGGGCGGAGCCGACCCCCACCGGCGGATCGGCCTCAGTGCGATCAACGCCTCGGGCGAGACGATCGGCAGGGACACGCTGGCCGCGCTCGTGAGGCGGCCGAGCGCGAACAAGCTGGTCGTATCGCTGCCGCCGGCGGAGGCCGGCCTTACGCCGCGGCGCTACCGCTGGCGGGCGCTGGCCGGCAGCAGCTGCGAGCCGCCCGGGATCGCCTGCGCCGTCGACAGCATCCCCGCCTCGGGCTACCGGGCCTTCCGCCTGCGCCCCGTCCGCGAGGTCGGCTGCACGGGCGGCACCGCGGGGCTGGACACCAACGGGCCGCGGGGGCGCAAGATCGTCGCGCTCACCTTCGACGACGGCCCCAGCACCTACACGCCGGGCTTCCTGCGGGTGCTGCGCGACAAGCACGTCCACGGCACCTTCTTCGAGGTCGGTCAGGAGATGGCGGGGCGCGAGGCCACGATGCGAAAGATCCTCGCCGAGGGCAACGAGATCGGCAACCACACGATGCACCACGGCTTCTACCCGGGCTACGCCGACCTCGCCGCGACCAGCGCCCGGATCGAGGCGATCACCCACTTCAAACCCTGCCTGTTCCGGCCGCCCGGCGGCGGGGTCAACTCGGCGGTGGTCGCCGCCGCCGGGCAGGCGGGGATGCGGACGATCACCTGGGACGTCGACCCGGCCGACTGGACGACGCCGGGCACGCGGCGCGGTCTACAGCCGCATCGTCGGCGCCGCGCAGCCCGGCTCGATCGTCCTCATGCACGACGGCGGCGGCGACCGCGGCGGCACGCTGGCGGCGCTGCCCGCGATCATCGACACGCTGCGGGCGCGCGGCTACGCCTTCGAGACGGTGAGCCGGCTGCTCGGCTACCAGACGATCTACAGACCGTATGGTTAGCGCGTGATCGTCGAGCGGACCGAGAACCCGCAGTGGCTGTCGAACGCCTACCTCGTCGCCGACCCCGACAGCGGCAAGGGGGTGCTGATCGACGGCAACGACGAGCTGGGGCCGCTGCTGGAGCGGGTCGAGCGCGACGGGATCGAGGTGACCCACGTGCTCGTCACCCACCCGCACCTCGACCACGTCGCCGGGCTGGCGGAGGCCCGCGAACGGCTCGGCAACCCGCCGCTGGTCGCCCACCCGGCCGCGGCCGCCGAGCTGGGCGAGGAGGTCGCCCAGACGCTCGACGACGGCGAGAGGCTGACGACGAACGGACTCGAGATCGAGGCGATCTTCACGCCGGGGCACGCGGCGGGGCACCTCGCCTACCTGGTCAACGGCACCGACGTCTTCACCGCCGACGTGCTCTTCAAGGGCACGGTCGGGGGCACGATGGCCCCGGGGGCCAGCGGCTTCGCCGACCTCAAGTCCTCGGTGATGGAGCGGCTGATGACGCTGCCGCCGCAGACGCGCGTCCACCCCGGCCACCGCGAGCCGACGACGATCGGCGAGGAGTGGGAGGGCAACCCGTTCGTGCGGGTCTGGCGGGGGCTGGACGAGGTCGGCGAGGAGAGCTGCACGGTGTGGGGGCGCGAGGCGACGCTGAAGCTGTGGGCTCCCGACTACGACGGCGGCAACAAGGCCTGGATCGTCTTCGCCGACTCCGGCGAGGAGGCGATCGTCGGCGGCTCCCAGGTGGAGCGCCGGCGGGACCCTTAGACGCCCCGCCGTCCTTTAGCGATTTCCTCCTTCGTGGACGGATATGCGATTGGAGGTCGCAGCCAAAACCCCCACACTGCCTGGCCTGATGCCGATTCAGGGACTCCAGGGCCTGCTCCACGTCGCCAACATCCAGGACTTCGCCTTCAGCTGGTACCCGGTCTTCGGGGTCGTCTTCATGTTCGGGCTGCTGGCCATCTTCGTGACGCTGCTGCGGGGGACGATGGGGACGACGAAGCCGGAGACGGTGAAGGCGAGCCGGACGGCGCCGGTGCTGTGGGAGGAGGTGCAGGGCGTCGACGCGGCCAAGGACGAGCTGATGGACGTGGCGGAATGGCTGCGCGACCCGGATCGCTTCAAGGCGCTGGGAGCCCAGCCGCCGCGCGGGGTGCTGCTGTTCGGCCTGCCCGGGACCGGCAAGACGATGCTGGCGCGCGCCGTCGCCGCGCAGGCCGGCGTGGACTTCTTCTCGGCGTCGGGGTCGAGCTTCGTCGAGATGTTCGTGGGGAGGGGTGCCGCGCGGATCCGCCGCCTCTTCAAGGAGGCGCGCAAGTCCGGGCGGGCGGTGATCTTCATCGACGAGCTGGACGCGGTGGGGGGAGCGCGAAGCGGGGGCGGGGGCGACGGCGGCACGAGCGAGCGCGAGCAGGCGCTCAACCAGCTGCTGGTCGAGCTGGACGGGTTCGAGCGCGACCCGGGGACGGTGATCGTGATCGCCGCCTCCAACCACGTCGACAAGCTCGACCACGCGCTGCTGCGGCCGGGGCGCTTCGATCGTCAGGTGCTGGTGGCGCCGCCGGACCGCGACGGTCGCGAGGCGATCCTGCGGGCGCACGCGAAGGGCAAGCCGCTGGGGCCGGACCTCGACCTGACCGACGTGGCACGCAAGACGACCGGGATGACCGGCGCGCAGCTCGCCAACGCGCTGAACGAGGCGGCGATCATCGCGGGGCGGGCGGGTCGCGAGGCGATCGCCCGCGAGGACCTCGACGAAGCGCTGCTGCGACAGTCGGTCGGGTCCCAGCAGGCGCGGCGGCTGAGCGCCAGGGAGCGACGGATCGTCGCCTACCACGAGGCGGGGCACGCCCTCTGCCGGAGGCTGCTCGGGCTCGACCCGCCGGAGATCCTCAGCATCGTGCCGCGCGGCCCGGCGCTGGGCTTCGTCGCCCACTCGCCGCAGGAGGACAGCTACCTGAAGTCGCGCGAGGAGCTGTGCGACGAGATCGTCACGCTGCTGGGCGGCCGCGCCGCCGAGGAGGAGATCTTCGGCGAGGCCTTCTCCGGCGCCGTCGACGACCTGGCGCGGGTGCACGCCGTGGCCAAGCAGATGGTCGGGGAGTTCGGGATGGGCCTCTCGCCGGACGCCGATGAGCAGGCGCCGATCGCGCTGCCGACCGGCGACTACGCGCTCTCAGACCGGACCCGGCGCGACGTCGACCTCGGCGCGATGTCGCTCGCCCGCGAGGCCTATGGCCGCGCCCGCGAGCTGCTGCGGGCGAACCGCAAATGCCTCGACGACCTGGCGGCCAACGCGCTGGAACGGGAGACCCTGACCCGCGAGGACCTCGACGAGATCTTCGCCGCGCACGAGCTGCGCGAGGCGATCCCCTCGCCAAGGGCCGGCGCTGCCCTCGTCGCCCTCTCACGGGAGTCGCACGAGTAGCATCAGCGGTCGCTCGTGACCGACCTCGGCGAGGACGCCCACTACTTCCCTCCGGGCCGCTCGATGGCCCGCCGCGTCCACGGCGAGCGCTCCGTCGGGCTGCTCTACGGGCAGCGGGCGCTGCTGATCGGGGCGCTGGAGCCGCTCACCTACACCGGCACGATGCTGAGCACGCGCTCGGCGGATCGGCCCTTCGAGCGGCTCGCCCGCACCGCGAAGATCCAGGAGACCGTCTTCCTGGGCACCCGCAAGGAAGCCGACGAGGCGCTGGCCGCGGTGCACAGGCTGCACGAGCGAATCAAGGGAACGCTGCCCGAGGCGGCCGGCAAGCACCCGGCGGGAACCGCCTACTCGGCCTTCGACCCCAAGCTGATGCTGTGGACGCTGGCGGTGATCGCCGACTCCGGGCGGGAGATGTACGAGACGATGGTGCGGCCACTGTCCGACGGCCGAGCGCGAGGACCTCTGGCAGGACTACGTCCGCTTCGGCGAGCTGTTCGGACTGCCGCGCAGCGAGGTGCCCGGAAGCCACCGCGAGTTCAGCGCCTGGTGGGAGAAGCGGCTGTCCTCGCCCGACCTGCAGGCGACGGAGCACGGTCTGGAGATGGCGCCGCTGGTCGCCTTCAGGCAGCCGGTCCCGGCCCCGGCGAGGGCAAACCTCGCCGCCCAGAACCTGCGTCATCAAGGGAACCCTGCCGCCACGGGTGCGCGAGATCTTCGGGATTCGCTGGACCACCGCCCACGAGACCGCCTTCCGTGCGATGGCCGCGAGCCACCGCCGCGCGAGGCGCTTCTTCCCACGCCAGATGCGCCGCGGCCGCAACGACGTCTTCTTCGACGTGGTGACGCGCACCGAGCGCCAGCGCGGCGGCACCGCAACGCCCAAGCTGTTCGCCGGCGCCTCCTGAGCTGCCGCCGCGCCGGGGTCAGGGCGTCATCTCGCGCACCAGCTCCGCGGCCGGGCGGACGTCGCGGATGCGCGCCACCGTCATGCCGGCATAGAGCGGGCCGGCGTCGAGCAGCGTTTCCGGGCCGTCGTCCGTGGGGCCGGCGGGAGAGAGCAGCCGGCTCCCGGGGCGCTGAGCCCGGGCGAGGCGGCGCACCACCGCCTCGGGCATGAACCGGGCTCCCGGCGCCGAGAGGCGATTCAGCGCCCGGTTCAAGGCCGGCCCGCGGGGGTCGGCTCCGAGCCAGCGCTCGGTCGCCGCGTTTCGCACGACTCGGTGGGGAGCCGGCCAGCCGGCGCCGAACAGCTCGGTGAGGATCGTCTCGTCGGCGTCCAGCAGGCGCTGCCTGTAGCCCGGGTGCGCCCGGCTCTCCTCGGAGAGCAGGAAGCGCGTGCCGGCCACCGCGGCCGTGGCGCCTGCTCCCAGCGCCCGCTCGACGTCGCCGCGCTCGGCGATCCCACCGGCGAGCAGCAGCGGGTAGTCCGATGGGAGTGCCCCGCGGACGCGCCCCAGCAGCTCCAGCGCCGGGGCGGTCCCACGCACGTGCCCGCCGGCCTCGACGCCCTGGACGATCAGCGCGTCGGCGCCGGCGGAGTGAGCCGCCAGCGCTTCGGCGCTCGAACCGCACTGGTGGATCCAGACGCCGGGCGTGCGCCGCTTCGGGGCGCCCCCGAAGGTGACGACGGCGTCGGCTGCCGCCGCGGCGGCGAACCAGTCGCGCCGGGCGAACGGCAGCAGCAGGTTGACCGCGAGGGGCCGCGAGGTCAGCGCCCGCGCCGCCGCCAGCTCCCGCTCGATCGCCGCCGCGCCGTTGACCGCGATCGTCCCCAGGCCCCCCGCTTCCGAGACGGCCACAGCCAACTCGTGGCGGCTGAGCCCCCCACCCATGCCGGCCTGGATCACCGGCCTCTCGATTCCGAGGCGCTCGAGGATCACTCGGATCGCGAGTCTAGACTCATCCCGCGGGCGGGCTGTGCAGGGTCGCGCTGCTGCAGGAGTCACAATCACCGGCAATGAGCAAGCTCGTGCGCATGCCGGAGCTGGCGGAGCTGAGAGCGTTTTGCGCGGCCGTCGACCTCGGCAGCCTCGGGAAAGCGGCGCGGCTGCTGCGGGTCAGCCAACCGGCGCTCTCGAAACGGTTGCGGGCACTGGAGGCCGTGACCGGATCGCAGCTGGTTGAGCGCTCGTCGCGCGGAGTGTCGCCGACGCCGGCCGGACAGCAGCTCTACACGGCGGCGCGCAGGCTGCTCGCGGAGGCTGAGACGGTCGAGGCGCTGATGGAGGGCCTGGGGACCGACCAGGGCCCGGTGCGGCTCGCGGCCAGCCCGACGATGGCCGAGTTCGTGCTGCCGGCGATGCTGGTCGAGCTGGAGAGCCGACACGATCAACACCTCTCGATCGAGCTGTCGATCGCCAACTCCTCCGCGGTGAGGGCCATGGTCCTCGAGGGACGATCCGACATCGGGGTGGCGGCGGCCGATGGGTCCGAGCCGCAGCCGGCCGGACTCTGCGAGGCGCCGTTCTGCACGGATGAGATCGTCGTCGCGGTGCCCGAGACCCACGACTGGGCCGCTGCCGAGGAGATCGACCCGGCCGAGTTCGTCGCGACGCGGATGATCATGCGGGACCCCGGCGCCAACAGCCGCCGCTCCGTCACCGACGCGCTCGAGGCGATCGGCATGTCGCTGGCGCCGCCGCTGGCGGAGATCGGCAGCACCGCGGCGGCGATCGCCGCCGCGACCTCCAAGGGGGCGCCCGCTCTCCTCTCCTCCCTGGCACTCTCGCCGTCGAAAGGACAAGGGCTGGTGGTACGCCAGGTCGCCGGCCTGCGTTTCGAACGCCGCTTCGTCCTGATCCACAGCGGCGAAGAGAACCTCTCGAGCGTGGCCCGCGACCTGGCACGCCACCTGCTCGAGGCCTCCCCGGCACAGGCATAACCAGCGGCTATCGAGCGGCGACCGTTTGGCGCAGCGTCTCGAGCGCGTCGTGGCGCGGGCTCCAGCGAAGCTCCTCGCGGGCCCGGGCGGTGTCCATCAAGACCGGCCGGCGAACCGCTTCGATCCACGCCGCTTCGTCGGGCAGGAGCGGCAGCCGCGCCACCAGCTCGGCGCCTGCGTCGACCGCCAGCTTCGGCAGCGGGATCGAGTGCCAGCCCAACTCGTGCGCCAGGTCGGACATCGTCAGCCGTCCCGGCCCGGCGAGGTTGTAGACGCCAGGCTTGCCCTCGCCGAGGACGGCGGCGCACAACGCCGCGGCAACGTCGTCGTGGTGGACGAGCTGGAAGGACACGCCGGGATCCGGCAGCACGGGCTTCGGCAACGGCATCCGATCGAAGAGGGCGCTCACAGCACCGGGGAGGTTCTGGCTCATGGAGATCAACGGGATCGAGTCGATCAGCAGCTGCGCATCCGGGCCGGCGACGATGCAGGGGCGAAAGACGTAGGCGTCGGTGTCGGAGCCGTCCAGCGCCTCGGCCAGCTCGGCCTCGACCTCGGCCTTCTGGGCGGAGTAGGGGTGGCGCTCGGTGCCCCGCGCCGGGCTGTCCTCGGTGAGAAGTGCTGGCGCGTCCTCGTGGAACCCGTAGGCCGCGACCGAGGAGGTGTAGACGAGCCGCCGGGCCCCGGCGGCGACCGCGGCCTCGAAGACGTTGCGTGAGCCGGTCAGGTTGATCTTGCGGCTCTTCCCACGGCCGGCGATGATGATGAACGCCAGGTGGACGACGACGTCGGCGCCGGCGACGAGCGCCTCCACCGCATCGCGGTCGAGGATGTCGCCCCGGCGGTACTCGACCTTCTTCCAGCCGAAGTCGGCCGGGTCGAATGGGCGTCGCGCCATGCCGACGATGCGCCCCACCTTCCCGGTGCGCTCCAGCGCTGTGATGAACGGCTTGCCGATCTGCCCCGTGGGGCCGGTCACGGCAACCGTGAGCTCGCCCTCCGGGCCGGCCGCCGGCGAGCTCACCGCGATGCAACCTGTCGCTCGGCCGGCGGCGGGTCCACCCCGGAGCGGCGGGATCGAGTGGCACGGGACAGCCGCCGCAGCTCGGCGAGCGACTCCTCGATCCCCTGCTCGAGCACCTCGAGGTCCGGCATCGTGCCGCGATCCGCGTTGAGGCCGAAGGTCACCTCGCCGTCATAGCTGACGACGGCGACGCCGACGCTGTGGCCCGCGAAGATCGGCACCAGCGGGTACACCTGCCGCAGCGGCGCTCCCAGCGCGTAGAGCGTCGTCTGCGGCCCCGGGACGTTGGTGACCGTGAGGTTGAACAGCCGTGGGGTGAATGCCAGCCGCGCCACGACGGAGTGGATCAGCGGCGGCGCGGCCCCGGCCAGCTCCACCAGCGTCTCGGCGCCCATCGCCAGGCTGCCGCCCTTCAGCTTTTCCGCCGCGGCCACCGTCTCGCGGTAGCGCAGAAGCGGATCCGGCTCGGCCACCGGCAGGTCGACGAAGAGCGAGGTGACTCGGTTGCCGAGCGCGAGTTGCTCGCTCGCCCCGCGCAGGCTGACCGGGACCATCGCCCGCAGGCCACGTCGATCGAGGCGGTCGCCACGGTTTTCGAGCAACCGCCGCAGGCCGCCGGCGGTGACGGCGAGCGCGACGTCGTTGACCGTGCCGCCCAGCCGGCGCTTGATCTCCTTGAGGTCGTCGAGGGGCGCGCTGACGGCTGCCAGGCGACGGCTGCCGCCGATCCGCCTGTTGATGCTCGAGTGGGGCGCGCCGACAATCTCGTCGCGGATCAGGAACTCGGCCATCGCGCGAGATCGGTCCACGGCGGAGGCGAGCTTGCGGGGATGGAGCGCCGCGTCGAGGCCGATGCGCGCTGCGCCGGCGATCGCCGACAGCGGGTTGCGACCGCCACCATCCGCACTCTCAGCCTGCGGCGCAAGCTCCGCCAGCAGGCCCTTCGAACCGGGAGCCGGTTGGGGCTCGGCGTCGAGGATCGCGGTCGTCACCGACGCGCCGCTGATGCCGTCGGCCAGGCAGTGGTGCACCTTGGCGGCGATCGCCCAGCGATCGTCCCCAAACCCGTCGACGAGGGTCATCTCCCAGAGTGGGTGGGCGCGGTCGAGGCGGTGGGAGTAGAAGTCGCCGAGCCACTCGAGCAACTCGGCCCTCCCGCCCGGTTCCGGCAGCGTCGCGTGGCGCACGTGGGTGGCGATGTCGAACGCGCTGTCCGGATCCCATGTGGGCCAGGAGAGCCCCCCTGTCCGCGGAGAGGAGAGGCGGCAGCGAAAGTGTGGGAGCAGGTCGAGCCGATCTTCCAGCAGGTCTCGCAGGCGGTCGACCGGAGGAGTACCGCCCTCTGGCAGCTGGTCGAAGACCAGCGCCCAGCCGACGTGCATGTGCGAGCACTCGTCGCTTTCCTCGAGCTCGAGAAAGGCGGCGTCCAGCGGCGTCAGAGAGTCCGCCACGCCGGGCCTCAGTAGACCCCGACGAGGTCGCGTGCCTCTTCGGCCTCGAGGTCCCCGTCGGACACCTTGAAGCCAACCGTCTCGACGTAATCGCCGGCGCCGGCGCTCGTCTTCATCCGCGCCATCTCCGCCGTCACGCCGGCGTCGGCGAGGTCGCGGGCGGCGCTGGGGTTGAAGCAGCGGGCGTTGAGCCACTCCTCGACCTCGTGGGCTTCGAACCCCGACTCCGCCCAGGTCTCGGCGGCGTCGTCCGGGTTGCCGCCGTGGGCGAAGTGGCCGTGGGCCTCGATCACGTCGCGGATCGTCATGAGGCGAATCTAGCGCCGGCCCGAGAGCCCGGAAACCGTAGAAATCCACACGGAAAACCTGGGCGTTGAACGGATGACCTCAGATGCCGGCGCGCTTAGCTTTCGAGCCATGAACGCACCGCTGCTCAAACTCCCCAGCCGGGTCGGATCGGCAGGCCTCGACTCGCTCCTGACGCCGAACGCCTACCTGACCGACGAGTCCCGCCTCTACCGCTGCCTGTCCCGAGATCGCGTAATGCGCGACGACGAGATGGTCCTGCTGGAGGACTGCCAGACGCTGGAGGCAATCCTCTGTCCCCTCGACGAGCTGGTGGCAACGGACATGCGGCTGGTGAAGCCGGACGAGAACGCCGAAGCCCCGCCCCGGGAACCGACCGGGTGGGCGATGAAGCCGGCCCTCGCATTCCGCCCCCAGGACGATTGGGCAATAGCCCTCGCCCTGCTCCTCGGAGTCGCCATCGCCCTGGCGCTGCTGGCGAGCCTGTAGAGCAGACCGAAGATGGGCGGTACTGGGCTCGAACCAGTGACCTCCTGCTTGTAAGGCAGGCGCTCTCCCAACTGAGCTAACCGCCCGGGGGGTTTGATTATGGCTCTACAGAGCCGAATTTGCCGTCCGACCGGACCGGAAGGCCTCCTGCTCGACTGCCCAAAAACCGGGCATTCTGCCCAGAACCGGGCAGATTGCCCCAATCTTGGAGCTCAACTGGCCTCTTTCGGACACGTTGAAGACGTGCCGATTATGCCTCTACAGAGCACAGATTCTCCGCCAGCCTTTGCCCCCAGAGAGCGTCTGTTTCGCGGGTAGGCGACCTCTCTCGCTGCGTGGTTCGACTAACGATCTCGTTTCCGACTGCGAACTGAAGAAAACCAACTGCTGCTTTCACGCGAAAGCAAGAGCGGCGCGTCTCGGTTGGCGGGTCGCCCGTATCTCCGCAGAATCCCTGCTCAGGCGGACACCAACACGGCCCCGGAACCCAGGGGCCGCTGCTGTTTCATGCCACGATCCGGGCTCACACTGCGGGGAGCGGACCGGATAGGCATCACCCGCCTAACCCACGGCTGCCGTGTCGATTTCGACGTTGGTGATGGTGCCGGTCTGCCCGGCTCCGGTGCAGTCGGTGTTGAAGTCCAGAGTCAAGGTGTGCGGGCCCACGCCAAGCGCGGTGAGGGCCCCGACACCGAGATCAACGGTTTGAGCTCCAGAACCTGGTGTGAAGGGACCGCCGCCGCCGCCGAAACTTTGGGTGCCGTCGACTGTCCCGCCGAAGCTGATGAAGCCTCCGCCTGTGCACGTCGCGGGGGGAGTGAATGTGGCCTTAGTGAAGAACAGGTTGTCGGTGTTGGCCGCTGGATTGGTGAAGCTGGCGTTCGAGAGCGTGATGTTTGAGTTGTCCCCGCCGGCGTCGCCCGGAGTACCCGAGCCGGTCGTCCGCTGGATCACTGCGACGCCATTCGTGCCATTCGTGCCGTTCGCACCGTTCGCACCGGCCTTGCCCTCGAGCGAGGACAGGAGACCCGGGTCAAGCTTCGGCCGGGTGACGGCCTTGTTCTTGATCTGCTTCGTGCCGACGCTGTTCTTCGGGAGCTGGGTGGCGGCATAAACCGTCCCTCCCAAAGCTACGAACAACGCGAGCAGAGCGATCGGCAGTGCTGGCGACGGTCGATGGTTAGCGAGTCTCCGCATGGGAGCACCTCCATTGGTTGTTCGTCCCCAGCCGACATTGCCCCGAGGTGCCCATCCAGGAGACGTAAGTGACAGCTAGCTTCCGGCTGGGCTGGGTCGCTGGATTCCGTTTCTGGCCACGCTAACTGTCAGGTGTCAGGCCGCCATCCGAAGGATGCAGCAGAGTCACACCGTAGTTTCGTGCAGGTCGTTAGTGGAAACCAACCTGGAGCCGGTTCGTTCGAGCTTGTTCCGCAACCCCGTAGCGCGCCGCTTCCGCTTCGCGCGAAATGCGAGTGTCTGCCGACCGGTCGAGAGGCGCCGGTTTGGGCGGGCGTGCGGAGCAGGGCTCAGGTTCCTGGGAGCTGGACGCCCTGGAACGTGAGGACCTCGGCGAGCTTTTCAAAGTGCGTGTCGTGGTGGAGCAGCGCAACGCCGCCGTGCTCGGCCGCGGCTGCCGCGATGAGTGCGTCGGTGAGGGGCACGCGGTGATATCCGTCGCTGTGCTCAGCCAGCTCGCCGATCGCGCGCATCGCGGCGTCGGCCACGGCGCGATCGTTGCGCAGGATCCGCAGCGCGTCGAGTTCGGACTCGAGCGCAACGTACTCATGGGTGCTGCGCGAGGAGTAGAGGATCTCCATTCGCACGATCGGCGTGATCCACAGCCGATCGTCGAGGATCGCCGCTTGAAGGAGCGCCCCAAGTTCGCTCGGGAGCGAAGCGACCCGCCACCACGCCGAGGTGTCGGCGATAAACGGGGCGTCGCCGCTCAGCAACTCGACGGCGTCCACCGCGGCGACTTACCGCTCGGTGTCGGTCAGCTGCTCGATGTGCTCGAGCGTGTCACGATCCAGCCCGTCCGGCTTGCGCAGTCGCTCGGCGAGCAGCCGCAGTCGCTCGGCGCGCTGTTCATCGGTCAGCGCCGGCTTCTCGGCGGTCGGGGTTGTGCTCAGGACCGAATGCTTCACGACCCCAGGGTAGCGCCCCAGCGCGACAAGAACGAGTGGGCAGAATCGACTTCTTTCTGCCTGAGCCGAAGTAAACCGCCCGCAAATCGTGGCGATCTGAGGGGTCGTTAGACAAGCGCGAAGTCCCCGACTTTTGGCTCTGGAGTGGGCATTTCGAGCCGAAAGTGGAAGCCACTTGTAAGGCAGGCGCTCTCCCAACTGAGCTAACCGCCCGGGGGATTCAATTTACGGCTTTGCGAAGCGAGTTTGGTCGCTACTCTGGATTATCCGGCTCCCGTGTGAGCCTCCCAGGTGATGCCGGTGGCAACGCAGTCCGTATTGAAGGCGCTTCCCTTGGCGCGAGAGAGGGTGCCGGACGCGGTGCTCCCGTTCAGCTTGCCCTCCACGTGGGCAACGCCACCCGTGTTGAGAGTGCCTCCCAACGAGAAGGACCCGTCTTGGATCGGAGCGCTCCCCAGGCTGATCGTGTTGGAGTGGACCTGTCCGTCCGCGCAGGTCGCCCGCCAGCCGAAGCTGAGCGACAAGACCTCACTCTCCGTGGCGGTGAAGGTGATCGGCAGCCCCTGGCTCGTCGTTCCGGTGTAGCTGTCCGTGGACGTCGGAGTTGTGGGGGTGGCCGGAGCGGACGACGTCACGGTTGCAGTCGAGGTCACGGTGGTCGTCGACGAATCGCTGCTCACGGTGCATCCGCTGAGGGAGCCGGCCAAGATCGCCGCAATTCCCATCGTCTTCCAATGCCTGCCAATCGACTTCATCGTCTGCCTCCCCGCTCGGTTCACCGATCAGCCTCGAGAGCCTAGCCATCCACGCCCACCCGGCAAGGCGAATGGACGCATGGCCCGAGCGTGAGAGAATCCGCGGCGATGCGATTCGAGGCCTTCTGGCGGGTGGCGCTGGTGCAGTTGGTTGCCGTTGCGGTTCTGGCGATCGTGCTCGGGGTCGTCTTCTCGCACGGGTTCTTCGTGGACTGGGGCTGGTTGGTCGGACCGATCGTCTGGCTGGGCTGCGCGGCGCTCACGGCGCGGATCGTCGGTCTGGACACGGCGTTCGCGATGGTCGGCGCCGTGCTGGCGGGCCTGGTCAGCGCGCTTGCCGTGGTGATCGGCGTGCACTGGCTGGGCGTGATCGTCGCGATCGGGCTGTTCGCCGCCTGGTGCGCTCGCGAGCCCGACTCAGCGTTCTAGGTTCCCGGCGCCTCACGCATTGAGGGGAAGAGAATCACGTCGCGCAAGGTGTCGGCTCCGGTGAGGATCATCATCAGGCGGTCGACGCCGAGGCCGCAGCCGCTGGCCGGCAGCATCCCGTACTCGAGGGCGCGCACGAACTCCTCGTCGTGGCGATGCGGGCTCTCCTCGGCGCCCTTCTCCTGCCGCTCGCGCTGCTCGACGAAGCGGCGGCGCTGCTCGACCGGGTCGTTGATGTCGGTGCCGCCGCCGACGATCTCCATCCCGGCGACGATCCCGTCGAATGCCTCGCCGATCAGCCCCGGGTGCTCGGGGTGGGCCTTGACCAGCGGCCAGAGATCGAGCGGAAGGTCGACGATGAAGGTCGGCTGCGTCAGCTTCGGCTCGACCACCTTCCCCTGCAGCCTGTCGACCAGCGCGGCCCAGTCGTCGCCGGGCTCGGCGTCCGCCCCCACCAGGTCGGCGAGCTCGTCGCGGCCGGCTTCGACGATGTCGACGCCGGTCTCGTCGAGGATCGCGTCGCGCAGCGTCACCCGCTTCCAGGGCGTCGCGAAGTCGATCGTCTCGCCGTGGCGCTCCACCTTCGTGGTGCCGAGCACCCGCTCGACCACGCCGGCGACGAGCTCCTCGGCGAACGCCATCACCCCGTTGTAGTCCGCGCAGCTGACGAACCACTCCAGCATCGTGAACTCGGGGTTGTGCTGCGGCGACATGCCCTCGTTGCGGAAGAACTTGCCCAGCTCGTAGACGTCCTCGAAGCCGCCGACTATGGCGCGCTTCAGGTAGAGCTCCGTCGCGATGCGGAGGTAGAGGTGGCGGTCGAGCGCGTGGTGGTGGGTGACGAACGGCCGTGCCGCGGCGCCGCCGGGGAGCCGCTGCAGGATCGGCGTCTCCAGCTCGACGTAGCCGCGCTCGTCCATGTGGCCGCGGATCGCCGCCAGCACCTTCGCCCGCATCGCGAACACCTCGCGGGAGCGCTCGTTCGCCATCAGGTCGAGCTCGCGCTGCCGATAGCGAGTCTCGACGTCGGAGATGCCGTGGAAGAGGTCGGGCGGGTCGCGCAGCGCCTTGGCGAGCAGTGTGCACTCGCGTGCGCTGAGCGCCAGCTGGCCGCGCTTCGTCACGTAGAGATCGCCCTCGACGCCGACGATGTCGCCGACATCGAGGTCCTCCACCCGGTTGTAGGCCTCCTCCCCGAGGGCATCGAGGCGGGCGTAGACCTGGATCGTCCCGGAGAGGTCGCGGACGTCGAAGAAGAGGGTCTTGCCGTGGATGCGCTGCGCGGTCAGCCGGCCGGCGACCCGGTAGGACCACTCGGCATGGTCGCCCGGCCCCAGCTCGGCGGGGTCGTGCGCAGCGAGGACCGCGGCGACCTCGGTGCGGTCGGGGAAGGAGCGCGGGAAGGGGTCCACGCCTTCGGCACGGAGCCGCTCAACCTTCGCAAGCCGCTCGCTCTCGGTGCCAGGCGCGGGCGCGGGCCGCGAATCGGCGTCGCTCATCGAACGAAGCCGACAGTCACCCGCTCGCCACCCATGTAGTCCTCGAGGGTGGTCGCGTCGCGCAGCAGCTCCCGCAGGGCGGGGCCGTGGTGGGTGTCGTGCTCGAGCGCCAGCCGCTGCCCGGAAGGCGCCTCCTCGATCAGCGAGCGGATGACGCCGAGACCGTCCGACCCGCAATCGCCCGTCACCGCGATCCGCGGCTCGCGGCGGATCTCGGGAGAGCGCTCGAAGATCGTCTCGTCGGTGACGTAGGGGAGGTTGGCGAGGACGAGGTCGACGCTGCCATCGCGGAGGCTCTCCGGCAGGCCCTCTGCGACCTCCACCCCGAGGGGGAGCCCGAGGCGCTCGGCGTTCTCGCGCGCGGCCTCGGCCGCCTCGGGCGAAAGGTCGGAGGCGGTGACGTGAAGGTCCGGGCGCTCGCTGAGCAGGGCGAGGGCGACCGCGCCGGAGCCGGTGCCGACTTCGTGCACGCGCGCTCCCTCGGGAAGCTCGGCGGCGACCTCGACCAGAAGGCCGGTCTCCCGCCGCGGGATCAGCACCCGCGGGTCGACTGCGACCTCGATCCCGCGAAACGCCTCCCGGCCGAGGATGTAGGCCAACGGCTCGTGGTCGGCACGCCGCCCAACCCTCTTCTCGAGCGCGGCGGCAACCTCGGGTGGCAGCTCGCCGGCGCCGTCGTCCGCGAGCGTCGCGGGGTCGACGCCGAGCGCGTCGGCGACCAGCATTTCGGCGTCGGCGCGCGGCGCCTCGCAGCCGGCGGTCGCGATGGCGTCGGCCGCGGCGTCCACCGCCGCGGCGACGGTCGTCGCGGAAGCCACCTCTTCGTTTTCCATGCCTACCGGCTCCATCTACCCTGCACTCGCCTCCTTGGCGTCGAACAAGCGAACGCTGAGGGTACCGTGGCGGCGCTTCGCCGCGTAGATCCAGACCGTCCCGACGATCATCATCCCCAGGCTCTCCAGCTGCGCCGATGTCAACCCGAGCGCCACCTCGCTGTTGCGGCGGATGAACTCCACGAGGAAGCGTTCGGTGCCCGCGTAGACGAGGTAGATGGCGAAGAGGACGCCGGCGCGAAAGCGGTCGCGCAGCTGCCAGAGCATGAACGCGCCGAGGCCCATCGCCAGCGTCTCGTAGATCGGGGTCGGGTGGACCGTGCGGTCGGTCGGCACCGTGCCGTCCGGGTAGGACATCGCCCACGGCCCGTTCCACGGCTTGCCGTAGTCGCCGTCGCCGGAGAGCTGGCAGCCGACGCGGCCGATCGCATAGCCGAGCGCCAGGGCGGGCGCCGCCAGGTCGAGCAGCGCCAGCCGGAGGAAGTCCCGGTACCAGGCCCAGGCCAGCACCGCCAGCGCCCCGCCGATCACGCCCCCGTACCAGACGAGGCCGGCCCCCGAGAAGAGCTTGCCGATCAGGTCGTGCTTGACGCTGTCGTAGTTCTGGACGATGAAGTAGATCCGCGAGCCGACGATGCCTCCGGCCAGCGCCGAGAACCCCATCTCGTAGGCCCAGTCGACCGGCTTGCCGATCTCCCCCAGCCGCCGGGCGATCAACGCCCCCGCGGCGAGAAAGGCGAAGGCGAACATCAACCCAAAGGTCTGAAGGGTGAGCGGGCCGATGTGGATCTCTGGATACATGGAATAGCCCCGCCGGGAGTCGAACCCGGGCTACCAGGTTGAAAACCTGACGTGCTAACCGTTACACCACGGGGCCGGGGAGCGTGATTGTCCCAGGCCGGGCCGGCTCAGTCCCCCAGCAGCATCTCGAGTAGGGCCTTCTGGGCGTGGAGGCGGTTTTCGGCCTGGTCCCAGACGGCTGAGCGGCTGCCGTAGAGGACCTCGGCGGTGATCTCCTCCCCCGGGTGGGCGGGGAGGCAGTGCAGGACGATGGCGCGGTCCGCGGCCGCCGAGAGGAGGTCGGCGTCGACTCGGAAGGGGGCGAGGTCGGCGCGGCGGCGGTCGGCTTCGGCCTCGTCGCCCATGCTGACCCAGACATCTGTGTAGACGGCGTCGGCCCCGGCTGCGGCGGCGCGGGGGTCGTCGGTCAGCTTCGCGCCGTGGCCCTCCTCCAGCTGGTAGCCGGGGGGCGCCGCGACGAGAACCTCCATCCCGGCCAGCTCCCCGGCGATCGCCAGCGAACGGGCGACGTTGTTGCCGTCGCCGACGTAGGCGAGGCGCAGCCCGCGCAGGTCGCCGAAGCGCTCGCGCAGGGTGAGCAGGTCGGCGAGAGCCTGGCAGGGGTGGTGGAGCGGGGTGAGGCCGTTGACCACCGGGACGTCGGACTCGGCGGCGAGTTCGGCGACCGCCTCGTGGGAGCCGGAGCGGATGACGATCGCGTCGACGTAGCGCGAGAGCACCCGCGCCGTGTCGCCGACCGACTCGCCGCGGCTGACCTGGAGCTCGTCGCCGCGCAGGACGATCGGCGTTCCGCCCAGCTCGGCGACCCCGACCTCGAAGGAGATGCGGGTCCGGGTCGAGGGCTTTTCGAAGACGAGGGCGACGCTGCGGCCGGCCAGCGCCTCGGCCCCGGCGCCGGCGCGCCGCCCCTCTTTCAACTCGAGCGCCCGGTCGAGCAGCTTGCCGAGCTCGAAGGCTCCCAGCTCTTCGCCTGTGAGGAAGTGCCGTGTCAAGCGGTTGATACTAAGCACGTGCAGTTCACCGCGATCTGCTGGAACCTCTTTCACGGGCGCGATTTCCCACCCGACCCGGCGCTGTTCACCTGGCGCTCCCGGCTGCTGCGGGCCACGGAGCGAAACGCGACGCACGCGCAGGTCAACCGCGACCTGCTCGACGAGTTCGCTGCGGTCCTCTCCGGCGCTGAGTGGGACGTCGCGCTGCTGCAGGAGTGCCCGCCCCGCTTTGCCGAACCGCTAGCCCGCGCCTGCGGCGCCGAGGCCCACCGGGTGCTCACGTCCCGCAACTCGCTCGGCACACTGCGCGCCGCGGCGGCGCGCCTCAACCCCGACCTGATCGCCTCCGGCGAGGGGGGCTCCAACCTCACCCTGATCCGGACATCTCCGCTCCGCTGTTCCTTTGCCCTAAATAACTGGGCAAAGGAACAGCGGAGCGGGTCTCTTGGATCCCTCGGGGGGATCGTCGAGCGGCGGAACCTGGTCATCCACGAGGGGCGGCCGGAGCGGCGGGCGATGGCCTTCACCCGCACCGCCTCCGGGCTCTGCGTCGCCAACCTCCATGCGACCAACGACCGCCCGGAGATGGCCGCCGAGGACGTGCTCCTCGCCGCCCGCACCGCGACCGCATGGGCCGACGGCTCCCCACTGCTGTTCGGCGGCGACCTCAACCTGCGGCCCGTCGAAACCCCGGCCGTCTTCGCCGAGCTGCGCGACCGCTTCGGCCTGGTCACGCCGACGACCGCTCCCGGCGCGATCGACCATCTGCTGGCGCGCGGGCTGGAGGCCGTCGAGGCGCCGGCACCCTGGCCACCCGAGCGTCGCGAGGTCCGCCAGGGCGACCGCGCGGTGCGCCTCTCCGACCATGCGCCCGTCGTGGCGAGGTTCGCGCTGGGCTGAGATAGGTCACACTGAACCCACACACTCGGGCAGGAGACCAGGAGGAAACGAACATGGCCGCGAAAAAAACAGCTACCGGCAAAGCGAGCAAAAAACCAAAAGCCGGAGCCCGCGCCAAAAAACCTGCCTCACGCAAAACAACCGCGAAAAAATCGACCGCTCGCAAACCAGCCGCCGGCCGGGCGACCGGCCTCGACAAGAGCGTCGAGCAATTCCGCGAGAGCCTCGAGCACAGCATCACGCTGAGCCGGGATCGCCTCCAGGAGGTGATCGACGACGCCGTGAAACGCGGCCGGATGACCCGTGGCGACGCCGAGAGGATGTTCTCCGACCTGCTCAACCGTGGCCGTCGGCAGACCGACTCCCTGCTGCGGGAGCTGGAGCGGCTTGTCAAACAGACGCGCAAAGGGGTCGACGGGCGGACACAGCCGGTCCGCAAACAGGCGACCCAGGCCGCGCGGCGCGCTCGCAAAAAACTGAGCTAGATGGCGCAGGCCACCGGTGAGGGGCCGGCGGCCCGCTCCGCGCGTCGCGGCGAGCTGCTCGAGGTCGAGATCGAGTCGCTCGCCTTCGGTGGGCGCGGCGTCGCTCGCGCCGACGGCTACGTCGTCTTCGTCGCCGGGGCGCTGCCCGGCGACCGGGTGCGGGCGGAGGTCACCAAGGCGAAGCGCCGCTTCGCCGAGGCGCGGGCGGTGGAGCTGCTGCGTCCCGGCGCCGACCGCGTCCCCGATCGCTGCGTCCACGACGGCGAGCCCTGCCCCGGGGCGCCCTGGCAGGGCCTGCCCTACGAGCGCCAGCTCTTCCACAAGCGGGAGCAGGTCGACGAGGCGCTGCGGCGGATCGGCGGACTCGACGGCTTCGAGCTGGAAGAGATCGAGCCGGCGGTCGAGCGGTGGCGCTACCGAAACAAGCTCGAGTACTCCTTCGGCGAGCGCAATGGCGAGACGACTCTAGGCTTCCACGCCCGTGGGCGCTGGGATCTGACCGTCGACGTCGAGGACTGCCTGCTGGCCTCGGAGCGCGGCAACGCGGCGCGCAACGAGGTGCGCGAGTGGGCGCGGTCGGAAGCGATCCCTCCCTACGACCGCCGCGCCCGGGAGGGGACCCTCCGCAACCTGGTGGTCCGCGAGGGCCGGCGGACCGGACAGATCCAAACCCGCCTCGTCACCTCCCCGGCCCGCTTCCCGAAGCCGCCGGTCGACCTCCACACCGTGATCGAAGGGGACTCCGGCGGGACCGACGGCCCGACCGGCGTGCTCGGCGAGGAGCGGCTGCGGGAGGAGCTTTGCGGCCTGAAGCTGGAGATGTCCCACGGCGCCTTCTTCCAGACCAACACCGAGATGGCGGAGCGCCTCTACGCGGTCGCCGCCGAGTACGCGGGGCTGAGCGGCGCCGAGCGCGTCTTCGACCTCTACTGCGGGATCGGGACGATCGGCCTGACGATGGCCGGGCGCGCCGCGGAGGTGTGGGGACTGGAGATCGTCCCCGAGGCGATCGCCGACGCCGAGCGCAACGCCGAGGCCAACGGGATCGCCAACGCCCGCTTCCTCGCCGGCAACGCCCGGACCGGCGTACGGCCGCTGATCGAGGAGGCGGGCAAGCCGGACGTCGTCGTCATCGACCCGCCCCGCGCGGGCCTCTCGCAGAAGATCGTGCGGAGGGTGATCGAGTGCGAGGCGCCGCGGATCGTCTACGTCTCCTGCAACCCGACGACGCTGGCCCCGAACGCCGCTCAGCTGGTCGAGGCCGGCTATAGGCTGCGCCGCGTGAAGCCGGTCGACATGTTCCCCCAGACGCCGCACATCGAGTGCGTGGCGCTATTCAACCGTGAGTGATCGCGGCTTCGGAGTCGCCGCGGGCCTCGACCCCGAGGTCGCGCGGCCGCTGGCCGCGCGCTGCGCCGAGCTGGGCTACGCCTCGATCTGGTCGAACGACCACCCCGGGGCGAAAGGGCTGGAGACGCTGGCCGAGTTCGCCGCCGCCGCTCCCGGGATCGACCTCGGCGTCGCGGTGATCGCGCTCGACCGCACCCCGCCGAAGACGATCGCCGCCGACGTCGAGCGCCTGGGCCTCGACCCGGCGCGGCTGTGGCTGGGAGTCGGCGCCGGCTTCTCCGAGAAGCCGCTGACTCGGATGCGCGAGTCCCTGCCCGAGCTGCGCGAAGCGCTCCCCGGCATCCGCCTCGTCCTCGCCGCGATGGGCCCGAAGATGTGCGCCCTGGCCGGCGCCGAGTACGACGGCGCCTTCTTCAACTGGATGACCCCCGCCTTCGCCGCCGGCGCCCGCCAGCAGGTCGAAGCAGGCGCCCCGAGGCCAGCCGCGAGACGCCGCCGGTCTTCGGCTACGTCCGCACCGCCGTCGGTCCAGACGCCGCCGACCGTCTCGCCAAGGAGGAGTCCTTCTACCGCGACCTCCACGCCGGCTACCGAAACCACTTCAACCGCCTCGCCGAACCGGAGGGCACGGTAGGCGTAGCCGCTGCGAACTCGACCGAGGCCCAGTCTCAACTCAGCCGCTACGAGGCCCTCGACACCATCGTCGTCCGCGGCTTAGCTTCCGCAAAGGTCGACAAGATGCTCGCTGTAGCCGAATCAGCCGCCCCCTAGTACGGCGGCAGGTCTTCGTACCAAGTGCCAAGCATCTTGAAGGCGTGCCAGAAGCGCTGCTTGGAGCCCTCCTCGTCGAGCGAGTCGTCGATGTCGGGGGTGTAGAGGGCATCGACGGTGGGCGTGAAGGCCTGCACCTCGCCCTCGCGTTGCTCGACGGGGCGCGACAGTGGGATCTCGAGCCGGTTGAGAGTGCGCAGCGCCGGCTCCCCCATCACCACGACGATCTTCGGCTGGACGATCGCGATCTCCTCGACCAGGCGCCGCACGCACTCGTCGGGGGCGAGGTCGGGCTCGGCTATCGGGCACTTGACGCAGAGCGTTCCGTAGACGACCAGCGGGTCGATCCCCAACCGCTTGAAGCTCTTCATCAGCGCGTTCCCGGCCCGCCCGTAGAAGGCGACCCCTTCTTCGATCTCCGCCAAGCCGGGGGCGTGCTTGAGCATGAGGACGTCGGCCTGCGGGTGACCGGAGCCGAGCACCGGCATCAGATTGCCGCGCGGGCAGTGGGGGCACTCCTGCAGCTCGTGCGTCAGGTTGTTGAGCTCGCGGATCGCGCGCTCCAGGTACTTCTCTCTGATCTCGTCGTCGGTGGCCGGCATCGGCGACGACCTCTTTGACGGGCCGGGCGCGGCTCCTTTCGAGCGGCCCGGCTGCATCAGCTCTTGCTCGCCGAGCGGCGGCCCCGCGGCCGCCCGCCGCGCACCGGCTTGGCGTCGGGGACACGGCGCTTCGGCGCCTTCGGCCGCCCGGTCGTCTGCAGCAGCTTCAGCGCCTGCACGTAGACGAGGTTCTTGTGCTTGCGGGTGATGTCGGCGTCGCGCATCGCCTCGAGGAACTCCTCCGGCCCGTCGAAGTCGTGGACCCGCACCCGCACGCTCCCCAGCCCCTGGGCGACGTGGCTGTCGGAGCCGGCGCCGGGAACGATCCGGTACTTGCGGGCGAAGCGCTCCGCCTCCTCGTTGAAGGCGGTCAGCGCCACCCGCGGGTTGAAGACCTCGAGGATGTCGATCTCCTCGACGATGTCGAGCAGGTGCTCGTAGTCGGGCACCGAGTGGAAGCGGTCGAAGGGGTGCGGGACGTAGACCAGCCCGCCCTGGCGGCGGATCTCGGCGATCGTCTCCGCCATCGTCATCCCCCGCGGGATCTTCTCCTCGAGGAAGAGGCCGATCACCTCGCCCTGCTCGGCCGTCTTCACCTCTTCGGCGACGATCACCTCGATGTCGCCCATCTGCTCCGCGATCCTGCGCGCCTCCAGGGCGCCGGAGATCTCGTTGTGGTCGGTGATCGCGATCGCCCCGAGGCCGCGGTCGCGGGCGGTCTCCAGCAGAACGTCGACCGGCGTCGCGCAGTCGGGCGAGTGGTCGGTGTGCATGTGGAGGTCGACCTCGATCAGATCCCGCTGCGCGATGCGCCGACGCACCTCAGGGTTGCCTGCCGGGTCGTGGCGGCGGGCGGCGAGGCGGCGGTAGAGGGACTCGAACTCGGCGGCGACCTCGGCCCACTCGCGACCGGGCCCACCGGGCTCCACCAGCTGGTAGGAGTCGGGGAAGTAGCGCTTCAGCAGCCGCGCCGTCGCCGGGCTGGTGACGGTGCGAGCGTCGAGGCGGCCGAAGAAGATCTCGACCAGAGGTCGTGCCACCTGGGTTGAGAGCACCCGCTCCTGCGGCGCGTGGAAGGTGGCGACGTTTAGGGAGAGGGAATAGCGCAGCGCCGCCGAGGAGACGCTCGGCGCGAAGGGCTCGTGGACATGGACGATGTCCAGCGGCGTCGAGCCGAGCAGCCCTTTGATCCGCTCGCCGGCGGCGACGATCGACACCTCGTGCCCGCGCCGCTCGAGCTCTTGGGAGACCCGTTCGACGAACTCGTTGACCGGGTTCCGGGTGGCCCGCCGATGGGGCGTCACCTGGACTATCGATAGCGGCTCAGCCGACACGAACCAGCAGCATAAGGACCTCCTAAAGAGCCCGCGCGCGGCGGGCTCTCAGATCAGGCCTCGGCCTTGGTCTCGGCGCTCGCCGGCTTCGCCGCGCCGGCGACCGGGCTCTTGCCGCGCGCATACGTGGAGATGAACTCCTCCGTCTGCTCGCGGGCCTCGTCGTCGGGCCGCTGGCTGTGCGGCGACTTCATCAGGTAGCTGGAGGGACCGTCGAGCTGGCCCGCGATCCCGTTGTTGAGCGCCAGCTTGACGATCCGCACCGCGTCGATCACGACGCCGGCCGAGTTGGGCGAGTCCCAGACCTCGAGCTTCAGCTCGACGTTGAGCGGCACGTCGCCGAAGGCCTTGCCCTCGAGGCGGATGTGCGCCCACTTGCGGTCGGTCAGCCAGGCGACGTAGTCGGAGGGGCCGACGTGGACGTCCTCCTCGGGCAGCTCGTGGCCCATGATCGAGGTGACGGCGTTGGTCTTCGAGATCTTCTTCGAGTCGAGCCGCTCGCGCTCGAGCATGTTGAAGAAGTCCATGTTGCCGCCGACGTTGAGCTGCGAGGTCCGCTCCATCAGGACGCCGCGGTCGTGGAAGAGGCGGGCGAGCTGGCGGTGGACGATCGTCGCGCCGACCTGGGACTTGATGTCGTCGCCGATGATCGGCAGCCCCGCTTCGGCAAAGCGCTTGTCCCAGTAGTCCTCGCGGGCGATGAAGACCGGCAGGCAGTTGACAAAGCCGACGCCCGCCTTCAGAGCCTGCTCGACGTACCACTTGGTCGCATCCTCGGAGCCGACCGGCAGGTAGCAGACCAGGACGTCGGCCTTGGTCTCCTTGAGGATGCCGACGATGTCGGCGGTCTCCCCCGGCGCTTTTTTGATCTTCTGTTTGAGGTACTTGCCGAGGCCGTCGTGGGTCATCCCCCGCTCGACCTTGATCCCGAGGTTCGGCACATCGGCGAACTTGATCGTGTTGTTCTGGCCGGACCAGATCGCCTCGGAGAGGTCCTTGCCGACCTTCTCGGCGTCGATGTCGAAGGCTGCGACGAACTCGATGTCGCGGACGTGGTAACCACCGAGGTCGACGTGCATCAGGCCGGGAACCTGCTCGGAGGGGTCGGCGTCCCTGTAGTAGTGGACGCCCTGGATGAAGGAGTTGGCGCAGTTGCCGACGCCGACGACCGCGACGCGGACCTTGTCGTCCGCGCGGCCGCCGTTGCTGCCGTTTGCTCCGTTGGTCTCGCTCATTGGGTTCTAAAGTCCTTCCTCGATCAGGCTAGGTGGCAAAGCACACCCGGCGCCTTGACTGGTTACAGATTGCTCACCCTGCGCCGTCGCCTGGCGGCGGACTGGGAACTTCGCCTGAAAGCTCGTTTCGCACATGCCATACACGCTGGATCGCGGTGATGGTGGTCAATGCCGCGATCGCGTAGATCGACGGCGCCAGCAACTCGAAATGCCCGAGTCCGGCACCCTTGGCGAAGACCAGCCCGATCGAAAGTAGCACCACCCTGACCGGGCGCGTCGCCAAGCCGACCTTGCACTCGACCCCGAGCGCCTCGGCGCGGGCCCGCGTGTAGGAGACCATCAGCGAGCCGAGCACCGCGACCACGCACATCGCGGCGGCGAAGTCGTTGCCGATCGCGGCGAAGTAGCCGGCGACCGCGGCGAGCACGATCCCCTCCTCGATCCGGTCCAGGGTCGAGTCGAGGAAGGCGCCGAACAGCGTCCCCTTGCCCGACATCCGCGAGTAGCGCCCGTCGAGCGTGTCCATCACCGAGCCGACGATGAAGGCGACCCCCGCCAGGAAGAAGAGCCGCTGGGTGACCAGCGCCGCCGCAACCAGGTTCAGCGAGAGGCCGGCGATCGAGATCGCGTTCGGCGTCAGCCTCGACTCGATCAGGCGCTCGCGGGCGTAGGCGCGTAGCTCCTGCCCGTTGCGGGCCTGGCGACCGTTGCGGCGACCGCCCGGTGCCCTTGGGGGCGCCGAAGATTCCATTGTCGTGAGGCTAGATCATCCGGGGCCGCGCGGGGGGCCGAGTGACGCTAGGCCTCGGCCTCCTGCGGGGTGCCCGCCCGCCACGACCACGCCTCCGGGCGGGCGCGGGCCAGCAGCCGGTGCGCGACCAGGGCCGAGCTGGCGGCGACCGCCGCGCCGAGCGCCGCGTCGGCCCAGTAGTGGTTGGCGGTGACGATCACGACCCAGATCACCAGCATCGGCCAGACCGCCCAGAAGGCCCGCGTGTACCAGTGGCGGGCAACCCTCACCCCGGTGCAGCCGATCATCAGCGCGAAGGCGACGTGCATGCTCGGCACCGCCGCGAAGGGGTTGATGAAGATCTTCGCCAGGGCGGAGTCGTGGTTGATGTTGGAGAAATCGGTGATCGTGTCGACGAAGCCGAGATCGGGGAACATCCGCGGCGGGGCGGTCGGGTACAGCGTGTAGCCGATCAGCGCCAGGCCCATCGAGACCACGAACATGTTGCGCACGAAGTAGTACGACTCGTTGCGGAACAGGTAGAGCCAGACGAGGAAGCCGAGCGCGACCGAGAACTGGCTGTTGAGGTAGATCTGGTTGGCGAGGTCGATCAGCCAGTGGGCGGGGAGGAAGATGGCCTGCAGGCTCGGCTCGAAGAAGGTGTGGGTCGAGCGCTCGAAGTCGATCACCTGCTGCCCGTGGGCGATGGCGACGGAGCGCTGGCCGTCGGCTATGCCCCGAACCATCTCGTAGGCGACGTCGATCAGGGCCAGCAGGCCGAGCTGGCGGCCCGCGTCGCCCCAGCCCTGGGGCAGCCTGGCGGTCACTCGGGCGAAGGCGCGAGACACAGTCGCAATTGTAATCCGCCGGTTAACGGCCGCGAAAGGGCCGAGCTAACCGTTGCCGGCTTCTTGGGCGACGAACTCGGCGACCTGCTGGGCCTGCTGGGCGGAGAGGATGCCCGCCGGCATGCGGCCCGGGGTGCTGCTGTCGACGCCGTTCTCGATCGCGTTGAGGACACGGCCATTGGTGGCCGTGATCGTCTGCTGCGCGGTGGTGCCGCTCGGCGGGCCGGACGGCGCCAGCAGGACGTCGAGGTTCGGCCCGAAGTTGCCGTCGGTCCCCGCCGCATAGAGCGTGTGACAGGCGCCGCAGTTGGTCTGGAAGAGGGTCTGCCCGGCCTTCAGGTCGGCGGGCACCTTCTGCGCGCCGGCCTCGGCGTCGCCCCTCGACCGGAAGGCGAGCCAGGGGATGAGGACTGCGAGGAAAACAACCAGCAGCCCGAAGACGATGAAGGTGCGCTTGCTCATTCGCTGTGTTTGGAGCCGGCCCCCCGGGTCAGTCCCGCCGACCGGCGGCGGGGATACTACCCGCGCTCCTTCGCTCTGCGCGATACCAGGGGCACATCCGCCGCAGCTCGCACTCCCCGCAGCGCGGCTTGGGACGGCAGACCTCGCGCCCGTGGCGAATCAGGTTCATGTGCAGCTCGTAGGCGTCCTCGGGGTCGACGACCGCCAGCATCTCGTCGTGGGCTCGCTCGAAGGAGGCGCCCGGGTGGAAGAGCCCGAGCCGTCCGCCCACCCGGTAGATGTGGACGTCGACCGGGATCTCGGGGATGCCCCAGGTGAAGATCAGCACGCAGGCCGCGGTTTTGCGCCCCACCCCCGGCAGCGAGAGCAGGAAGGCCAGCGACTCCTCCCGCGGCGTAGGAGGCGCGGTCCAGTCGAGGTCCGGGGGATCGCCCAGTCGCTCGAGGATCGCCTGGATGCGCGGCGCCTTCTGCTTGGCCAGGCCGCCCGGCCGGATCGCCTCTTCGACCTCCGTCACCGGGGCGTCGCGAACCGCTTCCCAGGTCGGGAACCCCTCCAGCAACTGCGCGAAGGCCCGGTCGCGGTTACGATCGTTGGTGTGCTGAGAGAGCACCGTACGGATCAGCTCCTCGATCGGCTTTCGATGGGGATCGCTGACTGGCTTCCCGTACATCTCGCGCAGCCGGTCCCGGATCGCCCGGACCCTCCGTCTCGGCGGCCTCTTCCATGCCATCGCGGGCGCACACTAGCCAACCGGGTTTTGGCCCCACCAACGTGATCTGCCATACTCGGACTCAGATTTCTTAAGCAGACCAAGCAGAAGGCTGGAGGTAGCAGACAGTGGGAAAGACGATTGGAATCGACCTCGGGACGACCAACTCATGCGTGGCAGTGATGGAAGGCGGCGAGCCGACCGTCCTCGAGAACGCCGAAGGCGGGCGGACGACACCGTCGGTCGTCGCCTTCACGGAGTCGGGTGAGCGCCTGGTCGGCACCGTCGCCAAGCGCCAGGCGGTGATGAACCCCGAGAACACGATCTTCTCGATCAAGCGCTTCATGGGCCGCAAGGAGGCCGAGGTCAAAGAGGAGGAGACGATCGTCCCCTACGCCGTCGTCGCCGGACCGAACGGCGACGTCCGGATCGACGTGCGCGGCAAGCAGTACAGCCCGCCGGAGATCAGCGCGATGATCCTCCAGAAGCTGAAGGCCGACGCCGAGGCGAAGCTGGGCGAGACGGTCGACAGCGCGGTGATCACGGTTCCCGCCTACTTCAACGACGACCAGCGCCAGGCGACCAAGGACGCCGGCAAGATCGCCGGGCTCGAGGTGAAGCGGATCATCAACGAGCCGACCGCGGCTTCGCTCGCCTACGGGCTCGACAAGGAGGGCGGCGACCACACGATCCTCGTCTTCGACCTGGGCGGCGGCACCTTCGACGTCTCGGTGCTGGAAATCGCCGAGGGCGTCTTCGAAGTGAAGTCGACCGCCGGCGACAACCACCTCGGCGGCGACAACTGGGACAAGGCGATCGTCGAGTGGCTGGTCGCCGAGTTCAAACGCGACCAGGGCGTCGACCTGGCGCAGGACAAGAACTCCCTGCAGCGCCTCTACGAGGCGGCCGAGAAGGCGAAGATCGAGCTCTCCTCGACGCAGGAGACGCAGATCAACCTGCCCTTCATCACCGCCGTCGAGGGGCAGCCAAAGCACCTCGACCTCAAACTCAGCCGCTCGAAGCTGAACGAGCTGACCGGCGACCTGCTGGAGCGGATCGTCGGCCCGGTCAAGCGGGCGCTCGACGACGCCGACGCCTCGATCGACCACGTCGTCCTGGTCGGCGGGATGAGCCGGATGCCGGCGGTGCGCGAGCGGGTCAAGGAGCTGACCGGCAAGGACCCGCACCAGGGGGTCAACCCCGACGAGGTGGTCGCGGTCGGCGCCGGGATCCAGGCCGGCGTGCTGGCCGGCGAGGTCAAGGACGTGCTGCTGCTCGACGTCACCCCGCTGACACTGGGGATCGAGACCAAAGGCGGCGTGATGACGAAGCTGATCGAGCGCAACACGACGATCCCGACCAAGAAGTCGGAGACCTTCTCGACCGCCGACGACAACCAGCCCTCGGTCGAGATCCACGTGCTGCAGGGCGAGCGCGAGATGGCCGGCGGCAACAAGAGCCTCGGCAAGTTCCAGCTGACCGGGATCCCCCCGGCGCCGCGTGGGATGCCGCAGATCGAGGTCACCTTCGACATCGACGCCAACGGCATCCTCCACGTCACCGCCAAAGACCTGGGGACCGGGAAAGAGCAGAAAATCGAGATCAAATCCGGCTCCGGCCTCTCCGACGAGGAGATCCAGAGCATGGTCTCCGACGCCGAGGCGCATGCCGAGGAGGACCGCAGGCAGCGGGATCTGGCGGAGGCGCGCAACCTCGCCGAGAACGCCGCCTACCAGTCCGAGAAACAGCTCGGGGAGCTGGGCGACAAAGTCGATTCCTCGGCGAAGGAGGAGATCGAGGCGGCGATCAAGGACGTGCGCGAGTCGCTGGGCTCCGAGAGCGCCGAGGAGATCAACTCGAAGACCGAGGCGCTGACGGCGGCCTTCCAGAAGGTGTCCGAGCAGATCTATGCGGCGGCGCAGGCCGAGGCCGCGTCTGCCGACGGTGGGTCTGCCGAAGGCGACGAGTCCTCCGATGAGGAGGAGGTCGTCGACGCCGAGGTAGTTGACGAGGGCGACGACAAGTGACGGAATCTCAGGACGCTGAAGGACGGGAGCGCTCGGCCGCGGGTCCTGTCGGCGCAGGGGACCCACCGCCCCCTCCGGTAGCTGAAGCTTCCTCAGGGGCGGTCCCCCCTACGCCGCCACCCGCGGGCGAGGCGGGGAGCGCCCCTCAGGGTCCAAGCGCCCAAGCTGGGAACTCCGATGCCGCTCAGGAAGTCGAAGCCGATCTGGAGGGACTGCTCAAGGAGCGTGACGACTACCTCGATCTCGCGAAGCGGACCAAGGCTGACTTCGAGAACTTTCGCAAGCGGATGACGACTGAGGTTCAGGTCGCCGGGGCTCGCGGGAAGGGAGAGCTGGCTCGGGATGTGATCCCTGTGCTGGACGATTTGGAGCGGGCGATTCAGGCCGCCGGGCTGGATCCTGAGGGGGATTCCGACGATGCGCTGGCGCATGGGGTGCTGTTGGTGTTCCGTGGCCTGCGCGACACGCTTGGGCGTCATGGAATCGAGGCGGTTGATCCGACGGGGGAGAAGTTCGATCCTCGGTTGCAGGAGGCACTCTCGACCGTGGCCGCGGACGGCACGGAAAGCGGAACGGTCGTGGAGGTCTTGCAGAAGGGCTATCGCCTCGACGACCAGCTGATTCGGCCGGCTCGCGTGGTGGTGAGCGAGTAAGGGAAAAGTGGCTGAGGATCTCTACAAAGTTCTTGGCGTCTCGAAGAAGGCGTCCGGCGAGGAGATCAAGAAGGCGTACCGGAAACTGGCGCGCAAGTACCACCCGGACCGCAACCCCGACGACCCGAAGGCGGAGGAGAAGTTCAAGGAGGTCCAGGGGGCCTACGACACCCTCTCGAACTCCGAGAAGCGCAAGGAGTACGACGCCGGCGGAGCGTTCGCCGGCTTCGGTGGCGGCCGAGGCCCGTTCGGGCCCGGCGCGGGCCCGGGCGGTGGCTTCAACGCCGACCTCGGCGACATCTTCTCGACGATCTTCAACCGTGGCGGCGGCCGGGCGCAGCCTCAGCAGGTGCGCGGCCGCGACCTCGAGACCGAGGTCCGGCTGGGCTTCGACCAGGCGGTCAACGGCGCCCAGATCGGCGTCACCGTGCCGAAGGCCGGCCGCTGCCCAACCTGCCACGGCAGCGGCGCCAAACCGGGGACGAGCCCGACGACCTGCCCCCGCTGCGGCGGCCGCGGCATCGACGCCCAGAGCCAGGGCTTCTTCTCGATCAGCCAGCCCTGCCCGCAGTGCGGCGGCGCGGGGCAGGTGATCGAGGACCCCTGCCCGACCTGCGGCGGCTCCGGCCTCACCCATCAGACCAAGCGCTACAAGGTGAACATCCCGGCCGGGGTCAAGGACGGGACGCGGATCCGCCTCGCCGGCAAGGGCGAAGCCGGGCCGCGCGGCGGGCCGCCGGGCGATCTCTACGTGACGACCCGCGTCGCCGCCTCCCCGGTCTTCAAACGCCTCGACGGCGGCAACCTCGAGGTGGCGGTGCCGATCACGATCGCCGAGGCGCTGCAGGGGGCGACGGTCGAGGTCCCGACGCTGGACGGGACGAAGAAGATCAAGGTGCCGGCGGGAACCAAGCACGGGACGATCCAGCGGCTGCGCGGAGAGGGCCCGCCGAAGCCGAGAGGGCGGGGGCGCGGCGACATCCGCTACCGGCTGGAGATCGACGTCCCGGAGAAGCTGACCAAGGAGCAGAAGGAGGCGGTCGAGAAGCTCGCCGAGGCGCTCAACGGCTCCGACCCGCGTGAGCGGCTGCTGCGGGAGGCGTCCAAACGATGAGCGGGGCGAACGGCAGGCGCAGGGTCACTCGCCACCGGGTCGAGGCCGTAGTCGACGAGGAGCGGGGCGTCTTCATGATCTCGGTCGCCGCCGAGCTCGCCCACATGCACCCCCAGACCCTGCGGATGTACGAGGCGCGCGGGCTGATCGCGCCGAAGCGCTCGGCAAAGAACACGCGGCTGTACTCGCAGCGCGACGTCGAGCGGCTGCGGCGGATCCAGCGGATGACCTCCGAGGAGGGGCTGAACCTGGCCGGGGTCGAGACTGTGCTGGAGATGGAGGAGCGGGTCGAGAGGATGCGAGCGGAGCTGGAGCGACTGCGGCGCCGCGCCGAGGAGCTGCAGCGCCGGATGCGGGGGGAGGGCTGATGGAGCAGAACATGGGCCAGGCGACGCCGGTCGCCGAGGAGGAGCAGGTCGACCCGCTGGAGCAGTTCGGGCGCGACCTGACCGCCGAGGCCGAGGGGGGCAAGCTCGACCCGGTGATCGGGCGCGACGAGGAGATCCGCCGGGTGATCCAGGTCCTCTCCCGCCGCACCAAGAACAACCCGGTGCTGATCGGCGACCCCGGGGTCGGCAAGACGGCGATCGTCGAGGGGCTGGCGCAGCGGATCGTCGACGGCGACGTGCCGGAGAGCCTGCGCGACCGCCGCGTCATCGCCCTCGACATCGGCTCGCTGCTCGCCGGCTCCAAATATCGCGGCGAGTTCGAGGAGCGGCTGAAGGCGGTGCTGAAGCAGGTCCAGGAGGCCGAGGGGCAGATCGTCCTCTTCCTCGACGAGCTGCACACGATCGTCGGCGCCGGCGCCGCGGAGGGAGCGGTCGACGCCGCCAACCTGCTGAAGCCCATGTTGGCGCGCGGGGAGCTGCGCGCGGTCGGCGCGACGACGCTCGACGAGTACCGCAAGCACATCGAGAAGGACGCTGCCCTGGAGCGGCGCTTCCAGCCCGTCTACGTCGACGAGCCCGACGTCGCCGACACGATCGCGATCCTGCGCGGGCTGAAGGAGCGCTACGAGGTGCACCACGGGGTGCGGATCGCCGACTCGGCGATCGTCGCGGCCGCGACCCTCTCGGAGCGCTACATCGCCGACCGCTTCCTCCCCGACAAGGCGATCGACCTGATCGACGAGGCCGCCTCGCGGCTGAAGATCGAGATCGACTCGATGCCGACCGAGATCGACGAGGTGCAGCGGCGCATCCAGCAGCTCGAGATCGAGCGCCAGGCGCTGAAGAAGGAGAAGGACGAGGCCTCGAAGGCGCGGCTGGAGGCGATCGAGGCGGAGCTGGAGGAGCTGGGCGAGAGCTCCGGCGAGATGAAGGCCCGCTGGCAGGAGGAGAAGGGCGCGATCGTCGCGCTGAAAGAGGCGAAGGTGCGGCTGGAGGAGGCCAACCGCGAGGCGGAGAGGGCGGAGCGCGACGCCGACCTCGAGCGCGCCGCGAAGCTGCGCTACGGGGAGATCCCGGAGCTGGAGAAACGGGTCGGCGAGCAGGAGGCGCGGCTGGCGGAGATGCACGCCGAGGGCGGCGCGATGCTTACCGAGGAGGTGACCGAGGAGGAGGTCGCCGAGGTGGTCGGCAAGTGGACCGGGATCCCGGTCAGCCGGCTGATGGAGGGCGAAGTCGAGAAGCTGCTCCAGATGGAGGAGCGCCTCCATGAGCGGGTGATCGGCCAGGACGAGGCGATCGCCGCCGTCTCCAACGCGCTGCGCCGCTCGCGGGCCGGGCTCTCGGACCCGCACCGGCCGATCGGCAGCTTCCTCTTCCTCGGCCCGACCGGGGTCGGCAAGACCGAGCTGGCGAAGGCGCTGGCGGAGTTCATGTTCGACTCCGACCAGGCGATCGTCCGCCTCGACATGTCCGAGTACATGGAGAAGCACACGGTGGCGCGGCTGATCGGCGCGCCCGCCCGGCTACGTCGGCTACGAGGAGGGTGGGCAGCTGACCGAGGCGGTGCGGCGGCGGCCCTACGCGGTGGTCCTGCTCGACGAGATCGAGAAGGCCCACCCCGACGTCTTCAACACGCTGCTGCAGATCATGGACGACGGGCGGCTGACCGACGGGCAAGGCCGGACCGTCAGCTTCACCAACACGGTCCTGATCATGACCTCGAACGTGGGCAGCGACCGGATCGTCGCGGAATCGGTCGACGAGAGGATCCGCGAGCAGATCGAGGAGGTCCTCGCCACGACATTCAAGCCGGAGTTCCTCAACCGGGTCGACGACACGGTGATCTTCCACCGGCTCTCCAAGGAGGACATCGGCCGCATCGTCGAGCTCCAGGTCGAGCAGCTGATCGGACGGGTGCGCGAGCGCGGCATCGAGGTCGAGTTGACGGACGACGCGCGGACGCTGCTCGGCAACCTCGGCTACGACCCGACCTACGGCGCCCGCCCGCTGAAGCGGGTGATCCAGAAACAACTCGTTGACAAGCTGGCGCTGAAGATCCTCGAAGGTGAGTTCGGCGAAGGAGATCTCGTGCAGGTCGATGCAATCGGCGGAGAACTGGTGTTTGGGGTTCATACTCAAGTCGCGTAAAGCACGCTCCGAGTGGAGATTCAGAGCCAATTCGCCCAAAATCCGGACTGATGTCAGCAGAGACCCCAACGGCCGCCCGGCTGCGCTCCTCCCTCGCCAACGCGGCGTGGGCGGTGGAGGACCGCGTCGTCTGGGGCGGGGTCGAGACAGCGAAGGGTGTCTTCGACGCGGCCAAGTGGCCATTCGAGCGGCTCGCCTGGGCGGTCGAGCGACACCTGATCTGGCCCCTGCAGGAGCGAACCAGCGGCTGGGACGCGACGCTGCGCGTGGCGGGGGCCGCCGCGGTGGCGGTTGTCGCGATCGGCGCCGGAGTGCTCGGCTTGGCCTGGGCGGCGGGGGGCGGCGGCGGCCCGGCCCCCGAGCAGACGGCGGCGCCGAGCCGGCTCCCGTTTGCCTCCGAGACGCCGCTTGACAAGACTGCGACGCCGGCCGCACAGGTTCTGCACGGCACTTCGCCGTTGTTCAAGGCTGAGACGGGCCTGGGGACGGCGAAGGCCGCCGGCGGCAAGGCGAAGGCCGCAACCGTGGCGGCGCCCAACCGCGGCGCGGACGCTCCCGACGCCGCAGCCTCGGCCACGGGGTCGGGGGCGCCCGCCGGGCCCGCGGCGCTGGAGGTCGCGCGGCACTTCGCCGACGCCTTCGTCCTCTACGAGATCGGCCAGGGCGCGGAGAGGGCGCGCGCAACCTTCCACGCGACGGCGACACCCGAGCTCACCCGCTCGCTGCTGCGGCGCCCGCCGCGCCTGCCGGCCAACGTCAAGGTCCCGAAGGCAAAGGTCGTCAACGTGGTCGCCGGCCCCTCGCATGGCGGCGTCTACCCGGTCAGCGTCTCGCTGCTGCGGGTCGGCGTCACCAGCGAGTTGCGGCTCGACATGCAGAAGCAGGGGAAGGGGACGGCAGGAGGTAACGCCCCTCCAGGCAAGAACAATCAAGACACCTGGCGAGTCACCGACGTAACAGGATGAGAAGAGTCAGTAAAAAGCCCCCCCGCGCACGTGGAGTCCTCTCACTGACCCTTCTCACCTTGGTGGCAGGAGCAGTGTCGGCGGTGCCCGCCGCGGGAGCCGCCGCCGCGCCGCCACAGCCCGCAAGCACAACGACAGTCCCGGCTCCCATCGTCCAGGGCGACACTTTGGCTGCGCCAGCCGTATCTCCGGGCAGCGGCGGCACCTCGGTGAAAAGCAGCAAGCCCAAGGCGGAAAAGCCCACTCCCGCATCTCCGGCAGCGCCGGACAGCGCCGGCGCGGTCGCCGTTCCGAGCCCCTCCCAGACCTTCTCGGTCCCGGCGATCCCAAGCTCGACCTGCGCGGCGGCGGGGGTCCCGCCGATCCTGATCCCGATCTACCAGCGTGCCTCCGCCGCATACAACCTCGGCCCGCAGGGCCCCGCCGTGCTGGCCGGGATCAACGAGATCGAGACGGCGTTCGGGACCAACCTCAACGTCTCCTCGGCAGGGGCGGAGGGCTGGATGCAGTTCATGCCGTCGACCTGGGCGACCTACGGGGTGGACGCCAACGGCGACGGCGTACGCGACCCCTACAACCCCGAAGACGCGATCTTCGCCGCCGCCCGCTACCTGAGCGCGGCGGGAATGCCGGCGGACACCTACGGCGCGATCTACGCCTACAACCACGCCGACTGGTACGTCGCCGAGGTGCTCGCCAACGCCAACTGCTACGCCCCATCGGTCGGTGGGTCGGCGGTCGGCGGGGTCTCGCTGACGCCGAAGCTCCAGGTGCTGACCTGCCGGCCCGGCCGCGGCGCCGGCCGCAAAGTCCCGGCCGACTACCTGAACGCCTTCGAGAGCGCCGCCGCCCGCTACGGCCTCGGCCCCCGCGGGGTCTGGGCGCTGGCCGCGATCGGGCGGCTGGAGTCGAACTTCGGCAGTGGCATGACGAAGCGCCAGCTGCGGACCGCCGGCCCGCTCGGCCTCGACCCGATCGAGTGGCGCCACTACGCGGTCGACGGAGACGGCGACGGGCACATCCGCCACGCCGACCCCGCCGACTCGGCCGCCACTCTGGCGCGGCTGATCTGGTCGCGCGGCAACCTTCGCGCCGGCGTCTTCACCCACAACCAGGCCGAGTGGTACGTACAGGCCGTGATGGGCGAGGCGAACCGGATGCGGGGTCGCTGCAAGGTCAGGTACATGGACTTCTCGATCGCCCTTCCCGCCGCCGCGAGCGACTACGTCAACCCCTTCGCGCTGAGCACCAACCTGGTGACCGGGCGGATCGACCAGGGAGTCGATTTCACCGGCAGCGGCCCGATCGTGGCGATCGGCAACGCCAAGGTGCTCCGGGTCGGCGCCCCCGGCTGGCCGGAGGGCGGCGGCGTCCTCTACCAGCTCATGGACGGCCCCCTGGCCGGACAGGTGATCTTCGTCTACGAGGGGGTCGACGCGACCGTCCAGGCCGGCCAGACGGTCAAAGCCGGCGAGCAGATCGCGACCTTCAGGCCGGGAGGCTCGATCGAGATCGGCCTCGCCGACACCGCCGGCGTCCCGCTCAGCCACGCGGTGTACTCCGAGGGGATGGTCACCGAGTCCGGCGTCGAGATGTTCTCCCTCCTCCAGGCCCTGGGCGTATAGGGCGAGATCAGCCGATCCGACCGCCCCTCGGCGGTTATCTTGTTCACTCATCCCCGAGAGGAGAGGGACATGCCCACCTACGTGATGCTCACCAACCTGACTGCCGACGGGGTCAGGACTCTGAAGAACAATCCGGGCCGCGTGGCCGAGGTCAACAAGGAGGTCGAGCAGATCGGCGCCAAGGTGATCGCCCAGTACGCGACGCTCGGCCAGTACGACTTCGTGACGGTCATCGAGGCCCCGGACGAGAAGACGATGGCCAAGGTCTCGGTCGAGCTGGGCTCGCGCGGGACGATGACGAGCCAGACGCTGACGGCGCTGCCCTCCGACGAGCTGGCCGACGCGCTCTGAGGGCGTAGGCGCTTGAAGGTCCTGGTCGTCGGCGGGGGCGGGCGCGAGCACGCGATCGTGCGTGCCCTGGGGCGCTCCGCGCACGCGCCGCAGCTTCTCTGCGCGCCCGGCAACGCCGGGATCGCAGCCGACGCCGAGTGCCTGCCCGGGGTGGGCGCCGAGGACGTTGAGGCGATCGTCGCCGCGGCTGAGGAGCGCGGGGTCGACCTGGTCGTGGTCGGGCCCGAGGCGGCGCTGGTCGCCGGGGTCGTCGACGCACTGGAGGACGCGGGGATACCGGCCTTCGGGCCGAGCGCCGCGGCCGCCGAGCTGGAGGGGTCGAAGGCCTTCGCCAAGGAGCTGATGAAGGAGGCCGGCGTGCCGACCGCCTCCCACGTCCTGCTGCGCAGTCGCGAAGAGGCACTGGAGCACCTCGCCTGCGCGTCCTACCCGGCGGTGCTGAAGGCGGACGGGCTGGCGGCGGGCAAGGGCGTGATCGTCTGCGCAACCGAGGCCGAGGCGCGCGCCGCGGTCGACGTCTTCTTTACCGAGCGGCGCTTCGGCGCCAATATGGCCGTGGTGCCGGAGGAGTTCCTGGAGGGGGAGGAGCTCTCGCTGCTGGCGCTCTGCGACGGCGAGAACGTGGTGCCGCTGGCGCCCGCCCAGGACTACAAGCGAATCTTCGACGGCGACGAGGGGCCCAACACGGGCGGGATGGGCAGCTACTCGCCGGTGCCGGGCTTCGGACCGGCGGAGGTGGAGGAGATCGTCGACGCCGTGCACCGGCCGATCGTCGCGGCGATGGCGAGGCGCGGGCGTCCCTTCCACGGTGTGCTCTACGCGGGGTTGATGATCGGGGCGGATGGCCCGAAGGTGCTCGAGTTCAACGTCCGCTTCGGCGACCCCGAGACGCAGGCGGTGCTGCCGCGGCTGCGCTCCGACCTGCTCGACCTCTGCCTGGCGGCGCGCAAGCCGGGCGGCCTGGCCGGGGCGGAGGCCGAGTTCGGCGACGACTGGGCGGTGACGCTCGTGCTCGCCTCGGCCGGGTACCCCGAGTCCTCCTCGAAGGGCGACGTGATCCGCGGCCTCAGCGCGGCGGCGGAGCTGGCCGAGGTGACCCACGCGGGCACGGCGGCACGCGACGGCGAGGTCGTCACAGCGGGGGGGCGCGTCCTCAACGTGACCGCGCTCGGGGCGACGCCGGCCGAGGCGCGCGATCGCGCGTACGATGCGGCGGGCCGGCTCTCCTTCGACGGAATGCAAGTCCGCTCCGACATCGCCGCCCGCGCCGCCGAGCGCGTCCCCAGCTAATCCAGAGAGGAAGAGATGAGCGAGATCTCAGAGGAACCGCAGCCGGCCGAGGCGGTGACGATGCCCGCGGTCGAGGAGGCCTTCGAGGAGATCAACGTCGACGAGCCGCTGGTCGGGATCATCATGGGCTCGAAGAACGACAAGCCGAAGATGCAGCCGGCCGGCGCCGCCCTGCACGACGCCGGCATCCGCTACGAGGTGCGGGTGATGAGCGCCCACCGCGACCCGGAGATGGTCCGCGAGTACTGCACGAACGCGCGGCTGAGGGGGCTGAGGGTGATCATCGCCGGAGCCGGGATGTCCGCGGCGCTGCCCGGCGTCGCCGCCGCCCACACCGACCTGCCGGTGATCGGCGTGCCGATCCTCGGCAAGAGCCTCGGCGGCCTCGACGCGCTGCTCTCGGCGGTGCAGATGCCACCGGGCATTCCCGTGGCCTGCGTGGCGATCGACGGAGCCAAGAACGCCGGCATCTTGGCCGCCCGGATCATCAACTGCTGACCGTGAGGTTCCAGGCGGGCGGGTCCTGTCACGGGGGAGGGGGGGGCGCTGCGGGCGGGGTCGTCCTCGACCCCCCCTCCCCCGTGCCACCCGCCCGAGGGGAGTCTTCCGGTGATCCCGCGGTACACGCGACCTGCGATCGGCGAGGTTTGGTCGGCTCAGCGGAAGCTGGAGTGCTGGTTGGAGGTGGAGCTGGCGGCGACCGAGGCGTGGGCCGAAGAGGGCGTCGTTCCAAAGGAGGCCGCGGAAGCTTGTCGGGCCAAGGCGTCATTTACGGTCGAAGCGGTTGAGGATCGCGAGCGCGTCACCGACCACGACGTCGCCGCCTTCGTCGACGTCGTCGCCGATTCCGTCGGCGAGCACGGCCGCTGGGTTCACTACGGCCTCACCTCCTCCGACGTGCTCGACACGGCGCTGGCGCTGCAGCTTCGCCAGGCGGGGGAGATCGTCCTCGCCGGGGCGCGCGCCTACCGCGACGCGCTGGTCGCCCGCGCGCTGGAGCACCGGGACACCCTCTGCGTCGGCCGCACCCACGGCGTCCACGCCGAGCCGACCACCTTCGGCCTGCGCCTCGCCGGCTTCGCCTTCGAGGCCGACCGCAACCTCGCCCGCCTCACCGACGCCTTCGACCAACTCGCCTTCGGCAAGCTCTCCGGCGCCGTCGGCACCTATGCCTCTGTGCCCCCGTCCGTCGAAGCTCGCGTGATGGAGCGGCTCGGGCTGAAGCGCGAGGACGCCGCCACCCAGGTCATCCCGCGCGACCGCCACGCGGTGCTGACCTCGCGGATCGCGATCGCCGGCGCCGGGCTGGAGCGCTTCGCGACCGAGGTCCGCAACCTGCAGCGCACCGAGGTGCGCGAGGTCGAGGAGCCGTTCGGCGCCGGCCAGAAGGGCTCCTCGGCGATGCCGCACAAGCGCAACCCGATCCGCACCGAGCGGATCACCGGCCTGGCGCGGGTGCTGCGCGGCTACGCGCAGGCGGGGCTGGAGAACGTCGCCCTCTGGCACGAACGCGACATCTCCCACTCCGGCGCCGAGCGGGTGATCCTGCCCGACTCGACCATCCTCCTCGACTACATGCAGCACCTCGCGACCGGGGTGGCGTCCGGGATGACGGTTCGCACCGAGCGTATGCGCGAGAACCTCGAGCTGACCCACGGGGCACTGTTCAGCCAGCGCGCCCTGACCGCGCTGGTCGAGTCCGGGATGAGCCGCGACGACGCCTACCGCCTCGTCCAGGAGAACGCCCAGCGCGCCTGGGACACCGGCACCGAGTTCCGCGACCTGCTCGCCGAGGCGGCGCCCGGCCTCGACCTCGAGGCCGTCTTCGACTACGGCGCCTACCTCACCCACGTCCCCGAGATCTTCGAGCGCCTCGAAGCGCTCCACTAACCAGCTTGCGCTGTTCCTTTGCCCCGCTATGTGGGGCAAAAGCACAGCGGAACGGGAAACCCCAGCTTGCGCTGTTCCTTTGCCCCATTATTTGGGGCAAAGGAACAGCGGAGCCTTGGAGAGCGGGTAGGGTCCCCAGCGATGGTTCTTTACACCTGTGGACAGAAGACGACGGGGCCGGCGTTCGCACATCCGTGCGCGAAGGCGGGCAAGGCGCTCGACGCGGCGGGATACGAGTACGAGCTGAAGACGGTTGGCGGCTACCGGCTGATGCCGTGGACCTGGGGCAGCCGCGGCGCCGACCGAGCCGAGGTCAAGGAGCTGAGCGGCACCAACGAGGTGCCGATCCTCGTCCTCGACGACGGCGAGGTGATCTCGGGCTCCGGCACTATCGCTCGCTGGGCGCACGAGCACCCGGCGGCGAAGAGCCCATCCCGGTAGGGGTTCAAGCAGCGATCAGCTCGGGTTGGTGCGCGGGGTGGCGGGAGGTTAGGACGACGGGGGTGCCGTCGCGGGGTGAGAGGGTGATGTTGCGGCGTGCAATCCGCTCCGGCGCCGAGCGTGTCGTGTGCAGGTCGCAGCGGGTGAGGACCTCGCGCAGCGCGATCCGCATCTCGAACTCGGCGAAGGAGGCGCCGAGGCAGCGGCGGATGCCGCCGCCGAAGGGGATCCAGGCGTAGGTGTCCGGCCCCTCCTCGAGGAAGCGCTCGGGCCGGAAGGCGAAGGGCTCGGGGTAGACGTCGGCGCGGGTGTGGGTGAGCCAGATCGCCGGCGTCACGTCGGTCCCGGGCGGCAGCGTGTAGCCGTCGACGGTCAGCTCCTTGGCGAGGCGGCGGCCGGCCAGCGGGATCACCGGGCGAAGCCGCAGCGACTCGGCGATCGCGGCGCGCAGGTAATCGTCCTCCCCCGCCTCCAGCGAGTCGCTCAGGCGCTGCAGCGGGACGGGATGGCGGAGCAGCAGGTCGAAGGCCCAGGCCAACGCGGTGGCCGTGGTCTCGTGGCCGGCCAGCAGCAGGGTCATCAGCTGGTCGCGCAGCTCCGAGTCGCTCATCCCTTCGCCGTCCTCGAAGCGCGCCAGCATCAGCGCCGAGAGGATGTCGTCGCGCTCCTCCAGGCCTCCGGCGGCGCGGCGCTCGGCGATCTCCTCGTAGAGCAGCTCGTCGACCGCCCTCAGCTGACCCTCGAATTTGGCCCATGGCCCACGATTCCCGAAGCGCCGCGTGGCGAGGCCGATCAGCTGCGCCGCCGGCGACGCGGTCTCCACCAGGACCCTGCCGAGCATTCCGCGCAACCGCTCCAACCGCGGCCCGTCGGCGACGCCGAAGACGACCCGCAGGATCACCTCCAGGGTGACCGCCTGCATCCGCGAGTGGATCGGGAACTCCTCGCCGATCCGCCAGGAGTCGATCTCGTCGGTGACGATCTGCTCGACAATCGGCTGGTAGGAGCGCATCCGCTCGCCGTGGAAGGGCGGCAGCATCAGCTTGCGGCGGGCGAGATGGTCCTCGCCCTCCAGCAGCAGGACCGAGCGTGAGCCCATGACCGGCTCCAGCACGATGTTGCGGCCGGGCGGCAGGCCGTTGGCGCGTTCCGTATAGAGGGCCTTGATCGCCTCGGGGTCGGAGATCATCACCATCGGCCGCTCGAAGCCGAGGAACTTGACGCTGAAGGACTCGCCGAACTTCTCGCGGCAGTCCTGCATGAAGGGGATGGGGCGGAAGGCCCAGCGGAGGGTTTGGCGCAGCGGGCTGTAGGTGGGACCCGGGGGCAGCGTCACTGAAGGGAAGGATCGCAGACGGGGCGCTTGGCGCGCGGGGCCTGTCACGGGGGAGGCGTCCACGTCCGAGTCCTTGCCGCCAGCGCGATAGCTAGCATCGGAGCCATGGTCGCCGGGCTCCAGGATTTGAAGCTTCATTCTTCGGGGAAGGTTCGGGAGATCTATGAGTTCGATGGGGACCTGCTGATGGTCGCCTCGGACCGGATCTCGATCTATGACGTGGTGATGCCGACGGCGATTCCCGACAAGGGGAAGGTGCTGACGCAGATGTCGGTGTTCTGGTTCGAGACGACCGGAGACATCGTTCCCAACCACTTCCTCTCCGAGGACGTGCCCGAGGAGGTGGCGGACCGGGCGATCCGGGTTCGGAAGCTGGAGATGTACCCCGTCGAGTGCGTCGTTCGGGGCTACCTGTCCGGGTCCGGGTGGAAGGAGTACCGGGAGTCGGGATCGGTCTGCGGGATCGAGCTTCCCGACGGACTGCTCGAGTCCGACAGGCTGCCGGTGCCGATCTTCACCCCGGCGACCAAGGCCGAGCTGGGCGAGCACGACGAGAACATCGACTTCGAGCGGGCGGCGCAGATCGTCGGCGACCGGGCGCTGATGGAGGAGCTGCGGCGGGTCTCGATCGACCTCTACTCACATGCCGCCGAACACGCGGCGCAGCGCGGGATCATCCTCGCCGACACGAAGTTCGAGTTCGGCCGCCACCCCGGCGCCGAGGTCGTCCTCGCCGACGAGGTGCTGACCCCGGACTCCTCGCGCTTCTGGCCGGCGGACCGCTACGAGCCGGGCCGCGCCCAGCCCTCCTTCGACAAGCAGTACGTGCGCGACTGGGCCGACGCGGCCGGCTGGAACCACACCCCGCCCGCCCCCGAGCTGCCGCCCGACGTGGTCGAGCAGACCCGGGAGAAGTACGTCGAGGCCTACGAGCGGATCACGGAGCGCCGGTTTTGAAGGCCCGGGTCCTGATCCGCCCCAAGGAGGGGATCCTCGACCCGCAGGGCAAGGCGGTCGAGCGGGCGCTGCCGGCGCTCGGCTTCGAGGGGATCGAGCACGTGCGGGTCGGGCGCATGGTCGAGCTGGAGGCCGAGGACCCGGAGCGCCTCTCCGAGCTGTGCGAGAAGCTGCTGGCGAACCCGCTGATCGAGGACTTCGAGATCCAGACCCTGTGATTTGGGGAGTCCTCCAATTCCCCGGGTCGTGCGATGAGCGGGACGCGCTCCACGCCTGCTCGCTCGCCGGTGAGGCGCGGCTGGTCTGGCACGAGGAGCGCGACCTCGGCGGCGTCGACGCGGTCGTCGTCCCCGGCGGCTTCTCCTACGGCGACTACCTGCGGGCGGGGGCGATCGCCCGCTTCTCCCCGGCGATGGAGGCGGTCGCCGAGTTCGCCGCCGCGGGGGGTCCCGTGCTGGGGATCTGCAACGGCTTCCAGGTCCTCTGCGAGGCGGGGCTGCTGCCGGGAGCGCTGCTGCTCAACGAGGACCTGCGCTTCGTCTGCCGCCAGGTGGAGCTGGTCGAGCGAGTCGAACGGCGAGACGACTCTCGATCCCGGTCAAGCACGGCGAGGGCCGCTACTGGGCGCCGGACGGAGATGCTCGACGAGATCGAGGCGAAGGGGCCAGGTGGCGTATCGCTACGCGCCGGGCCAAAACCCGAACGGCTCGGCGCGCGACATCGCCGGCGTGACGAACGAGGCCGGCAACGTGCTCGGCCTGATGCCCCACCCCGAGCACGCCGTCGATCCGCTGACTGGATCGACCGACGGCCTGCAGGATCTTCGAGGCCGTCGCCGGGAGCGCGCGCGTGACCGTCGAGATCATCCAAGCACCGTGAGCTGGGGCTGACCGACTCCGAGTTCGAGCTGATCTGCGAGAAGCTCGGCCGCGAGCCGAACGGGGTCGAGCTGGCGATGTTCAGCCTGCTCTGGTCCGAGCACTGCGCCTACAAGCACTCGCGCAAGCTGCTGCGGCGACTGCCGACCGAGGGTGAGCGGGTCGTGATGGGCCCGGGCGAGAACGCCGGCGCTGTCGACGTCGGCAACGGCTACGCGGTCGCCTTCAAGGTGGAGTCCCACAACCACCCCAGCGCGGTCGAGCCCTTCCAGGGCGCGGCGACCGGGGTCGGCGGCATCCTCCGCGACGTCTTCGCGCTCGGCGCCCGGCCGATCGCGATCCTCGACTCGCTGCGCTTCGGCGAGCTGGACTCGGAGCGCTCCCGCTTCCTGCTCGACGGCGCGGTGCGGGGGATCGGCCACTACGGCAACTCGATCGGGGTGGCGACGGTGGGCGGCGAGATCTACTTCGAGGCCCCCTACGAGCACAACTGCCTGATCAACGCGATGTGCGTGGGGCTGGCGAAGCAGGAGGAGATGGTCCGCGCGGCCGCCGCCGGGGTCGGCAACGCGGTCGTCCTGATGGGCGCCTCGACCGGGCGCGACGGGATCGGCGGCGCCTCGGTGCTGGCCTCGGCGGAGCTCGGCGACGGCGACGAGGCGAAGCGCCCGACCGTGCAGATCGGCGACCCCTTCGAGGAGTCGAAGCTGCTGGAGTGCTGCCTGGAGCTGCTGGAGAAGGGCCTGCTGGTCTCGCTGCAGGACCTCGGCGCCGCCGGGCTGACCTCATCGGCGGGGGAGATGGCCTCGGCCGGCGGGGTCGGGATCGACCTCGACGTGGCGCGGGTGCCGCTGCGCGAGGCCGACATGGAGCCCTTCGAGATCATGGTCTCCGAGTCCCAGGAGCGGATGCTCGGGGTGGTCGAGCCGGAGAAGGTCCGGGAGGTTCTCGCCGTCTGTGAGAAGTGGCAGACCGGCGCGGCGGAGATCGGCGTCGTCACCGACAGCGGCCAGGTGCGGGTGCTGCGCGGCGACGAGGTGGTGGGCGACATCCCGGTCGAGGCGCTGGTCGACGGCTGCCCGCTGTATGACCTGAGCCCCGCCGAGCCGCAGGGATGGATCTACGGCAACCGGACGGCGCTCGCCGTTTCCGCCTCACCCGAGGAGACCCTGCTCGCCCTGCTCTCCTCCCCCAGCGTCGCCTCGAAGCGCTGGGCCTTCGAGCAGTACGACTCGGTGGTCGGCTCGCGCACGGTGCGCCGGCCCGAGTCCGCCGACGCCGCGGTGCTGCAGATCCCCGAGGCCGGGAACGCGATCGCCGTCTCGATCGACGGCAACGGGCGCCGGGTCGCCTGCGACCCCTACGCGGGGACGGTCGAGGCGGTGCTCGAGTGCGCCCAGAACCTCGCCTGCGTCGGCGCCGAGCCGCTCGGCCTCACCAACTGCCTCAACTTCGGCAACCCCGAGAAGCCGGTCCCGGCTTGGCAGCTCGACCGCGCGGTGAGCGGCCTCGCCGACGCCTGCGAGGCGCTCGGCGTCCCGGTGGTCGGCGGCAACGTCTCCCTCTACAACGAGGGGCCGGACGGGCCGATCTACCCGACCCCTGTGGTCGGCATGGTCGGCGAGCTTCCCGACCCGGAGCGAGTCGCCGGAAGCGCCTTCGCCAAGGAGGGCGACACGATCGCCCTGCTCGGTCCCTTCTCCCCCTCGCTGGCCGGCTCGGAGCTGGCGAAGCTGCGCGGCGAGCTGGACGCGGGCCTGCCGAATCCCGACATCGCGGCAGTCGCCGCAGCCTGCGCGACGGTCCGCGACGCGGTCCGCGCCGGCCGGCTCTCGTCCGCACACGACGTGAGCGATGGCGGCCTGGCCTGCGCCGTGGCCGAGTCGGCGATCGGCGCCGGCCTCGGCTGCCGCATCGACCTCTCCCCCCTCCTCGACCGCGGCCTCTCCCCCGACGAGGCCCTCTTCGGCGAGGGTCCCGGCGGCTTCCTTCTAAGCGGCGATCGCTCGTCGCTTGAATCGCTCCGGTCGGAGGAGGGCCTCGAAGCCCTGGTCATCGGCACCGTCGGCGGCGACTCGATCGAGCTCCTGGCCGGGCAGGCAGTCGTCCGGGTCTCCCTTGGGGACGCGCAGGCCGCGTGGCTTTCGCTCGCCACCCGCGTGGGTCCCTAGCAACGCGTCGGACAGAGGGCGATCAGCGGAGCCAGGCGGTCAGCTCATCGACGGCGCCCGGGACGACGTAGTAGTAGGCCCACAGGCCGCGGCGCTCCGACGCCACGACGCCGGCGTCGCGCAGCACCTTGAGGTGATGGGAGATGGTGGGCTGAGAGAGGTCGAACAGCGGCACCAGCTCGCAGACGCAGACCTTGCCGGCGTGCTTGCGAAGCACGTCGACGAGCTGGAGTCGCACCGGGTCCGCGATGGCCTTGGCCACGCGCGCCAGCCGCTCCGCCTGCCGGCGCTCAACGTCCGGGTAGACCACGGGCACGCAGCAGGGCTCCCCGGCGGGACGCTTCCGCTTCGGCTCGAGCTCGATCGGGACCGAGGGCATGGTGTCCAGTCTAGTCATTACGTAGATGAATGTCTATCTAGCTGCTATGGTGCAAATTGCTACATCGATGGATGTCAATCCAATCAAGGAGACGCGATGACCGAGCTGGCTGACACCGAGATCCGTGAGCAGGTGCGCGAGCGTTATGCCGCCGCTGCCGCCGCCGCCGCGACCCATCCCTCGAGTGGTTGCTGCGGAGAACCGCGGGGCGCGGCGTTCGGCGGCGCGCTCTACGGCGAGGAGGCCAGCCCTGCTCCGAAGGCCGCACTCGACGCCTCGCTCGGCTGCGGCGTTCCCACCGCGGTGGCGGAGCTGCGCGCGGGTGAGACGGTGCTCGATCTCGGCTCGGGAGCGGGCGCCGACGTCCTTATCTCGGCTCGCCGAGTCGGGCCGACCGGAAAGGCCATCGGCCTCGACATGACGGACGAGATGCTCGACCTCGCCCGCAGGAACGCGGCCGAGGCCGGCGTCGAGAACGTCGAGTTCGCCAAGGGCTACATCGAGGAGATGCCGCTGCCGGACAACTCGGTCGACGTGATCATCTCCAACTGCGTCATCAACCTCTCCGCCGACAAGCGGCGGGTGCTGCGCGAGGCCGCGCGAGTGCTCAAGCCGGGTGGCCGCCTCGCCGTCTCCGACGTCATCGCCGATCCGGACATGGACGAGGCCACCCGCGCGGACTTGCGGCAGTGGACCGGCTGCATCGCCGGCGCCCTCACCCGACAGGAGTTCGAGGATGCGCTGGCCGAGGCCGGGCTCACCGATATCGAGATCCGCGAGACGCACAGGGTGAACGAGCACGCCGGCTCCGCCACGGTGCGCGCGCGCAAGCCCAAGGCGAGCTGATCTGACGGCCTGCGCCGCTGGTACCCTGCCGGGAGTAGGCAGTCCGCCTGCGCGTCACGTCCTTCGAAACCCGAGGAAAGCGCGCTCTTGACCGAGGCCGAACGGCCCCTTACCGACCGCGATGGACCGCGCGACGAGTGCGGCGTGTTCGGCGTATACGCACCCGGCCACGACGTCGCTCGTCTCGCCTACTTCAGCCTCTACGCGCTGCAGCACCGGGGGCAGGAGTCGGCCGGGATCGCCACCTGCGAGGGCGGGCACATCACGACGCTGCGCGACTCCGGCCTCGTCTCCCAGGTCTTCGACGAGGAGAAGCTGCGGGCGCTGGAGGGCGACATGGCGATCGGCCACGTCCGCTACTCGACCACCGGCGGCGGCGGCTGGGAGAACGCGCAGCCGGTCTGGCGCGACGACGGCCGCGAGCTGGCGCTCGCCCACAACGGCAACCTGACCAACGCGGTCGAGCTGTGGGGGGAGCTGAAGGAGCGCGGGATCGCCTTCCGCGGCACCTCCGACTCCGAGATCATCGCGGCGCTGCTCTCCTCCAGCGACGGCCGGTTCATCGAGGACACCGTCGCCGACGTGATGCCGCGGCTGCGGGGCGCCTACTCGACGGTGGTGATGACCAAGCACGCGATCGTCGCCTTCCGCGACCCGCACGGGGTGCGACCGCTCTCGCTCGGCCGGCTCGGCGACCGCTTCGTCGTCGCCTCGGAGAGCTGCGCCTTCGACATCATCGGGGCGAAGCTGATGCGTGAGGTGCACCCTGGCGAGATGGTCTCGCTGAGCGAGCGCGGCCTCGAGACCCGCCAGGTGGTCCGCGCCGAGCGGCCGGCCCACTGCGTGTTCGAGCACATCTACTTCTCCCGGCCCGACAGCCGCCTCGAGGGCAAGGTGCTCCAGCAGGTGCGCGGCCGGATGGGCGAGATCCTCTGGCGCGAGGCGCCGGTCGATGCGGACCTGGTGATCTCCGTCCCCGACTCCGGCAACCCGGCGGCGGCCGGCTTCGCCCGCGCCTCGGGGCTGCCGCGCGACGACGGCCTGATCAAGAACCGCTACGTGGCGCGGACCTTCATCCAGCCGGGACAGGAGCTGCGCAAGCACGGGCTGCGGCTGAAGTTCAACCCGCTGCCGGAGATCGTCGCCGGCCAGAGGCTGGTGGTCGTCGACGACTCGATCGTCCGCGGCAACACGACCCGGCAGATCGTCGGCATGCTGCGCGACGCCGGGGCGAGCGAGGTGCACCTGCGGATCTCGGCCCCGCCGATCCGCCACCCGTGCCACTACGGCGTCGACATGTCGACCCGCGAGGAGATGATCGCCCACGGCCGCACCGTGCAGGAGATCGCCGACGAGCTGGACGTCGACTCGCTCGCCTACCTCTCGATCGAGGGCGTCTACGAGGCCGTCGGCACCCCCGCCGAGGACCACTGCGACGCCTGCTTCACCGGCCGCTACCCGCTCGGCGACCCCGAGGCAGCGAACGGCAAATTTGCCCTGGAGGACATCGCCGTGGTCCCCGCGGCCCGCTAGATGAGCTTCAAGCTCGTCGTTCTGGCGTCGGGGACCGGCACCAATCTCCAGGCGATCCTCGACCGCCTTCACGGCCGCGAGGGGATCGAGGTGGTCGGGGTGGGCTCGGACAAGGCCGAGGCGAAGGCGCTGGAGCGCGCCAGAGACGCCGGGATCGAGGCTGCCGTCTTCCCGCGCGACGAGTATGCGGATCGGGCGGCCCGCGACGCCGCGCTGGGCGACTGGATCGAGGCGCTTGGCGCCGACCTCGTCGTCCTCGCCGGCTACATGCAGCTGCTCAGCGAGGGGTTCGTCAGCCGCTTCCGCAACCGCGTCGTCAACGTCCACCCGGCGCTGCTCCCGGACTTCCCGGGCCTCGACGCGATCGGCCAGGCGCTGCGAGGCCGGCGTCGAGGTGACGGGGGTCACCGTCCACTTCGTCGACGAGGGGGTCGACACGGGGCCGGTCATCCTGCAGCGGCGGGTCCCGATCCCGGCCGACCGCGACCGGGCGACCCTGGAAGAGGCGATCCACGCGACCGAGCACGAGCTGTACCCGGAGGCGATCCGCATGATCGCCCGGGCCGAGGTTAGGATCGACGCGAGCGACCCGCGCCTGGTCGTGATCGATGAGTGAGGCTCCCGCAGACACCAGACCAGAGGCCGTAAGCGACGGGGCCATCCGGGTGCGCCGGGCGCTGGTTTCGGTCTCCGACAAGACCGGGGTGGCCGACTTCGCCAAGGGCCTGGCGGGCCTCGGCGTGGAGATCCTCTCCACCGGCGGCACCGCGGCCGCCCTGCGCGAGGCCGGCCTCGACGTGACCGACGTCGCCGAGTTCACCGGCCAGGAGGAGATCCTCGGCGGCCGCGTCAAGACATTGCACCCGCGCCTCCATGCTGCACTGCTGGCGCGGCGCGAAGACCCCGAGCACATGGCGACGCTCGACCGCGAGGGGATCGAGCCGATCGACCTGGTCTGCGTCAACCTCTACCCGTTCGAGGAGACCGTGGCGAGCCACGAGGTCGAGCCCGAGGTGGCGGTCGAGAACATCGACATCGGCGGCCCGACGATGATCCGCGCCGCCGCGAAGAACCACGAGAGCGTCGCCGTCGTCGTCAAGCCCGAGTCCTACGACGCGGTGCTGGCCGAGATGGAGGAGTCCGACGGCGAGGTCTCCGCCTCGACCCGCCACTGGCTCGCCAACGAGGCCTTCGCCCAGACCGCCCGCTACGACGCCGCGATCAGCCGCTGGTTCTCGACCTCCTACGAGGAATTCCCCGAGCACCTGGTGATCGCCTACGAGAAGGAGCTCGACCTCGCCTACGGGGAGAACCCCCACCAGCGCGCGGCGCTCTACTCGGAGGCGGGGATCCGCAGCCACGTCCTCTCGCGGGTCTCGAAGCTGCACGGGCGGGCGCTCTCCTTCAACAACGTGCTCGACCTCGACTCGGCGCGGCGCCTGGTCGGCGACTTCTCCGAGCCCGCCTGCGTGATCGTCAAGCACAACAACCCCTGCGGGGTGGCGATCGGCGCCGACGCGCTCGGGGCCTACGAGAAGGCCCTGGCCTGCGACCCGATGTCGGCCTTCGGCGGCGTGATCGCGCTCAACCGCCCGGTCGGGAAGGAGCTGGCCGAGGCGCTGCACCGCAACTTCGTCGAGGTCCTGATCGCGCCGGGCTACGAGGACGGGGCCCTGGAGGTCCTCCAGCAGAAGGAGGCGATCCGCATCCTCTGCGGCGAGGAGCGCCGCGATACCGACCCGGCCGAGCGCGACGCCAAACGGGTGCTCGGCGGGCTGCTGATCCAGGACCGCGACGGCGACCCCGAGCCGCGCGAGCTGATGGAGGTGGTGACCAAGACCGAGCCGAGCGAGGAGCAGTGGCGCGACATGCTCTTCGCCTGGACCGTGGTCCGCCACGTCCGCTCCAACGCGATCGTGATCGCGCGCGACGGCGCCACCCTCGGGATCGGCGCCGGCCAGATGAGCCGAGTCGACTCGGTGCGGCTGGCGGTCGAGAAGTGCCACGACGCCCGCGGTGACGACGCCGAGGTCCTGCTCGCCGGCTCAGCCGTCGCCTCGGACGCCTTCTTCCCCTTCGCCGACGGCCCCCAGGCGGCGATCGACGCCGGCGCAACCGCCGTGATCCAGCCCGGCGGCTCCAAACGAGACGCCGAGGTAATAGAAGCCTGCGACGCCGCAGGAGTAGCGATGGTCTTCACCAAGCACCGCCACTTCCGCCACTGAGGCAGCGGCATTTTCTGCGCTCTGGCTCAGGAAACGCTCGACAACCCCAACGCCACCGCGAAGCCCAGCGTCGTGACGAGGCCGGCGACGCGGCCGGACTCCTTCGTCGCCTCCGGAATCATCGAGTCGATCAGCATGACGAGCAGGGCGCCGGCCGCAAAGCCGTCGATCGCGGCGCGCAGCTCTCCGCCCGTGATGTCCGCGATCCCGTAGCCGGCGACGCTGGAGACGGTGCAGATCGCGGCGACGGCCACCCAGAGCAACAGGATCTCGCGACGGCCACGGGATCCGCGCATCACGCTTGCCGAACCGATCGCCTCCGGCAGGTTGGAGACGAAGATCGCGACGACGAGGCCGACGCTGACGCCCTCCCCCGAGGCCAGCCCGATGCCGAGCACGAGCTGCTCGGGGACGCCGTCGAGGAATGCACCCAGCGCAAGCGCGTTGCCCGGGTTCGGGGCTTTGGCGCGGCGGACCCGGGCGTGCCCGGACTGTTCACGACTCGCGATCACTCCGTCGAGCAGGTAGTACGTCACGGCGCCGGCGCCGAGACCGAAACCGGTGGCGGCGAGACTGCCGACCCGCAGCCCCTCGGCAGCCAGCTCGAAGCTGACGGCGCTGATCAACGCGCCCGCGCCGAAGGAGAGGACGAGGCCGACCTGCCGTGGCGGCCAATCGCGCGCAAATGCGAGAAGTGCGCCCACCACCAGCGAGGAAGCCGCAAGTGCCCCCCAGCCGAGCGCGCCTAGCATCGGCTCAGGGTACTGGTGTTTCGCTCCAGAGGGACTCCCAGCAGTTGGCGGGGTGCAACAGATCCAGGCCAATCCGCGCCCTAAATCGACCCCACGACCGGCTGGCCGCATCTGGCTTGCCCTGCTGGGATTCCTGAGATGCCCCCGCCGGGGACTCGAACCCGGGCCGCGCGGCTTAAAAGTTGAGCCAACCCTGTGCTCTAGGGCTTCGCCGAGCTTGCCCTGGCACGAGTCGGTACTCCTCGTTGCGCCCCGAATTGCCTAGTTTGACATCCCTTTCGGTACCCGCTAGACCGGGGGCTGGTACCCGGAACCCTCCAAGCGCCTTGTCTTGCTTACAAGTGGCCGGATATCCTTCGATTGACCACTTAGGCCCTAGTTCTCGCCGGGGGGCGTTTCCAGTTGGATGACTATCGCTACGACCTGGTCTGGCGGCGCATTCGCCGGGATGAGTATTCGAAGAAGCTCGAGGGCCAGTTTCGGCTTCGCTATGAGCGCCTAGCCCAGCTCGTCAATTGGGGCGCGCTTTCGTGGTTCCATACTCATGCCACTGCCTCAAAGCAGGCGCACCATCTAGGAGTAGAGCACAATGCATCGCGCTTTCTCGAGGCAGATCGGGAGCGCTTGAAACATCGTCCGGCCCTTAGGACAGCCGCACACATACTCCATTGGGGTCATCCCCCTTTGAGCTATCAGAGCGCAGAGGCGCTTCTACGCGCCGCGCATGTCAAGCCGGAGATTGAAGGCGTTCTCAAAAAGGTCATCAACGATGTCGTCTCTTTTGGCTCGTTGAAATGCGCTGACCCCGACCACGGGGGCCGGTGTGTCGATGCAATGCTGAACGGAGAGAGACCATTTGAGCTATACCGGTGGCTCGCAGCCTGGATCGCCAAAGAAGAATGGAGGCGCCTCTGGGAAGCCATCGTCGATGCGGAGACATCCGCCGGGAAGCAGGAGCCCCCCGACGAGGAGGAGACAAAAAAGTCGATAGCAAGGACACTTTGCTGCCACGATGACCGCGGCTTCAACGTTCTCTTGGCCTGCAATCGCGCTGACTACATCCCCCGTGACCTGCTTCAGTGTGGAACCGCGTGGCTAAGTCTGGATCCCGACGTACTCTGGGAATCTGACCCCATTGGCCCTGTATGGCGGGCTGACTCGGCATATAGACAGTAAGCAATTGCCTTTGTTACTGGTCCTTTTCGGCCAGCATGCTTAAGGATTCTCTTAAAGGGGGAAATAGGTTTCTCCCCATCCGGTCCGCCCTTCGTAGACAGCCTCTCGCAGCGTTCGGGCTCAAAAAGTATCGACGGTGGACCCTCCCGGTCTTGATAACACCCGACAACGTAGACTCGACTGCGTGACTGGGGGACTCCGAAGTTTTTGCTGTTAAGCACACGCCATCCGATGCTATACCCGAGTTCGGCCAGCGTCCCGAGTACAACTCCGAAATCTCGTCCTTTATGCGAGCTGAGAAGACCCGACACGTTCTCGACCATAAGAACTCGGGGGCGTGCTTCTCCAACGAGTCGAGCAAACTCAAAAAAGAGCCCCGATTGTCGTCCCCGGAGTCCATCGCGTTTTCCCATTCGTGCAAGAGAGACGTCTTGGCATGGGAATCCGGCAACCCATGTATCCGAGTCTGGGATGTCTGCACTGGTTACCTCCCTGATGTCGACGGATCGAGGAACAGACGGCCAATGCTTCTCAAGCACGGCTCTGCAAAACGACTGAAGCTCGCACTGATACTTGACCTCAAAACCTGCGCGTTCAAAGCCAAGGTCGATGCCGCCGATCCCAGAGAACAGCGAGGCCACAGAGTGTCCTGCAGCCTTTCCCTTCGGCCGGCGGAAGTCGAGGATCTCTGAATCTGGCGGCACGAAGGAGGCAGGATCATGGCAGCGGGCGGGGACGGAAGCAGGTCTTGAAGGTCGAGTCACTCAACGTAAAGACGTCTGGCGGCTGAATCTCTCCCCCCTAACGATCGAGAGCCTCCGCCACGGCGTCTACGCAGGACTCGACGTCCGAGCGGACATCGAAGTCCCAGAAGCGGAGGACCACCCATCCCATTTCGCCCAGAGCCTTGTTAGCAGCTCGATCGCGATCCATGTTGCGGCGGATCTTCTTGTCCCAGTATGCGCCAGATTTGCCGACCTTGAACGCTCGCGGGTGGCCGTGCCAGAAGGACCCGTCCACGAAGACAGCGAGTTTGTGCTTTCGCCATGCCAGGTCTGGCCGGCCGGGAAGCGGGCGGACGTTGGTCCGATACCCGCGTAGACCGCGGCGCCACAGAGCACGGCGGAGAAGCAGCTCCGGCTTCGTATCCTTTCCGCGGATACGAGCCATTGCCCGGGACCGCTGCTCTGGAGTCAGATTGTCCGGCAACTTATCTCTGGTCTGGTAGCCGCGGCCTGCTCAGGCAGCAATTATCGCCCGGCCGACTCGCCTTAAGGAGGACCCTGGCTCGGGGCGCAAAACGATCGGCAGATATTTCGGATGTCAAACTGGTACCCAGTTGGCACCCGTTGTACCTACAACTATTTTGCTCCACAGGCCGCATTTGGCTTGCCTACTGGATTTGAGGCTATGCCCCCGCCGGGACTCGAACCCGGGCCGCGCGGCTTAAAAGGCCGCCGCTCTAACCAACTGAGCTACGGGGGCGAAGGGCCATCGTAGACGGGCCGCGGGGAGGGCGCGAGACGGTCGGCTCAGGACAGCTCGGGCAGGCCCTCGTCCGGGGTGGAGGCCTCAGCGTGGGTGCGGCGTGGGATGCGGCCGGCGCGGCGGGCCGCGTAGCCGGCCTCCACTCCCCGGCGAATCGCGCCGGCCATCGCGACCGGGTCCTCGGCGCCGAAGATCGCGCTGGCGACGAGCACCGCGTCGCAGCCCAGCTCCATCGCCAGGGCGGCGTCGGAGGCGGTGCCGACCCCGGCGTCGAGGACGACCGGGACGCTCGGCCTGCTCGACGATGATCGCGATGTTGTAGGGGTTGCGGATGCCGGCGCCGGAGCCGATCGGCGAGCCGAGCGGCATCACCGCGGCGCATCCCGCCTGCTCGAGGCGGCGGGCGAGGATCGGGTCGTCGTTGGTGTAGGGGAGGACGGTGAAGCCCTCGGCGACCAGCGTCTCGGCGGCGTCGAGCAGCTCGACCGCGTCGGGGAAGAGGGTGCGGTCGTCGCCGATCACCTCGAGCTTGATCCAGTCGGTCTCGAACGCCTCGCGGGCGAGGCGCGCGGTGCGCACCGCGTCGCGAGCCGTGTAGCAGCCCGCCGTGTTGGGCAGGACGAAGAGCCCGAGCCGCTCGATCACCTCCAGCACCGAGCCCTTGCGCCTCGAGGGTCGACCCGGCGCAGCGCGACCGTGACGATCTCCGCCCCCGACGCCGCGAGCGCCTGCTCCATCTGCTCCAGGGAGCGGAAGCCGCCGCTGCCGACGATCAGGCGCGAGGTCCACTCGCGGCCGCCCAGGGCCCAGGTCTCGGTGGCGGAGGCCGGCGCTCCCTCGTCGATGGCGCCGCCCTGGATGGCCGCCAGCACCTCGACCCTCTGGCCCTCCGCGAGCGGCGTCGAGTCCCACTCGCCGCGCGGCACCACCTCGCCGTCGAGCGCGACGGCGACGCCCCGGGCCTCACCGTCGGCGCCGCTCTCCCGCACCGCGTCGGCGAGCGTCGCCCCCGCGTGCAGCTCCCGCGGCTGTCCGTTCAGCTCGATCCTCATCGCGCCAGCCCCGCGGCCCCGCGGCCGAGCCGCTCCGGGCTCGCGGCGGCGGCCGACTCGGGCAGCTCGCCGCGGTCGAGCAGCTCGGCGACGGCATCGGCGGTCAGCGGCGCCAGCAGGATGCCGTTGCGGTAGTGGCCGGTCGCCCAGAGGAGGCCGTCGAGGCCGCCCGGGCCGATCAGCGGCAGGTTGTCCGGCGTTCCCGGCCGCAGGCCGACCGCCGCCTCGACAAACTCCAGCTCCGCCACGTCGGGCAGGAGGCGGTAGGCCTCCCGGAGGATCTCGTGGATGGCGCCGGCGGTGACCGTCGTGTCGAAGCCCTGCTCCTCCACCGTGGCGCCGGCGATCAGGCGGCCGTCGGCGCGCGGCACCACGTAGACGCGCTCGGCGCCGACGATCCGCTCGCAGGGGACGGCTCCGTCGGGCGCCCGCAGCTCGACGACCTGCCCCTTGACCGGGCGGACCGGCGGCCGGGCGTGCTCCGGCAGCCACTCCGCCTGCCCGGACCAGGCGCCGGCGGCGAGGACGACGGCGGCGGCGCGCAGCTCGTCGCCGTCCCCGGTTCGCACCCCGGCGATCCGCTCGCCGTCGAGCAGCGCCTCGGCGACCTCCACCTCGGTCCGCACCTCGACCCCCTTGGCGGCCAGCGCCGCCAGCAGCACCTCGGTCAGCACCCGCGGGTCGACCGACGCCTCGCCCTCCGCGTACACGCCGCCGTTGACCGACGGGCTGAGGCCCGGTTCCAGCTCGCGGCAGCGGCGCGGCGTCAGCCACTCGGCGTCGAGGCCGAGGGAGAGCTGCAGCTCGTGGACGCGCCGCAGCTCCGCCGCCTCGTCGCGGTCGAGCGCGACGTGCAGGGCGCCCTGGTGGCGGTAGCCGGTCGAGATCCCGGTCGCGGCCTCCAGCTCCGCGACGAAGTCCGCGTAGAGATCCCTCGAGGCGAGGGTCATGCGCAGCAGGTCGGGCTCGCCGAAGGTCAGCTCGCCGATCGGCGCCAGCATTCCGGCCGAGACGCGCGTCGCCCCCGCCGGGGGGCGCGAGCGGTCGAGCACGACGACCCGTGCCCCGCGCTGCGCCGACCGCCAGGCGCACGAGAGCCCGATGACCCCGCCCCCAACGATGATCGCGTCGTAACTGCGCTTCTCGGTCAACCTTGCCTCCGCCGGCATTACCCGGATCAGGTTCAGACGGTCGGTGGCCTCGTTGCCACCCTCTCAGCCATCACGGCTCCCGTACGGCACCGATGCTACCTCCCGCGCGACTCGTCCGGCCATAATCGTTCTATGAGCCTTGCCCAGCCAGAGGCAGCCGGCCCACTGCGCCGCGAGCGGCTGCGCACCGCGCGCCTCTACTTCGTCTGCGACGCCCGGCCCGGCGGCGCCGATCCCGAGCCGCTGCTGCGCGCCGCGCTGAACGGCGGCGTCGACATCGTGCAGCTGCGGGAGAAGTCGCTGGGCCGTCGCGAGATCGAGCTGGCCGCGCTCACCTTCCGCCGCCTCTGCGACACCTACAGCGCCCTCTTCGTCGTCAACGACGACCCCTCCCTCGCCCGCACCTGCAGGGCCGACGGCGTCCACGTCGGGCAGGACGACACGCCGGTGGAGGAGGCGCGGGCGATCCTCGGGCCAGAGGCGATCATCGGCCTCTCCACCCACTCCGAGGAGCAGATCGCCGCGGCCAACGAGCGCCGTGGACTACATGAGCGTCGGGCCCATCTGGGAGACGCCGACCAAGGAGGGCCGCCCAGCCGTCGGCCTCGAACTGATCTCCCACGCCGCCGCGAACGCCGCGCACCCCTTCTTCGCGATCGGCGGCATCGACCCGTCCAATGTCGGAGCAGGTGGTCGCGGCCGGGGCAAGCCGCCTCTGCGTGGTTCGGGCGATCCGCGACGCCGAGGACCCCTCGGCCGTGGCGGAGCAGCTGCGCCGCGCCTTCGCCGACGCGACCGAGGTCGCTCCGGGTGGCTAGGCAGAAGCGCAAGGCCCGCGGGGCGACCCCCACCCCACGCGAGCGCATGGAACGCGGCTACGCCCGGGCGGAGGAGCGCAACCGCGAGACGCGCGAGGCGCTGGAGCCGCTGACCGAGGGAGAGCGGCCGCTGGTGGTGACGATCGGCGCCGTCGTCTCGGCGTCGGTCGCCGCCTCGATCGTCGGCGGCTACGTCGCCGGAGTCCACGTCAGCGGCGGCCAGCCGAAACTGGCGCAGGTCCTCGCCCCGGCGCTGCTGATGGCGATCATGGCCTGGGGCATGTGGCGGGCCCGCTACTGGGCCGTGCTCGGCTTCCAACTGATCCTGGTCTTCCTGATCTTCAGCGCCGTCTCCGGCCTCGCCGTGCAGGCGGCGACCGTGGCCCAGATCGCGGCCACGCTCGGCCTCCTCACCGTCTCCGGCGCTTTCTTCTACTTCATGGTGAAAGCCATGGCGCGAATCCAGATGCCGACCCGAGCGGCTTCGCCAGCGCGCTACTGTCACTTTACATATAGGCGCACGGAACGGTCGCTATAGGCTCAAGGCGTGGCCGATTCGTATGACGTAGTCGTGATCGGCGGGGGGCCTGGTGGGTACGTCGCGGCGATTCGTTCGGCGCAGCTCGGCCGCAAGACCGCGGTCGTCGAGCGCGACAAGGCGGGCGGGCGCTGCCTCAACTACGCCTGCATCCCGGCGAAGACCGTCCTCCACACGGCGGAGCTGTACGACCAGGCCCGCAACAGCGCCGAGCTCGGGCTCGTCGTCAAGGACGCTTCGATCGACTGGGACGCGCTCGGCAAGCGCCGCGCGGCCGTCTCCGATTCCCTCTCCGGCGGCATCAAGATGCTCTGGGACAAGAACAAGGTGACGACGATCGAGGGCGAGGGCTCCCTCACCGCGGAGGGCAACGTCAAGGTCGGCGACACCGTCTACGAGGCCGGCGCCGTCGTCCTCGCGACCGGCTCGGTCGCCCTGCCGATCCCCGGCGTCGAGTTCGGCGGCCGCGTCCTCGACACCTGGGGCGCCTGGTCGCTGCCGGAGCAGCCGAAGAAGATCGCCGTGGTGGGAGCCGGCGCCTCCGGCTGCGAGATCGCCTCCGCCTACGGCCGCTTCGGCACCGAGGTGCTGCTGATCGAGATGCTCGACCAGATCCTGCCGGCCGAGGACAAGGACGTCGTCCGCGTCGTCGAACGCGCCTTCAAGAAGCAGAACATCGCCGTAGCCACCGGGGCGCCGGTCGAGAACGTCGAGGCCGGCAAGGACTCCGTCAAGCTCACCTACGGCGGCGAGTCCGCCGAGGTCGACTACCTCTGCATCGCCGGCGGCCGCGCGCCCGACGTCGAGGGGCTGGGACTGGCCGAGGCCGGGGTCGAGCTGGAGGAGAACGGCAAGGTCAAGGTCGAGGAGCACCAGCGGACCTCGAACCCGAAGGTCTACGCGATCGGCGACCTCGTCAACGCCAAGGCGCTCGCCCACAAGGCCTCCGAGGAGGGCGTCGTCGCCGCGGAGCACGCGGCCGGCGCACCCACCCACCCGGTCGACCAGAACCTCGTCCCCGGCGCCACCTTCTGCCACCCGCAGGTCGCCAGCGTCGGGCTGACCGAGGCGGCCGCCAAGGAGGCCGGCCACGAGGTCAAGGTCGGCAAGCTGAAGCTGGGCGGGGTCGGCGCGGCGACCGTCTACGACGACCGCGACGGACTGGTCAAGCTCGTCGTCGACTCCAAGTACGGCGAGATCCTCGGCGCCCACATCGTCGGCAACCGGGCCTGCGACATGATCGCCGAGCTGGTCGCGACGATGGCCCTGGAGGGCGGCTACCAGGAGCTGGCCCGGATCGTCCACCCGCACCCGACGATCTCCGAGGCGATCCTCGATGCGGCACGCGCTGTCGACGGCTGGGCAACCCACGCCTAGGCGCGACCTTCTACTTCGACCTCGGGTCGCCGTACGCGTACCTGACCGCGGAGCGGATCAGCGGACTGTTCGCCGAGGCGGGGCTGGAGCAGCCGGAGTGGCAGCCGATCCTGCTCGGCGGGCTCTTCAAGCACTTCGGACGGCGACTCCTGGGCCAACGGCCCCGACCGGGCGGAGGGGATGGCCGAGGTCGAGCGGCGGGCCTCCGCCTACGGGCTGCCGCCGCTCGCCTGGCCCGAGCCCTGGCCGGGCAACACGCTGTTCGCGATGCGGGCCGCGACCTTCGCCAAGCAGACCGGGCGCACCGTCTCCTTCGCCCTCGCCGCCTTCCGCCAGGCCTTCGCCGCCGGGCGCGACCTCAGCGAGCCCGACAACGTGCTGATCGCCGCCGCCGCCTGCGAGCTGCATCCCAACGCCGTGCTGAAGGCCGTCGAGACCGAAGGTCGTCAAGGGCGCCCTGCGCGAGGCGACCGACCAGGCGGCCGAGCTGGGCGTGCACCGGCGTCCCCTCGCTGGTCGTCGACGGCGAGGTCTTCTGGGGTGACGACAGGCTGGAGGAGGCGGTCGAAGCGGCAAGCTAAGGTCAACTCGAATGGCCGATCTGCCCGACGCCGCCACCTGTTACGAGCTGCTTGCGCGGATGGCGCTGATCCGCCGCTTCGAGGAGGAGGCCGGGCGCCAGTACCAGCGGGCCAAAGCCGGCGGCTTCCTGCACCTGGCGATCGGCGAGGAGGCGACGATCGTCGGCACCACCTCGGTGATGCGCGACGAGGACTACCTGATCGGCACCTACCGCACCCACGGCCACGCGATCGCCCGCGGCACCGACCCCGAGCGCGGTGATGGCGGAGCTGTTCGGCCGGGTCGACGGCACCAGCGGCGGCCGCGGCGGCTCGATGCACATCTTCGACCGCGAGCACCGCTTCATGGGCGGCTACGGGATCGTCGGCGGCAACCTGCCGATCGCCGCCGGCCTCGCCCTCTCCTCCGAGTACAAGGGCGAGGACGCGGTCACCGTCTGCATGTTCGGCGACGGCGCCTCCAACGCCGGCAACTTCGGCGAGACGATGAACCTGGCGGCGCTCTGGAAGCTGCCCGTCTTCTTCCTGGTCGAGAACAACCTCTACGGGATGGGCACCTCGGTCGAGCGCCACTCGGCCCAGACCGACCTCTCCAAGAAGGCGGAGGGGTACGGGATGCCCGGCGAGCGGATCGACGGCATGGACGTGATGGCGGTGCGCGAGGCGGTCGCCGAGGGCATCCGCCTGGCCCGCGAGGAGCGCCGCCCGACCATGGTCGAGGCCTTCACCTACCGCTACCGCGGCCACTCCGCCGCCGACCCCGAGGTCTACCGCGAGCGCGAGGAGGTCGAGGAGTGGCAGGAGAAGGACCCGATCGAGACCTTCGCGCGGCGCTGCATCGAGGCGGGGGTCCTGGGCGAGCGCGAGGTGCAGGAGGTCCGCGACAAGGCCGAGGAGGAGGTGGCGGCGGCGGTCGAGTTCGCCGACGCCTCCCCCGAGCCGGCGCTCGACACCCTCTACGAGAACCTCTACGTGGTCGACAGCGCCGGGCGGCTGGTACGCGGTCGACGAGCGCAGCCCGCGAGCCGCACCGGGGCGAGCGCGAGGACGCGCATGCCCGAGGCGGCGCGCGAGCTGGCCGAGGCGGGCGCCGCCTACGCCGGGCAGCCGGACGGGCCGCGTCCCAACCCGGCCGAGGACGGCGACGCCCAGGAGGGGACCGAGTCCAGGATCGCCGCCGAGCGCGAGGAGGCCGAGGACTGATGGCGACGATCCGGATGCGCGAGGCGCTGCGCGACGCGATGGCCGAGGAGATGCGCCGCGACGAGTCGGTCTTCGTGATGGGCGAGGACGTCGGCGTCTTCCAGGGCGCCTTCAAGGTGACCGAGGGGCTGCTCGACGAGTTCGGCGAGCGGCGCGTCCGCGACACGCCGATCTCCGAGAACACGATCGTCGGCGCCGGGGTCGGCGCGGCGATGGGCGGGCTGCGGCCGGTCGTCGAGCTGATGACGGTCAACTTCTCCCTGCTGGCGCTCGACCAGATCGTCAACCACGCCGCCGCGATCCCCTACATGTTCAACGGACAGGCGCGGGTGCCGATGGTGATCCGGATGCCGGGCGGCGGCGGCCACCAGCTCGGCCCCACCCACTCGCACAGCTTCGAGGCCCTCTTCCTGCAGGTGCCGGGCCTGCTCGTCGCCTGCCCCTCGACCCCGGCCGACGGCAAGGCCCTGCTGAAGGCGGCGATCCGCGACGACAACCCGGTGATCTTCATCGAGCACGAGAGCCTCTACGGGACGCGCGGCGAGGTGGCCGACGACGGCGACGAGGTGTTGCCCTTCGGCCAGGCGGCGGTGCGGCGCGAGGGCGGCGACGTGACGATCGTCGGCATCCTGAAGATGGCCCACGTGGCCGAGAAGGCGGCGACGCAGCTCTCCCACGAGCACGGCGTCGAGGCCGAGGTGATCGACCCGCGCACCCTGCGCCCGCTCGACCTCGACACGATCCTCGACTCGGTGCGCAAGACGAACCGGGCGGTGATCGTCGAGGAGGGCTGGCCGCACGGCGGCGTCGGCGCCAACCTCTCGACCCTGATCACCGAGCAGGCCTTCGACCACCTCGACGCGCCGGTGCAGCGGGTGACCGGCGCCGACGTGCACATGCCCTACTCGAGGCGGCTGGAGCAGGCGGCGATGCCGCACGAGGAGCACGTGGTGAAGGCGGCCCTGGCGACGTTGGAAGGATCCATCTGATGGCCGACGTCGTGATGCCGAGGCTGTCCGACTCGATGGAGGAGGGGACGATCCTGCAGTGGCTGAAGCAGGTCGGCGACGAGATCGCTGTCGGGGATGAGCTTGTGGAGATCGAGACCGACAAGGCGAACATGGCGTACGAAAGCGATCGTGGCCGGGACGTTGACCGAGATCGTCGCGGAGGAGGGTGAGACGTTGCCGATCGGGTCCGTCATCGCGCGGGTTGGGGACTCTGATGGAGGGTCCAAGCGCTCGACCGCGGGTCCTGTCGCGAGCGAGGGGGCCCCCACGGGCGGGCACAGCCGTCCTCGGCCCCAGCCGCCGCGACGCCACCCGCGACGGATGCGGCGACCCACCGCCGAAGCTCCAGCGGAGGACGGCGCGCCGAAAGCGTCGCCGTTGGCCAAGCGTCTGGCCAAGGAGCGCGGTCTGGACCTGGGCCGGCTTCAGGGCTCGGGGCCTGGGGGGCGGATCGTCAAGGCGGACGTGGAACGAGCGGCTTCTTCCGCGGGTGGCGCCGTAGGGGGGCCCGCCCCCGAGGAAGCTCTAGCTACCGGAGGGGGTCGGGGGTCCCCTGCGGCGACAGGACCCGCGGCCCAAGCCTCTTCGGTCGAAACCGCCAAGGGCGAAGTCGTCCTTGAAGAGCTCTCGAAGCTTCAGTCGACCATCGCGCGCCGGATGGCGGAGTCGAAGGCGACGGCGCCGCACTTCTACCTCTCGGTCGACGTCGACATGAGCCGCGCGGTCGAGGCGCGAGCCCGGATCAAGGCGAGCGCCGGTGAGGGCGAGGTCGTTCCCTCCTTCAACGACATGGTCGTCAAGGCCTGCGCGATCGCCCTGCGCGAGCACCCGCGCGCCAACGGCGCCTACCGCGACGGGCGCTTCGAGCTGTACTCGCGGGTCAACGTCGGCGTCGCCGTCGCGGCCGACGACGCCCTGGTCGTCCCGACCGTCTTCGACGCCGACCGCAAGGGGCTGCGCCAGATCGCCTCCGAGTCCCGCGCCCTGGCGCAGCGGGTGCGCGACGGCCAGATCACCCCGCCGGAGCTGTCGGGCGCCACCTTCACCGTCTCCAATCTGGGGATGTACGGGATCGACAGCTTCTCGGCGGTGATCAACCCGCCGCAGGCGGCGATCCTCGCGATCGGCGCGATAACCGAGCGCCCAGTCATCCGCGAGGGCGAGGTCGCCACCGCCCACCTGATGTCAGTGACCCTCGCCTGCGACCACCGCATCCTCTACGGCGCCCCCGCCGCCGAGTTCCTAGCCCGCATCCGCACCCTCCTCGAGGAGCCAGTCTCCCTCGCTCTATAGACGCAACGCCTCAGCAGGTCTTGCGGGCGCCGGTGACCGCATTCCAGGCTCGGCCGAGTGAGAAGTCGGCGGAGACTCGGAGGACGCCCGGATGGGAGACGCGAACCTGGGTCCAGTCGCCGCGGCGCACGATGCAACCGCGGCCGCGGGCGATCGACCAGTACGGGGTGAAGTTGACCCGGACGAGGAACTCCCCCGGCCGGGTCACGTCGAGGCCGAATCCCTGGCGGCCGACCCAGAGCGTCCGCGCCGATGCGCCGCCCAGCGGCGCGACCAGCGGCTTGGGATCGTGCACCGCGTAGATCCGCCAGTGTGGGGAGCTCCAGCGCAGGTCCAGGTAGGACGGGCCGTTGAGGATCAGCCGGCGCTCGGCCGCCGAGGAGTAGTCGAGCGGCGCGTCCGGCAACGCCACGTAGCGGATCGCATTCGCCCGCAGCCAGGACCCGTAGGCGCGGCTGGAGAGGCGGCGGTCGTCGCCGTAGAAGATGTCGTCGCGGGTCGTGTCGAGCTGCCGCAGCCAACCCCGCGCCAGCTCGAAGCCCGGCGCCAGGTAGGCGGACTCCCAGTGGTTGGCGGTCGGCGGCACCTCGATCCGGATCCCCCGGCCGCCGTGATCGCGGAGCCAGCTCGCCGCCGGCTGGAAGTAGGCCGGCGTCGTCGCGGGGTCGCCGACGCTGCGGGCGATCTGGCTGACGCTCGCCGTCATCTGCCAGTAGAGGCCGCCGAGCAGAGTCGCGCCGAGCAGCCAGGCCGAGACGCTCGGCCGCCGCGCCAGCACGACCGCCGCCAGCACCGGGCCGCCGAACAGCGCCCCGAGGCGCACCGCGTTGCCGCCCACCGGATTCGGCACGAGCCACAGCGCGACCGAGGCGAGCAGGTAGCCGGCGATCACCCAGCGCAGCTGCCGCTCCTCCCCGGCGAGGCCGCGCGTCAAGTACAGCGCCGCCCCGCACCAGACCGGGATCGCGATGAAGGAGGAGAAGGCGAAGGGGAACTGGCTCGGCTCCGGGAAGGCGAGGTTGAGGGCGATCGTCAGCCCCAGCGACAGCGCCGCGACCCAGAGGACGACCCGGCTGGGGCGGCGCCCCTCCGCCAGCGCCCCGGTCAGCACGACCCCGGCAAGGAAGGCGGCGGCGACCGGGCTGGACAGCGCGCAGGCGGCAGCGGCGGCCAGGGCGAGCTTCGAGCGGCCGACCTGGAGGCAGCGCAGCGAGGCGAGGCCGAAGGCCACTCCGAGGGCGAAGGTCGAGCTGCCCGTCGGCGAACAGCGTCACCACCCCCACCGCGAACCAGAGCGTCGCCCAGCGCGCCGCCGAGCCCCAGCGGTCGCGGACCAGCCGATCGAAGAGGTAGGAGGAGGCGACCACGGAGAGCGCCCCCACCGCCTGCGGGCTGAGCGCCGCGGCAAGGGGCGGGAAGAGGACGCTGTAGGTCAGCGTGTAATGGCCGCCGTACCAGCTGCCGTTCCAGATCGCCAGACCCGTCCGCTGGAACAGCTCGGTGCGGAAGACCTGCGCCGCGAGGTCGCCGACCTGCGGGTTCCAGGCAGCCATCGCCGCGGCGAGCACGGAGCTGAGCGCGACGGCCGGGAGCCAATCGGGTCGGAGAGCCTTGGACCTGGCCATGGGAGGTGCCGCAAGGATAGAGCGGCGGCCTGCGACGATTGGAGCGTGAGCACCGAGGTCCTGGTCGTCCGCTGCGGCACGGTCCCCTACGAAGAGGCCCGCGCGGCGCAGCGGCGTCTCGAGGCGGCGCGCCAGGAGGGCGCGATCCCCGACGTCCTCCTCCTGCTCGAGCACCCGCCCGTCTACACCCGCGGCCGCCGCTCCACCCCGGAGGAGCTGCCGATGGGCGCGGAGTGGTACGAGATGCAGGGGATCGAGGTGCGCGACACCGACCGCGGCGGCCGCGTCACCTACCACGGGCCGGGCCAGCTGGTCGCCTACCCGATCGTCAGCCTCAGACCCTACGGCGACGACGTCCACGAGTACGTGCGCAGGCTGGAGCGAGTGGCGATCGAGTCGCTCGGCGAGTGGGGAGTCGAAGCGAGGGTTGTCGAAGGACTCACCGGAGTCTGGGTCGGCGAGCGCAAGGTCGGTTCGATCGGGGTCCACGTGAGTCGCGGCGTGACGACCCATGGCCTCGCGATCAACGTCAACAACGACCTGCAGCCCTTCGAGTGGATCGTGCCCTGCGGAATCGAGGGAGTCCGGATGACCTCTCTCACACGGGAGCATGGCGAGGAGCAGGACCTGGACGCATTCGCCGACACCGTTGCCTCTCGGTTCGGTCGGGTCTTCGAACGGGAGCTCGTCGCAGCCGATCCGGCTACGCTCGAAGTGACATGACCGAGCGCATCCACGTCACTCGCTCCCGCGCCAAGCCCGGCGGGAACGCCGCCGAGACCGACGGCGGCGTGCCCTTCCGCCGCGCCCGCAAGCCATCGTGGCTGAAGGTCCCCGCGCCGGGCGGCCCCACCTACCGCCGCCTCAAGTCCGGGATCGCCGCGGACAACCTCCACACCGTCTGCGAGGAGGCCAACTGCCCCAACGTCGGCGAGTGCTGGGAGCGCGGCACGGCAACCTTCATGATCCTCGGGGACGTCTGCACCCGCCGCTGCGGCTTCTGCAACGTGAAGACGGGGGTGCCGACCTGGAACGACCCGCTGGAGCCGCTGCGCGTCGCCAACCAGGTGAAGCGGATGGGCCTGCGCCACGCCGTCGTCACCTCGGTCGACCGCGACGACCTGCCCGACTACGGGGCGAGCGCCTTCGTCGGCGTGATCCGCTCGATCCGGATGCAGGCCCCGGGCTGCAAGGTCGAGGTCCTCACCCCCGACTTCCGCGGCCAGGAGATGCCGCTCGCCAAGGTGGTCCACGAGCGGCCCGACGTCTTCAACCACAACGTCGAGACGGTGCCGCGCCTCTACCCCGAGGCCCGCCGCGGCTCCCGGTTCCTGCGCTCGGCCCGGGTGCTCCGCCTCGCCAAGGAGATGGGCGGCGAGGGCGTCATCACCAAGTCCGGCCTGATGGTCGGGCTCGGCGAGTCCTTCGAGGAGATGGTCGAGGCGTTCGGAATCCTCCGCGAGCACCGCGTCCAGGTCCTCACCGTCGGCCAGTACCTGCGCCCCACCGAGAACCACCTGCCGGTCGCCCGCTACTGGCACCCGGAGGAGTTCGAGGCGCTGGAGAAGGCTGCCTACGAGATGGGATTCGAGTCGGTCGCCGCCGGCCCCCTGGTCCGCTCCAGCTACCACGCCGACCAGAACCTGCCCGAGCGCGCACTGGCGAGCTGAGCCGGGGATCTGAAAGGATCAGCCCCATGAGGGGACGGGTAGTGGCGCTGTCGTTCGCCTTGGTGGGCCTTCTGCTTATCGCGGCTCCATCGTTCGCCTCGGCGCGCGTCGCCTACGTCACCGGGACCAGTGCCCAAGCCTCCGCCCCGTTCGTCGTCCCGGTTGACCTCGCCGGCCAAACGGCCGGCACGGAAATCCCCCTGCCAAGCGGAGGCGAGAGCTCCGGGGGACGCGTCGCGATCACGCCGGATGGCACACGGGCCTACGTCGCCGACTCCAACACCGACCAGGTCGTGCCGATCGACGTCGCGACCAACACCGCCGGAACGCCGATCGACGTGGGTGCGGGCCCGTTCGCGGTCGCGATCACTCCAAACGGGACGCGGGCCTACGTCACCAACAGCTTCGACAACACGGTCACCCCGATCGACCTGGCGACGAACACCGCGCTGCCCCCGATCTCTGTCGGGGGCATTCCACTCGGAATCGCGATCACTCCCGACGGGTCGCGGGCCTATGTCGCGAACCTGTTGAGCAACACCGTCTCTGTGATCGACCTGGCGACGAACACGATCGTTGCGACGGTCGTGGTCGGAAACAACCCGACGGGAGTCGCTGTCGCCCCCAACGGCGCGCGCGCCTACGTCACCGAAGGCGGCGGAGACACGATCCCGATCGACGTCGCGACCAACACCGCCGGTTCGCCGATCGTCGGCGGTGCCGGCGCGGCGATCGCAATCACCCCGGATGGCACGCGCGCCTACACCGCCGATGACAGCAGCGGCAGCTCCGTCCCAATCGATCTAACCGCGGCGAGTGCCGGGACGCCGATCGCGCTAGGGGGCGGTTCCCCCCAGGACATCGCAATTCTCCCGGACGGCTCGCGCGCCTACCTCCCCACCCCCGGCAACGCCGACCTGCTGGTGCCAATCGACCTGGCGACCAACACGGCGCTGGCCGGATTCCCAGTTGGCAGCAACCCCGCGGGGATAGCGATCGTCCCCAACCAGGGACCGCACGCTGCGTTCTCGTTCTCGCCGCAGGCGCCGGCAGTGGGAGCAGCCGTCGGCTTCAACGGCGGGGGTTCCAGCGACTCCGACGGCACCGTAGCCCGCTACGACTGGGACTTCGGCGACGGCGCGGCGACGGCGAACGCCGGCGCGACCCCGAGCCACGCCTACGCCAAAGCCGGCACCTACCAGGTGGCCCTCACGACCACAGACAACGAGGGCTGCTCGACCCAGATCGTCTTCACCGGCCAGACCGCCTACTGCAACGGCTCGAGCGCGGCGCGCGTCACGCACCCCGTGACCATCGGGTCTCCCTGTCCCACCGCCCGGGCCGGGGGCTCGAGCTTCGTGCCCAAGTTCCGCCCCGGGCACACGATCCCGGGCGTCAGGGTGAGATTGTCCGCAGGAACGCCGTCCCGGCTCGACGTCGAGGCGACGCTGCTGTGGACCGAAGAGGGACACGACCGCAGCGCCGATCTCCGCAAGCTCTCGGTGAGAGTCCACCACTGGCGCAGGATCCGCTTCCCGATCCCCGACTCGCTCCGAGACCAGCTCCCGGTGGGCTCGAAGGTGAAGATCCGCCTCCGCATCGAGGCGCACCCCGTGGGCGCGTCGACATGCAGCAACGTCACGCACCGAACCCTCTTCGTTCGCGTCGTCTGGGTCTTCCCCAACGCGGTCCAGCACGGCCGCCGACGCTGACCGCAGGGGCATTGCATGGAGCCAGCCGGGATCGAACCGGCGACCTCCGCCTTGCAAAGGCGGCGCTCTTCCAGCTGAGCTATGGCCCCGTAAGGAAAGTCTAGGAGCCCTGCGGGCTCAGTCGTCGAAGTCGAAGTCCTTGGGGGGTTTCTGCTCGAACCAGAGCTGGTCGTCCTCGGGGGCGTCTTCGAGGAAATCCGGCGTGTCCTCGAGGACGTCCTCTTCGTCCTCCCGGTCATCGAAGCCCCCGCGGCGGGCGGGCGGGAGCTCCTCTTCCTCCTCGTACTCCTCCTCGACGCTCTCCTCTTCCTCGACCTCGACCACCGCCTCGAACTCCTCGGAGTCGGCGGGGGCGCCCTCCTCGACCGGCGCCTCCAGCGCCTGATCCAGCTCCTCGGAGAGGCGCTGCTCGTCGAAGAAGTCGTCCTCCTCCTCTTCCTCCTGTTCCTCCTCGACGGCCTGCGGCTCCTCAATCGGCTCCACCGGCGTCAGCCGCGGCTCGCGCATCTCCTCCTCGAGCAGCTCCTCTTCGGAGGGGGCCGGCTCGGACGCGGCGATCTCCCCTTCGACGTCGTACATCTCGGTCGGGTGCGAGGCGATCTCCTGCCGTTCGCGCTCCTCGGTTGACGGCTCCGCCGGGGCCTCCGAAGGCAGCTCTGTCACAGCCTCGTGCTCCATGGCCGGGTGCTCTTCCTCGGCGGGCCCTTCGGACTCCTCGGCCTCCGCCGACTCCGGAGCTTCCTGGACGTCCGCAACGGGCTCACGTCGAGCCGGCGGCTTCTCCTCCGCCGCTTCCGGCGCCTTCGACTCCTCCCCAGGAGCCTCGGGCGGCGCCGTCATGAACTCCGTCGGCGCCTCAGCGAAGGGATCGTCCCGCGCCTCCTCGTCGCCCGGCCGCACGGGCGACCCAAACGCCTCGTCCTCGAGCTGTTTCAGCTCGGAGTCGCCGGCGCCGTGCTGGCGCTTCAGCTCCAAGTGCTCCTTGATGGCCTCGTCGAGAATGCCCATGCGCTGCTTCCCCTCGGGGAACCTAAAGCCTATGCGGTTATCCTTGCGGTTGCGAGGCCGTGGGACGATCCTCCCAAGCCGCGCACCGCGGGGCTATAGCTCAGCTGGAAGAGCGCCTGGATCGCACCCAGGAGGTCGCCGGTTCGAGTCCGGCTAGCTCCATTGGCTTGGTTGCTTACCCGCTGAGCAGCAGGCGTGGCCACAGGATCCTCGCGCGATGCGGGAGAGCCTTCTTTGCCTTCAGCGTCCACTTCCAAAGCGCCGCGGTCGGGTCGGTGTTGCCGGCGGCGTCGGTGGCTCGGACGCGGAAGCGGTGCTTGCCGAGCTTCACCTTGTAGCGCTTCGGCGAGACGCAGGCCTTCCACGGCCGCCGGTCGAGCTTGCACTGGAAGCTCGACCCTGCCTCCGAGGAGGTGAACGCGAACCTCGCCTTCGCCCGCGTACCGCCGATCAAGCGCCGCTTCTTCGGGTGCTTGGTGATCACGGTCTCGGGGGGAGTGGTGTCGGGGGGAGTGGTCTCGGGGGGAGTGGTGGCGGGGGGAGTGGTGGCGGGTGGCGGGCCGGGGATCGTCGCGGTCACCGTGAAATCGCGCGTCGCCGGGGTCGGGTCGCGGTTGCCGGCGTTATCGGTCGCCCGCACGCGGAAGTTGTGAGCGCCGTCGGCGAGACCGGAGTAAGAGACAGGCGTGCTGCAGGCGCCGAACGGGGTACCGTCCAGCGAGCATTCAAAGCTCGAGGGCTCGGTGGCGGAAACGGCGAAGCTGACGTCGCGAGTGGTGATCGTGCCGGAGGGACCGGAGTCGATCATGGTGTCCGGGGCGGTGGCGTCGACGGTGAAGCCGCGCGTAGCCGGGGTCGGGTCGGTGTTGCCGGCGGCGTCCGTCGCGCGGACCGAGAAGCTGTGGGCGCCGTCCGCGACATCGGTGTGGGCCTTGGGCGATGTGCAGGCTGCCCAGCTTCCGCTGTCGAGCCTGCACTCGAACGTCGCGCCAGGCTCCGACGAGAAGCCGAAGGAGGGATCGTTGTCGGCGGTCAGTCCGCTCGGGCCGGAGTCGATCGTGGTGTCCGGGGCGAGGGTGTCGACGGTGAAGTCTCGCCTGACGGGAGTCAGGTCCGTGTTCCCGGCGGGATCGGCGGCGCGAACTTCGAAGCTGTGCGACCCGTCGGCGACGGCGATGAGGTCGTACGGGGACGAGCAGCTCAGCCAGCCACCGGAGTCGCGGCGGCACTGGAAGCTCGAGCCGAGCTCGGAGGACGAGAAGCTGAACGAGGGGGTGTTGTCGTTCGTCGGGCTGGCAGGGCCGGAGTCGATCGTGGTCTCCGGCGCGACAGTGTCGATCGTGAACGAGCGCTCGGCGGGGCTCGGGTCGGGGTTCCCTGCCTGATCGGTCGCTCGCACCCGGAAGATGTGCGGGCCGTCGGCGACATCGGTGTAGTCCTTGGGCGAGGTGCAGCCCGCTTGCCAGCTGCCGTCGTCGAGGCGGCACTCAAACGTCGCAACCGAGTCGGAGCCGAAGCTGAATGACGGGTCGTTGTTGGCGGTGAGCCCGCTCGGACCGGTGTAGATCGTGGTGTTTGGCGGGGTCGCGTCGACGGTGAAGTAGCTGTTCGCGGGGCTTTGGTCGGTGTTGCCCGCGGCGTCGGTCGCGCGCACCCAGAAGGTGTGCGAGCCGTCGGCGATCATCGGTGTAGGTCTTGGACGAGCTGCAGCTCGTCCAGGGGGCGCCGTCGAGGCGGCACTCGAAAGTCGAGCCAGGCTCAGACGAGTGGAAGCTGAAGGCGGGATCGTTGTCGTTCGTCAGCCCGCTGGGGCCGGAGTCGATCGTAGTGTCGGACGGAGTGGTGTCGATCGTGAAGTCGCGGCTCGCCGGGCTCGGGTCGGGGTTGCCAGCGTGGTCGATGGCGCGCACCCAGAAGGTGTGCGTGCCGTCGGGGACGTTGGTGTAGGCCTTCGGTGACGTGCACGCGGCCCACGCGTCGCCGTCGAGCCTGCACTCGAACGTGGCGCCCGCCTCGGAGTGGAACGTGAACGCCGGGTCGTTGCTGTTCGGCGGATCGAGCGCCGGGCCGGAGTCGATCGTCGTGTCCGGCCCGGCGGTGTCGTGCACGAGGACAAGGCTGTGGCCGTTACCGGCGGCGACGCCGAAGTAGTCGTTGCCGGCGGGCGGGGTCGCCTGGCCGTAGTCGTTGCGCCCCCAGCCAACGATGGTCCCGTCGGCGCGAAGCGCGAGGCTGTGGTAGGCGCCGGCCGCGATCGCGACGAAGTCGTTGCCGGGCGGCGGGGTCGCCTGACCGTAGTCGTTGTAGCCCCAGGCGGCGATCGTGCCGTTGCTGCGAAGCGCGAGGCTGTGGTAGGCGCCGGCCGCGATCGCGACGAAGTCTGAGCCAGCGGGCGGGGTCGCCTGGCCGTTTCCGTTCCAGCCCCAGCCGGCGATGCTGCCATCGCCTCTGAGCGCGAGGCTGTGCCAGGCGCCGGCCGCAATCGCGACGAAGTCTGAGCCAGCGGGCGGGGTCGCTTGGCCGTCGGCGTTCTGACCCCAGCCCGCGATGCTGCCGTTGCCGCGGAGCGCGAGGCTGTGCCAGCCGCCGGCCGTGATCGCCACGAAGTCGCTGCCGGCCGGCACGCTCGCCTGGCCATTTGCGTCGTCGCCCCAGCCGGCGAGGCTGCCGTTGCCTCTCAGCGCGAGGCTGTGATATTGGCCCGCCGAGATGGCGACGAAGTCTGCACCCGCGGGCGGGGTCGCCTGGCCGTAGTAGTCGTAGCCCCAGCCGGCGAGGCTGCCGTTGCCTCTCAGCGCGAGGCTGTGAAACCCGCCGGCAGCGACCGCGGTGAAGTCGTGGCCCGCCGGGGTCGCGGTCTGGCCTTCGCTCCCGACGCCCCAAGCGGCGAGGCTGCCCGGCTCCGGGACATCGACGGTGAAGCCGCGCGTCGCTGGGGTCTGGTCGGCATTGCCGACCTGATCGATCGCCCTGACCTGGAACGCGTGCGCGCCCTCGGCAAGCGTGATTAGCGTCCTCGGGCTCGTGCAGCTCCCGAATGAGCCGGAGTCGAGCTTGCACTCGAACGTTCCCGGCTCATCGGCCGAGAATGCGAAGGTGGGCGTTGGGTCGGCGGTGATCCCGCTTGGACCGAAGGTGATCTGGGTGTCGGGGGCGGCGGTATCGACCCTGAAGACTCGCTCTGCGGGAGCGCCGAGGTTGCCGGCGCGGTCCGTCGCGCGGACGAAGAAGGTGTGCTCGCCGTCGGAGAGCGGCGGCTGGATGGTCGCGGGCGATGTGCATGATCCCCACTCGCCAGCGTCGACCCTGCATTGGAACGTCGCGCCGTCCTCGGATCGGAAGCTGACCGTCGGGGTCGAGTCGTTCGTCGGACTCGGAACCGGGTCGATCGTGGTGGCGGGCCCCACGGTGTCGATCAGGAACGGCCCGAGGTGGGCTGTCGAGGTCCAGTTGCCGGCGTTGTCACGGGTCCGCAGGTGGAACCAGTGCGAACCGTCGGTGAGCGCTGAGCTCGTTGCCGCGCCGGGTCCCTCCTCGGCGTCCTTGGTCGCGTCGGGGATCGTGCCCGGGTTCGTGCTCCACTCGTAGGAGAAGCCGTCAACACCGGAGCGATCGTCCGATGCACCCGACCAGACGACGTCGATCGTGCGGTCGTTCGAGGGGACGCCGGCCTCGTGCGACGGGCTGGAGAGCGACCCCGGATCGGTCGGCGGCACGGTGTCGAGCAGGAATGCGCGCACCGAGGGGGTGCCCGCGTTGCCGGCACGGTCGACCGCACGGACGCGGAAGCTGTAGTTCCCATCGGGCGAGAGCGGACCGATGGTGTGCGGGGAGGTGCACGGCGCCCAGGCCGAGCCGGCGAGGCTGCACTCGAAGCTCGCGCCGCCCTCGTCCGAGGAGAACGCGAATTCCGGGGTCGTCTCGTTCGTCGGGTCCGCGGGTCCGGCGGTGATCGCCGGCGGGTCCGGCCCCGTCGAGTCCTCGGTGTAGGCGAACGGCGCCGAGCAGCCGGAGGCGTTTCCGGCTTGGTCGACGGCACGGGCTCGAAGCTGGGTCAGATGGTCGTCGGCGACCGGGACGCTGATGCCTCCGCCCTCGAATTCCTCGGCGGTCCCGGAGGCCGCGGCCGGGTCGGTGCAGCCCGAGTCGTCGGCGTAGAGCTTCACCGTGACGGCATCCGCCGCGGCGCTCCCCTTCGCCTTGGGGTTGTTGTCGTTGGCCGGCGAGGGCGGGTCGGTGGCGGTGATCGCCGGCGGGTCCGGCCCCGTCGAGTCCTCGGTGTAGGCGTAGGGGGCGGAGCAGGACGAGACGTTGCCGACTGCATCCAAAGCGCGGGCGCGAAGCTCCGTGGTGCGGTCATCGGCGACCGCGATTTCGATTCCTCCGCCCTCGAACTGCGCCGGCTCGCCGGAGGCGGCGACCGGGCCCGTGCAGGTCGGATCGTCCGTGTAGATCCGCACCGTGATCGCGTCCGAGGGGGCATCGCCCTTCAGCTTTGGATGATTCTCGTTGGCGGGCGAGGGCGGGTCGGTGGCGGTGATCGCCGGCGGGTCCGGCCCCGTCGAGTCCTCGGTGTAGGCGAACGGCGCCGAGCAGCCGGAGGCGTTTCCGGCTTGGTCGACGGCACGGGCTCGAAGCTGGGTCAGATGGTCGTCGGCGACCGGGACGCTGATGCCTCCGCCCTCGAATTCCTCGGCGGTCCCGGAGGCCGCGGCCGGGTCGGTGCAGCCCGAGTCGTCGGCGTAGAGCTTCACCGTGACGGCATCCGCCGCGGCGTTCCCCTTCGCCTTGGGGTTGTTGTCGTTGGCCGGCGAGGGCGGGTCGGTGGCGGTGATCGTAGGTGCCGCGGGTGCGGTGGAGTCCTCGGTGTAGGCGAACGGCGCCGAGCAGCCGGAGGCGTTTCCGGCTTGGTCGACGGCACGGGCTCGAAGCTGGGTCAGATGGTCGTCGGCGACCGGGACGCTGATGCCTCCGCCCTCGAATTCCTCGGCGGTCCCGGAGGCCGCGGCCGGGTCGGTGCAGCTCGAGTCGTCGGCGTAGAGCTTCACCGTGACGGCATCCGCCGCGGCGCTCCCCTTCGCCTTGGGGTTGTTGTCGTTGGCCGGCGAGGGCGGGTCGGTGGCGGTGATCGCCGGCGGGTCCGGCCCCGTCGAGTCCTCGGTGTAGGCGTAGGGGGCGGAGCAGGACGAGACGTTGCCGACTGCATCCAAAGCGCGGGCGCGAAGCTCCGTGGTGCGGTCATCGGCGACCGCGATTTCGATTCCTCCGCCCTCGAACTGCGCCGGCTCGCCGGAGGCGGCGACCGGGCCCGTGCAGGTCGGATCGTCCGTGTAGATCCGCACCGTGATCGCGTCCGAGGGGGCATCGCCCTTCAGCTTTGGATGATTCTCGTTGGCGGGCGAGGGCGGATTCGTGGCGGTGATCGTAGGTGCCGCGGGTGCGGTGGAGTCCTCGGTGTAGGAGATCGAGTTGGAGCAAATCGAATCGTTGCCCGCCGCGTCGGTCGTGCGCGCGCTGAGAGAGGTGGTGGCGTTCTCGGGGACGGTGACCGTGATTCCGGCACCCGTGAACTGCGCGACCGTGCCGGTGACGGCGGGCGAGCCCGAGCAGTCCGCGTCCTTGTAGACCTTCACCTGGGTCGGGTCGCCGCCGCCGGTGGTGCCCTTGACCTTGGGGGTGTTGACGTCGGAGGGCGACGGCGGATCGGTGGCGGTTATCGTCGGCGCCGCGGGTGCGGTGGAATCCTCGGCGTACGGGAAGGGATCGGAGCAGTTCGAGAGGTTGCCCAGCCCATCGGTCGCGGTGGCTCGAAGCAACGTCGTCTGATCGTCGGGAACAGTCACCGTGATCCCGATCCACCGGAACCAATCGACGCTGCCGATGCCGATCGGGGTGCCGGAGCAGTCGCCCGTTGGGTAGATCCTCACCGTTGAGCCGTCCTCGGCGTTCCCCAACACTCCCGGGTTGTTGTTGTTGGCCGGCGAGGGCGGGTTCGTGGCGGTGATCGTGGGCGGCGCTGGCGGCTGGGTATCGACCGTGAAGCTTTGGCTTGCTGGGCTTGGATCAGTCCTGCCGCCGTTGACCGCCCGCACGTAGAAAGCGTGCGAACCGTCCGGAAGCGGAGCCGTAGCGTACGGAGAGGCGCACGCGAAGTAGTCGCCGTCGTCGAGCCGGCACTCGAAGCTCGAGCCGGCCTGATCGGAGGTGAAGCTGAAGGTCGGGGTGTTGTCGTTCGTAGGGTCCGGGGGGCCGCCGATGATCATGGTGTTGGGTGACGGCGGTGGCGGCGGCACGATCGAGAACGACCAAACACCCGCCACGTCGTACAGGGGGGCCGGGAAGGGCTCGTCGTCGATGCGGTACACCTGCCAGTAGTAGGTGCCGAGCCCAAGGGACGCGCCGGTGTACGGAGCCGACCAGTTCGAGCCGCTCCTGCTCATCTCCGCGAACCAGACGTCCCAGGCGATCAACCCGTTGTAGTCCGTCGCCGGGGACACAGAGATGTGGACGTACAGATGGGGATAGAGGTTGAGCGGCGTGGCGTCGTAGGCCGTGAACGTGATCGAGTCGCTGTTCGTGAAGGTCGCACCGTTGGACGGCCCGGTCATCGTGGGCGGGGGAAGCGCATGCGCCATCGACGGCGCCGCGCCGAGCAGCAGCCCCAAAGCGATAAGGAGAACCCATACGTCCCGGAGCCGCAGAAAAGGGGGCGAACCAAAGCTCACCGCACGCACAGATGTTCACCTCCTTTTTCCCACAGGATCCCGCCGGGCGCGCGGCGGCGCATCCGGGAACGGCCACAGATTGCTCGTTGGCAACTACTGAGCGACAGGCGGAAGTACGTAGCGACCATGGAGCCGAAGTCGCCTTCGCACAGAAGCTACCTAATTCTTAGGAGCTGTCCTTAGAAGATTGGCTATCTGGATCCGAAAGCTCGCCGAGCGCGCCCGCGAGGAGGAATGGTCCCAGCGAGTTCCCGGCCGCCGTGCAAGGCTTCTCTACGACGGATCCGAACCTGACTCCTGCCTCGCCCCAGCCGTTCAGGGATTTCGGAGCGCTGCTTGACTCAAAGCGTGAACGCTTGGCCGATACCTAATTCTTAGGACCAAGCTTCAAGAGATCGGCTATCTGCTGTCGAAAGCCGGGGTTCGAAAGTCGTCCGGCTAACTCCATCCTTAGGCAAAGCCCGTGTTGGGGGCTCACGTCGCTTTCGACGGCGGGATGTTCTGGTTCAAGTGGAAGAGGTTGGTCGGGTCATAGCGGTCCTTGAGAGCACGGAGGCGGGCGAACTTCTCGGCCCCGTAGGCCGCCTGCACTCGCTCCTCGCCCTCGGCGGAGAGGAAGTTGACGTAGGCGCCGCCGGTTAGCGAGGGCTCGATCTCGGCGTAGAACCGCTGCGCCCAATCGACGTGGGAGTCAAGTCCCCCCGGCTCGTGGGACAGGGCGATGATGTTGAGCACGAAGGGCGCCTGGCGCTCGCCGTAGGCGGTCTCCTCTTCAGGCACGCGGGCCACCGCGCCTCCGAAGTGGTGGAGGTGGATCTCCGAAGCGGGAGAGGTCGTGTCCTGGTGGTAGCGGACCGCGGTCTCGATCGCATGGTCATCGAGCTCACGCAGGTAGCCCGCCTTCATGTAGGCCTTGGTCCCGTGCGGGTAGAGCGCGTCGATCAGGCCCTGCATCTGGACGTATGGCATCGGGCCGACGAGATCGGCCACCGGATCGCCGAGATCGCGCAGCGCCTGCATCGCCTTCGCCCCCTCCTCGGGATCGCCGGAGTAACAGCCGATCAGGGCGACCAGCTTCTTGCCGTGCCACTCCTCGGGCAGGAAGGGGGCCGGCGGGGCGGTCAGCAGGTTAGCCACGGTGGTCAGCTCGTCGGGGACTTCGCGCACGAAGTCGCGGTAGAAGCGGAGGATCTCCTCCGCCCGCTCGCCGGGGTAGAAGACCGGGCCGGCGGTGACGGTCGGGCCGACCGGGTGCAAGTCGAACTCGAAGGCGGTGACGATGGCGAAGTTGCCGCCTCCCCCGCGCAGGCCCCAGAAGAGGTCCGGATTCTCGGTTGCGCTCGCGGTGAGGAGCCGGCCGTCGGCGGTGACGACCTCGGCCGAGCGGAGGTTGTCGCAGGCCAAGCCGTGCTTTCGCATCAGCCAGCCGATCCCGCCGCCGAGGGTGAAGCCGGCGACGCCGGTGGTCGAGACCAGGCCCCCGGTGGTGGCGAGGCCGTGCTCCTGGGTGGCGGCGTCGAACTCCCCCCAGGTGAGCCCACCCTCGGCGGTCACGGTGCGAGCCTGCTCGTCCACCTCGATGCCCTTCATCGACGAGAGGTCGATGACGATGCCGTCGTCGCAGGTCGAGAAGCCTGGAATGCTGTGACCGCCGCCGCGCACCGCGACGTCCAGCCCCTCGCTCCACGCGAGGCCGACGGCGTGACGCACGTCGGAGGCGTCCGCACAGCGGGCGATCGCCGCCGGGCGGCAATCGTGGACGCCGTTCCAGATCGAGCGCGCCTCGTCATAGGCGGCGTCGGCGGGCCGGACGAGGCTCCCGTGCAGCCCGCCCTCGAACTCCTTCAGCGTTGCCGCTCCAAGCACTCCTTGCGTTGCCATGTCTGCTCTCCTTCTCCGTCTTCAGCTACTGAAAACTGAGCACGAGCTTCCTGGCGTCGCCCCTGCGCACGCACAAACGTCAGGGCCATGCGCATAGGCTCAAGATACTCCGCCCGCCTCGTCGAGGAGTGAAGGCGCTCGGCGGCCGCGAGCGTGTCGTGCGAGTCGACCGCCGCCGACGAGCTAGAGACGAGCTTCGGGGGTCAGGTCCCTCCATGGGCGGGCCTGCTCGAGCTGGGCGCCGAGGCGGAGCAGGGTTGCTTCGTCGAAGGGGCCGCCGGTGAACATCGCTCCGACCGGCAGGTCGTCGGCGGTCCAGTGCAGCGGCAGCGACAGGCTCGGTAGGCCGGTCACGTTGCCGAAGGCGGCGAAGGAGACGGAGCCGACCACGTCCGGGACGGGCTGGTCGGGCGCGGCGTGCTGGGCCTCCAGAATCGCTCCCGCGACCGGCGGCAGGATCGCCGAGGTGGGGGTGAGCAGCAGGTCGAAGTCCCGGCCCCAGCGCGCGACCTCGCCGCGGGAGAGTTTCTCCAGAGCCTGCGCCGCCACGACGAACTCGTAGGCGCTCAGCTCGCGTGGTGGCCACCTCGTGCATGTGCTGGATGTGCGGCTCGGTCAGCGACCAGTCGACGCCCTCGTAGTCGGCGAGGCCGGCATTCGTCATCACGATGAACGGGGCGATCAGCTCAGCGGACACGGTCGGCACCTCGACTTCCTCGACCTCGTGCCCCAGCTCCTCCAGCAGCGCCGCCGCGCTGCGGGCGGCCTCCGACCAGGCCGGGTCGGTCGGGATGCCCAGCGGCGCCTCGGCCATCAGCCCGACGCGCAGCCGCTCCAGCGGCGCGCCCACCTCGTCGGCGAACGGCCGTGCCGGAGCCGGCGCGTTGTACCAGGCGAGCGGATCGGGGACGGACGATCGCGTCGAGCGCCGCCGCCGCGTCGGCGATCGTGCGGGTGAGAGCGCCCTCGACCACCGCTCCCATCCAGCTCTGGGCGAGACGCGGTACGCGGCCTCGGCTCGACTTCAGCCCGACCAGCCCGCAGTAGGCGGAGGGGATCCGGATCGAGCCGCCGCCGTCGTTGGCGTGGGCGATCGGGAACATGCCGCCGGCGACCGCGGCGCCGGCGCCGCCGGAGGATCCGCCCGCGGAGCGGCTCGGTGTCCCAGGGATTGCGGGTGGCGCCGTAGCGCGTGTTCTCGGCGACGGTGAGCGGGCCGAACTCGGGGGTGTTGGTTCGGCCGCAGAGGACGAAGCCGGCGCGGAGCAGCGACTCGACGACCAGCTCGCTCTCCTCGCTGGGCCCTTCCGGGGCGCCGTTGGAGCCGTAGGTGACCGGCCAGCCGGCGACGGGCGTGAGGTCCTTGATCGGGATCGGCACGCCGAGGAACGGCGCCTCGTCGCCCGCGGCGAGGCGCGCGTCGGCGTCGCGGGCCGCCGCCCGGGCGGCGTCGTCGTCCCGCCAGATGACCGCGTTCAGCTCGGGGTTGCGCTCGTCGACCGCCGCGAGGCAGGCGTCGAGCAGCTCGACGGCGGACAACTCGCGCGCCCGCAGCGCCGCAGCGAGCTCGAGAGCGGAAGCCGACGGTCCAAGGTCGCTCATCGGCGCAACCATATTGGCCGCAGCCCTGGCGTCAGCACCCGCCGGCCGGCCGGCCGCGGCGCGGGGCTACGGAGAAAGGTCGCGCCGCTCGAACAGCAGCGTCCCGATCGCGGCGAGCGCAACGGCCGCGGCGGTGACGCCGAGGAAGGAGAGCGGGTCGATGCCGCTCTCGACCGGCTTGCCGTAGTAACGAAACACCGAGGCGTAGCGGATCGCCTCCAGGCTTGGGTCGAGCCGGCCGACCAGGTCCACCACGTACATCCCCACCAGAACGCCCGCCACCGAGCCGGTTACCACAGTGGTGCGCAACGACCAACCGGTGACGACGATCCCCAAGCCCGCGAACAGCAGCGCCAGCGGCCAGACGCCGGCGAAGCCGGCGAGGGCCAAGCCGAAGCGGAGGCCGGCGCCCGAGAGCAGGCTGCCGATCATGGTCAGGGCCACGGCGACGGCGAGGACCGCGGCCAGCTCGGTCGCCGTCGCGGCGAAGCCGGCCGCGACGAGGCGGCGGCGAGACACGGGCGCCGAGAGCAGCACGTCGAGCCGCCCGCTTTCGGCGGCGCCGGAGAGCCCGCTGGCCACCGAGCGCACCGCCAGGTAGCCGACCGCGAGAGGCACGATCAGGCTCAGCATCTCCGCGTGCAGATACTGCTCGACCGTCGTCAGCTCACCGACCCCGAAGGCTTCCTTCAGCGCCTGCGGGTAGTTGCTGACGGCTTTGGTGAGCGCGGCTTCGATCGAGGGGTAGATCGAAACGATGAAGGCCGACCAGAGGCCAAGCGGCAGGCCCCAGGAGAGCAGGGAGCGGCGGCGCTCCCGCAACTGTGCGGCGATCAGAGGTGTCAACCCGCCCCGCCCGCGTAGTAGGTGAGGAAGACCTCCTCCAGGGTGGGTCGCGCGAACTCCAGGTCGACGACAGTGTGGCTGGCGATCTCCTTGAGCACCCGGTCGACGTCCCCGCTGGCCTTGAAGTTGACGCGGCCATCGCCGGCCTCCAAGTCGGTCACACCCGGAAGTCTGCGCAGCCCCTCCAGATCGACCGCCTCCGCGAACTCAACCGAGACCCGGCGAGGGGTCTTGTCGAGCAGGTCGGAGACGCGCTCCACCGCGACCAGGCTTCCCTCGCGGATGATTCCCACCCGGTCGCACACCCGCTCCACCTCGTCAAGCTCGTGGGAGGAGATGAAGACTGCGCAGCCGCGCTCGCGTTCCTCGCGCACCAGCGCCAGGAACTCCTCCTGCATCAGCGGGTCGAGCCCGCTCGTCGGCTCGTCGAGGATCAGCAGCTCGGGCTGGTGGAACATCGCCAGGATCAGACCGACCTTCTGACGGTTGCCACGGGAGAGCTGCCCCATCGGCCGCTCGAGGTCGGCCCGGAAGCGCCGGGCCAGCGCCTCGGCTCGGCCGAGCCCGGAGACGCCGCGCAGGCGCGCCAGCAACGAGATCGCTTCGCGCCCGGTGACGTGCTTTCCGTAGCCGAAGTCGCCGGGCAGGTTGCCGAGCCGGGCGCGGATCGCGACGCTGTCGCGGCGGCTGTCGAGGCCGAAGATGCGGGCGCTGCCCCGGGTCGGGTGCAGGAGGTCGAGCAGGGTGCGGATCGTCGTCGTCTTGCCGGCGCCGTTGGGACCGAGGAAGCCGAAGACCTCACCTTGCCCGACCGCGATCGTCACCTCCTCGATGCCGCGGTGGCTGCCGTAGAACTTCGTCAGTCGCTCAGTCTCGATCGCCGGCACGGGTGCATGCTCTCAGGCGGGGGGGCGGCGAGCTGCGCGCCCAGGTGTCGACGCAACTCCTCTCTTGGTGTCAGTCGCCCTCGCTCGGTTCGTTATGTGACGAATCTCCGCCTGTGACGTATTACCGCCGAAAGGGGGGAGGAAGACCATTCTGAAGGTATGAGCGCAATGACGATGATCCTTCTGGTTGGCCCCCTGTTCGTGGCCATCCTCGGCGGCATTCTTTTCGCCGAGTAGGCGAAGTAGAAGCTGCGCCGGCCCTGCTAGATCCACTCCAGCAACGGGCCGAAGACGACCAGCGCGGTGGCGACGAGAGCCGCCATGGCGCCAACCACCCGCAGCCGCCTGCGGTCATCGGGAAGGTCATACACGTAGGCGGCGATGAGGAAGAACCAGAGGTACCCGAAGATCACGATCGGGAAGACGAAGGGGAAGTTCCACCACCAGTACTCCCAGTGGAAGTAGCCGGTGCCGTGGAGCAGCACCTCGACGAAGACGGCGAAGATCGAGAAGCCGAGCGCGATCGTCAGCCGGTTCGGCAGCCCCAGCAGCTTCGCCCGCCGGTCCTCCGGCAGCGTCTTCGCGTAGACGACGCCGGAGATCGCGAACATCAGCGAGATCTCGATCGTCAACCCGATCAGGATCAGGTAGGCGGTGTCGCCGGTCGTCGTCCAGAGCGCGGCGCGGTCGCTGAAGTGGAGGACCAGCGAGTTGGCGATCTCGTTGATCCAGTCGGCGAGCCAGAAGGCGAGGCCGGCGAGGATCACGTCCCAGCGCCTTCGCTCGACCTCGACCGCGTAGACGTAGAGGACGAGGACGAGCAGTGTGACGACGTACCACTTGAACTGCTTCTCGTCGCGCAGCAGCCGCTGCGCCTGGAGCGTGAAGTCGGTGACCGCCAGCACCAGGCGCTCGACCCTACCGCCAGGGCTCGACGCCGAGCGCCCGGGCAACATCCACCGCGGAGCTGATCGCGTCCTCGTGCAGGCCGTGGCCGAAATAGCTGCCGCAGTAGTAGGTGTTCTTGACACCGTTCAGCGCCGACAGCCGGGCTGGTGGTGGCGCAGGACCGGAAATCGAAGATCGGGGTCCGCAGCACGGTGTCGAGCTCGATTCGATCCTCCCGGATCGGGAAGTTCGGGTGCTGCGAGGCGATCAGGTCGCAAGTGTCCGGGACACCGGGCTCGAACCACAGGCTCCCGTTCACCGAAGTAGAGAAGCCGCCGTCCCGCCGCCGGTAGAGGAAGGTGTAGGCCTGCATCAGCTCCCGCTTCGGGAATGCGGTGTAGTCCCGGTGCACCACCAGCCGGCCGTCCTTGTAGCGCCAAGCTGAGAGCAGCTCCCGCTCCAGCGGTGTCGGCGCCTCGAGCAGATCCAGCACCTGATCGGCGCTGCAGGCGAAGATCACCTTGTCGAAGCTGGCCTCCTCACCGTCGGCGAACGCGATCCGGACTCCGCCCTCGTCGCGGAGCACGGCCCGGATGCGCGCGTTGCGCACGATCCGGTCCCCGAAGGCCCGTGCCAGGGCGGACACGTAGCTCTTCGTTCCCCCCGGAAGCGTGCGCACCGAGTAGATCGCCTTCGGCGAGATCACGTCGTTGTGGATCGCGATCTTCTCGAAGAAGAACTGCGCCGGCGCCTCCAGCACCTCCTCGGCGCTCATCGACGACAGGAGGCAGAGCGCGCAGAGGAAGATCGTCTCCGCGTCACCGGCGATTCGCGGCAGCAGGCGCAGGGCCTCGCGCACGGTGAGCTGGTCGAACCCACCCGCTTCCTGGATCTTCCGCGCCGCGGCCAGCTCTCGCGAGAGCCCCCAGAAGGGTCGCAGCTGCGAGGGTCGCAGCATCCGGAAGCGCTGCGCCCGAAGGCCCCGCAGGCTCGGCGTCATGTAAATGCCTTCGCGCCTGTCGAGATCGTGGACGCTCATGAACGCGCCCGCCGAGGGACGAGTGGCGATGCCCAGCTCGTCGAGCAGCCGGAAGAAGTTCTTGTACCCCGCACGGCCGAACGCGGCCACGGCGATGTCGACCTGCTGCCCGTCGCGTGCCGTGAAGGTGTAGGCATTGCCGCCCAGGCGGGGCTCCTTCTCGAACAGCGTCGGCTCGAACTCCCCCCGCAGCAGGTAGCCGGCGCTGAGCCCGGCCGCTCCTCCCCCGATGATGGCGATGCGCTTATTCACGTGGGTTGCCGCGCCCGCCTTCCGCTGTTTGGCCCTGACCGTGCCGTCTGATGGCGGCGGCGCAGCCCGCTGATTAGGGTAACCTAATCCTCCCTTAACCAGAGGAGGCAACGATGCGGTCATCACCGTTTTTCGAGGGGGTCACTCAGTCCGACGTGGTGATCGCAGGCCAGTCGGCGAAGGTGCCGATCTTCTACTACGACGGCACCGCGACGAGCGCCGTGTTCCCCGCTCGCCTGGGCGCTCTGCGCCGGCTGATGCCCGACCCGCGCATCGCCCCCGCCAGGCTGGCGCCGGGACTCGGTGCGGTCGCGATCACCTGCTTCGAGTATCGCGACACCGGCATCGGTCCCTACAACGAGCTGGCGATCTCGATCGTGCTGAACGAGCCGTGGTTCCTGCCCAACCTGCCGGGCCGGGCGCTGATCTCGAGCCTGCGCAGGCGCCAGCTGCACGCCTGGGTGCACCACCTGCCGGTCACCACCGAGATCGCCCGCGCCGGCGGCGTCGACTTCTACAACTACCCCAAGTTCATCGCCGGAATTGACTTCGAGGAGAGCGAAGGGCGCCGCGATTGCCGCCTCAGCGAGGGTGCCGAGCACATCCTGACGCTCACCGGCAAGCGCATCCCCGCGCCGCGCTCGGAGCAGTTCCAGCTGTTCAGCCACCTCTGGATGGACCGCCAGCCGCAGGGCTCCGAGTTCAAGATCAACGCGAAACAGATGGGCGTCAGCCTCAGCCCCGGGGCCGCGAGGCTCGAGCTGGGCGAGCGGCACCCGATCGCCCTCGAGCTGGCGGGCCTGATCGTGGGGCGCCGGCCGGTGCAATACCAGTACCTGCCGAGCTTCGAGGGGATCCTCTACGGGCCCGAGCACCTCTCGCTGCCGCTGCTTTCGCAACTCGCAGCGCAGTCCGAATCCGCGCAGCCGGCATAGGGCCGGGCCGGGCGATGACGCGCACCGTGCCGCAGCGTTCGCTGTCCGAGCAGTACCCGCGCCTCGCTGACGATGGCGGCCGCCGGCACGTGCGCGAGCTGGAGCGGCTTCGTGCGAACGCCCACCGCTTCGCCGAGGAGCACGTGCGCCCGCGGGCGCTGGAGATCGACCGGCGCACCGACGAGGACCCGAGCTGGTTCGACTGGGACCTGGTGCGGGCGGGCGCCGAGCACGGGATGCTGGACTTCCTGATCCCCAAGCCGGCGGGCGGCGACGGCGGCCTCTCCACGCAGGCCGCCGTCGTCATGGAGGAGCTGTGCGCCGCCTGTCCCGGGATCGCGCTGATCTTCGGCGCCCACGCGCTCGGGATCTCGCCGCTCCTGCTGGGCGGCCCCTCGCAGTGGGACGGGGTGCTGGCGGACCTGGTCCAGTCGGGGCGCAGCGGCGAGCCGCTGCTGATGGCGTGCGCGATCACCGAGCCCGAAGCCGGCACCGACGTCGAGGACCCCGACCTGCTGGCGCGGGGGCGAATCACCAGCCACGCCCGCCGTGTGCCGGGCGGCTTTCGGCTGAGCGGCACCAAGCGGTTCATCTCCAACGGCAGCGTCGCGCGCTGGATCACGATCCTGATGCCGACCGATCCGAAGCGCCCGGTGGAGACCTGGACCTGCTTCCTGCTGGACACGCACGACGAGGGGTTCGCGGTCAGCCGCGCCGAGCACAAGATGGGCCAGCGCGCCTGTCCCGCCGCCGAGCTGACCTTCGACGAGGTATTCGTCCCCGACGAGCGGGTCGTCGGCAGGGAGGGAGACGGGGCTCCCGAGACGATGATCGTGCTCGCCTGCTCGCGCCCGCCGGTCGGAGCGATCGCGACCGGGATCGCGCGGGGGGCCTACGAGCGTGTGCTCGCCTGGCTGGAGGAGGACCGCGCCGCCAAGGGCCTGCTCGAGCGCCAGCACGTCCAGCTCGCCCTGGCGAGCATGGAGGAGGAGATCCACCTCGCGCGCCAGGCCTACATGGACGCCGCCACCGAGCTCGACCACAAGGCGCTCGGGGGCGTCATGTCCCACCCCGCCGTTCGCGCCCTCGGGCGTGTGCCGGCGGGCGTCCGCAAGCGGGCGCCGGTCCGCGGCTGGCTGGCCTCGGACCGCGCTCGCGACACGACCATCGCGCTCCTTCACCGCACCACGAGCGATCGCGCCATAACGCGCTCGCTCGCCCTCTCCTCGATGGCGAAGGCTCGCGGCGGCGACGTGGCGATGAGGGTCACCGGCGCGGCGCTGGAGCTGGTCGGACTGCGCGCGGGCCCGGTCAGGGCGGAGCTCGAGAAGCTGTGGCGCGACGCCAAGCTCTGCCAGATCTACGAGGGCACCAACCAGCTCAACCGCAGAGAGGTCTATCGCGGGCTGTGCCGGCCCGAGACGATCGGCTGCCTGCCGCCGCTGCGTCGCCAGCTCAACGGAGATGGAGGTCGATCGTGAACGTGACCACTGCGGCCGAGCGCGCCGAGATGCGGGCGATGGCCCGCGAGCTGGCGAATCGCGAGCTGGCGCCGCGCGCCGCGTCGCTCGACGCCGGCGAGGAGGCCGTCCTCGCCGAGTGCTGGCACCTGCTCGGCGAGCTCGGGCTCGACCGCGTGCTGCTCGACGAGCAGCACGGAGGCGCGGGGCTGGGCGTTCCCGACCTGCTGGCGACGATCGAGGAGCTGGCCGTCGGCGACGGCGGCGTCGCGATGTGCGTTCTGCTCTGCAACGCCGCGCTGGCGACGCTCTCCGGCGAGCAGCTGGCGGACGTCCCCGCCGGGGCACGCTGGGCACTCGTGCCCGCCGCGTCCGAGACGGAGCTGACGACCTCGGGCGGGCTGATCGGCGGCCGGGTCGCCTCTGCTCTGGGCGCGCACGGCGCCGACGGGCTTGTGATCCTGGCCGACCGGCCCCAACCCGCGGCGTGGGCGATCGCGGCCGGCGCGCCGGGGCTGGCGCTGGAGCGCGACGGCGCGCAGATGGGCCTGCGCGCCGCGCCCGCGGCGTCGATCGAGATGGTGGGCGTCAAGAGCGCGGCGAGCGGCGTCGACGGCAACGGCTCCGTGGCGAGTGCGAGCGTTGCGAGCGCGCTGGCGCTGCTGCGCGCGGGAACGGCGGCGATCGCGCGCGGGATCGCGCGGCGCGCCTACGAGATGGCGCTCGAGTACGCCCACGCCCGCAATCAGGGCGGCGTCCCGATCATCGAGCACGATGCCGTCACCGACATGCTCGCCGCGATGGCGGTAAGGCTCGGCTGCCGTCCCGAGATCGCCGCCGACCCGTCTCGGATCGCCGTCGACGAGGCGCAGGCCATCGTCGCGAAGATCTCCGCGACCGACGCTGCCGTGGCCACCACCACCGACGCCGTGCAGGTGTTCGGCGGCACCGGCTACATGGTCGAGACCGGGATCGAGAAGCTGATGCGCGACGCCAAGTACTGCCAGCTCTTCCCCGAGCCCAACTGGATCACCCAGAACGGGCTGCTGCGGCTGTAGCGCTACAGGCGGACGAGGTTCTCGGCCGCGATGCCGCGGGTCACGCCGCGGAAGTCGATGACCTGCGAGGCCTCGGATACGACCCGCTCGTAGTCGAGCGAGGGATGGGCCGTGACGATCGCCGCCAGGTCGGCGCCGCCGAGGCCGTCCGCCAGGTCGACCGAGGCGAGGCCCAGCTCTGCCAGCTCGGGGACGTGGGGGTCGTGGTAGGAGACCTCGCCGCCGAGCTCGCGCAGCAGGCGGACGATCTTCAGCGCCGGAGACTCGCGGATGTCCCCCACCCCGGCCTTGTAGCTGACCCCGAGGACGAGGATCTTCGAGCCGTTGACGGGTTTGCCGGCGTCGTTGAGGGCCCGCTCGATGCGATCGACGCAGTACTGGGGCTGGGACTGGTTGACCTTCCCCGCCAGCTCGATGAACTCGGGGTAGAAGTCGTGCTCGCGGGCCTTGAAGGCGAGGTAGAAGGGGTCGACCGGGAGGCAGTGGCCGCCCATCCCGGGGCCGGGGTCGAAGCGCATGAAGCCGAAGGGCTTGGTGGAGGCGGCGTCGATCGCCTCCCAGACGTCGATGCCGAGCCGGTCGCAGAGCTGGGCCAGCTCGTTGACGAAGGCGATGTTGACCGAGCGGAAGATGTTCTCCAGGAGCTTTGCGAGCTCTGCCGTCTCGGGGTTGGAGAGGACGACCACCTCGTCGCAGATCTCCGCGTAGAGGGCGCGGGCGCGCTCCGCGCACGCCTCGGTGAGGCCGCCGATCAGCTTCGGCGTGGTGCGGACGGTGTAGTCGGTGCGGCCGGGGTCGATCCGCTCGGGGCTGAAGGCGAGGTGGAAGTCGCGGCCGGCGGCCATCCCGGATTCCTCGAGAATCGGCAGCAGCCGCTCGCGGGTGGTGCCGGGGTAGGTGGTGGACTCCAGGACGACGAGCTGCTCGGGCTGCAGGACCGCGGAGAGGGCGGTGGCGGCGTCCAGAAGATGGGCGAGGTCGGGCTCGCGCGAGCTGGTCAGCGGGGTCGGGACGCAGACGATCACCGCGTTGCAGGAGGCGAGGTCGGCGTGGCGGGGGGTGGCGTGGAGGCGGTCGCGCAGGGGGGAGAGCACCGCGTCGGGGATGTCCTCGATGTAGCTTCGGCCCCGCTCCAGGCTCTCCAGCTTGCGTTGGTCGGAGTCGAGGCCCACCACCTCGTGCCCGGCCTCGGCGAAGGCTACGGCGAGCGGCAGGCCGACGTAGCCGAGCCCGATGATCCCAACCTTCATCGAGGGGAGTCTAGGGCCGGGCAGGCGACGTTCGGGCCGACGGGCCGAAAACGTCCCTATATGGGACGGAATCGGCCCATCGGTGGGAGGGGTCAGATGCCGGCGCCGCCGCGGCCCTCGCCGGCGGCGAAGCGGGCGGCGCCGCGGACCGCCACCTCGAGCACCTCGCGGCCGAGCCGGTGCTCGAGGGCGAGGCCTTCGTCGAGAGGAAGGCCGAAGCCCTCGATCGCGCCGCGGCGATCGGCGAGCATCGTCTCCTGGGGGAAGGAGGCGATCTTCTCCGCCAGCTCGAGGGCGCGCTCCAGGTGCTTGCCGGGCTCGACCACCTCGTTGACGAGGCCGATCCGGTGGGCCTCCTCGGCGTCGACGGGGCGGCCGGTGAGGATCAGCTCCAGGGCGCGGCCCATGCCGACGACGCGCGGCAGGCGCTGGGTGCCGCCGTCGAGCAGCGGCACCCCCCAGCGGCGCTCGAAGAGGCCGAAGGTCGAGCCGGGGGTGGCGATCCGCATGTCGCACCAGAGGGCGAGCTCCACCCCGCCCGCCAGGCACCAGCCGTCGACAGCCGCGATCGCCGGCTTGGAGGGAGTGAGGCGGGTGGGGCCCATCGGCCCTGCGGGATGGTCGACGTCGAGGTCGAGCGCTTTGAGGTCGGCGCCGGCGCAGAAGGCGACCCCGCCGGCGCCGGTGAGGACGAGCACGCGGGCGCCCTCGTCGGCCTCGAAGTCCCTCAGGCCCTGGCGGAACAGCTCGGCCGTGGCGCCGTTGACCGCGTTGCGCCGCTCGGGCCGGTCGATCGTCAGCACCGCGGCGGCGCCGACCCGCTCATAGCGGAGCTCCTCGCTCATCGCGCAGCTTCGCGCTTCGTGCTCATGGCCGCGGATCCTCGCACAGAGCGAGGCGATCGCCATCCGCTGGAAGAGAGGGAGCGGGCGGGCTAGCCGCTGGCCTGGACTCACGGGGTTCCAGCAGCGCCCGGCTCCCGGATTCGCGCCCGGTCGCACGGTCCGGAAGGGCAGGGCTCCGGGACCGCCGGCAACGTTAGGCCCAGCGCCGGACGGCACGAAAAGCGACTGGGGATGACGCTCGTCGCCTGCCTTGCACGTAGCCTTCGCGCTTAGAAGCTCGTCGCGCCACCTTCGAGATGGGCCCCGCTTGGCTTCCGCGGGGATTCATCTCTCCCAGTCGCAAAGCGAACCTAGCGCCCGGCACTCCAGAGCGCCAGGGGTCGCCGAGGGCCATTCCCGCAAACTCCGGAGAAAACGGCGGGCTTATCGCTCGACCACGAACGGGCGACCGATGTAGAAGCCCTGCGCGTAGTCGACGCCGAGGCCCTGGACGAGGGCGAGGGTGTCGGAATCCTCGACTCCCTCGGCGACGGTCTCATGCCCGAAGGCCCCGGCGATGTCCACCATCGCCTGCACGAGCCGCTGGTCGATGTGGTTCCAGCGCAGCTCGCGGATGAACTCGATATCGATCTTCAGGTACTGGACGGGGAGGTGCTTGAGGTAGGCGAAGGAGCTGAAGCCGGTGCCGAAGTCGTCCAGCCCGAGGCTGCAGCCCAGCTCGGTGACGGCGCGCGCGAACCGCTGCGCCTCTCCCATGTTGGCGACCGCGGCCGTCTCGGTGATCTCGAAGCCCAGCCAGCTGGGGTTGAGCCCGTCGGAGATCGCCTTGCGGACGTCCTCGATGAGGCGCGCGTCCGAGAGCGAGCGGCCGGAGATGTTGACCGAGATCGGCCGCGAGCGGCCCGCCAGCTCGATCGCCTTCGAGAGGACGAGGCGGTCGACCTCGGCGACCAGGCCGAACCGCTCCGCGGTCGGCAGGAACGCGGCGGGGGGGATCACGTCGCCGCCGGGGTCGAGCATCCTCACCAGCAGCTCGTCGCGGGCCACAGTGCGGCTTTTCAGGTCGACGATCGGCTGGGCGTAGACGATCAGCCGCTGGTCCTCGATCGCCTCGCGGATCCGCTCGACCCAGGTCAGGTTGTGACTGCGCTCTCCGGTGTAGACGATGGCCTGGCCGCGGCCGGCCTCCTTGGCCTCGTAGAGCGCGATGTCGGCGGCGATCAGCAGATCATCGGCGGTCAGCTCACCGCTGCCGTCGAAGGTCGCAATCCCGATGCTGGTGCCGACGGTGGGGTGGGAGCTGGCCTTGACCGCCGCGATCACCCGGTTGGCGGTGACCAGCGCACCCTCCTTCTCGGTCTCGCGCAGCAGCAGGGCGAACTCGTCGCCGCCGATCCGGGCCAGTACGTCCGTGTCGCGCGCCTCCTCACCGAGGACGGCGCTGACCTCGCGCAGCAGCCGGTCACCCGCCTCGTGCCCGAACGAGTCGTTGACGAAGCGGAAGGCGTCGATGTCGATCAGCAGCAGCGCGCCGGGGCGGCGATGCCGCTCCGCCTGGAGCAGCTGGCCCGCCACCTCCTCGTCGAAGCGGCGGCGGTTGAAGAGGCCGGTGAGACCGTCGTGGTCGACTTGATAGCGGAGCTGATCCTCGAGCCGCCGGGCGTCACGATCCTGAGCGTGCGCCGCCGCGCCGCCGCCTGCACGATCGCCATCCCCATCCCCCGCGCCGGAACTCATCGGCCAAGTATCGGACTCAAAGGCATGTCTCTCAAGTCGTTTTAGGCCGAAATGGATAACAACAGACGAATATTCCTGAGCAATTGGCCTTGGCTGTTTCCCAACCGGGCCGACGGAGCGGGGGTCGAATACCCTGGCCCGGTGCGAATCGACGAGATCCTCGCGAGCCGGCGGCCGGTCTTCTCGGTCGAGTTCTTCCCGCCGAAGACGGCGGAGGCGACCGAGGGGCTGTTCGCGACGGCCCGGGAGCTGCGCGAGCTGGAGCCGGATTTCGTCTCGGTGACCTACGGGGCGGGTGGGTCGACCCGGGAGGGGACGGTCGAGATCACGAAGGCGCTGAAGGACGACCTGGGCTACGAGACGATGGCCCACCTGAGCTGCGTCGGCGAGACGGCCGAGGGGCTGGCCGCGACCCTGGACCGAATCGCGGCGGCTGGGATCGAGAACGTGTTCGCCCTGCGCGGCGACCCGCCGCGCGGAGAGGAGAACTTCGAGCAGCCGGAGGGCGGCCTGGGCAGCGCGGCCGAGTTGGCGGCCTTCATCGCCGCGGGGTGGGACTTCACGATCGGCGGCGCCTGCTTCCCGGAGGTCCACCCGGAGGCGCCAGACCTCGACACCGACCTCTCCTACCTGAAGACGAAGGTCGAGGCCGGTGCGAGCTTCCTGATCACCCAGCTCTTCTTCGACAACCGGGTCTACTTCGACTTCGTCGCGGCGGCGCGGGCGCGGGGGATCGAGGTGCCGATCCTCGCCGGGGTGATCCCGGTCGCAAGCTTCGCCCAGACGAAGCGGATCTGCGAGCTGTGCGACGCGACGATCCCGCCGCGGCTCGAGCAGGCGTTCCGGGCCTGCGGCGGCGACGAGCGAGCCGAGTTCGAGCTGGGCGTCGCCTACGCGGCGCAGCAGTGCGCGGAGCTGCTGATCGCCGGAGTGCCGGGGATCCACTTCTACGCGCTGAACCGGGCGCCGGCGACGCGCGCCGTGCTGGGCGCGCTGCGGGCGGCGCGGCCCTGGGAGCGGACGGGTGGGGCGGCCGGAGCCCTTGCGGAAGCGACCGAGTAGCTGAGGGCTCGGCCATCTAGACTGGCGCCCCGATGGCAAGCCGCAAGGAAGAGAGGGAGCGACTCCGGCAGGCCCGGCTGGAGCGCGAGCAGGAGCAGGCGGGCGGGCAGCGGCGCAAGCTGATGATCGGGTACCTGGTCGCCGGCGTGCTTGGGCTCGCGGTGGTCGTCGGGGTCGTGATCGTCGTCTCCTCATCCGGGGGCGGCGGGGCGAGCGGCGGGGCCCACATAGACCAGGCCAGCGGCTCGACCAACGGCGTGCAGCCCGACGAGCGGGTCGGGACCAAGCCGCCGCCGGTCAAGGTCACGAACCTCAAGGCGGCCGCCAAGCAGGCGGGATGCGTGCTGCGCCTGCGCCTGCGCGACGAGGGGCACGGCCACATCCCGCCGGGATCGCCGACCCCGCACTACAAGACCAACCCGCCGACCTCGGGAACGCACGTCGAGCCGCCCTACCAGCAGGCCGACGGCGCTTACAGCGAGATGCCGCTGGAGATCGACTTCCTCCACTCCCTCGAGCACGGGCGCCTGGCGGTCCAGTACAGCCCGAAGCTCTCCGATCGCGACCAGCTCGCCCTGAAGGGCGTCTACGACACGATCTACGGCGGCAGCCTGCTCTTCCCCGACTCGCAGATGCCCTACCAGGTGGCGGCGACGACCTGGACCAACCTGCTCGGCTGTCCGAAGTACAAGGGCGCGATCACCCTGGACGCGATCCGGGACTTCGGCAAGGCGACCTGGGGCAAGTACGGCGGCGAGTCGGCTTCGGCGCTTCCCCTTCACCGGGCCGACCCCGGCTAAGCCGCAGTAGGGCGGCGACTATGCCCGGTAAGCCGGGAAGAAGCCGCTCGGCTCTTGGTTGGGGCTGAGGCGCTCGTAGGCTGCGGAGTCGCAGACCAGCTCGGAGGTGAACCAGGGCTGTTCGCGGTTGGCGAAGCCTCGCTTGAACTCCTCGAGGCGGTCGCCGCGGGTCATGCCGCCGCCCAGGTTGAGCGGGAGGTCCAGCTCCGCGGACAGCTCGACGAAGCGCGGCGACTACGTTCTTCATCGGCGAGTCGCGCAGGTGGGCGTCGGCGCTGCCGCTCAGGTAGTAGTGGAGGAAGCCGTCGCTGTGGACGGCGATCGAGGCGGCGGCGACATCGCCGCCGGGGGCGAGGGCGAGGGCGAGCCAGGTGCGGCTCGACTGGAGGATGCGGTCGAAGTAGGGGCCACCGAAGAAGTAGCGCTCGGCGGCGGCGGTGCGTCGCATCGTCTGCTCGTAGGCGGCGAGAAAGCCGGCTCGCTCGCCGGGCGTCGTCTCCGGGCCCGGGACGACGCGCAGCTCGTAGCCGCGGCGCAGGTTCTTGCGGATCTGCTGGCGGTCGCTCATCCGGCTCTTGGGCGGCAGGGCCGGGTCGGCGATCTGGACGACGTTGCGCTCGGTCGCGCCTGCGAGTGGAGGGTCGCCGAGCGTGTGGCGAATGAAGGCGCTGACGAGACCGGCGGGCTCGAAGTCGACCGCCGTGGGATCGAGGCCGCCCTCTCCGGCGTTCGCATTTCCTTCCACATATCGGTAAGAAGTGCGAACGCCGGTGGAGGGGACGAGGCCCGGGTAGCCGTAGGGGGAGATCGCGTCGCGCTCCTCCGTCCCGGGGATCGGGCGCACGATCAGCGGGGCAAGCAGCTCCACGTCGTTCGCCTCGATGCGAAGCGTGTGGGTGACGCCCTCGGCGTCGAGGAAGGGGCGCGAGCGGAAGAACTCCTCGCTCGCCGCGGCCTCGCCGCGGTCGGCGAGAAGCTCGGCGATCGCGCTCACAGCAGGTCGGCAGCCGCCGCGCGGAACTCGTCGGGAAGCACGCCCCAGACCTCGCAGTCGTCGGGCGGCTCGCCGTCGCGGCGCAGGTGGGCGCGCATCGTTCCCTCGTGCTTCCAGCCGAGGCTGGCGACGGTCCGCTTCGCCACCTCGTTGCGGGCGGGGATGCGACCGTAGACCCGGTGGGCGCCGAACTCGTCGAAGGCCTTTGCGATGGTCAGCGCCTCGGCGCGCCGCCCCACTCCCTTGCCGCGCACGTCGTCGCCGATCAGCGCGCCCAGCTCGGGGGCGGTCTGGCGGAAGAGACCGTAGAGAGCGGTGAAGCCGACCGGCTCGTCGTATCCCTCGACGACGATCGCGAACTTGCGGTCCTCCCCGGACTCGTCCATGGCGCGGCGCGTCCAGGCCTCGGCCTGCTCCAGCGAGAAGCTCTCGCGCTGCTCCATCAAGGTCTTGGTCGCCTCGGGGTTGTTGAACCAGCGATGAACCGCGGCGGCGTCGCCGGACTCGAAGCCCCGCAGCCTGACCTCTGGCCGATCCGTCACCCCGCGAACCCTACGCATTGGCGGAAACCCCCGTTCCGCTGTTCCTTTGCCCCAAATAACGGGGCAAAGGAACAGCGGAGGTTGGTCAGTCGGGGGCGAGGCCGTGGCCGGTTACGAGTAGCCAGGCGGTTTTGGCGAGGATGCGGAGGTCGAGGAACGTGCTGCGGTGGTCGACGTACCAGACGTCCAGCTCGATCCGCTCCTCCCAGGGGATGCCGGCGCGGCCCTGGACCTGGGCCCAGCCGGTGATCCCCGGCAGCACCTCGTGACGGCGGTTCTGGAACGGCGTGTAGTCGTCGACCTGGGCGGGAATGGTCGGCCGCGGGCCGACGATCGCCATCTCGCCGCGCAGCACGTTGACCAGGTTGGGAACCTCGTCGAGCGAGGTGCGGCGCAGGAAGCGGCCGGCACGGGTGACGCGGGGGTCGTCGCGGGTGACGACGGTTCCGACCCCGACCGGGTCGGACCCCTCGACCATCGTTCGCAGCTTCAGCATCTCGAACTCCCGGCCGTCCCTGCCGACTCGCCGTTGGCGGTAGAGGACCGGGCCGCGGCTGCCCAGCTTGATCGCAATCGCCGCGATCAAGAGGAAGGGCGAGAGGACGAGCAGCGCCAAGAGGGCGACCGCGATGTCGAAGGCCCTGCTCATCGCGTTCCCTCCGCCTTCTCCCAGGCGCCTGGCGGACCGTGGCGCGCGCGGTCCCAGAGCCCGGCGGCGATCGAAGCAGTCGTCATCACGTAGTAGCGGGCGACGCGGAACGGGGCGAGCGGCAACCAGCGGCCCAGCACGGCGGCGAGCAGGACCGCGACCTGGGCGGCGAGGGTCGCCATGTAGACCCAGCCCTCGCCGAGCAGGGCGATGTTCGCGGCGAACGCGAGCGAGTGGAGCAGCGGCGTCAGGTAGCGCAGCAGCCGGTGCGAAGCGAGCTCGAAGGCGTAGAGCGCCGGGTAGCCGCCGGGGACGAGCATCCGCTCCCCGACGACGATGTCCCAGAGGCCGACCATCATCCGCCGCTTGCGGGCGAACTCGCCCTCCAGGGTCGGCACCATCTTCTCCTCGGCGCGGGCCCATGGCACGTAGAGCGAGCGCAGGCCGCGCTTCGCCAGCTCGAACGGGAAGGAGAGGTCGTGGCTGCCGGAGGGCGGCAGCGGGATGTAGGCCCCGCGGCGCACCGCGTAGATCGCCCCGTTGCCGGCGGTGACGCCGGCCAGCGCCGACTCCATCTCCCGCACCCTCATCTCGTATCGCCAGTAGGCGCCCTCGAGGTTGTCGCCGCCCTCGTCGATGAAGCGGACCTGGCCGCAGGCGTAGCCGATCGCGGGGTCGGCGAAGGGCTCGACCAGGTGGCGGAGGGCGTCGGGGCGCCACTCGCTGTTGGCGTCGGAGAAGGCGAGGATCTCCCCGGAGGCCCGCTCGGCAGCGGCGTTCTGGGCGGCGACCTTGCCGCCGCGCGGCAGGTCGAGGACGAGGTCGGCGCCGGCCGCGCGGGCGCGCTCGACCGTGGCGTCGGAGGAGCCGTCGGAGGCGACGACCATCTCGAGGCGATCGCGCGGGTAGTCGAGCGCAAGCGCGTTGGCGACCTTGGCGGCGATCACCTCCTCCTCGTCGTAGGCGGCGACGATCAGCGAGACCCGCGGCGGCTCCTCCCAGGTGCTCGGGTGCTCCAGGGTCGGCCGGCGGCGCAGCCCGACCAGCGCCCGCAGCGCCAGCGGGTAGCCGACGTGCGTGTAGACGATCAGCCCCGCGCAGACCCAGAAGACGACGGCGAGGACGAGCATCGGTCGATTATCTCCGCAGCGCTGTTCCTTATCCCCACATATCAGGGATAAGGAACAGCGGAACGGGTTGTTGGGTGGGTTAGGAGGTCGCGGTAGAGGGCGAGGGTCTGCCGGGCGGCCTCGTCCCAGGAGTAGGGGCCGGCGGCGGCGGCGCGGGCGGCGGCGGCGAGCTCCTCGCGGGCGGCGGAGTCGGCGATCAGCTCGGACAGCGCGGCGGCGAGGGCCGCGGGGTCCTCGGGCGGGACGAGGCGCGCGGCGCCCGTCTCGGCCAGCTCGGGGAAGCCGCCGACGGCGCTCAGGACCATCGGCTTGCCGAAGGCGAGCGCGGTGTAAAGGACGCCGGAGTGCTCGGCGTCGCGGTAGGGGAGGACGACGAGGTCGGCGCGGCGGAAGATCGCCGGGATCTCGGCGTCCTCGACGAAGCGGGTGACGAAGCGGACGCGCCCCGGCGCCCGGGCGGCGAGTCGCCGCAGCGGCCCGACGTCCATGCGCGGGTTGCCGACGATCCACAGCTCGGCGCCCTCGACCTGGCGGAAGGCCTCGAGCAGCGTGTCGAGTCCCTTGTAGGGGCGCAGCAGGCCGAAGAAGAGGATCACCGGGCCCTCGGCGCCCTCCAGCTCCGGCGGCAACGGCTTCTCCTCGGGCAGATGGGTGAGGTAGTCGAAGGCGCCGTGGGGGATGACGCGGACTCGATCGGGATCGATCCCAACCTCGTCGCGCAGCCGTGCGCGCGCCGTGCTCGGAGTGGGCGACCACCGCGTCCATGCGACCGAAGACCCGGCGGGCGCTCGCCACCTGCCGGCGGCTCGGGCGCGGCGGCAGGACGTAGTGGGCGGTCATCACCCGGGGCCGGCGGGGCGGCAGGAGGAGGGAGTCGAGGGCCGGGCACCGTCAGCCACTGGTAGTGGACGACGTCGGCGTCGGCGCGGCGGCGGAAGCGCAGCATGTCCGGGAAGTGCTCGGCCAGCTTGAAGGCGCGGCGCGCAGGGGCGGCGAGGCCGCGGTCGGCGCTGCGGCGGTAGAAGCACTCCTCGACCCGGTATCCCTCGGCTGGCGGCACCGGCCCGTAGAGGAAGCGGCTGGTCAGCAGCTCGACCTCGGCGCCGGCGCGGGCCAGCGCCGCGGCGAGCGCGCGGTCGTACGGCGGCGTGAAGGCCGAGGGGTCGACCAGCTGCACCTTCATGGTGGGCGCGATTATGGTGACCGCCGTGGCACCCACGCTCTCCTACTGCGTCGTGAACACGAACGGCCGCGAGTACCTGCTCGCCTGCCTCGAGGCGATCGAGCGCACCCACCCGGCCGGGGTGGAGCGCGAGGTCCTCGTCCTCGACAACGCCTCAGACGACGGCTCGGCCGAGGCGGTGCGGGCGCTGGGCCGGGACATCCGGCTGATCGCCCTGGAGCGGCGGACCGGCAAGGCAGAGAACGACTCGACCCTGCTGCGCGAGGCGAAGGGCCGCTACTGCCTGCTGCTCAACGAGGACTCCGAGCTGCGACCGGGCGCGGTCGGCGGCGCTGATCGCGGCGCTCGATGCCGACCCGGAGGCGGGCGCGGCGGGGGCGCAGCTGCTCGACTCCGCCGGCAACCCGGTCCCCTGCGCCTGGCGCTTCCCCGGGGTGGGCACGGCGCTGGCCGGCGCGGTCTTCCTGCACCGCCGGCTCACGGTCCAGAGCAAGGGCACCGCGACACGCCCGGTCGACTGGGCCCAGTCCAGCGCCCTGATGGTTCGCCGCGAGGCGGCTGCCGAGGTCGGCTACCTCGACCCGGCCTTCTTCGTCTACTACGACGAGTGCGACTTCGCCAAGCGCCTCGCCGACGCCGGCTGGCACACCCTCTTCGTCCCCGCCGCGGAGGCCGTCCACCACGACCAGCTCTCCACCGACCTCGCCGCCGGCCTCCCCCGCATCGTCGAGTTCCATCGCAACCGCGACCTCTACATGCGCAAGCACCACTCACGCCCCGCGGCCCTCGCGGTCCGCGCTCCTCACCGCCTGGGCCTACGCCCTGCGAGCCCTCGCCGCCACCGTCCTGCCCCAGCCGGCCGGCCACGGATCTGCTGGGCCCACGCCCGCCAGGCCCTCTTCCCCCGCGGCGACGCCCGCGACAGCCGCAACGTACGCGTCGGAAAAAGCAGCGGAACTCGTCAGGAGCGCTGTAGCGTCCTCGTCCATCAGCTCGGCCTCGTAGGCCTCGGGGACGGTGGCGCCGCCGACCGCCGGCTCTCGGCCACATCGCCACCAGGCCGGAGATGACTTGCGCCGCGGATAGCGGAGGCCGGCCAGCCAGCTGCGCTCGCCGGCGGTGAAGAAGCCGCTGAGGAGAGGGCGAACGGGTAGGCAAGCCAGAAGAGCGACGGCGCCGGCCAGTCCCGTCGACGCCGCTGGTCGGCAGCAGCAGCTCTCCGGCTCCGACCAGCGCCGCGGAGACCAGCACGACCCGCGCCAGGCGCCCCCACTCGTAGGGGACCGGGAAGAGCCGCTGGGTGAACCCGTACATCAGCGCCAGCACGACGAGGTAGGAGGCGACCAGGGCGATGCCGGCGCCGACGATCCCCAGCGGCGGCACCAGCAGCCAGGTTGAGCGCGACGTTGGCGACGGGCGCCGCGATCGTCGCCGGGAAGTTGAACTCGGTGCGCCCGGTGCGGCCGAGGATCACGACCAGCACCATGTAGAGGGCGTAGAGGGTGACGCCGGTGGCGATCAGGCCGATCGCCTTGTAGGAGCCGAAGAACTCCGGCGCCGCCAGCGCCCGCACGATCCAGCGCGAGAGCAGCCACATGCCGGTGACGACGAAGGCGCAGCCGGCGACGAACCAGGTGACGATCGCCGCGTAGGCGCGGCGCGCCTCGTCGTCGTCGCGGATCGAGTAGGCGAGCGGCGGCCAGGCGAGCTGGAAGCCGCGGACGAGGACGTTGACGCGCCTGGGCGAACTTGACCGCCAGCGAGTAGAGGCCGGCCTCGGCGAGCCCGGCCGAGCGGACGATGATGATCCGGTCGACGAAGTTGAGCGGGTAGAGCGAGAGCTCCGCCGGCATCGTCGGCAGGCCGAAGCGCATCAGCCGGCGCAGCAGCGGGCGGTCGACGCGCAGCGAGAGGCGGCGGCGGTGGACGAAGATCAGCCCCAGCACGAAGACGGCGCCGCTCGCGTAGCTGCCGAGCAGCAGGCCGCGGGCGCCCTCGCCCGCGCCGACCACGAGGACCACGGTCAGCCCGATCGTCACCAGCACGTTGAGCGATCGTCGTCAGGAAGAAGGCCCGGGCGCGCTCCTCGAGCCGGAACAGGGTGAGCAGGTACTCGAACATCGTCAGCACCCAGAGGCCGCCGATCGAGATCCGCGCCAGGTCGGGCGCCGAGCGGTCGAGCGAGCAGCCTCGGAGATCTGCCCGGCGAAGGGCAGCGCGATCAGCGCCGCCGCGGTCGCCACCCAGAACAGCGCCGCGAAGGAGGTGGCGACGACCCGCGCGGGATCCTCGTCGTCCTTGTAGTAGAAGCGCAGCAGGGCCTCGATCGTGCCGAGCCGGACGACGATGCTCGCCGAGACGACCGCGGCGAACATCACCTCGGCGGCGCCGTAGTCGGCCGGGGTCAGGTAGCGCGTGTAGAGCGGCAGCAGGGCGACCGCGATGAGCTTCGAGAGAATGCTCGCCGCGGTGTAGGCGGCGCCGGTCGTCGCGAGGCGGCGGAGGTAGCCCGACACGCCGCGAGACTACGTGGAGGCGCGGACCTGGGCGGCTCGCCAGCGAGGCTCCAACCGCCAGCAGGACCCAGGTGATCGGGTCCTCGAAGAAGCCGGCGTAGGCCATCGTGTGGACGAGGAGGGCCACGAAGGCTGCGAGGACCGCTGCCCGACCAACCGCTTGGCGCGTGGGTCCTGTCGCGAGGCCGGTCGGTCATCGTCCACAGGCGCTGACACGAGAAGAGCTGTGTAGAGCGGTCAGGCCGATGAGGCCCTGTTCGGCCGCGACGGTGATTGGCTCTGTGTGGGAGACGAGACGGGGGCTTTGCTTGCGTTGCACGTGCTGCGAGTAGGCCGTTGGGAAGGAGCCTGAGCCGTAGCCCTAGATGGGGCGCTGGGCGAAGAGGTGGATGCCGCCGGAGACGAGGTTGGCGCGGCCGCTGGTGTCGATGTTGATGCGGGAGAAGTTGACCTTCGACGACGCCTCCCGCGCAGCGCCACGACGAGCACCGCCGCCACGAGCTCCGACGCCGACGGCGGCCAGCGTCCAGCGCCAGCTCCAGCGCAGGGCGGCAAGGACCGCCAGGCCCGCCAGCAGGGCGACGAAGCTGGACTGCGAGAAGGTCGGCACCAGCCCGAGCCAGAGCACCGCGACCAGAGCGGTGAGCAGCGCCACGTCGCGCCGCTCCTTCGCCCACAGCAGCGCCGCCGTCGCCACCACGATCACCAGCGACAGGTACCGCCCGTAGATGTTCGGGTCCCAGAAGACCGAGTTGACCCGGAAGTAGGTGTGGAAGTCGTTCGACCGGATCACCTGGTCGTTCCAGAACAGGCTCCTGCTCGCGTACTCGACCGACCCGACCACGACGAACGCGACCGCCTCGACCGCAACCACCCAGAGCACCAAGGTACAGAAGCTTTCGATCCCACTCGACAGTCGCTCAGCAACGCGTAGGCCACCGTGAACGGCACCAAGAAGAAGCAGACGTTCTGGAGGCCCTTGGAGAAATCGGCTGAGTAGAGCGTCTGGACCGCGTAGAGGACGACGACCGCGGCGAGGACTCGCGGCAGCCAGTGACGGCCCCGCCGGCGGGTCCTGGCGCCGCAGGGGGCCCCTCGCGGGCGGTGCAGCGACCCGGGGTCGGGCCCCCTCCGGCGCCACCCGCCGAGCGAGCCGCCCAGTCCCTGAGCGACCGCGGCCAGCACTCCGGCGGCGATCACCAGGTACAGCGGGACCAGGAGATTTGCGGTGTCGCCGCCTGCGTGAAGCGGCACTCGGAAGGGCAGGGCGGCGACGATCGCCAGCGGCAGGACCATCGGCCAGCGGCGGAAGACGGCGGCGAGCGCCACGGCCGCGGCGATCCCGGCGAGGGCCAGCGCGACGATGCGGTCGGCGTGGTGGCGCAGGTCGACGATCTGGTGGGAGTGCCACTGGTCGCCGAGGATGAGGAGCGGGAAGAGGGCGATCGCGAGCCAGCATCGCGACCGAGCGGAGCCGGCCCGGGGGGAGGAGGATCGCCGACGCGCTCGCGCCAGCGGCGAGAAGGACCCCGGCCCCGGCCAGGAAGTCGCTCAAGGGGCCCTCCCGGGCGCCGCTTGCAGCCGGGCGCCGGGTTGCGGGGGGCGCGGTGCAGGCGCATCACCCCGGGTGGGACGAGGGTGCGGTCCTGGCCGAGCAGCTTGACCCGCAGCTTGTAACGGCCGGGTGGGGCGATGCCGTCGTTGCGGCTGCGCCCGTCCCAGTAGAAGGTGAAGAAGTGGTAGCGCTTCAGGTAGCGGTCGCGGGCCAGGGTGATGACCAGCCGCCCGCCCGGCTTGACCACCTGCACCACCGCGCGATCGGACCGGGTGACGCGGAAGCGGATCCGCTCGCGGTCGAAGCGGCAGTCGCGGTTGGGGGTGAAGGTGCGGCTGGCCTGGTCCCGAAGGTGACCCGGTCGAGGACGAGCGGGTCGCGCTTCAGGCGCTGCGCCCAGGCGAAGGCCGCGACCGTGGCGATGACCAGCAGGGCGAAGACGAGGGCGGCGGCGTCTACCCCGACGACGAGGCATTGTCCTCGCCGACGATCACCGAGACCGGCGCCCCGGCCGAGATCGAGGCGATGTCCGAGGTCATCAACTGCAGCTTCGCGATGCCGACGTCCCTGCCGACCTGATCCGGGCCTCCGGCTTGTGGCCGCGCCGGAACATGACGATGCTGCTGGGGAAGCTCGAGAGCGCTGTTGGTGACGTGCCCCGAGCTTGAAGCCCTTGCGGTCGACCTTGGCGCCGTAGCGCGCCGCCAGGCCTCGGCACCGCGGTCCCGTTGAGCACCGTCACCTCGATGTCGCCCGGGCTTCAGCCTTCGCGAGGCGTCGCCGCCCTTGCCCGCCGCCGCCGAACCCGTGCAGCGCCGCGTAGGCGACGCCGCCGCCGACCACGATCACCACCACGAAGACCGCCGCCAGGTAGCGCGGCTCGGCGAGGCGCTCGCCGAAGCCCGAGAGCCGATCCCGGAAGCGCTCCATCCGCGTGTACTCGGGCAGCCCCGCCTCGCGCCGCCGGCGGCGCTCCTCGCGCAGGGTGGCCGCCTGGTGCTCGGCGGTCCGCGCCTCCTCCAGCTTGCGCAGCTCCTCGGCGCGCTGCGCCGCCGCCGCCGAGGTCGACTCCTTGCGCTCCGCGTCGCGCTCCGGCGCCGAGCCGGCCCACTCGCGCAGTCGGCGGATGTCGCGCGCCGTGCGTGAAGGAAAGCAGGGCGAGGACGGTCAGGCCCAGGAACGCGGCCAGGCCGGCAAATGCGCCGATTTCCTTAATCAGCTCCACGGCCGCAGCAGGATATTGGCCAAGCGGCTCCGGCGAGCGTTTCGGCGTCTGAGGCCGAGGCAGGGAGTGGCGGCGAACACCCGGGTAGCAGCGCTACCCGGGCGGAAGACGGTGCTCGCTGGCGACGGCATCGGCGTCGAAACGCCGTCGGTGATCATCTCGACCACCCGCTCGGCCAGGTTCGCCTCGTCGCCGGCCATCGCCAGCCGCTCCAGCGAGTTCAGCGTCGACTCGACCCACTCGGGGTCGAGCGGCACCTCGCGCACCGCGCGGTGGATCCTCTTCGCCGCGGTCGGCTGGCTCGTCTCCCCCAGCCCGAACAGCTCCTCGTGCAGCTTCTCGCCGGGGCGCGGCTTGGTGAACTCGACCGCGATGTCTCTCTCCGGCTCGTACCCGGCCAGGCGGATCATGTTGTGGGCGAGGTCGACGATCTTCACCGGCTCGCCCATGTCGAGGACGAAGACCTCGCCCTTGCCGGCGCCGATGTCGCCGGCCCGGATCACCAGCTGCACCGCCTCCGGAATCGTCATGAAGTAGCGCGTCATCTCCGGGTGGGTGACGGTGACCGGGCCGCCGCGCTCGATCTGGCTGCGGAAGATCGGCACGACGCTGCCCGAGGAGGCGAGCACGTTGCCGAAGCGGACGCTGGCGAAGCGGGGGCCGGGATGCTTGTGGCAGGCCGCCTCGACGATCCACTCGGCCATCGCCTTCGAGGCGCCCATCACGGTCTGCGGGTTGACCGCCTTGTCGGTGGAGATCAGGACGAAGCGCTCGACCTTCGACGCCGCCGCGGTCTCGGCGGTGATCCAGGTCGCCAGCGCGTTGTTGCGCACCGCCTCCAGCGGGTTCGCCTCCATCAGCGGCACGTGCTTGTAGGCGGCGGCGTGGAAGACGACGCTCGGCTTGAAGCGCTGCATCACCTCCAGCATCCGGTGCGGCTCCTTGCAGTCGGCGAGCACCGACTCGACGCTGCTGAAGTGGCGCTCCTCGACCATCTCGCGGTCGATCTCGAAGAGGTTGTCCTCGGAGTTGTCGAGCATCACCAGCAGGCGCGGACCGACCCGGGCGATCTGGCGGCAGAGCTCCGAGCCGATCGAGCCGCCCGCCCCGGTGACGAGGACGATCCGGTCGCGCAGGTAGGCGCCGACCCGGTCCAGCTCGACGACGATCGGGTCGCGGCCGAGCACGTCCTCCACCTGCACCTCGCGCAGCTGTTTGTTGAGCTGGACGCCGCCGCGCAGCAGCTCGAACACGGTCGGCAGGGTGCGGACGCGGATCTCGCGCTCGCGGCAGGCGGCGACCACCTTGGCGCGCAGCGTCCCGGGCGCCGAGGGGATCGCGATCACGACCTCGTCGGGCTCGGTCTCGTCGAGGATCGTCGCGATCTGCTTGGTCGAGCCCAGCACCTTCAGCCCGAGCATCCGCATCCCCCGCTTGCGCGGGTCGTCGTCGACGAAGCCGATCGCGGTGGCGCCGAGGTTGGGGTTGAGCTGCAGCTCGCGGACGACCATCTGCCCGCCCGAGCCGGCGCCGATCACCAGCACCTCGCGCTTGGGAACGCGAGAGCCGCGCGAGGGGCGCTCGACGATCAGCCGCACGGCGAGCCGCGCGCCGGCGATCAGCAGCATCGTGAGGACGAAGTCCGTCACCTCCACCGAACGCGGCAGGCTGTGCTTGAACGGCCGCAGGACGGCGAAGGCGACGACGAGGATGGCGCTGGAGACGGCGACGGCGCGCAGGATCAACAGGAAGTCCCGCCCGCTGACGTAGCGCCACCACTTCTGGTAGAGCCCGAAGGCGGCGAAGACGATCAGCTTGCCGACCACGACGAAGCCGACCGACTGGGCGAAGAGGACCGAGTAGCGGTGCGGCAGCCCGTGCGGGTCGTCGAGGAAGCGCAGGCGGAAGGCCAGGTAGAAGGCGACCGTGAGGAGGATCGCGTCGGCGAGCGACCTGCAGGACCCGGTTGCGATAGACGGGGTGGTTCAACCGGCGCATGAGAACCTGGCGAGTTTAGAGCTTGACGCTCTAGGATCACGGTTCTCTTCATGCCGAATCGCATTCCTCTACGCCGACCTCACCGGCCCGATCGTCGACTTCTGCGTCAAGGTGATCAACGACACCGGGCTGGTCGGCGTCTTCCTGCTGATGGCGGCGGGCAGCGCCTGCATCCCGATCCCGAGCGAGGCGGTGATGCTGTTCGCCGGCTTCAGCGTCTCCAACGGCGACCAGACGCTGCTCGGGATAACGCTGGCGGGGCTCGCCGGCAACATGGCCGGGTCGTGGCTGACCTACGCGATCGGCTACTACGGCCGCATCGACCTGCTGGAGAAAAACCGCCTCATCCACCTCAGCCCGTCGCGGCTGGCCTGGGTCGACAGCTGGTTCAAGCGCCATGGCGACGCCACCGTCTTCTTCGGCCGGCTGCTGCCCCTGGTGCGCGCCTTCATCTCGCTGCCGGCCGGGGTCGCGAAGATGCCCTTCTGGCGCTTCACCTGGCTGACCGCGCTCGGCTCGCTGCCCTGGGTGCTCGGCTTCGCGCTGGTCGGGCGCGCGGTCGGCGACAACTGGGAGCAGTGGCGCAATCACCTTCAGGTCTTCGACTACCTGGTGGTCGCCGGCATCGTCGGCCTGATCGTCTACGCCCTGGTGCGCAGGCGCCGCGGCGGGCGGCCGGGCGAGGGCGAAGCGGCCGAGCCGGCCGGCGCCAGGGGCGCTTGAGCGAGGCGGTCGACGGGCGGATCCCGGCCCGGCGCGCGCTTGCGCTGGGCATCGTCCAGGGACCGGCCGAGCTGCTGCCCGTCTCCAGCTCCGCCCACATCGTCCTCGTCCCCTGGCTGGCCGGGTGGGACTGGGAGGCGATCGACCCGGAGGTGCGCAAGAGCTTCGAGGTGGCGCTGCACGCCGGCGCCGCGGCGGCGCTGCTGATCGGCCAGCGGCGGGTGATCGCCGAGGAGCTGCGCGAGTTCGACGCCGCGGCGGGCGGTGGTGCTGGCCCTCTCCTTCCTCCCCGCGGCGGTGGTCGGCTACACGCTGGAGCGACCGATCGAGCGGCGGCTGGGCGGCCCGTGCGCGACGGCGATCGGGCTGCTGGCCGGCGCGGCGGGGATGCTGCTCGCCGACACCCGGCCGCAGCGGCGCGGGCGGGGCGACGCCGGCTGGAGCGGACGGGCTGGCGCTGGGGATCGCCCAGGCGGCGGCGCTGGCGCCCGGCGTCTCGCGCAACGGCGCCACCCTGACCGCGGCGCGCTGGCGTGGCTTCTCCCGCGACCAGGCGAACCTGCTCTCGCGCACCGTGGCGCTGCCGATCATCGTCGGCGCGAGCGCCCTGAAGGGCGGCCGGCTGGCGCAGCGGGGCGCCTCGCCGAGCCTGCGCCGCACGCTGGCGCTCGGCGCGGCGTCTCGTTCGCCTCGACCCTCGCCTCGCAGCGCCTCATCCACGTGGTCGAGCGCGACCGGGCGCTCTGGCCCTACGCCGCCTACCGCGCCGCGCCTCGCCGCCGTCGTCCTTGCGAAGCTGCGCCCCTGAACCTTCCGCTGTGCCTTTGCCTCGTTATATGGGGATAAGGAACAGCGGAGCGGAATCGCGGATCGGATGGATGACAGAATCGGGCAGGTGAACGACGCCTACGCGAAGGCCGGGGTCGACCAGGGGGCTGCGGACTCCGCGGTCGCCGGCCTGGTGCGGGCGCTGGGAGCGATCCAGCTCGACCGGCCCTCGCGGCAGGTGCCGCTGCCGGGGCACTACGCGAGCGTGATCCGGATCGACGAGCGCACCGGGATCGCGCTCTCCACCGACGGCGTCGGCACCAAGCTGCTGGTCGCCGAGCAGCTCGGCCGCTTCGACACGGTCGGGATCGACTGCGTGGCGATGAACGTCAACGACGTGATCTGCGTCGGCGCCGAGCCGCTGGCGATGCTCGACTACATCGCGATCGAGCGCGCCGACCCCGAGGTCTGCGAGCAGATCGGCGTCGGCCTGGCGCGCGGCGCCGAGCTGGCCGGGATCGAGATCCCCGGCGGCGAGCTCGCCCAGCTCGGCGACATGGTGCGCGGCTTCGACGTCGCGGGCGCCTGCTTCGGCACCGTCGCCCTCGACGCGATCGTCGACGGCTCCGCGGTCCAACCGGGCGACCCGGTGATCGGCCTGCCCTCCTCCGGCATCCACTCCAACGGCTACACGCTCGCCCGCGCGGCGCCCTGGACGGGCATCCCGCTCGGCGAGGACCCCGACGGGCGCCTCGGCCGCCCGCTCGGCGAGGTGCTGCTCGAGCCGACCGAGATCTACGTCAAGCCGGTGCTGGAGCTGCTGCGCTCCGAGGTCGACGTCCGCGGCCTCGCCCACATCACCTCCGGCGGCCTCGGCAACCTGCTGCGCCTCGCCGCCGAGGTCGGCTACGAGATCGACGACCCGCTGCCGGTGCCGCCGGTCTTCGAGCTGATCCACGAGCGCGCCGGCGTCTCCGACGACGAGATGCACGACGTCTTCAACATGGGCTGCGGCTTCTGCGTCGTCGTCGCGGCGGAGGACGAGGCCGCGGCCCTCGACCTCCTGCGCCGCACTACCCCGAAGCAAAGCGCATCGGCCGAGCGGTCGAGGGCCCTCGCCGAGTCCACCGCGCCTAACGATGGAAGCCCGCTCAACCAGCTCACAGATGATCGGCACCGTGCTCTCCGGCCGCTACCGGCTGGAGGCGAAGCTGGGCAGCGGCGGGATGTCGACCGTCTACCTGGCCCGCGACGAGACGCTCGACCGGCCGGTCGCGGTGAAGGTGATGCACCGCGAGATGTCCGAGCAGGCCGACCAGCTCGAGCGCTTCCGCCAGGAGGCGCGCGCCGTCGCCAAGCTCTCCCACCCCAACGTCGTCTCGGTGATCGACGCCGGCGAGGACGGCGGCTACCCCTACATCGTCTTCGAGTACGTCGAGGGCGAGACGCTGAAGCAGCGGATCGCCCGCGTCGGCGCGCTCGACGCCCAGGAGGCGATCGCCTACGCGATCGAGATCGCCCGCGGCCTCAGCGTCGCCCACGCGCGCAACATGGTCCACCGCGACATCAAGCCGCAGAACGTCCTGATCGACAGCGAGGGCCGGGCGAAGCTGACCGACTTCGGCATCTCCCGCCAGCTCGAGCAGGACGGGATGACCGCGACCGGCCGCGTCCTCGGCACCACCGACTACGTCGCGCCCGAGCAGGCGATGGGGCACGGCGGTCGACCCGCGCTCCGACATCTACTCGCTCGGCGTCGTCCTCTACGAGATGCTGATCGGCCAGGTGCCCGTTCCACGCCGACAGCCAGGTCGGCGTGGCGATGAAACACGTCAACGAGGAGCTGCCCGACGTGCAGCGGCGCCGGCCCGAGGTCTCCGCCGCGGTGGCGCTGGTGGTCGAGCGCGCGACCGCCAAGAACCCGGCCGAGCGCTACCAGTAGATCGGCGAGATGATCGACGACCTCTCGACCGCGCTCGAGGTCGAGGCGGCGCGGGCGGGCTCGACCACCGGCGAGGCGACCAGCGTGCTGGACGCGCTGCCGCCGCCGCAGCGCCAGCTCTCGGGGCCGGGCGCGGTGGTCGTGGGCGGCGATCGTCGCCCTGCTGCTGATCGCCGGCGGCGCCCTGCTCGCCGTCGCAGCTGATCTCCAGCGGCAAGCTCGGCGGCGGCGGGGCCGAGCAGGGCAGGCGGCAAGCCGGTGAAGATCTCCGCGGCGACCGACTACGACCCCGAGGGCGACGGCCAAGAGGTCGGCGGCAAGGTGGGGCTCGCGACCGACGGCGACCCGACCGGGACCGCCTGGGAACACCGAGCACTACGACTCCGACACCTTCGCCGGCACCAAGACCGGGCCCGACCCCGGCGTCGGCCTCTACGTGACCGACGGCCTCGGAGGCGACGCCGACGAAGATGATCGTCCGCACCCCGACCCCGGGCTGGGACGCGCAGGTCTTCGCCGCCGCGAGCGGGCCCGCCGGCCGACATCTCCGGCTGGGGCGAACAGGTCGGCGCCGTCGGCGACGCCTCGAGCCGCGAGGAGATCGACCTGACGGTGACCCGCCCCGCCCGCTACTTCCTGCTCTGGTTCACCAAGGCCGCCGCCGCCCGCGACCAGGCCGGCCGCTTCCAGGTCGAGATCAGCGACATCGAGCTGCTCAACTGAGCCGGCGCGGCTCAGAACTCGTAGGAGCGGGCGCGCTCGTGGCGCTCGAGCGCGAGCGCGACCAGGCGGTCGCAGAGCTCCGGGTAGGGGATGCCGCTCGCCTCGAAGAGCTTCGCGTAGACGCTGGTCTCGGTGAAGCCGGGCATCGTGTTGATCTCGTTGACGAGCACCTCGCCGTCGGGCTCGACGAAGAAGTCGCAGCGGGCGAGGCCGGAGCAGCCGGCGAGCGCGAAGGCGGCGGCGGCCAGCTCGCGCACCCGGGCGAGCTGGGCCTCCTCGATCGGCGCCGGAACGATCAGCTCCATCCCGCCCGTCGCCGTACTTGGCCTCGTAGTCGTACCAGTCGCCGTGGGCGACGACCTCGCCCGGCAGCGAGGTCTCGCGGCCACTCGTTGCCGAGCACCGAGCACTCGACCTCGCGGCCGTGGGCCGAGCGCCTCGACGATCACCCGCGGGTCGTGGCGGAGCGCCAGCTCGACCGCCTCGTCGAGCTCGTGCCGAGCTCCTCGACCTTGCTGATCCCGACGCTCGAGCCGAGCCGCGAGGGCTTGACCCAGAGCGGCAGCCCCATCGCCTCGCAGCGCTCGCGCCAGCCTGCCTCGCCGGCCTGGACGAAATCGACCTGGGGCATGCCCGCGCTGGGCGAAGAGCCGCTTCAGCGTCAGCTTGTCCATGCAGATCGCCGAGGAGAGCACGTCGGAGCCGACGTAGGGGAGGTCGAGCCACTCGAGCAGCCCCTGGACGCTGCCGTCCTCGCCGAAGGGGCCGTGCAGGGCCGGGAAGGCGACATCGCAGCCGAGCAGGCCGTCGGCCGGGCGCCAGCTCGACGGCGGCGCCCTCACAGCTCCAGCCCCCGTCGCGGGCGATCGTCACCCGCACCGCCTCGTGGCCGGCGGCCTCCAGCCCCCGCGCCACCGCCTCGCCGGAGCGCAGCGAGACGTCGTGCTCGGAGGAGCGGCCGCCGGAGAGGACCGCGACCCTCATGGCGTCGTCGGCGTGGTCGGCGTCGGGACCGCGCCGGTCGGCTGCTTGCCGACGACGACCGTCACGTCGGCGCCGGGGTCGACCTGCGGACCGGGCGGCGGGAACTGGTCGGTGACCCGGCCCACCTGCGAGGGCACGTCGGTGTCCTGTTCCTGCACGACCGGGGTTGAGGCCGGCGGCGCGTAGCGCTGTCGACCGCGTCGGAGCGCAGCTTGCCGATCACGTTCGGCACCGTCGACCTTCTGTTCGCCCTTGGAGACGACGATCGAGACGCGTGGAGCCCGGCGGCACCTGCGTGCCGGCGCTCGGCGACTGGCGGATCACCTCGCCCGTCGGCGAGGAGCTCGGCTTCCTCGGTGACGCTGGGGACGAGGCCGCGACCGCGGATCTGCTGCACCGCGACCGCGCGCTGGGTGCCGACCAGCACCGGCACCTTGGCCAGCTTCGGCCCGCTGGAGACGGTGAGGATCACGTCGGAGCCGCGCGTCGCGGTCGTCGCCCGCCGACGGGTCGGAGTGGATCACCAGCCCTGCGTCGACGCGTTCGGAGTGGACGGTCTCCACCTGCACCCCGAACCCGGCTTCTTCAGCTTCGCGACCGCGGCGGCGGTCCAGCCCGGCGGTAGACGGGACCTTGGCGCTGCCCGGCCCGGCGCTCACCGTCAGCATCACCTTCGGCTTCGAGCAGAAGAAGCTGAGGAAGGCAGCAGTCGAGCGAGGCCTGCTTGGCCGGCGGCGAGGCGGCGGGGTCCTGCTCGAGGACCGTGTTGGCCGGCGCGTCGCGCTCGACCCGCTGCACGTCGCCGACCTGGAAGCCGTTCTGCTGGAGCAGCGCGATCGCCACGTTGAGCTCGTTGCCGGTCACGCTCGGGAACCTCGGTGGTCGTGTCGCGGGTCAGGGCGAAGCCGGCCAGGGCGCCGATCAGCACCGCGACGGCGACCAGGATCCAGCGGCGGCGGCGGCGCTTGCGGCGTCTCTCCTCCTCCGGGTCGGGCTCCTCCGCCCTCGGCCTCCTCCGGCGTCGCGACCACCGGCGGCAGCGGCGCGAAGGCGGCGGTGCCGCCGCCCGTCGCGCCCGGCTCCTTGAGCGCCGCGTCGAGCGCCGCGATGAAGGCGTCGGCGCTCTGGAAGCGCTGGCCGGGGTCCTTCTCCAGCGCCCGCATCACCACCGCGTCGAGCGCCGGCGAGACCCTCGGGTTGATCGAGCTGGGCCGCTGCGGCGTCTGCGAGACCTGTTTCATCGCGATCGCGACCGCGCTGGTCGCGCCTCGAACGGCACCCGCCCGGTCAGCGCCTCGTAGAGCATCACCCCGATCGAGTAGAGGTCGGAGACCGGCGGTCACCTCCATTCCCTGGGCCTGCTCCGGCGAGAGGTAGTGCGGCGTGCCCATCACCGAGCCGGCCTGGGTGATCTCCGAGACGCCGGCGCGGGCGATGCCGAAGTCGGTCGACCATCGCCTTGCCCTCGGCGTCGACGATCACGTTCTGCGGCTTCAGGTCGCGGTGGACGATGCCGTGGCGATGGGCGAAGCGGGCGCCCTCGAGCACCTGGCGGATCAGGCCGACCGCCTGCTCGGGGCTGAGCCCGGCGTCGATCAGCTGCTTCAGCGAGCGCCCCTCCACGTACTGCATCGCGATGTAGTAGGTGCCGTCGACGTCGCCGCGGTCGAAGACGGCGACCACGTTGGGGTGCTGGAGGCCCGCGGCCGCCTCCGCCTCGCGGCGGAAGCGCTCGACGAACTCGCGGTCCTGGGCGAAGCGGCGATGCAGGACCTTCAGCGCGACCCGGCGCTGCAGGTGCGTGTCGTCGGCGAGCCAGACGTCGGCCATCCCGCCGGAGCCGATCCGCTGCAGGACCCGGTAGCGCCCGTCGACCACGCTCCCCTCGCCGACCTCAGGCACTCGCCACGCCTGCTCCAGTCCCTTGCCCGTCAAGCCTCAGCCTCCATTCAAGATCGTCTCCGCGACGTCGCGGAAGATCGGCGCGGCGACGTCGTTGCCGAATCTGGTCGTGCACTCGACCGTCGCCGCGATCGCGATCTTCGGGTCCTCGGCCGGCGCGAAGCCGATGAACCAGGCCTGGTTCTCGTCGGCGCCGCCGCCGCAGGCCGCGTTGCCGGGCGTCTCCGCGGTCCCCGTCTTGCCGGCGACGGCGACCCCGGGGATCGCCGCGTTGGTCCCGGTGCCGGCGCTGACCACGCCCTGCATCGCCGTGGTCAGCTCGGCCGCGGTCTGGGCGCTGATCGGCCGGCTGTACTGGGACGGGTCGAGCCGCTTGGTCACGCGGCCGTCGGGATCGACCACCCGGCTCCAGATCTGCGGCTTCATCAGCTTGCCCCCGTTGGCGACCGCGGCCGCGACCTCGGCCATCTGCAGCGGCGTCACCGCGAGGCGCTCCTGGCCGATCGCGACCCGCGCGATGTCGATCGGGTCGCTCGGGCCGAGCAGCTTGTTGGTCTCGCTGTCGAAGACGCCGCTCTTGTAGACCTGGTCGGAGGGAAGGTCGATCGCCGGGGTCGAGTTGAAGCCGAAGCGGTCCATGTAGGCGAAGAGGGTGTCCTCGCCGACCTGCTCGCCGAGCTGCGCGAACCAGGTGTTGACCGAGTTGGTCAGCGCGGTGTCCAGCGTGATCGGGCCGAAGCTCTGCGTTGAAGTCGTTCTGGAGCGGCTGGCCCTGGACGTCGAGCGTCCCGGGCGCGTCGATCGTCGTGCTCGGCGTGATCGTGCCGCTGTCGAGTCCGGCCGCGGCGGTCACCACCTTGAAGGTCGAGCCGGGCGGGTACTGGCCCTGGGTGGCGCGGTCGAGCAGCGGCGACGGTCGAGCGTCGTTGTTGAGTCGCGAGAGTCGCAGGTGGTACGGAACGCGATTCGGGTCGTAGGGCGGGTTGGAGGCCATCACCCGCACCCGGCCGGTCTGCGGCTCGATCGCGACCACGGCGCCGAACCCGGCGGCCTCGAGGTCGTTCAGCGCCACCCGCTGCGCGGCCGGGTCGAGGTTGGTGACGACGTCGTTGCCCTCCTGATTGCGGCCGCGCAGCTCGTCGAGGATCGAGCTGAACTCCGAGCCGTTGCCGACCAGCTCGTCGTTGTGGGACTTCTCGAACTCGCTGTCGCCCTGGCGGACGAAGCTGTAGCCGATCGGGTGCCCGTAGAGCGACCCCTCCGGATAGCGGCGCACGTAGCGCAGGTTGGAGCCGTGGCCCTTCGGGACCGAGCGGGCGATCACCGTGCCGTCGGCGGCGAGGATGCGGCCGCGCGCGATCTGCTGCTGCTCCAGCAGCGGCCGCTTGTTGGCCGTCTTTTCCTTCAGCGCCTTCGCGTCGAACACCGACCAGTAGGACGTGAAGCCGATCAGCACCGCGAAGAGGACGACGATCAGGCCGAACAGCTTGACGATCTGGCGGTTCACGACCCCTCCAGCGCGGCTACGCCGCGGGGCGCCGTGGCCTCACGCCGGGCGCGGTCGGAGATCAGCAGCAGCAGGGCCAGCAGCACGAAGTTGGCGACGATCGAGCTGCCGCCGTAGCTGATGAAGGGCAGCGTGACGCCGGTCAGCGGGATCACCCGGGTCACTCCGCCGACGATCACGAAGGCCTGGATCGCGAACACCGCGGTGAGCCCGGTCGCCAGCAGCTTCGAGAAGCCGTCGTCGGCGAGCAGCGCGATCTTGAAGCCGCGCGCCGCGATCAGCAGGTAGATGAGGATCACCCCGCAGGCGCCGAACAGGCCCAGCTCGTTGACGATCAGCGAGTAGATCGTGTCGGTCTGGGCCGCCGGCAGCAACGCCGCGTGGGTGCCGGGCACGGTGATCAGCGCCTGACCGAATCCCTTGCCGAACAGACCCGCCGTCGGCCTGGGCGAAGATCGACTGGAGGATCTGGTAGCCGTGGTCGGCGGGGTCGTGGTAGGGGTTGAGCCAGATCTCGACCCGGTCGTGGACGTGGGGCACGGTCGAGGCGAAGAACCAGGCGCCGAGCAGGAACATCGCCATCCCGATCACCACGAAGGAGAAGCGCCCGGTCGCCACGTAGAGCAGCGCCAGGAAGGCGGCGAAGAACATCAGCGAGCTGCCGAGGTCGCGGATGAAGACGAGCATGAACATCGAGGCGCCCCAGACGACCAGCATCGGGCCGAGGTGCTTGAGCGGCGGCAGGGTCACCCCGAGCACCCGCCGGGCGCCGACGATCAGCACCTCGCGGTGCTCGCGCAGGTAGCTGGCGAGGAAGACGACGATGCAGATCTTCGAGAACTCGGCCGGCTGGAAGGAGAGCGGGCCGAGCTTGACCCCGAGGTAGGCGCCGTTGACCTGTTGGCCGATCCCCGGCAGGCGCGGCGCCAGCAGGAGCAGCAGCCCGACCGCGGCGATCGTGTAGCGGTAGCGCTCGAGCACGTCGTAGTCGCGCAGGAAGTGGACGGTCAGCGCGAAGAGGACGAGGCCGAGGACGAACCAGTTGGCCTGGTCGCGGGCCAGGTTCGCGTCGATCCGGTAGACCATCACCAGGCCGAACGCGGTCAGCAGCGCGACCAGCGGGAAGAGGTAGGGGTCGGCGTTGGGCAGGCGCATCCGCAGGTAGATGTGGGTCGCGAGGCAGACCGCGAGGAAGTAGGCGCCGTAGACGAGGCTGAGGTTGCCGAGCCGGGCGTTCTCCTGGGCGAAGACGGCGGCGAAGCCCGGCGGTGAGGAGCAGCGCGACGGGAACCAGGGCGACCAGCTCCCGGTTCCTCGCCGACGTCACGGCCCCCGCCTCATCGGGAATTCCCTGGCTGCGCTCGATGTCCTCGACCAGCGAGACCGCGTCGCCGCGTGAGCGGAGGTCGTGGCCGGTGACGGCGTCGCGGCGTCTCGGCGGCAGCGAAGCGGTCTGGATCGGGCTCGCGTAGCGCTCGTGGTAGAGATCGATGCCGAAGGGCAGCTCGTAGGGCAGGCCGCGGTAGAGGGCGACCCGGCCGGCGGCGTCGGTGCCGAGGAACCAGACCTGCCGGTTGCCGTACCAGGCGCCGAAGGCGACAGCGGCGAGGACGAGCGAGCGACGGCGAGGCCTTGGCGGCGCTGCGCAGGCGGCGGTGCTTCGGCCGGCGACCAGCTGTTCGCGCCGCTCGCGCGCGGCCGCGGCGGCGGCGCGGCGGCGAACCTCGGTCGCGGTCAGGCCCGCCTCCTCGGCGGAGCGGCCGACCAGCGTCGCGCCCTCGGGGCCCTCGCCGGGGAGCGGCGGCGTCCTCGAGCCGGAAGGCGAGCGCGGTGATGTTGTCGCGACCGCCGGCCCGGTTGGCCTCGTCGACCAGCGCCCTGACAGCGGCCTTCATCGAGCCGGCGCCGGCGAGGACGCGGCCGATCCGATCCTCGTCGAGCATCGTCGTCAGGCCGTCCGAGCAGAGCAGGAAGACGTCGCCCGGGGCGGCCGGCACCGTCTGCACGTCGACCTCGACCTCGGGCTCGGGGCCGAGCGCCCGGGTGATGATCGAGCGCTGCGGGTGGTCCTCGGCCTGGGCGTCGGTGAGCTGGCCCTTGCGGCGCATCTCCTCGACCAGCGAGTGGTCGCGGGTCAGCCGCTCGAGCTTGCCGCCGCGCAGCCGGTAGGCGCGGCTGTCGCCGACGTGGCCGATCGCCGACCTCTTCGCCCTCGGGCGTCGACGATCGCCGCGGTGATCGTCGTCCCCATGCCCGCCCGCGAGGGATCGGCGCGGGCGAGCTCGTGGATCGTCCGGTTCGCCGCTTCGATCGTCTCGCGCAGGACGCGCTCGGGCGGAGCGTCGGGCAGGTCGCGGTCGAAGGCCTCGGCGGCGGCCTTGGAGGCGACCTCGCCGGCCTGCGCGCCGCCCATCCCGTCGGCGACGACGAAGATCGGCGCGCGGACGAAGAAGGAGTCCTCGTTGGCGTTGCGCTGGCGCCCGGTGTCGGTGCGGAAGGCCTGGTCGTCGACGCGCAGCATCGCCGCTCTCACCCCCGCCTCGATACCGGAACTCGGTGTCGCCGATCCGCACCACGTCGCCGTCGATCAGCTCCGCCTCACCCGTCAGCTCGGCGTCGTTGAGCAGCGTGCCGTTGGTCGAGTTCATGTCCTCGACGTAGGTGCGCCCGTCGCGGGAGAAGATCCTCGCGTGCAGGCCGGAGGCGTAGCGGTCGTCGATCTGCACGTCGGCCTCCTTGCGAGCGGCCGATCGAGAGGCCGCCGATCAGGTCGAAGCGCTCGCCCTCCCTCGAGGCCGCCGCCGCGCTCGGCGACCAGCCAGGCGTCGGCGCCACCGCGGCCGCGGCGCGAACGCCGGCGCCGGGTGGAACCCGGTCGCGTCGGGCGCCGGCGACGACCGGTGCGGCGCAGGTCCTTCAGCGCGCTGCGGGCGATCCAGAGCAGGAACAGGTAGAGGACGGCGAGGAAGCCGAACTTGAGGGCGACGGAGATCGGGTCGTAGTCCACGCGCCCGAGCTACTCTACTGCTCGATGTCGAACACGAAGGTGGTCGTGCCGAGGGTCACCTGGTCGCCGGGGCTGAGCCGGGTCGAGGCGACGCGACGGCCGTTGACCTTGACGCCGTTGGTCGAGCCGAGGTCGGCGATCGCCCAGTCGCCGGCTCGGCGAGCGGCGCAGCTCGGCGTGGCGGCGGGAGACGTTGGGGTCGCGCAGCACGCAGTCGGCGTCCTTGGAGCGGCCGATCGTCGCGCGCGGCCCGTCCAGCACGTAGCGGCGGTCGTCGAGCGAGACGATCGCCCGCGTCGAGACCATCGCCCCGGCGCGCTGCTCGGGGCCGCTTCGGCGGGCTGTCGCGCTCGCGCACGGCCGAGTAGACCATCGTGTGGCCCTCCTCGCCCTGGCCGCGGGCCTTCGCCCTCGTGGGCGGGGGGCTTGACCAGGCGCGTCTGGATCCCGAACTCGCCGAGGCGCAGCCGCTCGTCGGTCTTGAACTCGACCGCGGGCCGGGTCAGCAGGTCGTAGCCGCGGCGCCGCGCGTGCTCCAGCAGGTAGCCGGACAGCTCCTGCTCGAGCGAGCGCTCGTAGCCCTCCAGCTTGGTGCGGTCCTCGCTCGGAGAGGAAGACCGTGTACTCGTTGGGGACGTAGACGCGCGCCAGCCCGGCGGTCTTGTGCGCGTCCATCTCCTTGGCCAGCTTGCGGGCCAGCTCGACCGGCTGCACCTCGGAGCTGAAGGCGCGGCTGAAGACCCCCTCGACGAGGCCTTCGATCCGACTCTCGAGGTTGCGTAGAACGCTGATCGTTGGCTCCTTCACGGAGAGGTGCAGGCCCCCGGGACGGGGAAACCGGCTCGAATCCTACGGGAGCAGGGCTCCGTGGCCGACCGCGAGCCAGGCCCCGAGCGTCGCGGCGGCGGCGGCCGCCCCGAGGCGCATACCCAGCGGCGCTGGCGGTGTGGCGAGGATGGTCGGCGAGGCGATCGAGCGAGTCCTCGATCGCCTGCCCCAGCTCCTCCAGCGGCGGGCGGCGCGAGGGGCGGGGGCTGAGGCAGGCGTCGACCGCGTCGGTCAGCTCGCGCGGCAGGTCGGGGCGGAGCCGGCGCAGCGGGCGCGTCGCGGGCGCCGATCGCCCGCGCGGTCGCCGCCGGCGTGGCGCGCCGGTTCGGGTTCTCGCCGCTCCAGCACTCGTACAGCGTCAGGGCCAGGGAGTAGACGTCGGCCTCGGGGCCGGCGGTGCGCCCCTCGGCCTGCTCGGGCGACATGTAGGCGAGGGTGCCGACCACGTCGCCGGGCGCGGTCAGGGCGGCGGCGTCGGCGAGGCGGGCGATGCCGAAGTCCATCAGCTTGGCCCGCGGCTCGCCGTCCTCGGTGACGAGAACGTTCTGCGGCTTGATGTCGCGGTGGACGACGGCGCGCGAGTGGGCGTAGTCGAGCGCCTCGCAGAGGTCGGCGCCGATCTCGCCGATCTCGCGGTCGCTGAGCGCACCCTCGCGACTCAACCGGGCCAGCGTCGAGCCGTCGACCAGCTCGGTGACCAGCAGCGCGTTGCCGTCCTCCTCGCCCATCTCGTAGAGCGTCACGATCCCCGGGTGGTTGAGGCGCGCCGCCGCCTGCGCCTCGCGCAGCACCCGCCGGCGACCCTGGGCGCCGGGGGACTCGATCGCCTTGACCGCGACCGACCGCTCCAGCCGCCCGTCCCAGGCCTCGTAGACGACGCCGAAGCCGCCGCTGCCGATTCGGCGCTCGATCAGGAACCGGTTGAGCACGAGAGAACCGACCAAAGCTCCTTCACCTTCGCCGCGCCGCGGCGGCTCTCCTGCGGAGCTCGCGCGGGGCCACGGCGCAAAAAACGCACCGTTTGCTGCGGGTCTTGACGCCACGACCCCCCCAGAGTTCATACTCTCCGCCCAGTCAAGAGCTTCAGAGAGGCGTTTTCATCTTGAATTTTGACGACGAGGGATCGGTGGCGCCCGCCGCACCCGGGCCGAGGCGCAGGCCGCGCCCGCCCCGCCGCCCCGAGCGGCAACAGATCCTGATGCGCCGCGGCCTGGCCCTCGGCGCCGGGCTGCTCGCCCTGATCCTGATCGTGCTCGGCGTCAAGGGATGCCTCGACGCGCGCAAGAACCGGGCGCTGACCGACTACGCCCGCAACGTCACCCAGATCGTCGACGAGACCGAGCAGACCAGCAAGGCCTTCTTCGGCAAGCTCGCCGACCCGGGCAACCTCTCCGTAACCGAGTTCGTCGCCGAGGTCAACGCCGACCGCAGCGCCATGGACAACTACGAGACCCGCGTCAACAGCCTCAGCGCCCCCGGCGACATGGGTCACGCGCAGAACGCGCTGGAGCTGGTCTACGAGCTGCGCGGCAGCGCGATGACGCGGATCGCCAACGAGATGAGCACCGCGCTGGGCAGCGCCGGGGTCGCCAAGGCGGACGCCGCGATCGCCAACCAGATGCAGAAGCTGCTGGCAAGCGACGTCCTCTACGCGGCGGTCGTACGGCCGGAGATCGACGGCGTCCTCGCCGGCAACGGGATCGAGGGCAACGACGTTCCGACGAGCGCCTTCCTGCCCGACACCTCCTGGCTCGACGAGAGCACGATCGGCTCGGCCCTCGGCGCGGTCAGCGGCATCGACCGGAGCCTCAACGTCCGGCGTCCACGGGCTCGGCCTGGTCGGGACGAGCGTCAACGGCACGACGCTGACCGCCGATGCGACGACCACGGTCTCCGCGCGGCAGCACGCCCGCAGGTCGAGGTGCAGGTCCAGAACCAGGGCGAGTCGACCGAGAACGGGGTCACCGTCTCGGTCCAGGTGAACGGCGGCCACACGCTCGAGGGGACGATCAGCACCATCGCCGCCGAGCGAGACGCAAACCGTGACGATCCCGCTCACCCCGGCGCCGAGCGGACAGGTGACCCTCGACGTCGACGTGCAGCCGGTGCCCGGCGAGCAGGTCTCCAGCAACAACAAGGCCAGCTACACGGTCGACTTTCAGTAGGGACCGCGATGCGGATCGCCTACCTCGGCCCGGCCGGAACCTTCACCGAGGACGCCCTGCGGCGAGGCGGCGCCCGGCGAGGACTTCGAGCCGCTGCGCACGCCGACGGTCCACGACGCGATCCTCGCCGTCGAGCGGGGCGAGGCCGACCGGGCGCTCGTCCCCTTCGAGAACTCGATCGAGGGCTCGGTGCGCAGCACCCTCGACACCCTCGCCTTCGACACCAAGGCGGTGACGATCGTCGGCGAGCACGACTTCGCGGTGCGGGCCCACCTGATCGCGCGAGAGCCGATCGAGCTGAACGAGATCGAGGCCGTCCTCTCCCACCCCCAGCCCCTCGCCCAGTGCGCTCGCTTCCTGCGCGAGCAACTGCCCGAGGTCGAGCGGCGCAGCGTCAGCAGCACGGCGGCGGCGGTGCGCATGGTCGCCGAATCGCCGCGGCCGTGGGCCGCGATCGGCGCCCGCTCGGCGGCCGATCTCTACGGCTGCACGATCCTGCGCGAGGGCATCGAGGACGAGGCCGACAACGTGACCCGCTTCGTCTGGATCGCCCCGGCGGGAACCGAGCCGGCCGGCGAGGGGCCGCTGGAAGACCTCCCTCGTCTTCTCCGAGCTGGGCGAGGACCACCCGGGCGCCCTGGTCGAAGCGCTGCAGGAGTTCTCCAGCCGCAGGCGTCAACCTCAGCCGAATCGAGTCTCGCCCGCTGCGCCGCGGGCTGGGCCGCTACATGTTCTTCTGCGACCTCGAGGGAGCCCTCGGCGACCCAGCCCGTAGCCGAGGCGGTCGCGGCCCTCCGAACCAAGGCGGAGTCGGTGCGAATCTTGGGTTCGTACCCCGGTCGAAGCCTAGAATCCGCTCCACCATGGCACGAGTCCTGGTGCTCAATGCGACGTATGAGCCGATCAACGTCTGCACGCTCAGGCGCGCTGCAGTGCTGCTGCTGAAGGAGAAGGCCGAGCTGCTGGAGCGCAAAGAGGGGGCGCTGCACTCCGAGCACATGACGATGGAGCGCCCGGACGTGATCCGGCTGGTCAGCTACGTGCGGATCCCGCGCGAAGCCCACCGGCGCAAGATCACGCGACGGGCTGTGCTCGCGCGGGACGCTTGGACCTGCCAGTACTGCGGCTCGCGCAAGTCCGGGCTGACGGTCGATCACGTGGTCCCCCGCAGCAGGGGCGGCAAATCGGTCTGGGAGAACATCGTCGCCGCCTGCGCCTCCTGCAATCGTCGCAAGGGCAACCATCTTCCCCGAGAGATCCACATGCACCCGCGCACCACGCCCGAAGGCCCCGGCGCCAACGGTCTTCATCCAGGTGGCGAGCCCGAGCATCCCACCCGCCTGGCAGCAGTACCTACCGGCTGCTGCCTGAGCGGCTTGGGCGAGGGAGAGGATGCCTCTCGAACGGGCGGATACTCAGAGCGCAGCTGATTAGCTGGCCGCGAGTCGGGCGGAGGCGTCCTCTCCCTCGCCCCCAGCTCATCCTGCGGCGACACGATCGTCGACTCCACCACAAGCGCGACGGCGCTGACCCGGTCGTCGTCCTTGATGTTCATCACCTTGACCCCCTGGGTCGGCCGCCCCATCCGGGAGATGCCGCCGACCGAGGTGCGCTGGACCATCCCGTTCTGGGAGATGAAGAGCAGCTCCTGGTGCTCGCGGACGATCAGGGCGCCGGCCAGGCCGCCCTTCTTCTCGGTCAGCTTCGCGGTCAGCACCCCCTTGGTGCCGCGCCCCTTCACCGGGTACTCGGCCACCGACGTCCGCTTGCCGTAGCCGTTCTCGGTGACGACGAACAGCTCGGTGTCGTCGCGGGCGATGTCCATCGCCAGCACCCGGTTGCCCTTGGCGGAGACGTTCATCCCCTTGATCCCGCTGGTGTCGCGGCCCATCGGCCGCACCAGCTTCTCCGCGAAGCGCGAGGCGTGGCCGGAGTGGGAGACCATCAGGATGTCGTCGTCGCCCGAGGTGAGGCGGACCTGGACCAGCTCGTCGCCGTCGCGGACCTTGATCGCGATGATCCCGTCGGCGCGGATCGGCGTGTTGTAGGCGAGGAACTCGGTCTTCTTGATCTGACCCTTGGCGGTGGCGAAGGCGAGGTACTTGTTCTCCTTGAAGTCCCGGGTCGGGATCACCGCCATCACCTTCTCGCCCTCGCGCAGCGGCAGCAGGTTGACCAGGGCGCTGCCTTTCGCGGTCCGCGAGCCCTCCGGCAGCTCGTAGACCTTCAGCCGGTAGACCTTGCCGCGGTTGGTGAAGAAGAGCAGGTAGTCGTGGGTCGAGCAGATGTGGAGGTGCTGCGATGTAGTCGTCCTCCTTCATGTTCATCCCCATCACCCCGACGCCGCCGCGGTGCTGCTGGCGGTAGGTGGCGAGCGGCAGCCGCTTCACGTAGCCCGAGGCGGTCAGCGAGATCACCATCTGCTGGTCGGCGATCATGTCCTCGATCCCGACGTCGCCCTCGAAGTGGGCCAGCTCGGTGCGCCGCTCGTCGCCGTAGGACTCGACGACCTCGGCCAGCTCCTCCTTGACCAGGCCCATCACCCTGGCCTCGTCGCCGAGGATCGCCCGCAGCTCTCCGATCCGCTCGATCAGGTCGGCGTGCTCGGCGCGGACCTTGTCGGCCTCCAGCGCGGTGAGGCGCTGCAGGCGCATGTCGAGGATCGCCTGCGCCTGCTCGCGCGAGAGCTCGAACTTGGCGATCAGGCCCTCGCGCGCCGCGTCCGGGTCGGAGGAGGCGCGGATCAGCTTGATCACCGCGTCGAGGTTGTCGAGCGCGATCAGCAGCCCCTCGAGGATGTGGGCGCGCGCCTCGGCGCGGCGCAGCTCGTACTGGGTGCGGCGGGTGACGACCTCGCGCTGGTGCTGGACGTAGTGGTGGACCAGCTCCAGCAGGCTGAGCGTCTTCGGCACCCCGTCGACCAGCGCCACCATGTTGGCGCCGAAGGTCGTCTGCATCGGCGGTTTTCTTGTAGAGGTTGTTGAGCACGACCTTGGCCGGCGGGCCGCCGCGCTTCAGCTCGATCACCAGCCGCATCCCCGAGCGGTCGGACTCGTCGCGCAGGTCGGAGATCCCCTCCAGCTTCTTGTCGCGGACGAGGTCGGCGATCTTCGTGATCAGCCCGCCGTCGCCGCCCTTCTTGACCATGAAGGGAAGCTCGGTGACGACGATCGCGTCCTTGCCGCCCTTCAGCGGCTCGACGTGGGCGCGCGCCCGCACCTTGATGCTGCCGCGGCCCGAGGCGTAGGCGTCGCGGATCCCCTCGCGGCTCATGATCCCGCCGCCGGGGAAGTCGGGGCCCTTGACGTGCTCCATCAACCCGGCCATGTCGATCTCCGGGTTGTCGATGTAGGCGGTGACCGCGCCGGCCACCTCGCGCAGGTTGTGCGGCGGGATGTTGGTCGCCATCCCGACCGCGATCCCCGAGGCCCCGTTGACCAGCAGGTTCGGGAAGCGCGCCGGCAGGATCAGCGGCTCCTGGGTCGACTCGTCGTAGTTGGGCCCGAAGTCGACCGTGTCGGCGTCGATGTCGCGCAGCAGCTCGGTGGCGAGCCGGCCGAGCCGCGCCTCGGTGTACCGCATCGCGGCGGCGGGGTCGTCGTCGATCGAGCCGAAGTTGCCCTGGCCGTCGACCAGCACGTAGCGCAGGGAGAAGTCCTGCGCCATCCGCACCAGCGTGTCGTAGATCGCCGAGTCGCCGTGGGGGTGGTACTTGCCCATCACCTCGCCGACGATGAAGGCGCACTTGCGGTAGGCGCGGGTCGGCTGCAGGCCGATGTCGTGCATCGCGTAGAGCACCCGGCGGTGGACCGGCTTCAACCCGTCGCGCACGTCCGGCAGCGCCCGCCCGACGATCACGCTCATCGCGTAATCGAGGTAGGACGAGCGCATCTCCTTCTCGAGCTCGCGCTCCTCGATCCGCCCGGTCAGGGCTTCGAGGCCGCCGCTCCATCAGCACGCCGCTCGCCTAGACATCGAGGAACCTGACCTCCTTGGCGTGCGCCTCGATGAAGTTCCGCCGCGGCTCGACCTGGTCGCCCATCAGCATCGAGAAGATCTGGTCCGCCGCGGTCGCGTCCTCGAGGGTGACGCGGGCCAGGGTGCGCGACGCGGGGTCCATCGTCGTCTCGCGCAGCTGGTCGGCGTTCATCTCGCCGAGGCCCTTGAAGCGGGTCAGCTGGACGCCGTGGCGGGCCAGCTCCAGCACCGCGCCGCGCAGTGCCTGGAAGGAGAGCGCCTCCGTGCTGCGACCGCCGAAGCGGACCTCGAAGGGCGGCCGCCCGACCTGCTTGAGCAGCGCGCTGTGGACCTCGGCGAACTTGCGGTAGTCGTGGTGGGCGAACAGCGCGGCGGGCAGCCGGTGCGTCCGCGCCAGCCCGCTCTTGCGCTCGACCGCCTTCACGACCAGGCCCTCGTCGGAGTCCTCGACGACCTCGGTGTCGAACGGCTCGCTCTCCGGGGCCTTGCCGCTCAGCACCTTGCGCGCCGCGGCGATCGTCGCCACCTCCTCGTCGAGCAGGCTCGACTCCTCCAGGAAGCGGACCACCTCGTGGCCGAACTCGGCCTGCAGCGAAGACCCCCAGCCCTCGTACTCCTTCGAGCGCCGCACGTAGCTCTGCCAGCGGCTCTTGGTCAGCTTCCTCGTGCCGCCGGCCGCGTCGAGCAGCTCGAAGTCCTCGAGCTTGTCGCGCAGCAGCAGCTCCTCCAGCTCGGACTCGCGCTCCAGGTAGGTCTCCTGGTTGCCCTGCTTGACCCGGTAGAGCGGCGGTTTGGCGATGTAGACGTAGCCGGCGTCGATCAGCTCCGGCATCTGCCGGTAGAGGAAGGTGAGCACCAGGGTGCGGATGTGGGCGCCGTCGACGTCGGCGTCGGTCGCCATCACGATCTTGTGGTAGCGGGCGTCCTCGAGGTTGAACTCGTCGTGCACCCCGGTGCCGATCGCCGTGATCAGCGCCTGGATCTCGTTGTTGGCCAGCACCTTGTCGATGCGGCTCTTCTCGACGTTGATGATCTTGCCGCGCAGCGGCAGCACCGCCTGGGTGGAGCGGTCGCGCGCCTGCTTCGCCGAGCCGCCGGCGGAATCGCCCTCGACCACGAACAGCTCCGCGTCGCGCGGGTCCTTGACGGTGCAGTCGGCGAGCTTGCCCGGCAGGGTCGAGTTCTCCAGCGCCGACTTGCGGCGGGTCAGGTCGCGCGCCTTGCGCGCCGCGTCGCGCGCCCGCGAGGCGTCGATCGCCTTGCCGATGATCCGTCGCGCGTCGCCCGGGTTCTCCTCGAAGAACTCGCCGAGCTTGCGGTTGACCGTCTCCTCGACCAGGCCCTCGATCGGCGGGTTGCCGAGCTTGGTCTTGGTCTGGCCCTCGAACTGCGGGTCGTGCAGCTTCACCGAGATCACCGCGGTGAGGCCCTCGCGGACGTCCTCGCCGGCGAGGTTCTCGTCCTTCTCCTTGAGCAGCCCTTTGTCGCGCGCGTAGGCGTTCAGCGTCCGGGTCAGCGCCGCGCGGAAGCCGGAGAGGTGGGTGCCGCCCTCGTGGGTGTTGATGTTGTTGGCGAAGCTGAAGATCGACTCCTGGTAGGAGGAGTTCCACTGCATCGCCACCTCGACCTGGCCCTCGTCCTCCTCGCCCTCGAAGAAGATCACCTTGCGGTGCAGCTCGTCCTTGTTCTCGTTGAGGTGGCGGACGAAGTCCTCGATCCCGCCCTCGTACTGGAAGGCGATGCTGTTGGTCTGGCCGCGCTCGTCGACCAGCTCGATCTTCAGGCCGCGGGTCAGGAAGGCGGTCTCGCGCAGCCGCTCGGCCAGCGTCTGGAAGTCGAACTCGATCTCCTCGAAGATCTCGAGGTCGGGAAGGAAGGTGATCTTGGTGCCGGTCTCCTCGCGTCGCCGCGCCCTTGTTCAGCTCGGCGAGCGGCTTGCCGCGCTCGTAGTCCTGCGTCCAGACGTGGCCGTCGCGACTGATCTCCAGGTGCAGCCGCTCGGAGAGCGCGTTGACCACCGAGACGCCGACGCCGTGCAGGCCGCCGGAGACCTTGTACCCGCCGCCGTCCCCGAACTTGCCGCCGGCGTGCAGCGTGGTCAGCACCACCTCGGCCGCGGGGCGCTTCTCCTTCTCCATCGTCCCGACCGGGATGCCGCGGCCGTCGTCCTCCACCGTGCAGCTGTTGTCGGGGTGCAGGACGACGCGGACGCTGTCGCAGTGCCCGGCGATCGCCTCGTCGACCGAGTTGTCGACCACCTCGTAGACGAGGTGGTGCAGGCCGCGCGGGCCGGTCGAGCCGATGTACATGCCGGGTCGCTTGCGAACCGCCTCGAGGCCCTCGAGGACGGTGATGTCCTTGGCGCTGTAGGACTCCGGAGCCCTTCTTCGCGCTCTTCGCCTGGCGGCACTGGTCTTCTTCTCAGGCAATGAATCCCTTCCGATTCTCATAGAAAACCCCGACCGCCTGGGACCTGCGCCGCACAGGGTCGGGGCAGAAATGCGAGTTGACATAAGGATACCAGTTCGGGACTCCGGAAAGCCCTGTCAAGCTGCAACAAAATTCCTGCAAATCACGCATTAAATGAAACTGAAGCGTCAGCTTTCGCACGAAAGCGCAAACTCTCCGGCGCCCGCTCGCCGAGTTGCCCGCGAAGGCGCTCGAGGAGCTGCGCCTGCATCAGGTCCAGCTCCTGCGCCCAAACCGAGTCCGACGCAGCTCGACCGACGACCGCTCCGTCCCGCTCCGAGACCGGTTCCGCCGACCGCGGCGAGCTGCTCGCCGACCGCCGCCGCCCAAGCCCCCTGCAGCGCCGCCAGCGGCGTCTTCGGCGCGGCCCGCTCGCGCGCCGCGCGGATCGCGCCGACCGCGGGACGGGGAGCGCGGCGCCTCGTCATGCCGCCGCCGCGTGCGGAGCGAGGGGCCGCGGCATCCGCACCACACACTCCATCGCCCCGGCCGGCACCGACTCCTCGTCGGCGGCGGTGATCAGCGCCTGGCCGCCGCGGCCGCAAGCGCTCGACCAGGCGCTCGCGCCGCTCCGGGTCGAGCTCGCTCATCACGTCGTCGAGCAGCAGCAGCGGCGCCACCCGGCGGGCGTCGAGCAGAGCGTCGCGCTCGGCGAAGAGCAGGGCCAGGAGCGCCGTCCGCTGCTGGCCCTGGGAGCCGTAGCGGCGCAGCGGGCGGCCGGAGGCGGCGATCTTCAGCTCGTCGAGGTGGGGCCCCCAGGAGCTGCGCCCCAGCCGCAGGTCGGCCTCGCGGCGCTCCGCCAGCCCTCGCGCAGCTCCGCCGCGGAGCCGGCGGCGCGGGGCGCGTACTCGATCGTCGCCGCCTCCAACCCCAGCTCGGCGGCGGCCGCGGCGAACGGCGCGGTCAGCTCCGCGACCGCCTCGGCGCGCGACGCGATCAACGGCTCCGCCGCTTCGGCGAGTGTCGCGTCCCACACGTCGAGCTCGCCGGCGCCGGCCTGCGCCGGCGGCCACCCGCGAGAGCAGCGCGTTGCGTTGCGCCAGCGCCTGGCCGAAGCGCTGGCGCAGTCCGGCGCGAGCGGCCACCGCGCGGCGACGAAGAGGTCGAGATGGGAGCGCCGCTCGGCCGGCGGGCCCTTGACCAGGCGGCAGCCGGTCGGGTGAGAAGACCGCGACCGGGGGGCGGTTGCGGGCAAGCGTCGGCGGGTCGGCGGCGGCTGCCGTCGAGCAGGTGGCGGCGCCCCTCGGCGCGGCTCACCGAGGCGAGCAGCCGTCGCTCGACTCCGTCCTCGTCGCGAACCGTCGCCTCGACCCGCGCCAGCGGCCGCCGAAGGGGATCAGGTCGCGCCGGTCGGAGGTCCGAAACGAGCGGCCGGTCAGCCCGAAGTAGAGCGCCTCCAGAAGGTTCGTCTTGCCGGCGCCGTTGGGGCCGATCAGGCTCGTGATGCCCGGCTCCCGGCTCGATCCGCACGTCGTCCAGGCTGCGCAGCGGCCTCGCTTCGACGGCGGTGACCAGCACCGGCCAGTCGCCTCAGACGTTGAGGCGGATGGGCATCACCAGGTAGCGGAAGTCGTCGTTGTCGACCGGCTGCAGCAGGCCGGGCCGAAGCGGCGAGATCAGCCGCAGCATCACCTCGTCCCCCTCGACGCTCTCGATCCCCTCCTTGAGGAACTCGGGGTTGAAGCCGATCTCCAGCGGCTCCCCCTCGAACGCCGCCGGCATCGTCTCCTCGGCGTCGCCGACGTCCGGCGTCTCCGCGGCCACCGTCAGCTCCCCCGGCGCGAAGGAGAGCCGCAGCGGCGCGTTGCGCTGCGCGAGCTGGCTGACCCGGCGCGCCACCTCGAGGAACTCCGCCGCGGCAGCCGCACGTCGTGCTCGTAGGACTCCGGCAGGAGCTGTCGAAAGTTGGGGAACTGGCCGTCGATCAACCGCGTGTTGAGGGTGATCGACCCTGCCGTGAAGACGGCCTGGTTGCGCAACAGCGTCACCGACACCTCCTCGACGCCCTCGGCTCGAGAGGATCCGCCCCAGCTCGCGCAGCGCCCTCGCCGGGATGTTCGCCTCGAGCTCGCCGCCGATCTCCCCGCCCAGCTCGGTCCGTCTTGACCGCGAGCCGGTAGGAGTCGGTGGCGACCATCGTCATCTCGTTGCCGGCGGCGGTGACCAGAACGCCGGTCAGCACCGGGCGCATGTCGTCGCGAGAAGCCGCGCGCGCGACCACCTCGACCGTCGAGGCGAGCGCCGCGGCGGGGATCTTCAGCGGCTCGCCCTCCTCGTCGGGGAACCTTGGGAAGTCCTCGGCCGGCAGGGTGCGCAGGTGGAAGCTCGATCCGCCGCAGCGGATCTCGACGTCTCGCTCGGTCTCACGCGTCTCGATCTCCACCGTCGCGTCGCCGAGCGAGCGGGAGACCTCGGCGAGCAGCCGGCCGGGCAGGAGAACCGAGCCCTCTCCGTCGACCTCGGCCTCGAGCTCGGTCCGAAGACCCATCTCAAGATCGGTGGCGCGCAGGCTGACCCCGTTCGCGCGTCGACGTCAGGAGGATCCCCGAGAGCGACTGGGTCGCGGCGCGGTTGGACACCGCCCGGGAAACGATCGAGAGCTTGGAGACGAGTTCTTCTCGTTTGAGTGGTGAGCTTCAAGTCGTGAATGCCTTCTTGAGTTGAGTTAGGGCTTGTGGAAACTGCTGAGAGCCACGGGCGATTTGGCCTCGGGAAGCGGTTTGCCGGTTGTGGAGGGATCTGTGGGAAAGCATTGATTCTTACAGCGCCGTCGGCCGTCAGGCGCCGACCGGCTTGTGGCTGTGGATTGCGGAGCGCAACTCGGCGACCCGTTCGGAGAGGGCGGGGTCCTCGGCGATGCCCCGCCTCGACGCGGCGGACCGAGTTGAGGACGGTCGAGTGGTCGCGACCGCCGTAGAGGCGGCCGATCTGGGGCAGCGAGAGATCGGTCAGCTCGCGGGTGAGGAAGATCGCCACCTGCCGGGCGCGGACCGGCGTGGCGGCGCGGGTCGAGCCGACCAGCTCGGCGCGGGAGATGCCGAAGGAGGCGGCGACCCGTTGCTGGATCTCCTCGACCGGGGTGGTCTCGATCGAGCGGGAGGCCTTGGGAATCACCTCCGCGATCAACTCCGAGCTGAGCGGCTTGGCCATCAGCGAGGCGTGGGCGATCACCCGGGTCAGCGCGCCGTGGAGCTGCCGCACGTTGGCGTCGATCCGTTGCGCCAGCTCGGAGAGGGCGTTGCCGTCGGCGATCTCGACGCCCGCCTCGCGGACCAGGCGGCGCAGGACGGTGAGCCGGGTGTTGAGGTTGGGCGGCTCGACCGCGACGGTCAGCCCCCACTCGAAGCGGTCGCGCAGCCGGGACTCGAGGTCGCGAGCTCGCTGGGCAGCCGGTCGGCGGAGAGCACGAGCTGGCTGCCCGACTCGTACAGCGCGTTGAAGGTGTGGAAGAACTCCTCCTCGGTGCGCTGCTTGCCCTCGAGGAACTGGACGTCGTCGATCAGCAGCACGTCGAGGTCGCGATAGCGGCTCTTGAACCCATCGGCGCCGGTCGAGCGCAGCGCGCCGACGAACTCGTTGGTGAAGCGCTCGGCGGTCGTGTAGCGGACGCTGAGGCCCGGTGCGTTGGCTTCCAGGTAGTTGGCGATCGCGACCAGCAGATGGGTCTTGCCGAGCCCGGGCGGGCCGTGCAGGAAGAGTGGGTTGTAGGCCTCGGCGGGCGCCTCCGCGACGGCCAGCGCGGCGGCATGGGCCAGCCGGTTCCCGTCGCCGATCACGAAGCGATCGAAGGTGTAGTTGGGGTTGAGCTCGATCTCGGCGGCGGGACCTGGCTCCGCGACTGAGTTTCCACCCTGCGCGGCGGCGCGAAGCTGACGTCGCGCAGCGGCGTGTTCGAGCCGGCCAGCGCCTCGCGGATCAGCGACGAGTAGCGGCGCTCGACCCAGGTGCGGATTCCTTCCGGGGCGGCGAGGTAAGAGCGTGTCGCCCTGCGCTCCGACCGGCCGCAGCGGCTCCAGCCAGAGCCGGAAGGTCGAGTCGGGGACGGAGGCCCGCAGCCGCCCCTGGACGCCTCCCCAAAGGGCCTTGCAGATCCTGTCTGGGCAGCTTCGTCGTGCACCGGCGAGCGACCATAGCGGCGGCTTCGTCGAGCCGATTCGCGCCGGCTTCCGCAAATCGCCGCGGAAAAGGATCGCACCGCGTCCGTATACTGCGGCCCGGATGAAGCGCACCTATCAGCCGAAGAAGCGGAAGCGGGCCAAGACCCACGGGTTCCGGGCGCGGATGAGCACTCGCGGCGGTCGCGCGATCCTCAAGCGACGGCGGCGCAAGGGCCGGAAGCGCCTCACAGCCGTAGATGGCGGCGCAACGACGCCGCCGCCTCTCGCGCAGCGGTGAGTTCGACCGCGTCTACCGCGACGGCTCATCTCATGCGACCCGCTACCTCGTCCTCTACAGCTTTCCCCGCGGCGACGAGGAGGAGGAGCGCGAGTGAGGCTCGGCGTCTCGGCCAGCCGCAAGATCGGCGGCGCGGTCGACCGCAACCGGGTCAAGCGGGTGCTGCGCGAGGCCTTCTGGGGCCTTTCCGACCGCCTTCCCCCCGGACACGACTTCGTCCTGGTGGCGCGTCCCGAGATCGGCGACCTGATCGAGCGCGAGGGCGCCAGGCGGGCGTCACCAAGAGCATCGAAGAGGCGCTGGCGGGTTCCTCGAGCGGGGGGCGTTCCACGTGAAACGCGCTCCTCCTCGCCCCAATCCGCGCCTACCAGCGCTGGGTTTCCCCGTCCCGCCCGCGCCGCTGCCGCTACGAGCCGACCTGCTCCGCCTACGCCGTCGAGGCGGTCGAGCGCTTCGGCGCCGTCCGCGGCCTCCTGCTCGCCGCCTGGCGCCTCCTGCGCTGCAATCCCTTCAGCCACGGCGGCTTCGACCCCGTCCCGGACCGCTTCACGCTCCACGTCGGCCCGGTCGACCCCGGCGAGTACCACCGCGTGAGGTCCACCCGTGATCCCCGACGCCAACATCCTCCAGCCGCTGGTCGACCTCGCCAACTCGCTCCTCAAGTTCTTCCACGACAACGCCGGCCTCAGCTGGGGCGGCGCGATCATCGCGCTGACCGTCGTCACCCGGATGATCCTCATCCCGCTCACCTACAAATCAGCTGAAGGGGATGCGCGCGCTGCAGGCGCTGCAGCCGCAGATCAAAGAGATCCAGGCGAAGTTCAAAAACGACCGGCAGCGCATGCAGCAGGAGATGATGAACTTCTACAAAGAGAACAAAGTCAACCCCTTTGCCTCCTGCATCCCGCTCCTCGCGCAGCTCCCGGTCTTCTTCGCCCTCTTCTCGGTGCTGCGTCACGAGCTGCCCGCCGACATCGGCTGCGAGGCGGGCCACTGCGGCAGCCAGGCGTCCTTCCTCTTCATTCCCGACCTGACCGCAGCGGCGACCGGCGGCGTCCTGATCGCCCTGCTGGTCCTCTACGTCGGCACGCAGCTCGTCTCGGGCATGGTGATGTCGGTGACGGCCGACAAAAGCCAGCGGATGATGATGTTCGTCCTGCCGCTGGTCTTCGTCCCCTTCATCATCAACTTCCCGGCGGGCCTCATCCTCTACTGGATCACGACCAACGTCTGGACGATCGGCCAGCAGTACACGCTCCAGAAGGTGATCCCGCCGCCGCACGTGGCGACGCTCGAAGAGGTTGCGGCAGCCAAGCCGCCTCCGCCGCCTCCGCGCAAGAAGAAGAAGCGGCGGTAGCGCCCGATGTACCGCGAGCTTGATTAGGGTGGCGGGCGTGAGTGAGATCAGCGATTGGCCGGAACAGCCTGCTGAGCGGGTTCGGGAGCTTGTTGAGGGGGTTCTCGACGAGCTCGACCTCGATGGGGAGGTTGAGGTTCGGGAGGACGAGGAGCGGATCGAGGCTGTTGTCGACGGGGACGACGACTACGGGCTGCTGATCGGCAAACGGGGGCAGACGATCGATGCTCTGCAGCTCCTCTGCTACCAGGCGGCGTTTCGGGGGATGCGCGAGCGGAAGCGGGTTGTCGTCGACGCCGCCGGGTACCGGGAGCGGCGACGGGAGACGCTTGAATCTCGGGCCGATCGGGCTGCCGAGCAGGCTCTGAGCGGAAATCGCAACGTCGAGATGGACCCGATGAGCGCCCAGGAGCGCCGTGTCGTCCACGAGCACCTCAAGGACCGCGCCGGCGTCGAGACCTACAGCGAGGGCGACGAGCCCCACCGCTGCGTCGTCGTCGCGCCGCTGGTCTCTGAGTGACCGGGACGCGCCGCTTCGCAGCACGAAGCGTGCGACGCTGCAGAAGGTCCTCGACTTGCTTGCGAAGAGAACGAGCCTCGGTCAGCTCGATTACCGACCCGAGCGGGCCTGGAAGGTCCACGTCGCCGACAGCCTCACCGGCCTCGAGATACCCGAGCTCCGCGAAGCGAAGAAAATCGCCGATATCGGCTCTGGAGCAGGCTTTCCGGGCCTAGCGCTCGCTGTCGCTCTGCCTCGAGCTCAGGTCGACCTGATCGAGTCGATCGGCCGCAAGTGCGACTTCATGCAGCGCGCCATCGACGAAGCAGGAATCGCCAACGCCCGCGTCATCAACGCCCGCTCGGAGGACTGGGCAAGCAAGCGAAGGCCGAGAGGCCTACGAAGCAGTAACCGCCCGGGCAGTGGGCCGCCTCTCAACCCTCGCCGAGCTCGCCTCGCCGCTGCTGCAGGACGGCGGTGTGCTCGTCGCCTGGAAGGGCAAACGCGACCCGGAAGAAGAAGCTGCAGCTGGGCCGAGCGGCCGACCAGCTCGCGATGAACCCCGAGCGCATCCTCCACGTGGGCCCCTACGCCGGCAGCGAACACCGACACCTCCACGTCCTCCGCAAGCTGGGCCCGACCCCGGACGACCTACCCCGCCGTCCGGGCATGGCGAAGAAGCGCCCACGCGGCGTCGAGGGCCACCCAATCCACCCTCACATAGGCTGCGGCAGGCATGGGCCTTGTCTACGCAGTGTCGAACCAGAAGGGTGGCGTCGGCAAGACGACCACCTCGGTCAACCTCGCCGCCTGCGTAGCCGCCTCCGACGCCCAGACTCTGCTGGTCGACCTCGACCCCCAGTGCAACGCCACCGTTGCCCTGGGCCTGCGACCGCGACCTTCATCCCTCGTCCTACGACTGCCTGACCGGCGACGTCTCGGTGGCCGAAGCCGCCCGCCCCGCCGGTCCCGACAACCTCTGGCTGGTCCCGGCCAACCGCGATCTCGCCGGCGCCGCGGTCGAGCTGCCGCGGATCGAGGGCTCGGAGACGCGGCTGCGCGAGCGACTGGGCCCGGTCCGCGAGCGGTTCGCCTTCACCCTGCTCGACTGCCCCCCCTCCCTGGGCCCGGTCAGCGTCAACGCGCTGACCGCCGCCGATCGCGTAATCGTGCCCGTCCAGGCCGAGTACCTGGCGCTCGAGGGCCTGGTCCAGTTCCTCGAGACGCTGGGGATGATCCGCCGCGAGCTTAACCCTGCACTTGAGGTGTCGGGTCTGTTGATCACCATGCACGACGAGCGCACCCGCCTCGCCCAGGACGTCGAGCGCGAGCTGCGCGAGCACTTCCCCGGAATGGTGTTCGAGACCGTGATACCCCGCAGCGTCAGGGTCGCCGAGGCCCCCAGTTATGGTCTGCCCGTGACCGAGCACTCCCCCCACTCACGCGGGTCCGACGCCTACCGCGCCCTGGCCGTGGAGCTGGCGAGGCATGGCTAGCGGGACCAAGCGGGGGATTGGCCGCGGCCTCGCCGCGATCCTGCCCGAGACCGCAGCCGGCGCAGCCGGCGAGCTGCTGGAGCTGCCGGTCGGGCTGATCAAGCCCAACCCGAACCAGCCGCGCACCAAGTTCGACCCCGAGGCGCTGGCCGGCCTCGCCTCCTCGATCGAGGCGAGCGGCGTCGTGCAGCCGCTGCTCGTCCGCCCCCTCCACGACGGCAGCTACGAGCTGATCGCCGGCGAGCGGCGCTGGCGAGCGGCGCAGCAGGCCGGCCTGGAGAAGGTGCCGGCCGTGGTCCGCGACTCCGAGCAGGCCGAGCGCCTCCAGACGGCGCTGATCGAGAACATGGTCCGCGAGGACCTCAACCCGGTCGACGAGGCACGGGCCTGCGCGGCGCTGGTCGAGGATCTCGGCCTCTCCAAAGAGGAGCTGGCCCGTCGCGTCGGCCGCAGCCGTCCCGCCGTCTCCAACCTGATCCGCCTCCTCGACCTTCCCGACGAGGCGCTGGCCCTGCTCGAGTCGGGGGAGCTGAGCGGAGGGCACGGCCGCGCCCTCCTCCTCGCCCGCGGCAACGACGTCCGCCGCCGCCTCGCCCGCGCCGCGGCGAAGGGCGGCTGGTCCGTCCGGGAGACCGAGGAAAGAGCCAAGCTGGCTGGCCAGCCAAAGCAGGGAAGAGGGTCCCGTAGGAAGGCCGACCCCGAGGAGGCGGCCGCGATGCGCGACGCCGCCGACCGCCTCGAGTCCGCCCTCGGCCACGAGGTCAAGGTCCGCCCGAAGGGCGAGGAGATAGCGGTCGAGATCCGCTTCGACGACCTCGACGAAGCCCTCGCCCTCGCCCGCAGGCTGTCCCGCGGGTGACCGCTATCATCGCCCGTCGCGGGCGATTAGCTCAGTCGGTTAGAGCGCGTCTCTGATAAGGACGAGGTCCCTGGTTCGAATCCAGGATCGCCCACTGCCCCGCCGTTTTCAGGCAGCGTCTGCGGTTGTCTCAGGTACGTCGAAGACCCTCGTCTGCCGGGGCCGGAGATAGACGATCTGGCCCTCGCGCAGCTCCAGCCTCTGGATCTCGGCCCGCGTCAGCTGCGCCCAGACCTCGGTGCCGTCGCCGAGCGCGAACTCGATCCGGATCTCGAAGCCGAGCGAGACGATCCGCTGGACCATCGCCTCCTCCGTGCGCTCGTCGGGGTCGAGGCTGACCTCCATGTCGTGCGGCCGCACGAAGTGCTCGCCGAGGCGGTTGACCTCGCCGACGAAGCTCATCACGAACTCGTTGGCCGGGTGCTCGTAGAGGTCCCCGGCGGTCCCCGACTGCTCGACCCGTCCCTCGTTCATCACGACCAGCTGCTCGGCGACGTCCATCGCCTCCTCCTGGTCGTGGGTGACGAAGATCGTCGTCACTCCCGTCTCGTCGTGGAGGCGCCGCAGCCAGGTCCGCAGGTCCTTGCGGACCTTCGCGTCGAGCGCCCCGAAGGGCTCGTCGAGGAGCAGCACGTGGGGCTCGACCGCGAGCGCCCGGGCCAGCGCCATCCGCTGGCGCTGGCCGCCGGAGAGCTGGGAGGGGTAGCGCTCGGAGAGGCCGTCGAGTTGGACCAGGCGCAACAGCTCGTGGACCCTCTTCTCGATCTGCGGCTTGCCCCACTTGCGGATCTTCAACCCGAAGCCGACGTTCCCGAACACGGTCATGTGCTTGAAGGCGGCGTAGTGCTGGAAGACGAAGCCGACGCCGCGCTTCTGCGCCGGCATCGTCGTCGCGTCCTCGCCGTTGATCGACACCCGGCCGGCATCGAGATCCTCGAGGCCCGCGATTGCCCGCAGCAGCGTCGACTTGCCGCTTCCGCTGGGGCCCAGCAGGGCGGTCAGCGAGCCATCGGGGACGTCCAGCGAGACCCGGTTCAGAGCCTGAAAGTCACCGAAGCGCTTGCACGCTCCCTCGACCGTGATTCCCATCAGGCCTCCTTTCTCTTCATCAGGTTCATTGCCAGGAGGGTTGAGAGGGCGAGCAGGGCGAGCAGGATCGAAGCGCCGTAGGCGCCCGGCAGGTCGAACTGCTCGAACTGCTTGGCGACATAGAGCGGCAGGGTCTGCGTTTGCCCCGAGATCGACCCGGAGACGATCGTCATCGCACCGAACTCGCCGAGCACCCGGGCGGTGGTCAGCACGACGCCGTAGGCGACGCCCCAGCGGATCGCCGGCAGCGTCACCCGCCGGAAGGTCGACCATGCATCCGCGCCCAGGGTCGAAGCGGCCTGCTCCTGCTCGGTGCCGATCTCCTGCAGCACCGGAACCGTCTCCCTGACGACGAAGGGCAGCGAGACGAAGACGCTGGCCAGGATCATGCCCGGGGTCGAGAAGAGGACCTGGATCCCAAGGCCGGCGAGGGCGGGGCCGAACCAGCCGGTGGTCCCGTAGAGCAGGAACAGCGAGAGGCCGATCACGATCGGCGAGATCGCGAAGGGGAGGTTGATGATCGCGTCGATCGCCGCGTTGCCCTTCCAGCGATGGCGGACCAACAGGAGCGCGCAGCCGATCCCGAACACCGTGTTGAGCGGCACGGCGAAGGCGACCATGAGCAGCGTCATCTTCAGCGCGTGCAGGCCGTCGGGCGAGGCGATCGCGTCGATCGGCGGACCGATGCCGTGCTCGAAGGTCTTGAAGAAGATCATCGCCAGCGGCGCGAGCAGGAGCAGGGTCAGGTAGCCGAGGCCGAGGAAGCGGAGCCCCCAGCGGCCGGCCTTGGAGCTACCGGCCATGGCGGTTGCTCCAGCGCTGCACGACGGTGAGCAGGGCGAGCAGCGCGAGCGAGGCCATGAGGAGGACCACGGAAACCGCCGAGGCGCCGACTTCGTTGCCGGACTCGATCTGCGAGCGGATGAAGACGGACGAGACCTCGGTCTTGAAGGGGAAGCTGCCGGTGATCAGGACCAGCGATCCGTATTCGCCGAGCGCCCTGGCGAAGGCGAGCGCGACGCCCGCCGCCAGGCCCGGCAACAGGTTCGGGAAGATGATCCGGCGGAAGATCGTGAAGCCGCCGGCGCCAAGCGAAGCCGCCGCGGCCTCCATCTCGCGGTCCATCTCGATCAGCAGCGGCTGCACCGCGCGAACGACGAAGGGGAGGGTGACGAAGGCCAGCGCCATAACGACGGCGGCGCGGGTGAAGGCGAGATGGACGCCGATCGGGCTGTCGCTGCCGTAGAGCGTCAGCAGGGTGAGGCTGGCGACGATCGTGGGCAGGGCGAATGGCAGGTCGATCACCGCGTTGATGACCGACTTCCCGGGAAACGCGTCGCGGACCAGGACCCAGGCGATGATCGTGCCGAAGATCGCATTGATGACGACGACGATCAGCGAGGAGACGACGGTCAGCTTCAACGCGGCGACGGCCTGAGCGCTGGAAACGGCATCCCAGAAGGCGCCGATCCCGTTGTCGAGCGACTGGCCGGCGACCGCGGCCAGGGGCAGCAGGACGATCAGGCTCAGGTAGAGCACGACCAGGCCCCTTCCGAGGCCGGCCCCGGCCCCGGGCAGGCGGATGCCCATCCGGGGTTGGGTTGTGGCGGCGGCGTGAGCTTCCATCGGCTAGCCGGCGGTCGAAACGCCGAGCTGCTGTTCGAGCTTGGCCACCGAGCCGTTGGTCTCGTCGAAGAACTCGGTGTTGACCTTGTCCCAGCCGCCGAACTCGTCGATGGTGAACAGGTCCTTGGGGGTCGGGAACTGCTTCGGGTCGACCAGCTTCGGGCTGACCGGGCGGTAGCCGTTCTTGGCCCAGGTCCTCTGGCCCGCGTCGGACCAGAGGTAGTCGAGGAAGTCCTGAGCCGCGGGCTCGGGCGCACTCTTGGTGACCGCGATCGGGGTCTGGATCAGGATCGTGCTGGGCGGGACCACGTAGTCGACGTCCTCGCCCTCGTCCCGCGCCTTGATCGCTTCGTTCTCGTAGGAGATCAGCACGTCGCCTTCGCCCTGGGTGAAGGCGGCGAGCGCGTCGCGGGCGCTCCCCGGCTGGACCTTGGTCTTGGAGAGGACCGTCTTGACGGCCTCGAGCGCCTGGTTCGGCGACTTGCCCGCGTTTATCTGCGAGCCGTAGATCGCCATGATGTTCCAGCGGGCCGAGCCCGAGCTGAACGGGTTCGGCGTGATCACGCTGACGTCCTTGGCCAGCAGGTCGTCGAACGACTCGATCCCGTCCGGATTGCCCTTGCGGACGACCAGGACCGCGACCGAGTCGGTGGCGATGCCGCCGTAGGGCTGCTTGTCCCAGCTCTTCGAGACGAGCCCGGCGTCGACCAGGCGGCTCATGTCGCCGGCCTGGGAGAAGTGGACGACGGAAGCGGGCTGGCCTGCCTCGACCGCGCGGCTCTGGTCGCCCGACGCGCCGAACGAGTTGCTGAAGCTGGCGCCGCTTCCCACGGAGGTCTTCTGGAAGCCGGGCTCGAGGCTGTCCTCGTAGACGGCCTCCGGGGTGGAGTAGCCGACCACGTCGAGCTTCCCTCCGCTCGAGGAGCCGGAGTTGCTGCTGCCGCACCCCGCCGCGACGAGCGCGATTGCGAGCACGAAGAGTGCGGCAACCAAGCCGGTGCTCAAACGCCATTGCCGGGTGCCACGGTGAGCCTTCCGCATTGAACTTCCTCCCTTTTCTGACTGACTTAGTCCTAAAGAAGGTCGGCACCCTAGCACAATGTTGATTGACAACATCGGTAATTGAGTGGGCGTAGGGGTAGTCGAGGCCGCGCCGCGCGACCCGGAAGGCCCCCTCCGGAGCGGCGTCAACCCCGACCTATAATGGCCCTCAACCCTCGGGCCGGAGTGTTCCTTTGCAGCAGATGCAGATCTACGGCGTCAGCTTCGACATGGTCGGCAAGCAGCCGATCGTCTTGCTGAAGACGGTCGACGGCAACAAGTTCCTGCCGATCTGGATCGGCCACCCGGAGGCGGCCGCCATCCTGATGAAGCTGCAGGGGGCCTCGACGCCGCGGCCGATGACCCACGACCTGCTCTCCGACCTGCTCGAGCAGCTCGACGCCAAGTGCGAGCGGGTCTCGGTCACCGAGCTGCGCGACAACACCTTCTACGCCTCGATCACGGTCTCGGTCAACGGCTCGGAGATGGAGATCGACTCCCGCCCCTCCGACGCCCTCGCCCTCGCCGTCCGCGTCTCGGCCCCGATCTTCGCGGCCGAGGAGGTGATCGAGGAGTCGGCGATCGAGTTCGAGCACGAGGTCGAGGACACCGAGGAGGTCGTCGACAAGTTCAAAGAGTTCCTAGACGAAGTCTCCCCCGAGGACTTCGCCCAAGGCGAGGACTCCTAGACGAGTTCATGCCGGCGCATCTCGGAGTCCTCGGTCGTGGGGCTCGGTCACGCACAAACTAGTGCGCTCCCAGCGCCCCACTCCCTGCGTCCGCCGAGCTGCTTGGCCTGAACTCGTCTAGGGCCAAGTGAAGGATCTTCTCGACCAGCTGCTCGAACGAGAGATTCGCCGCCTCGGCCGCCTGGGGGAGGAGGCTGGTGTCGGTTAGGCCGGGGATCGCGTTGACCTCGAGCACCTGCGGCCCGTCCTCCGCGAGGATCAGGTCGACCCGCGAGAAGCCCGAGCAGCCGAGCGTCTCGTATGCGGCCAGCGCCGCTTCGGTGACCGCTGCGCTCTCCGCCTCGCTCAGCTCTGCCGGGCAGGCGAAGGTCGTGCGGCCGATCTCGTAGCGGGCCTCGAAGTCGTAGCGGTCGCTGCCGCTCGGGATCGCCTCGACCACCGGCAGCGCCTCGCCGCCGAGCACGCTGACCGCCAGCTCCCGCCCCTCGACGAAGCGCTCCAGCAGCACCCGGTCGTCGTAGCTGAAGGCCGAGACCAGCGCCTCCGGCACCTCGTCCCGGCTCGCCGCGAACTTCACCCCCAGCGCCGATCCCCCTCGGCTCGGCTTGACCACCAGTGGGAAGCCGAGCCGCTCCTCCACCTGCCCCAGCGCGTCGGCCGCCCCCAGCTCGCGGAACGCCGTCTCGTTGAAGGCGAACCAGTCCGGGGTCGGCACCCCGGCCGCGCGCAGCTCGTGCTTGGCCAGCACCTTGTCCATGCAGCGCGCGCAGGCCGCAACGCCCGGCCCGGTGAAGGGGACGCCGAGGATCTCCAGCAGCTCCTGCGCGGTGCCGTCCTCGCCGCCGGGGCCGTGCATCGCGATGAAGGCGACGTCCGGCCGCTCGGCGCAGAGCCGCTCGACCAGGTCGGCGCCGACGTCGAGCGGCAGCACCTCGTGGCCGAGCCGTTCCAACGCGTCCTCGACCCGGGCGCCGGAGCGAAGCGACACACCGCGCTCCAGGGAACGGCCGCCCTTGAGGACCGCGACCTTCACGCGCCCCCCTCTCCGGTTTTGCGGAACGGCAAAACGACCGAATCCGCCCCTGATGAATCAGATCTGGACCGGGACGGATTCGGTCGTGAATCAATTCCGCCCATGTCCTCGCCTTCGGCTGCGGGCATATGCGGGTGCTCCCCGGTACAGGGCGCCGTAGAGATCAACTTGCTCGGCGATGACCTTGCCGATTCTCCTTATGCCTTCGCGGATCTCGTCCTCTGACACCCCGGAGAAGTTGAGCCGCATCGAGTTGCGGCCGCGCTCGTCGACGTAGGCGGCCTGGCCCGGCACGAAGGCGACGTCGTCGCGCAGCGCCTTCGCCAGCAGGTCGCCGGTGTCGATGTACTCCGGCAGCGTCGCCCAGATGAAGAGGCCGCCCTCCGGCTCGGTCCAGGTCGCCTGCGCGGGGAAGTGCTTGCGCATCGACTCGACCATCACGTCGCGCCGCCGCCGGTAGATGTCCACGAGGCTCTCGACGTACTCGCGCCAGTTCCCCTCGGCGAAGTACTCGCGCACGAAGTACTGGGTCAGGGTCGACGTGCAGAGGTCGGCGGCCTGCTTGCCGAGCACGATCTTCTCCATCACCGGCGGCGGCGCGACCGCCCAGCCAAGCCGGATTCCGGGGGAGAGGATCTTCGAGAAGGTCCCGATGTAGATGACGAAGTCGCCGCCGTCGAGCTGGTAGAGCGGCGGCAGCGGCTCGCCGCCGTAGCGCAGCAGCCCGTATGGGTTGTCCTCGACGACGAGGATCTCGTGTTGCCGCGCCAGCTCGACCAGCCGGCGGCGGCGCTCGAAGGACAGCGTCACCCCCGCCGGGTTCTGGAAGCTCGGCACCGAGTAGACGAACTTCGGCCGCCGCCCCTCGCCGGCCAGCCGCTCCAGCACCTCCTCCAGCTCCTCGATTCGCATCCCGTCGGCGTCGCACTCGATCTGCACGACGTCGGCCTGGTAGCTGCAGAAGACGGGGACCGCGCCGGGATAGGTCGGCGCCTCGCAGATCACCACGTCGCCGGGGTCGACCAGCGTCTTGCAGACCAGGTCGATCGCCTGCTGGCCCCCGGTGGTGACGATCACGTCCTCGTGGTCGGGCAGCATCCCCTCGGCCCCCATCACCTGCAGGATGCAGTCCTTGGTCTCTTCGAAGCCCTCGGTCGGGCCGTACTGGAGCGCCTCGGCCGCCGACTCCTGGGCGATCCGCGTCATCTGCGCGGCGAAGCTCTGCGGCGGGAAGGTCGAGGTGTCGGGCAGGCCGCCGGCCAGCGAGATCACCTCGGGGCGGGCGGTCACCGCCATCAGGTCGCGCATCGCCGAGGAGCGCATCACCCGGGTGCGCTCGGCGAACAGGCCGGCGTAGCGCTCCAGGTCGCGCGTGCTCGTGTGAGCCCGGCGCCGGTGGGGAGGCTCAGCCATCGCTGAAGTGTAGGTTTTCAGCGTGGGCTCCTTCTCCGGCCTCTGTCTCGAGCTCGGTCTCGGCATCGCGATCGGGATGCTCGCCGGCACCACCGGGCTGCAGGGCTCGGCCCGCGGCAGGATGACTTTGCTCGCCGCCGCGATTGGCCTCGTGGTCGGTTTCCTGCTCTCCGGAAGCGCCGATCTGAGCGGCCCGGTCGGCGCGTTCGCCTGCCTCGCCGGCGCCGTGCTCGCCTTCCTCGTCGTCAGCGACGTGGTGCACGGGGCGGGGCGGCGCGAGGGCGGCGGGACGGGGGCGCTCGGCTTCATCGTTTCGCTTGCCGCGCTCGTGGTGGTCGCGACCTCGATCCTGCTGCCGTTCCTCGCCCTGCTGGTGCTGGCGTTGCTGATCTGGCTCGCCACCGCTCGCCACCGCCGCGCCCAGCGCAAACACGCCGGGCTACGCGTCCTGCGGTAACCGCCGCGCGACCAGCATCATGCGGGGAGTGAGCGCCTCCAAGAAGCTGGTCCTCGCCTACGTCGACTCGCTGCGGACGGACATGCTGCAGCGCGCGGTCGCCGAGGGGCGGGCCCCCACCTTCGGCGCCCTGCTCGAGCGCGGCGTCCTCGTCCCCGACTGCGTCTCCAGCTTCCCCTCGGTGACGCCGGTCGCCTGCGCCGAGATGGTCACCGGGGTCGGCGCCGACCGGCACTGGATCAGCGGCATGAACTGGTACCACCGGCTGGAACGGCGCTACGTCGAGTACGGCTCCTCGCTGGAGGCGAGCCGCGCCTTCGGCATCTTCCGCTCCCTCTACGACCTCGTCTACAACATGAACCTGGCGCACCTCAGCCCGGAGGTCGAGACGCTCTTCGAGCAGCTCGACGACGCCGGGGCGCGAACCGCCTGCACGCCGTTCCTGATCTACCGTGGCCGCCACCGCCATCAGGTCTCGCTCGACGGCCTGCTGCGCCGCGCCGTCGACGCCACCCAGCTCAAGTTCCGCCATCACACCTGGGGGCCGGCGGAGCTCTTCTACGGGGACCTCTACGCCAGCCGCGAGGTGCCCTGCAGGTCGACCTCGATCCCCGGCAGCCGCGACGGCTACTCGGCCTGCTGCGCGGCCGAGCTGGCGAAGGGCGGTCTCTTCGACTTCCTCCTCCTCTCCCTTCCAGACAACGACAACTACTGCCACCGCCACGGCCCGGAGGCGAGCGTCGAGTCGATCTCCAAGGCCGACCACTGCTTCGCGAAGCTGGTCGAGGCGGCGGGCGGCCTCGACGAGTTCCTCGAGGACAACGCGTTGATCCTGCTCTCCGACCATGCCCAGACCGCCGTGGACCGGGGCCTGCCGCTGGCCGAGATCCTCGGGCGCGAGTGGAGGGTCCTGCAGCCCTCCGAGGACCGGCCCGAGCTGGCGCAGCTCGCGGTCAGCCCGACCGGGAGGGCAGCCCATATCTACCTGCTGCCGGGGGAGGGGGCTCGGGCCGAGCACGGGGAGGTCGGCCGGCGGCTGGCCGAGACCGAGGGGATCGAGCTGGTCTGCTGGCTGGAGGGGCCCGACGGCAGTCCGCTCGATCGCAGCGAGCCCGGCATGCCGCGAAGCGGGGGCGAAGCGGCGGTCGTCGAGCGCGGCGGGGATCAACTGCGCTTCCGACCCGGTGGATCGGTACCCGACCTGCGCGGCGGCAGCTGGGAGATCGATGGGCGATCTCGTCGGTGCTGGAAGCCGTCATCGAGGACGGGCGGCTGCGCAGCGAGGAGTTCCCGGACCCGCTCGCCCGCGTCTGGTCGGCTCTGACCGCCCCGCACGCGGGCGACTTCGTCGTCTCCCTGGCGCTCGGCTACGAGGCGGTCGACTGGGGCGGCGTCACCCACGTCCCGGGCGGCAGCCACGGTTCCCTGCACCGCGGCGACTCCCTCGGCCCACTCCTCTTCGTCGGCTGCGGCCCAAGCGATCCCGCCGAGCGCACCCAGTGGACGCTTCGCGACGTCGCCCCGGTGGTCCTGGAGCACTTCGGTCGTGATGAAAGGCGGCTGGCGGCAGGCCACGAGTGCTGCCGCCGCGGCTCCTCTCGGCTGCCCCGGCGCCCTGTGCGACGCTGCCGACGCCGGGCGAGATCAGCGCTTCGAAGGCTGTTCAGATCGCCAACAGCGACCCCAACGCGGTCAAGGAGAGGCGGGAGAACCCAGGGCTGACGCACAGCGCGAGCATGGTCGACGGCAACTGGGAGGTCGGTTACTTCTCCAAGGGCAAGGAGGTCGCGCTGGTCATCGTCGACCCGGTCACCGGCCTCGTCCGCGAGTCGTGGACCGGGTACCAGGTCGCCTGGAAGATGGCCCGCGGCTACTCCGGCGCCTTCGGCCACAAGCTCGACGCGCCCTACGTCTTCCTGCCCCTCTGCGCCCTCTTCCTGCTCGGCCTCCTCGACTGGCGCCGGCCCTGGCGCGTCGCCAGCCTCGACCTTCTCGTCCTGCTCGGCTTCGGCGCCTCCCATTTCTTCTTCAACCGCGCCGAGATCGGCGTCTCGGTCCCCCTCGCCTACCCGCCGCTCCTCTACCTCCTGGGCAGGGCGCTCTGGATCGGCTTCCGCGGCCGCGGCGAGGGCCTGCGCCCGGTCTGGCCGGCGGCCTGGCTGCTGATCGCGGCCCTCTTCCTGATGGGCTTCCGAGTCGGCCTCAACGTCGCCGACTCCGGCGCCATAGACGTCGGCTACGCGGGCGTGGTCGGCGCCGACCGCATAGCCCACGGCCAGCCGATCTACGACAACTTCCCCAGCGACGTCTCCCAGGGCGACACCTACGGCCCGGTCAACTACTACGCCTACGTCCCCTTCGAGCGAATCTGGCCCTGGTCCGGAACCTGGAACGACCTCCCGGCCGCCCACGGCGCCGCCGTCTTCTTCGACATAGCCACCTTCGCCCTCCTCTTCCTACTGGGCCGTCGAATCAGACCAGGCCCCCAAGGAATGAAGCTGGCCGCAACCCTCGCCTTCGGCTGGGCGGCCTATCCCATACACGGCCTACACGTTGGAATCGAACTCCAACGACACACTGGTAGCACTGTTACTGGTGGCAACGCTCCTGGTCCTAGCCCGCCCAATAGCCCGAGGAGCAACACTCGCCCTTGCAACCTTCACCAAGTTCGCCCCGATGGTGCTTGCGCCGATGCTGATGACGTACGGGACAGAACGCAAGTCGCGAGTCAGATTCGCCCTGTCGTTCTTACTGGTATCGGGGCTGGTGATGCTGTGGTCGGCAATTAACCCCGGGCTGCACACGTTCTATGAACGCACGATTGCGTATCAAGCTGGTCGCGACTCGCCGTTCAGCATCTGGGGCCAGGTCCCAAGCTTGGAACCCCTACGCGTCGCCCTGCTCGTAGGCACCGGACTTCTAGCTCTGCTCCTGGCATTCAGACCGCGCCAGAAGACCTTTGTGCAAGTGGCTGCGCTTGGAGCCGCCCTGCTTATTGGCGTGCAGCTGACGATGCACCACTGGTTCTACCTCTACATCGTCTGGTTCTACCCGCTACTCCTCGCAGCATTTGGGATCGGACCATCCCCCAAACGCTCAAGGATAAGCGGGAGACCAACACCTGCTCGATAGAGTCAGCCAGCCCACCGGAGTTCACGTCGACGACCGCACCCATAACCCAAACGTCCTCATCGGCCGTCTCGAACCGAACCGGCATCTGAGTCATCAACGACGCCAGCACCTGCTCGCGCTTGACACCCAGCACACCGGCCCGCGACCCCGTCATCCCCACATCGGAGATGAACGCGGTGCCCTGAGGCAACACCCTGGCGTCCGCGGTAGGCACGTGAGTGTGCGTGCCGAACACCGCCGCGACCTTACCGTCGAGGTGCCACCCCATCGCCACCTTCTCGCTGGTCACCTCGGCATGGAAGTCTACGATCACGCAGTCGGCCTCGATCCTCTCGAGGATGCTGTCGGCCTCGTGGAACGGCAGGCGGGCGACCCGCAGCCCGACGGCCCCGCTCAGGTTGATCACCCCGACGCGCTGCCCACCTGCTTCGACCACCGTGTGCCCTCGCCCCGGGTTCGCGCGCGGATAGTTTGCCGGCCGCAACACCCGGTCGCTGCGGTCCAGGTAGTCGTAGACCTCCTTGTGGCGGTAGACATGGTTGCCGGTCGTGATCACGTCGGCTCCGGCCTCGAACAGGGCGGCCGCCGTCTTCTCGGTGATCCCCATCCCCCCGGCCGAGTTCTCCCCGTTCACAACAACGAGATCGGGCCCGTGGCGCTCCCGCAGCGCGGGCATCGCGGCCCTCAACCCCCGTCTCCCCGGTCCGCCCACAACGTCCCCGATGAACAGAACCTTCATGCGGTGGACCCTAATGCGCCAGTAGCGTTCGGCGGCGATGGCAGCCAGCGGAACCGGTGTGGCCGCGTTGGAGGCGAGCGGCCTGGTCAAGCGGTACGGCGACCGCGCGGCCCTGCGCGGCGTCGACTTCGAGGCTCACCCCGGGGAGCTGCTGGCGGTGATCGGGCCCAACGGCGCCGGCAAGACGACGCTGCTCTCGATTCTGGCGGGGATCGTCAAGCCCGACGAGGGAGATGTGCGCCTGCCGCGGGGAGAGGTGGGCTGGGTGCCCCAGCAGGCGGCGCTCTATCGGCGGCTCACGGTCGAGGAGAACCTGCTGCTGTTCGCGCGACTTGAGGGACACGACGACCCGCACGCCTCGGTCGAGGAGATGCTGGATCTGGCGGGGCTCGGGGAGCGGCGGGGAGAGATCGTGGCTCGGCTGTCGGGGGGAAACCAGCAGCGGATCAACATCGCGATCGGGCTGCTCTCGCGGCCCGTCGTGCTGCTGCTCGACGAGCCCAGCGTCGGGCTCGACCCGCGCCAGCGCGCCCGGCTGTGGGAGTTCGTCAGCGGGCTCGCCGGCCGTGGCACCACCGTCATCTTCTCCACCCACGACATCCAGGAGGCGGAGCGCTACGGGGGGCGGATGCTCGTCCTCGCGGACGGAGAAAGCCTCTTCGACGGGCCGCCGGAGGAGTTGCGAGAGGCGGTCCGGCGCGAGGCGCCCGAGGCGGCCGACCGGGACTTCGAGACAGCCTTCGTCGCCTACCTGCATCACAGAGGGCACTGATGCGCTGGCTCTTGCTCAAGGACCTGCAGATCCTCCGCCGCTCGCCGTTGCAGGCATTTCTGCTGATCGCCTATCCCGTGCTGATCGCCGTCCTCGTCGGTTTCGCGATCTCGCGCGAGCCCGGCAAGCCGAGGGTCGCCTTCCTCAACCAGGTCCCGAAGGACACCCGGGTCAGCCTCGGCGGAACGCAGCTTCCCTCGGTCGGCGCGCGCGCGCGGATCTGCAGCCGGGTCCAGTGCGTCGACGTCAAGAACCGCCAGGAGGCGATCGACGAGGTCCGCTCCGGCGACGTCCTCGCCGCGCTGATCCTGCCATCCGACCTGGTCGACCAGATCAACTCGCTCTCGACGCTCAACCCGGGCACGCCGAAGGTCGACGTGATCGTCAACCAGGAGGACCCGGTCAAGGCGGGCCTCGTCAACGACCGCATCGACTCGCTGCTCGCGCAGGCGAATCTGCTGATCGCCCGCCGCATCGCGACGGCCGGCGGTCAGTACCTGAAGCTGGTCATCGACGGCGGCCATTTCGGCATCCTCGGCCAGTCGATCGACATCCTCGGCATGCGCTCCAGCGCCCGGATCCTCATAGCGCTGCGGCCGGCACTGCCGGCGGGCCCGTTGCGCGACTCGCTCGATCAGGTGATCCACTTCTCCGTCCTGGCCCGGGACAACCTCGACGTCGCCGGCCCGCTGCTCGACCGCCTCGCCCAGCCGATCGCGGTCGACAAGCAGGTGGTCAGCGCCTCGACCCCCCCGCTCGACGTCTTCGCGATCGCCGTCGCCGCGACGTTCACGCTCACCTTCGTAACGGTCCTCCTGGTCGCCGGCTCTCTCGCCCTCGAGCGGGAGGAGAACGCCTTTTCCCGCCTCACCCGCGGCCTGGTGTCGCGCTCGGCCCTACTCGGCGAGAAGGTGGGGCTGGGCATGACGGTCGGTCTCCTGGTGACCCTGCTGCTGCTCGCCGGCCTGCAGCCGTTCGTCCCGCTCCACTGGAGCCGCATCGGCCTATGGCTGGTGGCAATACTCATGGGCGGCGCAGCCCTAGCCGCGGCTGGAGCAGCCCTCGGCGCCGCCGCCCGCGAAGTCCGCGCCGTTTCTCTGCTCGCCTTCATGGTCACCTTGCCAATCGCCTTCCTGTCCCTGATCCCCTCCGGCGCGGTCGGCGCCAACATCTACGACGCGATCAAGTTGGTAACCGCGCTCTTCCCCTTCAAGCCAGCCCTGCAAGCAATGACCGCAGCTTTGGACGCTTCGGGCCCGGGGATCACCACTCCTCTGCTGCACTTAGCGGCGCTGGCCGTCGCTTACGGCCTCCTCGCCCGTTTCGCCCTGCGCCGCTTCTCGGCAGTCTGAGGGGAGGACCGGGAGTGGGTCGGCGGAAGCCCACCACCGCCCTGTGGGCGGTGGAATCTGCTGCCCTTCGGGCAAGAATCACTCCGCGGTGCCGGGGGAGGCTCCGGCGACCCACTCCCGGTCCTCCCCAGCGCGGCGAAAAACCCCGGACCCTAGAATCGTGGCGATGCCCTTCCCGGCAACACGCCTACGGAGACTGCGCCGCACCGAGGCCCTGCGAGCTCTGGTCCGCGAAACCTCGTTGTCCCCGTCACACCTGATCCAGCCCGCCTTCGTGGTAGCGGGAGAGGGCGTCCGCGAAGAGATCGAGTCGATGCCCGGCATCGAGCGATTCTCGATCTCTGAGCTTGTCGCTGAGGCGACAGAGCTTGCCAGCGTGGAGGTTGGCACGGTTCTGCTCTTCGGTATCCCCTCGGCCAAGGACGAAAGCGGCAGCGGCGCCTATGACGACGAGGGCGTCGTCCAGATGGCGGTTCGCGCCCTCAAGGAGGCCCACCCGGACCTCACGGTGATCACCGACGTCTGCCTCTGCGAGTACACCTCGCACGGCCACTGCGGCTTCGTCCGCGACGGCGAGGTCGACAACGACATCACCGTCGAGCTGCTCGCCAAAACAGCGGTCTCCCACGCCGAGGCCGGCGCCGACGCGGTCGCCCCGAGCGACATGATGGACGGCCGGGTCGGGGCGATCCGCCACCAGCTCGACGAGGAGGGACACTCCGGCGTCCCGATCGTCGCCTACAGCGCCAAGTACGCCTCGGCCTTCTACGGTCCCTTCCGCGACGCCGCCGAGTCGACCCCCGAGTTCGGCGACCGCCGCGGCTACCAGATGGACCCCGCCAACGCCGCCGAGGCGGTCCGCGAGGCCCGTCTCGACCTCGAGGAGGGGGCGGACATGGTGATGGTCAAGCCCGCCACGCCCTACCTGGACATCGTGCGCCGCGTCAAGGAGGAGACCGGCGCCCCGGTCGCCGCCTACCACGTCTCCGGCGAGTACTCGATGCTGAAGGCCGCCGCCGCCAACGGCTGGATCGACGAGCGGGCCGCCGTGCTGGAGACGCTGACCTCGATTCGCCGCGCCGGCGCCGACGCGATCGTCACCTACTACGCGAAGGAAGCCGCGGCTTGGCTTCAGTAACGCTGGAGCTCCCCCAGCCCGAGGCCCGCTCCCGCAAGGTCGGCGCAGCCGTCCCCCTCGACGAGGCCGACAAGCGGCTGATGAACCTGCTCCAGTCGAGCTTCCCTCTCGACCCCGAGCCCTTCGCCCTCCTCGCCTCCGAGGCCGAGATGGAGCTGGACGACGTCCTCGCCCGTACCCGGCGCCTCCTCGACCAGCGGATCATCCGCGAGATCTCCCCGATCTTCGACACCCGCGCGCTCGGCTACGAGTCGATGCTGGTCGCCGCCAAGGTCGACTCCGAGCACCTCCAGCGCGCCGCCGCGGTCGTCAACTCCCACCCCGGCGTCTCCCACAACTACCTCCGCACCCACGACTTCAACCTCTGGTTCACGATCGCCACCCCGCCCGACTCCGAGCTGGGGCTGGCCGGCACCCTCGACGTGCTGATGCGGGAGACCGGTGCCGAGTCGATGCGCCGGCTCCCCGCCCTCACCGTCTTCAAGATCAACGTGAACCTGGAGATGGAGAAGGGGGCCGGCGCACTTCCCGCCGCGGTCGACGCCGCACCGCCTCGCGAGCTGGAGCCCCAGCCTTACGACGAGCGCGACATCGCGGTGATCCGCGCCCTCCAGGGCCCGATGGAGGCGACCGAGCGCCCCTACGACGAGGCCGCCGCCGCGGTCGGGATCGGTACCGACGAGCTGCTCGAGCACCTGGGCGGGATGATCGACCGCAAGCTGCTGCGCCGCGTCGCCGCGGTCCTCTTCCACCGCCGCGCCGGCTTTTCCGCCAACGGCATGGGCGTTTGGAAGGTGCCCGAGGGGGAGATCGTGGAGACCGGCCGCCGTATGGCTTCCTTCCGCGGCGTCTCCCACTGCTACCAGCGCCCCACCTACCCCGACTGGCCCTACAGCGTCTTCACGATGGCCCACGGCCGCTCCAAGGAGGAGTGCGACGCGATCCTCGACTCGATCGCCGAGGAGTGCGGGATCGGCCCGGACGACCGCGCCACCCTCTACTCCTCGACCGAGTACAAGAAGACCCGCCTCCATTACTTCACTGACGAGTATTCACAGTGGGAAGCGGAGCATTCTTAATGCCCTCCCCGGCAGGGGTTCCGCTTAACTTTTTCCGAAGACAGCAGGCGGCTGTCCGCGGGCGATCCAGCGGAAAAAGTACAAGACGCTCCACCCCTACCGGGGAGGGCACGTAGCGTTGTCCATGTCCACCGAGTGGTACGAGCGGGCGGTGAAGGTCCTTCCGGGGGGAGTTAACTCGCCCGTGCGGGCGATGCGGCAGATCGGGCGGGAGCCGATCTTTGTGGAGCGGGGGGAGGGCTGTGAGCTGGTCGACGTCGACGGCAACCGCTACATCGACTGGGTCTGCTCCTGGGGCCCGTTGATCCTCGGTCACGCCCATCCGGCGGTCGTCGCGGCGGTCGCCGAGGCCGCCGGTCGCGGCACCAGCTACGGCGCCGCCACCGTCGCCGAGGTCGAGCTGGCCGAGGAGGTCGTCGCCCGCGTTCCTTCGGCGGAGATGATCCGCATGACCAGCTCCGGCACCGAGGCGGCGATGAGCGCCGTCCGCCTCGCCCGCGCCGCCACCGGCCGCGAGGTCGTCGTCAAGTTCGCCGGCGCCTACCACGGCCACTCCGATGGCCTCCTCGCCGACGCCGGCTCGGGCCTGGCGACACTCGGCATCCCGTCCAGCCCCGGCGTCACCGCCGCCCAGGCCGCGGCCACCGTCGTCGTCCCCTGGAACGACCGCGACGCGGTCACCCGTGCCCTCTCCGACCACCCGGTTGCCGCTCTCCTCGCCGAGCCGGTCGCCGCCAACATGGGCGTCGTCCCGCCCGAGGACGGCTTCCTCGAGTTCCTCCGCGAGGCGACCGCCGACGCGGGCGCGCTGCTCGTCTTCGACGAGGTGATCACCGGCTTCCGCGTCGCCCGCGGCGGCGCCCAGGAGCTCTACGGGGTCCAACCCGACCTCACGGTCCTCGGCAAGGTGCTCGGCGGCGGCCTCCCCGCGGCGGCCTTCGCCGGCCGGCGCGAGCTGATGGAGAGGATCGCCCCGGCCGGCGACGTCTACCAGGCCGGCACCCTCTCCGGCAACCCCCTGGCTGTCGCAGCCGGGCTGGCGACGTTGCGCGAGTTGGATGCCCCGGCCTACCTTCGCCTCGCCGAGTTGACCGATCGGTTCGCCGCCGGCCTCGCCGAGCTGGCGAGCGACCGCCCCCTCCAGGTCGCCTCCGCCCCCGGCCTCCTCACCCTCTTCTTCAGCGAGGCGCCGGTCCGCAACTTCGCCGGCGCCGCGGCCTGCGACATCGAAGCCCACGCCCGCTTCTGCCGCGCCATGCTCGAGCGCGGCGTCTACCCGCCGCCCTCCCAGTTCGAGGCCTGGTTTGCCTCCCTAGCCCACGACGAGGCGACAATCGACCGCACCCTCGAAGCGGCCGCCGAATCCCTGAACGAGGCACTCCAATGACCTTCCGCTGTGCTTTATCCCTAAATAACTGGGTAAAGGAACAGCGCAAGCTGAGATCCGATGGAGGCTGACCCGAAAGACGCGTTGGTCCTCCTTGCCGCCGCCCTGCGCGACGAGGACACGCCGATCTCTCCCCACGTCGTCGATCCCACCGAGGAGCCGGTCTTCGGGCTCCTTGCCGCCGCCGGCCCACGCGCCTCATCGGCCCCCGGCGAGTACGCGCTCGTCGTCGAGTCGGTGCGGGAGGGATACCTCCTTCATTACGGCGAGCCGCGCCTCCTTTCCGGCCATGACCCCGACCTCGCCCTGCTCGCCGGCGACTATCTCTACGCGCTCGGGATAGAGCGCCTCGCCGCGCTCGGCGACCCTGCCGCGGTCCGCGAGCTGGCCGACCTGATCAGCCTCTGCGCCCAGCTCCACGCCGAGGGTCGCGCCGGGTCCGCCCCGGCCCTGTGGGAAGCGTCCGCAGCCGCCGCCGGCCGCGGCCCGTCGCAGCCCCACGAGGACGTTAAGCAAGCCCTCCGGGCACCCGGCCTCTAGATAGACTCCCCGCCCGCGAAATGGCTGAGGAAGTGGACAAGCGCAGCGGGGCCGAGCAGCCCCCCCAGCAGGAGCGGCCCAAGCCCGATCCCCCCGGCTACTTCGAGGGGGAGTCGATGACTCGCCGACGCGCCTTCACGATCGCCGCCCAGGGCCTTGGCGGGGTTGCCGGCCTCGCGATCGTCCTGCCCGCGGTCGGCTTCGCGGTCGCCCCGATCTTCGACCGCGGCAAGGCGCGCTGGGAGGCGGTCGGCCCGGTCGGCGACTTCGTCGAGGACACCTACCGCCAGGTCGTCTTCACCCTGGTCGACGGGATCGGCGACGCCGGCAAGTCCACCGCCTACATCCGCAAGGGCTCATCCCAGCTCCAAGAGAACCCGAAGGAGATCGTCGCGATCTCCAACCGCTGCGCTCACCTCGGCTGCCCGGTTCGCTACGTCGTGGCCGCGGGGAACTTCATCTGCCCCTGCCACGGCGGCGTCTACGACTTCCAGGGCAAGCGGCTCGGCGGACCGCCGGTGCGCCCGCTGGACCGCTTTCAGACCCGTATCCGCGGCGGCCAGGTGGAGATCGGCCCCCGCTACAGCGTCACCTCGCAGCTGGAGCCGGTCCGCGCCCGCGACCCCGGCGAGTTCACCGGCGGCATCTGGGAGTACCTCTACCCGCCGCGCCCGTCCACCTTCCCACCGCCCGCCGGCGGCTAGGTAGGCAACCTCGATGAAGATCCCCGACCTGATCGTCCCCGCTCCGCTCCGCAAGCCGGCCAAGCCGGGCGAGGCTGGGTCGAGCAAGGCTCCCGCTCCGTCCGACCTCAAGACTTCCCCGCCGCAGCGCCCCACCGACGCCGAGCGCCTCGCCGGCAAAGCCAAGGAGGCGCCCGCCGACGTTCTCGCCTGGGTCGACCAGCGCACCGGCGCCACCGGCTTCCTCACCGGGATGCTCTACCGCAAGGTGCCGAAGGGGACCAACTGGTTCTACACGCTCGGCTCCGCGACCCTCTTCGCCTTCATCGTGCAGGCGGTCACCGGCGTCTTCCTGGCGATGTTCTACACGCCCTCGGCGACCCAGGCCTACGCCTCGATCTCCCACATCAACAACGACGTCTTCCTCGGCCAGCTCGTTCACGGCATGCACAAGTGGGGCTCGAGCGTGATGGTCATCCTCGTCTTCCTCCACATGGGCCGCACCTTCTTCTTCGGCGCCTACAAGTACCCGCGCGAGCTGAACTGGGTGATCGGCGTCGTGCTGCTGATCCTGACGATGACGATGTCCTTCACCGGCTACCTGCTGCCCTTCGACCAGCGCTCCTTCTGGGCCTCGATCGTCGGCATCAACATCAACGGCACCGGCCCGGTGCTCGGCCCCTACCTCAGCGACTTCCTGCGGGCCGGGCCCGAGTTCGGCGCCACCACCCTCGCCCGCTTCTACTCGATCCACATGCTGCTCGTCCCGGGGGCGATCATCGCCCTGATCGGCGCCCACCTCTACCTGGTCGTCAAGCTCGGCACCACCGCGCCGCCCTGGGTCCGCGCCGAGCGTCCCAAGGTAGCCGAGCCAACCTCCCAACTCGACGCGGGAGCCCGATGAAGCCCGCCGACAAGCAGGCATACCTCGAGGAGTACGAGCTCCTCAAGAAGAAGGGCAAGCCCTTCTTCCCCTACGCGGTGATGAAGGACTCGACGATGGCGCTGATCGTGGTCGGCGTGATCATCGCGATGTCGCTGATTCTCGGCGCCGAGCAGGGCCCAAAGGCCGACCCGACCTCCACCACCTACGTGCCGCGGCCCGAGTGGTACTTCTACTTCCTCTTCGAGCTGTTGCGGGTGATCAAGCCGCCGGAGCTGGTCCCGATCGCGACGATCGGCATCCCGACCATCTGCATGGTCCTTCTCCTCCTCCTGCCGTTCTACGACCGCGGGCCGGAGCGCCGCCCCGATCGCCGCCCGATCGCCACCACCGCCGGCTGCCTGACGATCGTCGCGATGGCCTACCTCACCTACCTCGGCGCCACCGGCGGCTCCCCGACCGAGATCGACATGAAGGTCGCGCCGCGCTACGAGGCCGGCAAGGAGGTAGTCGCCGGCTCCGGCTGCCTCGCCTGCCACAAGCTCGGGGAGAACGGAAACAACGGCCCTGGCCCGGAACTGACCCACATCGCCCAGCTCATCCCGCGCGCCGCGATCATCCGCTCGGTGGAAATCGGCCCGGGTATCATGCCCTCCTTCCAGGACTTGCCACCGAAGAAGCTCAACGAGCTGGCTGATTTCCTCTCCTCACTCAACTAAGCCGTCTCGCGACTCGGCCCAGTTCGCGGACCAGGTCAACCGCATGTTCGACCGCATCGCCGGTCGCTACGACGCGCTGAACTCGGTGATGACCGCCGGACTTCACCACCGCTGGCGCGACCGCGCCGCCGACCGCGCCGAGCTTGGCCCGGGCGACTCCGCCCTCGACGTCTGCTGCGGCACCGGCGACCTGGCGCTGGAGCTGGCCGGGCGCGTCGCTCCGGGCGGCCGGGTCGTCGGCTGCGACTTTTCCGAGCCGATGCTGGATCTGGCGCGCGAGAAGGCGGCGCAGCGCGGAGTCGAGGGGGTCCGCTTCGAGTGGGCTGACGCTCTCCAGCTCCCCTACGACGCGGGTCGCTTCGACGCCGTCACCGTCGGCTTCGGCGTCCGCAACTTCGCGGACCTCGACCGCGGCCTGCGGGAGATGGCCCGTGTGCTGCGGCCCGGCGGTCGCCTGGTCATCCTCGAGATCACCCAACCTCGCCGCCCGCCGCTCTCCAGCTTCTACTCGCTCTGGTTCGACCGCGTGGTTCCCGCGCTCGGCGCCCTCGCGGGCGACTCGGAGGCCTACGCCTATCTCCCCGAGTCGGTTCGCAGCTTCCCGGACCCGCACAACCTCGCCGCCAAGATGGACGCCGCCGGCCTGGAGCCCATCCGGTACACGATCCTCGCCGGCGGGATCATCGCGATCCACAGCGGCGCTCGCGGGTGACCCGCCGCTCGGCCGTCCCGCCGCCGGTCACGGCGGTCCTCGACGCATCGAGTCGTTGGCTGCCGGTGCGGCTGGGTGAGGTGGAGACAGGCCTGCGCGAGTTGAGCGGCGGGCACGGCGAGCCGCTCGCCGAGGACGCTACGACGACCCTGGTGGCCGGCGGCAAGCGGCTGCGCCCGCTGCTCGTCCTGCTCTGCGGCGGGGAGGGAGGAGGCGACGCCGCGGTCCGCGCCGCGACCGCGATCGAGCTGGTCCACATGGCGACCCTCGTCCACGACGACGTCCTCGACGACGCGCCGCTGCGCCGCGGGCAGCCGACCGTCGCCGCCACCTCCGGTCGCGACCGCGCGGTCGCGACCGGCGACCTGCTCTTCTCCCGGGCCTTCGCGCTGTTGGCGGAGGCCGGCGACGGCCGCGCCGTCGAGCTGCTCAGCGAGGCCTCGGTCGCGCTCGCCCGCGGCGAGCTGGCCCAGCGCCACGACGCCTTCGACACCGGGATAAGCGAGGAGCGCTACCTGGACCGCTGCCGGCTGAAGACGGCGAAGCTGTTCGAGTGCGCCTGCCTGATGGGGAGGTCCGCCTCGGGCGGCGGGAGCGAAGCGGAGCTGCGGGAGTTCGGGGCCGAGGTCGGCCTCGCCTTCCAGCTGCTCGACGACGTCCTCGACGTCTCCGGCCCGCCCGAGCGGACCGGGAAGGCGCGCGGCACCGACCTGCTCGACGGTACCGTCACCCTGCCGCTGATCGCCGCCGCCGAGGTCGACCCCGGCATCCGCTCCGCCGACCTCCGCTCCCTGGACCCGACCTCAGCCGAGGCCCTCTGCGACCGCATCGCCGCGACCGGCGCCCTCGAGGAGGTCCGCTCCCGCGCCCTCGAGATGGTCGCCGCCGCAAAGCGGCAACTCGACTCCCCGGCCTTCGACTCCGAGCAGAAGCAGCTGCTGGGGCTTGTCGCGGACGGCGTGGTCCAGCGCTACAGCTGAAAGTCGTCCGCGAAGATCAGGTCCGCTTCGAGCGCCGCCACGAACGTCTCGGCCATCTCCTCCATGATCGACCGCTCCAGCGACTTCAGGTTCTCGACCAGCTCCTGCGTGCCGTGGTCCAGCTCCTCGTCGAAGGCGTCGATCTCCCGCTCGCCGTGGACGCTGTCGCACTCCCACTCGCACTCGGGGCAGCGCCGCCACAGGCGCCAGTGGCCCTGGGGCGCCGCCTGCTCCCAGCAGGTCGGCTGCACCAGCCGCGACTTGCACTCCGGGCAGACGTGAAGCCCGGTGGTGGTCTTCGTCTCGGTGCGAGTGCGTCGCATGGTTCAACTATCGAACCCGCGAGAAGGCCACTCCATCCGCAATTTGCCGCAGTAGATCGCGAAAACCCCAGAAACAGGTAGCCACGCCTCCCCAATAGCGCGCGTCTGTACCATGGATCGATGCTTGGAAACATCGGCCCCCTGGAGATCGTCGTCGTTCTGATCATCGCCCTCGTGGTGTTCGGGCCCAAGCGCCTCCCCGAGCTGGGTCGCTCGCTGGGCAAGGGCATCCGCGAGTTCCGCGGCTCGATCAGCGGCGAGCACGACGACGATGACGAGCCGGCTCCTCCGCAGGAGATCGCCGCCGGCAAGCACGAGCCGGTCGGCCACAAGCGGACCTGAGGTGCCAGCCGGGATGCCCCGCCGCGTCAAGGCGGTCTCCCACGAGGATCGCCTCACCCTCGTCGAGCACCTCGATGAGCTCCGTTCCCGCATCGTCGTCTCCCTCGCGGTCTTCGGCGTCGCCCTGGCGCTCTGTTTCTGGCAGAACCACCTGCTGCTGGAGATCGCCTCCGGCCCCCTTCCGCATGCCCACGAGAAGCTGCTCACCTTCGGCGTCACCGAGCCCTTCACGACCACCCTCACCGTCGCCATCTACGGCGCGATCGTCCTCTCCCTGCCGATCGTCCTCTACCAGCTCTACGCCTACGTCCTGCCCGCCTTCAGCGATGCCGAGCGCCGCGTGGTCCTGCCGATCCTCCTACTCGCTCCGGTCCTCTTCGTCGCCGGCGTCGCCTTCGGCTACTTCGTCGTGATGCCGGCCGCCGTCCACTTCCTGCTCGGCTTCAACGACAGCCAGTTCAACGTCCAGGTCCGCGCTCGCGACTACTACGGCTTCTTCGGGATGACGACACTGGCCTGCGGCATCGTCTTCCAGCTTCCGCTGGCGATCGTCGCCGTCACCCGCCTCGGCATCGTCAAGGTCAGCCAGCTCACCGCCAACCGCCGCTACGCCTACCTGGCGATCGCGATCGTCGCCGCTGCGCTGCCCGGCGTCGATCCGGTTTCGATGCTGATCGAGATGGTTCCCCTGCTCGCCCTCTACGAGTTGAGTATCTTGCTCGCGCGCGCCTTCGGCAGGCCGGGGGCGGCGGGAGGTTTGACCAAGCCCTCGACCCAGGAGCGGTGAGAAGCTAGATGGCAGACGGCGGCGAACGACGCATGGTCTTCGACCTCCGGGGACGGCGCAGGCACGTCGTCAAAGTCGTCTACGCGATCCTCGCGGTCCTGATGGGAGCCAGCCTCTTCCTCGTCGTCGGCCCGGTCAACATCGGCGGCCTGCTCGGCACCGGCGGCACCTCGAACAGCGCCAGCGCCGCCCTCGACAGCCAGGCCGCCAACCTCGAGCGCAAGCTGAAGAACGATCCCGGCAACCAGGCCCTTCTGCTTGCCCTCACCCGCACCCGGATCAGCGCCGGCAACAGCCTCGTCCAGATAGACCCGACGACCCAGCAGCAGACGGTCACCCCGGAGGCCCGCGCCGAGTACCAGCAGGCCGCCGGCGCCTGGGCGCGCTACCTCAAGCAAGCCCCCAGGGCGCCCAGCCCGGCCACCGCCCAGCTCGCCGCAACCGCCCTCTTCTCCCTGGCCCAGGCGGCGACCACCAGCGCCGAGGCAGATGCCGACGTGAAAGCCGCCGCCCAGGCCCAGCGGATCGTCGCCGACGCGCGTCCCAACCTCGGCACGGTCAGCACCCTGGCGATCTACGAGTACTACTCGCTCGATTTCAAGGGAGGCGACAGGGCGGTCAAGCAGGCCGAGGGGCTGACCACCTCCAAGTCCCAGGCGAAGAGCGTCAAGACCCAGCTCGCCGCGATCCGCAAACAGGCGAAGAAATTCCAGAAGCAGCAGCAGGCCCTCGCCAAGGCCCAGAAGGGCCAGGGCAAGCAGGAACTCCAGAACCCCCTTGGCGGTCTCTCCGGAGGCAGCAGTCCCCTCGGCCCGTAGGCCCTCTGCGCTTCCTATACTTGCCCGCCCGGGCCGTTAGCTCAACCGGTAGAGCAGGAGCCTCTTAAGCTCAAGGTTGAAGGTTCGAGTCCTTCACGGCCCATTCCGACGCGGTAGATCGCGGCTGCTTCAGCCGCGTACTCGGCAGGGCTTGAAGACCGTGCCGGCTACGACCGTGCCGTCGGCGAAGGTGAACCTGCCGCGGGCCTCGAGGAGGCCGTCGGCGCAGCGGGCCGAGGTGTAGCCGTAGGTGCGGCCCTTGTAGGTGTAGACGCGGTGGATCGCCAGCTTCCCGCTTGTCAGGGAGCCGTAACCGCCGGCGATCGAGGGCACGTCGGTCGAGACCTCGTAGCCGAAGCGGCCCTTGTTCACCTTCGCGATCGTCGTCACCACCACGTAGGTGGTCGGCGCCGGAACCGTCGCGTAGGCGTGGATGACGACCGTCGCGTTGCCCCCCTGGCGCGGCCCGTTGAAGAAGGTCAGGGGGGAGGAGGCATTGACCGGCGCCTGGCCCGGCAGGGTGACGACCGCCGTCGCGAAGCCGGTGCCGACGATTGCGCTCTTGCACCTCGTCCGCGCCACCTCGACGGTCGTGTTCGCGATCTCACCGGGCTGGCAAACCGGCAGCCCACGCGTCTCCAGGTGTCCGTTGCGATCGAAGAGGAAGAGGATCGTTTTGAGCGGCGGCGGCGTGGTGCCGTCCTTTGTCGAAATGGTTGCGTGGCCCTGCAGGCTGATCGGCGCGTAGGTTTTTTTCGGCAGGGCGTTCGGGTGGAAGGACCCGTCCGCGACGATCACGATGTTTCCCAGCACCACCCGCGCGCCGGAGGCGACCCCGGCAGCCAGCAGAATGGCGAAGAGGACAGCCGCCGCGCCGAGCGCCCGTGTTACTTGCGGACGGTGCACGGCCGGAAGAACGTGCCGCTGAGGTCGGTCCCGTCGTTGAAGCGGAAGTCACCCCGGGCCTGGAGGCGGCCGTCGGCGCAGCGGGCGTTGATGAAGCTGAGCCTCTTGCCCTTGTAGGTCCATTTCCTGTCGACCTTTATGCGGCCGTAGGTCGGCACCCCATAGCCGCCCGCGATCGGAGGGATCTCCGCTTGGGTCCGGTAGCCGTAGCGGCCGTCGTGGATTTTCTCGATCGTGATCGGCACGACGAAGGTGGTCGGCGCCGGGATCGTCGTGTAGGCGTGCGCGATGATCGTCGGGTTGCCGCCCTTCTTCGGCCCGTTGAAGAGCGTGATCGGCGATTGCGCGGGGATCGGATTCGCATCCGGGAATATGACCACCGCTTTGCCGAGCCCGGTGCCGACGATCGCATCCGGGCAATGCCTTCGGGCGACCGGGACCGTCGTGTTCGTGAGCTGCCCCGTCCTGCAGACCGGCAGCCCCCGCGTCTCGACCGAGCCGTGCTTGTCGAACTCGAAGGTGAGGGTTTTGATGATCGGCGGATAGGAGCCGTCGGCGGTGCCGATGCTTCCGTGCCCCTTGATCAGGATCGGAGCGTCGACGCTCTTTGGCAGCGCGGTCGGGGAGAAGCCGCCGTCGACGGTGATCACGAGGTTCCCGGCTTTGATCACCTGTCCGTAGGTGACGCCGGCCACCGCGATGACGGCGATCGCCGTCACGCTAATCCCCCACTTGAGCCTCCTCCCCATCCGCAGACCTTACCCGCCCGCCTGCTGCTTCAACAGATCGCGGGCCAGCCGGCGCTGTTCCGCCGCCCCCTCGGGGCCGAGGAAGGGCTGCGTGATCCAGTACATCAGGTCCGGCAGGCGCGACAGGAGCTGCGCCGTCGCGCCGTGCAGGATCTCGCTGTAGAGGAACTCGTAGACCCCGCCGACCAGGGCGAGCGAGGTCAGCCCGGGCAGCTCGGACGAGGCCTCCGACCGCCCCGCCTCGATGAAGTGCGTGAACTGGCGGATCGCGGCGTCGCGCCTGGCCAGGGCCTTCGGCCCCGCGGCCTGGATCTCGACGATCGCGAAGCGCGCCGCCGCCGGGCGGTCGGCGATGATCTTCAGGAAAGCTGCCAGCCCGTAGCGAACCCGCGTGGCCCACGAGGCGCCCCCCGGCGCCTCGAACCCGCCGGTCGTCACGTCCAGCAGCATCGCCAGCGCCACCTCGAAAGCGGCCAGGAAACACGCCTGCTTGTCGTCGAACAGCTCGTAGAAGGTCTTGCGCGAAACTCCGGCGACGTTGATCACGTCGACCACGCGGGTCTCGGCGTAGCCCCGCTCGGCGCAGACGTCCACCATCGCCGCCAGAATCCGGGCACGCTGCTGGGCGGCTACCTGTTCGCGGGAGAGCCCGTGCCGCCCACGTGGCAGCCGTTGAAGCTCGCTGATGCTGTCTTCAGCCCGTGCCACCGCTCTACTTTAGGGAATCGGCGATTTCTTCCAAAATCCGTAATCAACAAACAAAGGTGATCCCGTGCCTGGGCTGGTATAAGCAACCGCCCGCATTTCTGGTTTCCAAAAGAAACGGGGCGGGCCAGGGGAAGGGGAATCCGATCAGCCAAGGTGCACCGTGGCATTGCGACGCGTACTGACCAATAAGGACAGGAAAGCGACGCGACGGCGCCCCGAGGGCGACGGCCCCCGCATGCCGTTGTCACTGCGCCACCCCAAGCGAACCCTCGCCGCCGCCGCCCTTGTGATCGCCTTCCTCGGCGTGGTCGGGCTGAACGTCGAGAGCCGGCTCTCGCCGACCTCCCTCGACGTGGGCGGCACCCAGTCTTCGCGGGCCAACGCGATGCTGGAGCGCTACTTCGGCGATTCGGCGCCCTTCCCGATCCTGCTGCGCGGCCCCGCCGCCGCCCTCGACAGACAGGGGCCGGCGCTGATTCGCGTGCTGCGCCGCGATCCGGCCGTCACCACACTTTCCCCCTGGGATCAGGGCGGCGTCAGCAACCTTCGTCCCAGCCCAAACAAGGCGCTGATCCTCGCTGACTTCCACGTCGGGCTCGACAAGGCGGTCAAAGACACGGTCCCCTATCTCAACGACACCCTCGCCGCGCAGATAAAGCCGCCCGTGCGAGCCACCCAGACCGGCTACGCCAGCATCTCGCGGGCGATCCAGGACGAGTCGATCCACTCCGCCGAGCAGGACGAGCTGATCGCACTGCCGTTCCTCCTCCTCGTCCTCCTGCTCGTCTTCCGCTCGCCCGTCGCGGCGATGATCCCGCTCATCTTCGGCGTGATCACCGTGATCAGCTCACGGGGCGTCCTCACGATCGCCAGCAACTACTACTCGGTCGACGCCTTTGCGCTCACCGTCAGCTCGATGATGGGCCTCGCTTTGGGGGTTGACTACGCCCTCTTGATGGTCTCGCGCTTCCGCGAGGAGCTGGCCGGCGGCGCCACTCCCGCGACGGCCGCCCGGACGACCCGGCGAACCGCGGGCCGCACCACGGTGTTCGCCGGCAGCACCCTCTTCCTCTCGATGCTCGTATCGATCTTCATCGTGCCGGGCTCCCTGCTGATCTCGCTTGCCACCACGGTGATCGTCGTCGTCATGATCAGCGTGCTCACCTCGACGCTGGTGGCGCCGGGGTTGCTCGCCCTGCTCGGCCCCAACGTCGACCGCTGGCGAATCGGCAAGCCGGCCACCGACGATTCGGGCCTGATGGTCGCCGTGGGAGCCGCGTTGGCCCGGCCGAAGCTCGCCGCCGCGGTGATCGGGGGGGTGGTGCTCATACTGGCCGCCCCGGCGATCGCCCTCAAGACCGGGCCTCCCAGCACCAACCAGTTGCCGTCCAGCGACTCCGCCAGGCGCGATGCGGCGCTAATCAACCGGGCGATCGGGTCGGGCTTCTCGGCGCCCTTCTCGGTTCTCGCCGCGACGAACGACGGCACGATCACCGACTCCACCCACCTCGCGGAGCTGTCGAGCTGGCAGCGCCAGCTCGCCGCCCTGCCGGGGGTGCGGGCGGTGATCGGCCCCGACCAGATCGCCCGCCGCGTCAAACCTGTCCAGAAACTCGGCGAAGACGTCCTCGCCGGCCGCGCCATCCCCGGCCTGGGTTCGATCTCGAGCGTGCGCAAACTCGGCGTCAGCCTGGGGCGCGCCGCCGGTGGCGTCGGCCAACTCCGCACCGGCCTCGCCAAAGCCACTTACGGCGCGGTCCTGCTCGGCAGCGGCTCGGGGCAGGCCGCAGCGGGGGCCGGCGCGCTTGCCCGGGGGCTGGCCCAGGCCAGCGCCGGCAGCGCTCAGGCGGTCGACGCCCTGGACAAGTTCGCCGTGGGGTCGCGCAAGCTCGCCGCGGGGCAGCAGCAGACGATCCTCGGGACCCTCGCCCTCAAGTTCGCGGCGCACGACCTCAGGGCCAACCTGATCTCCAACGTCAATCCCAGCGCCGAGCGGCTGAAGAGCGATCTGCACAACGAGCTCGACAGCGAGCTGCCGCCGCTCGAATCCGCCGCGAAAACCGCCAACGACCAGCTCCAGACGGCCTGGCAGCAGCTCCAGGGGATGACCGTCGGGAAAACCGACCCCAACTACGCGGCGGCGCTCGACGCCGTCCGCCAGGCGACCGCCGCGGTCAGCGGCACCGATCCCTCCAACGGTCAGCCCTACAGCGCCGGCTACACCGGCCTGCCGGCCGAGCTGTCCGCCCTGCAGCGACCGGCTGCAGAGCGACGCCGACGACGCCGACAACATCGTCGCCTGGCTGGTCAACACCGCGGACCCCACCTTGGAGAAAATGTTCAAGCAGCTGAAAAGGCTGAACCTCGGCGAGATTCAGCTGACCAAGGGGAGCAAGACGCTGGCGAGCGGGATGGAGCGCCTCGCCAACGCGGCCAAGCCCCTCAACGCCGGCCTCGCCCGCCCACCGGCGTCGCCGAACGGCTCGCCGGGGGCATCTCCCAGCTCCAGAGCGGCACCGTCGAGCTCGCCCGCCGGCTCTCCGACGGCTTTCGCCAGTCGCGACCCATCCAGAGCGGCCTGCGTCGCGCCGGAGTCAGGGTGCTCGCCGGGGGCAACGCGCTTCAGCGCAACGTGGAGCGCGCACGAACTCAGTCGCCCGGCCTCTTCAACTCCGGCTACTTCGTCCTCTCGACGCTGGACGGAGCGCCGCCGCAGCAGCGCGAGCGCGCCGGCTCGACGATCGATCTCCAGCACGGCGGCCAGGCGGCCAACATCAACGTCATCCCCACGTACACCTTCAACACCCCCGGCTCCACCCGGCTCTACCGCCGTCTCCAGGATCTCGCCGGCAGCTTCAGCCGCGATACCGGCTTGTCCACCGGCGTCGCCGGTGGGCCGGCGACGGTCAACGACTACGACCAGGTGACGCGGGCCCGCATCCCCTGGATCGTGGCGGCGATCACCATCGCCACCTTCCTGATGCTCGTGTTCGTGCTCCGGGCCCTGCTGCTGGCTGCGCTCGCCGTGGCGCTCAACCTTGCCACCGTCGGCGTCGCCTTCGGTGTCCTCACCCTGCTCTTCAACGTGCCCGAGGGCTATCCGCTCGGCGGTCACACCTACATCGACGCGGTCAGCACGACGATGATCTTCGGCGTCGTCTTCGGGCTCTCGATCGACTACGCCGTCTTCCTGCTGATGCGGATGCGCGAGAGCCACGAGCAGGGCGCCGACCACGCCACCTCGATCTCCTTCGGGCTGGAGAAAACGGCCCGCGTGATCACCGGCGCGGCGGCGATCATGATGGCCGTCTTCATCGCCTTTGGCACCGCCAGCATCGCGACCGTCAGCCAGCTCGGCATCGGCCTCACCGTCGCCGTCATCCTCGACGCGACGGTCGTTCGAATCGTCCTGCTGCCGGCGCTGATGCTGATGCTCGGCGAGCGCGTCTGGTGGCTGCCGAGCTGGCTCGACCGCATCCTGCCGACGATCGACATCCACGGGAACGAAGCTCCCGAGGCGCAGGCCGGCTAGGTGCTCGACTCAGGGCTGAGCGGTCGCTCGTTGCATCTCGGCGGCGGCCTCCTCGCTGCCGAAGTAGGGGAGCACCGCCAGGTGCATCAGCTCCGGGAGGAGGGGGCGGAACTCCGGCTCGCCGCCGCCCTCCGGCGGGGTCGCCAGCCGCGAGTAGATGACGGCGTGGATCCCCGCCACGATCCCCTCTGAGGTGATCGACGGCGGCGCCTCCTCACCCTCGCCCAGCTCCCCCCGAGCGGTGTCGACGAACGCCGCCGCCCGCCGCATCGCCGCCGCCCGCCTCAGAAGCGCCTCGCCACCCGGCACGTGCACCTCGACGATCAGCGCCCGCGCCACCGTCGGCTCGTCCTCGCAGAAGGCGAGGAGCTCGGCCAGGCCCGCCCGCATCCGCGAGCGCCAGTCGGCCCCCTCGCCCGCCCGGGCAACCGCCGCGCCGAGTCGCTCCGCCACCCCCTCCACCCCGAAGTCGAACGCCGCCAGGTAGCACTCGTCCTTGTCGGCGAAGTTGTCGTAGAAGGCCTGCCGGTAGAGGCCCGCGCGGTCCAGCACCGAGCGCACGCTGGCCGCCTCGTAGCCCTCCTCGCCGACCGCGATCAGCGCCCCCTCCAGGAGCCGCTCTCGATGCTCTTGCCGCCGCTCGGTCTTGGTCGCCATATGGCTCTACGTAGCCGTAAATAAACGGACTGTCTCGGGTACTGTAGCGGTATTCGATGGTTTTAGACAGTAGCGTTTCGCGAGTACCATGGATCTCGTGGCCGAGCGTGCTTCCACCGCGGTGCGCGTGCCGCCCGGGCGGCACCCCCTCTCTCGCGAGTTCATCGTTCGCCACCAGCGCGCCCGCATCATCAACGCCCTCGCCGAGGAGACCGTCGACAAGGGCTACCGGGCCGTCACCGTCGCCGACATCGTGAAGCGCGCCGGGATCGCCCGCAACACCTTCTACGAGAACTTCTCCAGCAAGGAGGACTGCTTCCTCGCCGCCTCCGACCACGCCGTCGAAGAGGCGATGCGCCGGGTGATGGAGGCCGCCGCCACGGTCGGGGAGCACGACTGGCCCCAGGGCGTCCGGGTCGGCCTCGCCGCCTTCCTCGAGTACGTTGCCGGCCACCCCGCCCTGGCCCGCACCTGCATCGTCGAGGCGCTCTCGGCCGGGCCGGCCGCGGTCGAGCGCTACGAGCGCTCGATCCAGGCCTTCGTCCCGCTCTTCCGGCTGGGCCGCGAGTTCACCTCGAAAGGCGACGAGCTGCCGGAGACGCTGGAGGAGACGATCGTCGGCGGCATCTTCTGGATCATCTACCAGCGCATCATCATGGGGCAGAGCGACCAGATCCAGGGCCTCCTCCCCGAGCTCGTCGAGTTTGCCCTTACCCCCTACCTCGGCGCCGCCGCCGCCAAGGACGAGGCGGCGGTAGCAGTCAGCGCCGTCGGCTGATCATGCCGGGGGGAATGCCGCGTCAGGGAGCGCGGTCGCCGCGACCGAACGGTCGCGGCAACCAAGGTAGGGATTGGAGGCCCCAGGGCTAAGTGCTGCGGACAAGCGCGCCCGCCCGCTCCGACACGTCGCCGGAGCGGGCCCGCATCGTCGAGGCGTTGATCGAGGTCGCAGCCGAGCACGGCTACCTCGGTACCACGATCGAGATGGTGCTGGAGCAGGCGGGCTTGGACCGCGACGCCTTCGACCGCCACTTCCGTGGCAAGTACGACTGCTTCCTCACCGCATGGCAGGAGATCAACGAAGAGTGCATGGAGGAGATGCTCCGCGCCTACAACAGCGCGATGGACTGGCCCGACCGGCTGCGCGCCGTCGCCGAGGGCACGATCGGCTCCCTCTGCAGCGACCCCAGCCGCGCCTCCTTCGGGGTGGAGGTGCTCGCCGCCGGGGACGCGGCACGCGCCCGGCGCGACATGACGATGCGCGTCATCACCTCGCTTGATCGACGCCGGTCGTCAGGAGATGGAGGATCCGGAGGCGGTGCCCCGCACCACGGCGGAGGCGCTGGCCGGCGCCGCCTACGGCCAGATCTACGCCAAGGTCGTGCGGGGCGCCCACGCCGAGCTGCCCACCCTCGTCCCCCAGCTGATGGCGACCGCCGTGATGCCCTACCTGGGGATCGAGGCGGCGCTGGAGGAGCTGCGGCGCGGCAACGGCGCCCACCTCGGCCGCTATCGTCGGGAGGACATGGCGCCTGAAGCGCAGAAGCCCGAGGAGCAGGAGCTGCCGCCGGAGCTGGCCCGCCTGCCCCCGGGCCGCCACGGCCTGCCGCGCGAGTTCATCGCCCACAACCAGCGCGAGCGGCTGATCGCCGGTCTCGCCGAGGCGGTAGCCGAACATGGCTACGGCGGCACCACGATCGCCCACATCACCCGCCACGCGGCGGTCTCCCGCCGCACCTTCTACGAGCACTTCTCCAGCAAGGACGAGTGCTTCGTCGCCGCCTACGAGATCGTCATGGAGAAGCTGCGCGAGCAGATCCAGGCCGCCTTCGAGTCGGGCGAGGACTGGCCTCACGCGGTCAAGTCCGGCGTCGCCGCGATGCTCGCCTTCCTCGCCGCCGAGCCCAACCTCGCCCGCCTCGCGATGGTCGAGGCGCAGGTCGCCGGCCCCGCCGTGGTGGAGCGCTACGACGAGGCGATCAAAGGCTTCGTCCCCTTCTTCCGCGCCGGCCGCCAGGAGGCCGCCGTCGTCAGCGGCACCGCCGCCCTCACCCCAACCACCGAGGACGCCCTGGTAGGCGGCATGGTCTCCCTGATCTCCCGCCGCGTCCTAGCCGGCAGAGACCGAACAGCTCGAAGAGCTCCTCCCCGACCTCGTCGAGTTCATCCTCACCCCGTACCTCGGCCCCGAAGAGGCCGAACGCATCGCAACCGAGTAGATCTACTTCTTCTGCGTGCACTTCTGAAAGTGCACGGGGGTCAGGGTCACGTTGTCCGCGAAGGTGAAGGCGCCGCGGTAATGCAGCTTCTTGTTGCTCGGGCACTTGGCGCTGACGTAGCTGCGCTTCTGGCCCTTGAAGGTGTACTTCTTATTCACCTTGGTCTGGAAGTGGGTGAGGGCGCCGGTGCCGCCCGCGATCGCCGGGATCTGGATATCGATGCGGGGGCCATAGCCCTGCTTGTTGTAGTTGCTGATCACGCCGGTGAGGACGGTCGCAACCTGGACCGGCGTGGCGCCGAAGGTGTGCAGGAGGAGCACCGGTTTTCCGTCCTGGGGGACGCCGTTGAAGGCGGTCACCGTGACGTTCTCGGTGAAGACGGTGCTGCCGACTGGGAGAAGCACCGTCGCAGCGCCGCCGCCGACGATCGACTTCGGGCAGGCCGCCTTCGCGAGGTCCGTCGACTGGTTCTGAAGCTTCGCGTTGGAGCATGTCGGAATGCCCTTGGTGAAGAGCTGGATGCTCTTGTCGAAGTCGAGCACGGCGCGTATGGCCGGAACCGGGACGCCGTTGGCGGCGGTGGTGGTGGACAGGTCGGTCACGACGTTCAGCACGGCCGGTTGGAACTTGGTGCTCGAGAGCTTCGAGGGCGAGAAGGTCGCCTTCATGTCCTGGACGTTGCCGTCGGGGCCGGCCGGGGGAGCCCCGGCGAGAGCGGCGGTCGCGGCTAGGGCCAGCACTGCCACGGCCAGACTCGCCGTCAAAGTCAATCGCTTACGCATGGGGCCTCTCCTCTTTCTTCCCTGCCCACTTAGCGATCTAGACATCCAGAGTAGCGACCCGGATGGCTCGGCAGTACGTGTTTTCCGCTGATCGCCGCCGCGGATTTGCCGCACCCGGCCGGGTCTGCCAGGCGACGTTGTTTTCCAGTTAACACGGCCGAAAAGCGGCGTTCTCCGCCGGGCGCCTCGGATACGATCCTTTCGCCAGTTCCACCGGGTCGGAGGCCGGGGAACGGGAGGCGAGAACGACCCGCGTGTCCGCGAATCCATCAGGAGAGGAGCGACGACCGGTGCTCACCCGGAGGCCGACGCTCGCCCGCGCCGCCGCCGCGGGGGCGATCGTCGCCTTCGTCGTCCTCGTCATCGCGCTGGTCGTCAACGGCAACGGCGGCTACAGCTACGACCTCCTCTTCCAGAACGGCGGCCAGCTCGTCAACGGCAACCAGGTCCTGGTCGGCGGCGAGCCGATCGGCTCGGTCGACAGCATCGAGCTGACCCCCGACAACCTCGCCAGCGTCCACGTCACCATCGACCAGCAGCTCCACGAGGGCTCGACTGCGGTGATTCGCGCCACCTCGCTCGCCGGTGTCGCCAACCACTACGTCTCGATCTCGCCCGGGCCGAACAGCAACCCGGCGCTGCCGGGGGGCGCCACGCTGGGACTTGCCTCCACGACGACCTCGGTCGACCTCGACCAGCTCTTCAACACCTTCACGCCCGGGGTCCGCAAGGCGCTCAGCCAGTTCATCCAGGGCAACGCGGCGATCTACGCGGGCCGCGGCAAGCAGGCCAACCAGACCTACAAGTACTTCGGGCCGGCGCTCAACCGGACCGACGCCTTCTTCGGTGAGCTGACCGCGGACCAGCGGCTGCTGCGCCGCTTCATCGTCGGCTCGGCGGATCTCTTCACGGCGCTCTCGGCGCGCAGCGACGCGCTCGCCTCCTCGGTTTCCAACGCCAACACCGCCTTCGCTTCGATCGCCGGCCAGAGCCAGGCGCTCGACCGTGCCCTGCGTGAGCTGCCCGCGACCTTCCGCCAGAGCAACACCACCTTCGTCAACCTCCGCGCCGCCCTCGACGACCTCGACCCGCTGGTCAACGAGTCCAAGACCGCGACCCGCAACCTCGCCCCCTTCCTCGCCGACCTGCGCCCGGTCGTGCAGAAAGCGGTGCCGGTCTTCAGGCACCTGAAGCTGAGCGTGGCGCGGCCCGGCGGCGCCAACGACCTCGCCTACATCCTCGAGAAGCTGCCGACGGTGCAGGCGCACGCGAGCAACGCCTTCCCGAACGCGGCGCAGGCGATCCACGACTTCCAGCCGACCCTCAACTTCGCCCGTCCCTACACGCCGGACATCCTCAACGCGCTCACCAAGCTCGGCCAGGTGACCGGTTACTACGACGGGGTCGGCCACTACGTGCGCGCCTCGCCGGTCGTCAACCTCTTCAACTACAACAGCGTCACCAAGGCGCTCGAGCCGATCCCGCCGAGCGACAACTTCAACGCCTTCGGCTCGCCGCACCTGCGGACTCCGTGCCCGGGCGGCGCCACCCAGTCGGCGCCGGACAACTCCAACCCGTTCGTCAACCCGCCGTGGGGCTCCAGCAGCACCACCACCTCCGACTGCAACCCGGGCGACGCGCCCCCCGGCCCATGAGGCGAGCCCTGGTCATAGGCGGAGCGGTGGTCGCGGTCGTCGTCGTGGCGCTGCTCCTTGGCGGCGGCGGGGGAGGCGGGGGCTACCTGGTCCGCGGCGTCTTCGACAACGGCTCCTTCATCGTCCCCGGGGAGGACGTGCGGGTGGCGGGCGCCAACGTCGGCAGCGTCCAGTCGATCGGCGTCACGCTGCCCGATGAGACGGCCTCCGAGCAGGGCGGCCCCCACGCCGTGCCGGGCAAGGCGGTCGTCGTGATGGAGATCGTCGACCCCGGCTTCCAGGATTTCCGCCGCGACGCGAGCTGCGTCATCCGGCCCCAATCGCTGATCGGCGAGCGCTACATCGATTGCCGCCCGACCCTGCCGCGGGCGCCCGGCTCGCCGGTGCCGCTACCGCTCGCCAAGGTCCCCGACGGCCAGCGGGGCGCCGGCCAGAGCCTGCTGCCACTGGAGAACAACGGCAAGACGGTCGACGTCGACCTGGTCAACGACATCATGCGGCTGCCCTACGCGCAGCGGTTCCGCCTCATCCTCAACGAGCTGGGGGCGGGCTTCGCCTCGCGCGGCAAGGACCTTGCCGCGGTGATCCGCCGCGCCGACCCGGCGCTGCGCGACACCGACCGCCTGCTCGCCATCCTCGCCGCCCAGCGCAACCAGCTTGCGCAGCTGGCGAGCGACTCCGAGACGATCCTGCACCCGCTGGCCCGCGAGCGCGCCCACGTCGCCGGCTTCCTCGACAGCGCCGGTTTCGCGGCGCAGGCGACTGCCGAGCGCAGCGCGGCGCTGGAGGCCTCGCTGCAGAAGTTCCCGATATTCCTGCACCAGTTCCGCCTCACGATGCGCAGCCTCCAGGGCTTCTCCGACCAGGCGCTGCCGGTCACCCAGGCGCTCGGCAAGGCCGCCCCCTCGCTGACCGAGGCGACGCGGCTGCTGACGCCGTTCTCGGCCGCCTCGACGGTGGCGCTGCGCAGCCTCGGGAACGCGGGCGAGGCCTCCGGGGCGAAGTTCCGCGCCGCCGACCCGATCGTGATCAAGGCCCGCGACCTCGCCCAGACCGGCGAGAGCCCGCTGTCCAACTTCTCCCGCTTCCTCGGCACCACCCAGAAGACGGGCGGCTTCGAGAACCTGATGGCGCTGATCTACAACACGACCGGCCAGGTCAACGGCTTCGACCAATACGGGCACTACCTGCGCGCGATGGTGACGCCGAGCAACTGCTTCGACTACATCCCGAACCCGGCGATTCCCGGCGCCGGCTCCGCCTGCGCGCAGTCCAAGTTCCAGAACACGGGCACCACCTCCTCGGCGTCATCGACGACCGACACCACGACCGCCGCGCTGCTCCGTGCCCAGCGCAGGCGGGAGCAGCTGCAGCAGAGCGGCGGGACCGCCGCCCCCGGCCTCCTCAACTACCTCTTGGGACCATGAGGCCGAGGCGCGGCGGCATAAGCGGAGTGGCATCGAGCCCGATCCTGGTCGGGGCGGTCACCATCGTGATCGTGATCGTCGCCGTCTTCCTCGCCTACAACGCCAACAACGGCCTACCCTTCGTTCCCACCTACGACGTCAAGGTCCTGGTGCCGAACGCCAACGCGCTGGTCAAAGGGAACGAGGCGCGGATCGGCGGCGAGCGGGTCGGGCTGGTCAAGTCGGTCACCCCCGTCCGCCTCTCAAGCGGCCATTTCGCCGCCCAGCTCGACCTCAGCCTGGACGAGAACGTCAACCCGCTGCCGGCCGACACCACGGTCGTGATCCGCAACAAGTCGACGATCGGGCTGAAGTACCTGGAGATCGACCCCGGCGGCTCGCCGCGCGGCTACAGGCCCGGCGCGACGATTCCGGTGAGCGCCTACCGCCCCCCCACGGTGGAGCTGGACCAGTTCTTCAACATGTTCGACCCGAAGACCCGTGGGGCGATCAAGGTCCAGCTGACCGGGTTCGGCAACGCCCTGGCCGGGCGCGGCCCGGGCCTCAACGGCGCCTTCCGCGTGCTGCGCCCGCTGGTCGTCCACCTGCAGCCGGCTGTGGCCAATCTGGTCGCGCCGCAGACCAACCTCGCCGGTTTCTGGCGGGCCCTGGAGTCGATCTCGGCGGAGGTCGCGCCGGTCGCCGAGACCCAGGCTCAGCTCTTCGTCGGCCTCGACCGCACCTTCACCGCCTTCGCCAGGGTCGCCCGCCCCTACATCCAGGAGACGATCGTCAAAAGCCCGCCGACCGAGGACACCGCGATCGACGTGCTGCCGGTGCTGCGGCCCTTCTTCCACCACTTCCAGCAGTTCTTCGCCGCCTTCGAGCCCGGCGCCAAGGCGCTCGGCCGCACCTCGCCGGAGATCGCCGCCGCGCTGCGGGCCGGGATCCCGGTGCTGAAGGCGAGCCCAGTGCTGAACGCGCAGCTGGAGCCGACCGCGCAGGCGCTGCTCGACTTCCAGTCGGCGCCCGGCGTGATCCCCGGCCTCGAGCTGCTGACCAGCACGAACCAGATCCTCGACCCGAGCCTTCGCTTCATCACCCCGGCGGAGGCGACTTGCAACTACCTGACGCTGCTCTTCCGCAACGCCGCCAGCATCGGCAACCAGGGCAACGACCTCGGCACCTGGACCCGCGTCCTGCCGATCGACTCGCCGAACGGCGGGGGCGACAACAACGAGGCGACCCCCTCTTCCGCCCCCGCGAACGGGAGCGGAGCGAACCATCTCCACTACAACCCCTACCCGTACACCGCTTCGCCCGGCCAGCCCGCCTCCTGCATGGCCGGCAACGAGCAGTATGTCGGCGGGGTGACCTCGATCGGCAACCCGTCGGGACGCATCACGCTCAACACCGCCGACCAGAAGCCCTTCCAGCTGAACCAGGGGGGTAAGTGATGTCGCGCCTGCCCGACCGCGGCCCCCGACCCGTCCACGGCCACCGCCGGGGGCGGCTGAAGAACTGGCATATCGCGCTGATCGCGATCCTGATCGTCACGATCGGCCCCTACCTCGCCTTCACCAAACACATCCCCTTCACCGGCCACGGCTACACGCTCAACGCCGTCTTCCGCAACTCGGCGAACGTCTCGATCAACTCCCCGGTGCGGATCGCCGGCGTCAACGTCGGCAAAGTGATCTCGGTCGGCAGCGACGGCAACTACGCCAAGGTCACCTTCACCGTCTCCGGCGCCGGCCAGCCGGTCGGCTCCGACGCGTTCGCCGAGATTCGCCCCCGGATCTTCCTCGAGGGGAACTTCTTCATCGACCTCGACCCCGGCAGCCCCAGCTCGCCGAAGCTCTCGAGCGGGGCGACGATCCCGGTCTCCCACACCTCCACCGCGGTGCAGCTCGACCAGATCCTCACCTCCCTGCAGTCGCCGGTCCGCGCCGACCTCGGCAGGCTGCTGAAGGGGTACGGCACCGCCCTCACCCACCAGCCGACCGCCGCCGAGGATGCCACCCAGGACCCGCTGGTCAAAGGCGTCACCGGTGCCGGCGGGCTCAACCTCGCCCTCCTCTACGGCGGGCCGGCCGGGCGCTCCAGCGCCCAGGTGACCAACGCCTTCCTCGGCACCGAGCCGCACGACCTCTCCCGCCTGGTCGCCAGCGCGGGGCGGACCTTCAGCGCGCTCGGCGGCAACGAGCGCAAGCTCGAGGACCTGGTCGTCAACTGGAACACGTTCACCGGCGCGCTGGCCGCGCAGTCCACCAACCTGGCGGCGACCGTTCACGACCTCGCACCCACGCTGAAGACCGCCCACAGCTCGTTCGCCCACCTCAACGCGGCGCTGCCGCCGCTGCGCACCTGGGCGCGGGTGTTCACCCCCGCGGTGGCCGAGCTGCCGGCGACGATCCGGACCGGCGAGCCCTGGCTCGCGCAGGCAAACCCGCTGCTCTCCGGCAAGGAGGCGGGCGGGATCGCCAAGATGCTCGCCCCCACCTCGAAGGGCTTCGCTGCCGCAACGCAGTACGGGCTGAACACGATCAGCCAAGTCAACCTGCTCAGCCTCTGCACCAGCCACACCCTCGTCCCGACCGGCAACCAGGTGATCGACGATCAGTTCAGCACCGGCCAGCCGAACTACAAGGACTTCTTCTACAGCACCGCGGACCTCGCCGGCGAGAGCCAGAACTTCGACGGCAACGGTCCCTTCATCAGCCTCCTGGCCGGGGGCGGCTCACAGCTGGTCAGCACACCCAACCCGACCGGCAACCCGCCGTCGGCCGATCGAACAACGCCTCCGACCAAGTGCTGTTCGGCAACGCGGTCGCGACACCACAGGGGACGCAGCCGGTCGTGGCCGCCAACGAGACATTCAAGAACCCGCTGACCGGCGTCATCACCAAAACGATCACCAACGCCCCGCCGACCAAGCCCGGCGCCAAGTGCTACAAGCAGCCCGTCCCCGACCTCAACTCTCTGGGCGTCGGCCCGCCCAGCCCGGCGGTGCTCCCATGAGCGACGCCACGCCGAAAAACCGAGCCGGGCACCTCTGGCAGACGCTGAGGCGCCAGTCCCGCGGCCGCCTCAAGGACGTCGTGGCGATCGCCGTGCTGATCGTCATGGCGATCGCCGTGACCCTGGTGATCGTCGCCGGGCAGAAAGCCGCGCTGCCCTCCTGGCTTCCCTTCGTCGGCCAGAGCTTCGTCCACTACGACGCCGAGTTCAGCTCCGCGCAGGCGGTCACCCCGGGCCAGGGGCAGGCGGTCGACGTCGCCGGGATCCAGATCGGCAAAGTCTCCTCGGTCGAGCTGAAGGACGGACATGCCGTCGTCGGCCTCGACATCGAGCCGAAGTACGCGCCGCTGATCCACCCCAACGCCCAGCTTCTGCTGCGCCCCAAGACCAACCTCAACGACATGGTGGTCGAGGTCGACCCGGGCAACGGCCACAAGCAGCTCCCCGACGGGGCGACGATCCCGCTCTCCCGGACCCAACCCAACGTCAACCCCGAGCAGTTCCTGGCGACTCTCGACGGCGACACCCGCCAGTATCTGCAGCTGCTGGTCTCCGGCGGGGCGCAGGCGCTCGGCGGGCCAGGTCAGGGTCTGCGCTTCTCCTCGGAGCTGCGCCGCTTCGGCCCCTTCGCCAAGTACATCGCCGAGCTGAACGGGGCGGTGGCGAAGCGCCGCGTGGCGCTCGCCCGGGTGATCCACGACTTCCGCCTGCTCACCGAGGAGCTGGGCCGCCGCGATACCCAGATCCGCCGCTTCGTCAGCTCCTCCGGCGAGGCGCTCGGCGCCTTCGCCCGCCGCCAGAGCTCGATCCAGCTGGCGCTGCGCGAGCTGCCGCCGACCCTCCAGACCGCCCAGCTCGCTCTCGCCAGCTCCGGCAAGCTCTCGGTGGCGCTGCGCCCGACCCTGCTCGGCCTGATCCCCCAAGCCCAGGCCTTCGCTCCCGCCCTGCGCGCCAACCAGCGGTTCTTCACCGAGACGCTCGCCCCGATCCGCGACCAGATCCGGCCCTTCACCCGCCAGATCCGTCCGACCGTCCGCCACGCCTCGCAGGCGGCGGCGCCCTTTGCGAAGACGGTCAAAGGCTTCGGCGGTGGGATCGAGGCTCTCAACTACGGCTTCAACGAGCTCGCCTACAAACCGAAGAGCGAGCAGGGCTACCTCTTCTATCTGCCCTGGCTGAATCACGACATCGGCGCCACCTACATGGAGCAGAGCGGCTCCGGGCCGCTGCGCCGCAGCATCATCATGCTCTCCTGCAACACGGCGAACCTCACCGAGGGCGCCGTCGCGGTTAAACCGTTCCTGCACACCCTGCAGCAGGCGACCAACGTCCCGACCAGCGCCAACAAACAGGTCTGCCCGTGAACAAGCAGGTCCCCAGCCCCGCCCGCCTCGCCGTGATCGTCGGCTTCACGCTGTCGTGCTTCGGCATCCTCCTCTTCCTCTGGATCACCTTCGGCGGCCCGACGCCGCTGCGCGCCAAGACCTATGAGGTCAAGGTCCCCTTCGACGAGGCAACCGCGCTGGTCTCGCAGTCCGACGTCCGCATCTCCGGCGTCTCGGTCGGCAAAGTCGACAACGTGGCCCTCTCGGCCGACGGCAAGCACGCCCTGGCGATCCTCAACATCGTCGACACCTACGCGCCGCTGCCCGTCGACACCCGCGCGACGCTGCGCACCAAGACGCTGCTCGGCGAAACCTACGTCGAGCTGACCCCCGGCAACCGCGACGCCGCCAAGGTCCCCGACGGCGGCACCCTGCCCTACGCCCAGGTTGCCAAGTCCGTGCAGCTCGACGAGATCCTCCGTGCCTTCGACCCGAAGACCCGCGCCGCCTTCGACACCTGGATGCAGGACGCGGCGCTCTCGATCCACGGCCGCGGCCAGGCCTTCTCCAACGCCCTCGGCGAGCTGGAGCCGACCTTCACCCAGTTCGACAGGTTCTTCCGCGTGCTGGACACGCAGCGGCTCGCCGTCCGCCAGCTCTTCCGCCAGGGCGCCGTCACCTTCAACGCGCTGAACCAGCGCCAGGGCCAGCTGAGCAGCCTGATCCAGAACTCCAGTCGTGTCTTCCAGACGACCGGGCAGCGCGACCGCGACATCGAGGCGACCTTCCTGGCCTTCCCGACCTTCCTCGACGAGTCGAGGCTGACGCTGCGCCGGCTCAAGGCCTTCGCTCTCAACACGGACCCGCTGCTGATCCAGCTGCAGCCGGCGATCCGCCAGCTCTCTCCGACCCTGGTCGCCTTCGGCAAGCTGGCGCCGCAGCTGCGCGGCTTCTTCGACGGCCTGGTTCCGGTGATCGCCAACTCCACCACCGGCTTCCCGGCCTTCCGCAAGCTGTTCCGCGACGATTTCCCGCCGCTGCTGCGGGCGCTCCAGCCCTTCCTGCGCAACATCAACCCGTTGCTGCAGGGGGTCGACAACTACAAACACGAGCTGACCGCGCTGCTCGGCAACGCGACCGCGGCGACCAACGCGCTGCGCCCGGGCGAGGACAACCTCGTCTACGTGATGAGCCCGCTCAACCCGGCCTCGGTCGCCACCTTCCCCGGCCGCCTCAGCGTCAACCGCAACAACGCCTACAGCCAGCCGGGGATCTACCAGGACCTGGCGGCCGGGCTGCCCAACTTCGGCACCGGCCAGTGCTCGTCCGGCCTGCAGGCGCTGCTCGACTCCAACACGCCGAACGACCCCAACTTCAACGTCCGCACGGGGGGCGACGTCGCCAAGGCGCAGAACTTCTTCGATCGGCTCAAGAAATACGCGTTCAACGACCAGCTCGACTCCAACGCGACCGCGGCGCCGCCCTGCGTCCAGCAGGGCCCGTTCGCGCCGCTCGGCGACTCGGGCGCGCCGACCACCTACCAGCACACGCTCGAGCAGCCGCTGCCCTGAGAGCGGGGTCGCGGGGCGCTGGGGCGCCGTCCGTTAAGGAGCCTTAATAGAGTTGCCGGCCGGCGCTACGTTTGTAAACTTTTCGGTTTACAGGGGTTGCGTGCCCTGGACTGGGTATGCAGGGAAACGACAGCGGTGAGGCGCCCCCCGGCGTGGCCGCGGGCTCAAAGGAGAGATTCGTGAAGAGATTTCGCAAGCACGTTGGCCGCAAGCACCTCATGGCTGCCCTGGCGCTCAGCGCGGTGACCGCCGCCGCCCTTGTCGCAACCGCGTCCGGGACCACGGTCACGGCCGGCAACCTGGTGATCACCGCCGACGGCGGCGTCAGCCCCAAGGCGCTGCCCAAGAACAAACTTGCGCCGATCACCCTCAACCTCGAGGGCACGATGAAAACCAACGACGGCACGCACGTCCCCGCGCTGAAAGTCCTCAGCCTGCTCTTCGACAAGCACGGCACGGTCGACACCAAGGGGTTCCCCACCTGCAAGATCGGCCAGATCACCAACACGCTCACGCCCGTGGCCCTAAAAACCTGCGGCGATGCCCTGGTCGGCACCGGCAAGGTGACCGCCGAGGTCCAGTTCCCCGACTCCAACCCGGTCCCGGCAACGGGCACGCTGCTGATCTTCAACGCTCCGCCCCAAGGCGGCGATCCGGTCTTCATCCAGCACGCCTACGTCTCCTCGCCGGTCGCCGCCACGGTGGTCACCGTGGCCAAAGTCACCAACGTCCACGGCAAGTACGGCAAAGCGACGACGATCCAGATCCCGCCGCTGGCCGGGGGCTACGGCTCGCTGACCAGCTTCACTGCGAAGCTCCACAAAACCTTCACCTACAAGGGCAAACAGCACAGCATCTTCCTCGCCGAGTGCGCCAACGGCCACTTCTTCGCCCACGGCGACTTCACCTTCGTCAACGGCGCCGAGCTGCATGGCGACGTCGTCAAGTCCTGCACTCAGAAGGGCTGATTTTCAAACAGGGGTAAGTCGACACAACACGGCGCCGCGCCCGGGCAGGGAGGGGAGGCGCGGCGCCGTGAACGTGTCCAGCCCCGAGTCGATCTCGAGGCCGGGATTCTGCTCAGGCGGCGCGCAGGCTTGGCTCGTCGCCGATCCAGACGACCTGATCGCTGCCCGGGCCGACGCCGACCAGGCGGATCGGGACGCCGGCGAAGTCCGCGATGTAGTTGAGGTAGTCGCGCGCCTGCGGGGGAAGGTCGGCCTCGCCGCGGCAGGCGGTTATGTCGGCGTCGAAGCCGGGCAGCTCCTCGTACTCGGGCTTGGCCGAGTGGAGGATCGACTGGTGGTAGGGGAACTCGTCGAAGACGGCGCCCTCCTTGGAGCGGTAGCGGACCGCGACCCGCAGCGGGTCGATGCCGCTCAGCACGTCGAGCTTGGTGATCGTCAGCGCGCTCATCCGGTTGAGGCGGACGGCGTAGCGCAGGGCGACCAGGTCCATCCAGCCGCAGCGCCGCTCGCGGCCGGTCGTCGTCCCGAACTCGTGGCCGCGCTCCAGCATGTGGCGGCCGACCTCGTCCTCCAGCTCGGTCGGGAAGGGGCCGGCGCCGACCCGGGTCGCATACGCCTTGGCGACCCCCCAGACCTCGTCGATGTCGGTCGGCCCGACCCCGGCGCCGACGCAGGCCGCGCCGGCGATCGGGTTGGAGGAGGTGACGAAGGGGTAGGTGCCGTGGTCGAGGTCGAGCAGCGTTCCCTGGGCGCCCTCGAAGAGCACCGTGCGGCCGCGGTCCAGGGCGTCCCAGCAGAGGTGGGCGGTGTCGGCGATGTGGGGCTCGAGGCGGTGGCCGTAGCCGGCGTACTCCTCGACCATCGTGTGCAGGTCGAGGCGGGGGTCCGGGGCCTCGGCGATCGACTGGTCGGCGCCTTCTTTGGCGCCTTCGCCGGCCTCCTTGCGCAGCTTGCGCCGCTGCACCGAGAGCTCGCGCAGCGCCTGCTGCTTGGGCTCCAGCGCCGCCATCGCCTTCTTGCGCAGGATCTTCTCGTCGAGCAGGTCCTGGACGCGGATGCCGAGGCGCAGCGCCTTGTCGGCGTAGCAGGGGCCGATCCCGCGCCGCGTCGTGCCGATCGAGAGCTTGCCCAGCTTCAGCTCACCCGCCGTGTCCAGCAGCACGTGGTAGGGCATGATCAGGTGCGCGTTGGCGGTGATCCTCAGGTTGCCGACGTCGACGCCGCGGCGGCGCAGCGCGTCGATCTCCTCCAGCAGGATGCGCGGGTCGAGCACGACGCCGTTGCCGATCGCGCAGGTCTTGTCCGGGTAGAGGATGCCGGAGGGGATCAGGTGGAACTTGAACTCCTCGCCGTCGCGGACGATCGTGTGGCCGGCGTTGTTGCCGCCCTGGAAGCGCACGATCATCGCGGCGCGCTCGGCGAGCAGGTCGGTGACCTTGCCCTTCCCCTCGTCGCCCCACTGGGCCCCGACTATGACTACGCCAGGCATAACCGGGGAATTGTGACGGTCCTGGCGACTGCGCGGCCGACTGCGCGCGGCCTCGCCGTAGCGGCGGTCCGTCGCCGAACAGAGGAAGCGGCTCGTCGCAGATCTCGACTCAGGCGGGAAACCGTGCGGGTGCCGATCTGCTCCTCGAGCTCGCTCGTGGTCGGAGGTTGGTGGTGACCAGCATCGAGCGCTGGGTCTCGTAGCGCTCGTTGATCAGCGCGTAGAGCTGCTCCAGCACCCAGTCGCGAGCGTTTCTCGGCGCCGAGGTCGTCGATGTGGAGGAGGTCGACCGAGGTGAGCCGCTCGAAGAAGGAGAGGTAGGAGTCGCCGCCGGGCTCGGAGTCGTAGGTGCGGCGGATCCGCGCCAGCAGCTTCGGCAGCGAGTAGATCGCGACCGAGTGCCCGGCCTCGAGCGCCGCCTTGGAGACCAGCATCGCGAGCGTCGTCTTGCCGGTCCCGGTGTCGCCCATCAGCCAGAGGCCGCGGCCCGCGTCGAGGTTGGCGTCGAGGTCGTCGACGAACGCTGCGAACGTCAGCGACCGCGCCTCGTGTCGGCAGGTCGCGCGCCATGTCGGTGACCGGCGGGCGGTCGAAGGAGACGCCGCGGTAGCGCGGCGGGATCACCGAGGCGACGCCGCGGCTGCGGCCGCGCTTGCAGCCGCTGCTCGCGGCACTCGCAGGGCCGCGCCACGTCCTCGGGCCCGAGGATCCAGCCGGAGCCGTCGCAGACCCCCAGCGGGCAGGCCGGCTCGCGGAACGGCTCGCTGCGCGGCGATCGCCGCCACTAGAACTCAGGCCCCGCGCGTCGCCACGTCCTCGAGCGGCGCGCCCTCGCCGGCCGGCTGCTCGACCGGCCGCTCCTGGCCGGAGAAGTCGGCGAACTTCGGGAAGCGGTCGAGGAAGACCAGCTTTGCGCGTGCCGATCGGCCCGTTCCTGTGCTTGGCGACGATCAGGTCGGCGAGGCCGTCCGGCTCGTCCTCGGGATCGCGGTAGTAGTCCTCGCGGAAGAGGAAGGCGACGACGTCGGCGTCCTGCTCGAGGTTTCCGCTCTCGCTCAGGTCGGAGAGCATCGGCTTCGGTGGGTGGCGCTGCTCGGGCGCGCGCGAGAGCTGCGAGATCGCCAGCACCGGCACCTCCAGCTCGCGGGCGAGGATCTTCAGCCCGCGGCTCATCTGCCCGACCTGCTCGACCCGGTTGGCGCGGTGGTCGTCGGCGCGCATCAGCTGGATGTAGTCGACGATGATCAGTCCCGAGCCCGCCCCTGTCCTGCTCCTGGGCGTGCAGCCGCCGCGCCTTCGCCCGCAGGTCGAGGATGCCGAGGTCGGAGGAGTCGTCGAACCAGCAGCGGCGCCTCCTCCAGCTCGTTGCAGGCCCGCACCACCTTCGGCCAGTCCTTCTGCGCGACCTGGCCCTTGCGCAGCTTGTCGCCGGAGATCCGCGCCCGGCAGGCGATGAACCGCTGGGCCAGCTCCACCTCCGACATCTCCAGCGAGAAGAAGGCGACCGGCAGCCCCCGCTTCACCGCCACGTTCTCGGCGATGTTGGCGACCAGCGCGGACTTTCCCATCGCCGGGCGGGCGGCGACGATGATCAGGTTGCCGGGCTGGAAGCCGCCGGTGATCGCGTCGATGTCGCGGAAGCCGGAGGGGGTGCCGGTCAGCTCGGTCTCGCCGGTGGAGAGCTTCTCGAGCCGGTCGACCTCGTCGTGGAGGATCTCGGAGAGCAGGCGGAAGTCGCTCGCCTGCTCTTTGTGGGCGACGTCGAAGAGCAGCTTCTCGGCCCGCTCGGAGAGCTCGCGGGGCTCGCCGTCGCGCTCGTGGACCCACGACTGGATCTGCTGGCCGGCGCCGAGCAGGCGGCGCAGCAGCGAGTTCTGCTGGACGATCTCGGCGTAGTGCTTGGCGTTGCCGGCGGCCGGGACCTTGGCCGCCAGCTCGGAGACGTAGTGCTTGCCGCCCGCCTCCTCGATCTCGTTGCGCTGGATCAGCGCCTCGGTGACGCTCAGCTCGTCGACCGGCTTCGACGCCGCGTAGAGGTCGTGGACGCAGCTGAAGATGCGCGCGTGCTTGTCGAGGTAGAAGTCCTCGGCATTCAGCTTCACCTCGTCGATGACCCGGGTCAGCGCCGGCTCGGCGACCAGCATCGCCCCCAGCACCGACTCCTCCGCCTCGATGTTCTGGGGCGGGACGTGGGCTGTGGGAGCTTGCGCCATCTACTTAGTTAAGGCCCCCGGGCGGCGGATTCGACCAGCCCGTAGGCTGGAAGCAAGCAAACCAGAGGCCGTGCGCCGGCACAGCACGCGTATGTGCAAATAGGGGGAAAGAATCCGCGCGACTTACGCGAGCCGGTCGGGTGTCGGGATCAGGCCCTCTTCCTCCTGGCGGCGCTCGCCGCGGCGCAGCATCCGCTGGGTGAGGATCGCGATGCTGAGGATCGCCGTTGCGCCGAGGCTGAGCTGGACGCTGAGCAGGCCCTCGCGGGTCCAGTAGACGTCGCGCAGGTCGAGCAGCAGCGCCGCCTCGTCGAAGGTGAGGCCGATGCCGGCGCCCATCGGAACGGCGAGGCGCTCTTCGAGCTTGGCGTCGTCGGTCAGCAGCGCGATCGTGCCGGCGCCGAAGGCGAGCAGGATGCCCGGCACGAAGTGGTGGATGTGGTGGCCGCCGACGCTGACGTTGCGGAACGGCCCGCCAGCCGGTCGCGGATTCCCCAGGTCGAGAGCCGCACCAGGCGAAGGAGCCGAGGAAGCCGGCCAGCAGGTTGAAGAGGATCGTCTCGCTGCGCGGAGCGTCCGTCATAGCCGCGTACCGCGACGCCGACCGTGTCGAGCGCCGCGGCGGGCGCCGCTTCGACCAGCCCGTCGCCGTCCCGCTCCGCATGGGCGCGGCGTCGCAGCATCCGGCCGAACTGGCCGGCGAACGCCGTTCCCGCGCCGCCGAGCGGCGACGGACCGCGAGGCCCGCGGTCGCTCGCTCCGAGCGAGCCCAGCCCAAGCCGCGTTCGCGCCCGGGCGCGACGAGTGAGGCGAGTCGACAGCCGACGGGAGGCCACAGCCGCAGCCTAGCCACGCCTTCGGCGGGCGCCGGCTAGCTTCTCCTCGGTGACGATCGTCTTCACCGAGGCGATGGCGCCGTCGGCGAGCTCGATCTCGACCATGTGGGTGCCGATCTCGCGGATCGGCTGCTCGAGGCGGACCTTGCGGCGGTCGATGCGCAGGTCGCGCGCCTCGCGGATCGCGTCGGCGATCTCCTTGGCGCCGACCGAGCCGAACAGCTTGCCGTCCTCGCCCGCGCGCTGGTGGATCGTCAGCACGGTCTTGGAGAGCAGCGACGGCCGCCCGCTCTTCGCGCTCGGCCCGCGCCTTCTCGGCTTTCTCGGCGGCCTCGTGGCGCCGCTGCGCCTCCTCCAGGGCGCCCGGCGTCGCCGGCGCGGCCAGCTTGCGCGGGATCAGGTAGTTGCGCAGGTAGCCGGGCGAGACGTCGACCGGCTCGCCGCGCTGACCGAGGTCCTCGACGTCCTCGAGCAGGATCGCCTGCGCCATCAGCGCTCTCCGACGTAGGGCAGCAGGGCGATCTCGCGCGCGCGCTTCACCGCCACGGAGAGCTGGCGCTGGTGCTTGCGCGAGAGCCCGGTGACCCGGCGGCCGCGGGTCTTCCCCTTGTCGGAGAGGAAGCGGCGCAGCAGGTTGAGGTCCTTGTAGTCGACCGCCTCGGAGTTGATCCGCGTGTATTTGCGCGGCCGCGCATCGCTCCTGCGCCCGGCGGCCGCGGCGCGGTGGTGCTGCGTCTCGTGTCCTTGCCACTCGTTTCGGCCCGTTGACGCTAGCAAGTCGCCGCGGACATGCCGGGCGACGCAGACCAAGCCGGTGGCCGAAGCGTAGCCTAGAACGGGATGTCGTCGTCCGCCAGCCGCCCCCGCCACCGACGCTGGCGCCCTCGAAGTCGGAGGTGTCCGCCGGCACGTCGCTGCTGGGGCTGAAGCCGCCGTTGCCGTTGCCGCCCCGAGCCGTCGCGGGAGCCGAGGAACTGGACCGAGTTGGCGATGATCTGGACCGCCTGCCGTTTGCCGCTGCCGTCTTTGGCCTCCCACTCGCGCCAGTCGAGCCGACCTTCGATGGCGACCGGCCGGCCCTTGGACAGGTAGTTGGCGCAGTTCTCGCCCTGCGCGCCCCAGACGGTCGACGTCGAAGTAGTTGGGCTTGTCGTCCCACTCGCCGGTCTGGCCGTCCTTGCGGCGGCTGTTGACCGCGACCCGCAGCTCGCAGACCGCGGTGCCGCCCGCCGGTACTGCGCAGCTCCGGGTCGCTGGTCAGGTTCCCGGTGATGACCACCACGTTGATGTTCGAAGCTGCCACGGCTCTCACTCCTCTGAATCGTTGTCTGGATACCAGTCTAAGAGCGCGCAGCGGCGCGACTCTCCCCCCTCGCCCCGCAATCTCCGCAGGAATTGCGGCCGGCGACTCGCCGAGCGGCCCTCGGCCCGGACTTCGAGCCTGGGCCGCAGCTTCTCGGCCCGGTGAGCTGGGCGACGTCCTCGGCGGCCCGCCGGCGGCTCCTCGGCGGAGCTCGCCGCTCGGCCTCGTCGCGGGGGCCGGCGGCCGTGGGGCCGGCGCGCTCGCGGAGGCGGGCCGGGAGCGCCGGCGGCCGGCGGGACCATCACCGGTGCGTCGGGGTCGACTTTGAAGATGCGGAAGCGCAGGACGCCGTCGGCGATCTTCAGGTTGTGGTCGAGCTGGTCGAGCAGCTCGGCGGGCGCCTCGAACCGGAACCAGCGGTAGTCGGCCTCGTTGCGCTGGCCGATCTCGTAGGCCATCTTGCGCAGGCCCCAGTTGTTCTCGTGCTTCAACGTCCCGCCGCCCTCGATCTGCGCCGCGCGCATCGCTGCGCGAGCTGCTCGCGGGCGGACTCCTCCAACCCGGCGTCGAGCATCAGGACCAGCTCGTATTCGCGTGCTGCTGCCAAAACGGCGAGGGACTATAGCTAGTGCGGCGCGAACTCCATGCGACCCGTCGTCGGGCGGCGCGCCGGAGGTGATGCGGGCGCCGGCGTGGACGCTTCGGACAAGGGAGGGGTCGGAGCGGGTGCAGGAGGGACGTTAGGCACGGGCGGCATGGCGGGCGGGTCCTGTCGCGGGGAGGGGGTGCCCCGCTTGGGCTGCGATCTGCTCCGGGCAGAGGGATGTGAGCGCTTGGCGGGACGGGCCCTGCCCTCCGCAGACTCCGCCCGGAGCGGCACACCCCCTCCCCGACGCCACCCGCCCGAGCTGCCGAAGCGGCTGACGTTCCGGCAGCTCGGGCGGCCGAGCGGCAACTCGGGGCAGCCCGACGTCAGCGGGCAACGGCGGCGGCGCCGGAGGCTTCAACAGCGAAGGCCCCACCGTCAGCGCCAGCAGCCCGGCGACGACAGCACCACCTGCCTTCGCAGCCACCGGCCACTGGACTCGCACGCTTCCCACACAAGCTCAATCCCTGAGATCGCGAAGTTCTCCCCCCGACTTCTCCGTCTCCTACGCCACGGCCTCGCGCAACTCCGCGATGTCCGCAAGCTGCTCGTCGACCCAGTCGCCGGGATTCCGCGAGTAGATGATCTCCTTCAGGTGCTGCGCCCGCACCCGCTTCTCCTCGGGATCCATCGTCAGCGCCCGGTAGATCGCGTCGGCCTGCTCCTGGATGTCGAACGGGTTGACCGAGAGCGCGCAGTCGGCCAGCTCCTCGTGGGAGCCGGTGTTCTCGGAGAGCATCAGGACGCCGTCGCGCGTGTTCACCGCCGGGGCCTCCTTGGCGACCAGGTTCATCCCGTCGAAGAGCGAGTTGACCATCAGCAGGTCGAAGTGCTTGTAGCGGGCGACCGCCTCGGGGAAGTTCTCGTAGATCTTCAGGTCGATCGGCATCCAGTCGGTGGTGCCGTGGCGGTGGTTGACGACCGCGACCAGCGCCTCGATCCGCTCCAGGTACTCGGCGTACTCGGGCACGTCCTGGCGCGAGGGCTGGAGGTGGGCGATGAAGGTGACCTTCTCGCGGAACTCGGGGTGCTGCTGGAGGAAGGTGTCGAAGGCGGTGAAGCCGCGCAGCACGTTCTTGGAGAGGTCCGCCCTGTCGACCCGGATGATCAGGTACTTGCGGCGCCGCTCCAGCACCTCGCGCTCGGCCTCGGCCACCTCGGGAGAATCGGCGGCGCGCCGCAGCCGCTCGGCGTCGATCGAGAGCGGGTAGGCGCGCGCCAGCGTCTGGCCGCCGTCATGGCGCACCAGGCAGCGCTCGTAGTCGACGTCGGCCTCCAGCAGCTCGTCGCAGCAGCGCAGGAAGTTGATGCAGTAGTGAGTGGGTGTGGAAGCCGATGATGTCGTTGGCCAGCATGCCGCGGAAGATCGCCTCGCGGATGCGGCCGGGCAGGATCCGCCAGCTGTCCGGCTGGGACCAGGGGATGTGGACGAAGTGGTGGAGGAAGGCGTCGGCGCGCTCGGCGCGGATCATTCCGGGGGCGGTGTAGAGGTGGTAGTCGTGGAGCATCACCAGCGGCCGCTCCCGCCGCTCGATCTGACGCAGCACCGCCCCGGCGATGTCGCGGTTGACCGCCTGGTAGCCGTAGTCCCAGGCGTCCAGCTCCTCCTGGCGGATGTCGGGCGCGTTGGAGAGGTCCCAGAGGTAGTGCTGGATGAACCAGAGGATCGGGTTGGCGATCACGTTGTAGAAGCGGTCGTAGGCCTCGGCATCGCTGCCGACCAGCAGCACGCGGTAGTCGACCCCGTCGATCGAGAGCTCGACCGGCCCGCCGCGCTCCTCGGAGACGGCGACGTCCTCGTCGGTCATCGCCGAGGCGATCCAGAGGGCGTCGCGGTGGGAGACGAGGCCCGACAGCGCCGTCACCAGGCCGCCGCCGCCGCGCCGCACGGTGCGCTCGCCCTCCTCGTCGCGCTCGAACTGCGCCGGCCCGCGGTTGGAGACGATGATCAGCGGATCGCAGTCAGGGCACCCGGCCAGCCTACCCCGCCGCGCTCGCGCGCTACGCGTCGAGTTCGGTGAACAGCTCCATCCAGTCGCGCAGCAGGCGCGGCGAGAGGAACTCGCGGCGGGCGTGCTCCTTGCCGGCCCGGCCGAGGCGCTTGCCCAGCTCCGGGTCGGCGAGGATCTCCAGGCAGCGCTGCGCGCACTCGTCGGAGGAGTCGACCAGGTAGCCGCTCTCGCCGTCCTCGATCTGCAGCGGGATGCCGCCGACGTTGCCCGGCCACGGTCGGCCGGCCCTTCCAGAGCGCCTCGGTGACGGTCAGCCCGAACCCCTCGCGGATCGACTTCTGCAGGCAGACGTCGGACTGCGACTGGAAGGCGTTGACCTCGATCGCGCCGACGTTGTTGAGGTTGTTGAGGATCTTGATGTCCGGGTCGCCGTCCGCGTACTCGAAGGTGTGCTGGAAGAACTCCCAGCCCTCGGGGTCGTCGGTCGCCATCGAGCCGACCAGGGCGAGCTGCACCTCGGGCATCTCCTCGGTCACCTCGCGGTAGGCGTCGATCACCCCCATCGGGTCCTTCCAGGGGTCGAACCGCGAGACCTGGGTGATCAGCGGGCGGTCGACGTCGATCCCGAACTGGTGGCAGACGAAGGAGGCGTCGTCGGGGGAGAAGGCCATGTTCTTCGGCGAGAGCGGGTCGATCGCCGGCGGGATGATCTTGACGCCGTCGTGCCCGTTCACCCCCGCCGGCACGTAGGCCGGCATGTGCCAGACGGTCGCGTCGTACTCCTCGATCAGCGGCTGCAGGCGGGCGATCGGGGCGGGGTTGGGCTCGGAGAGGTCGATGTGGCAGCGCCAGATCCAGTTGCGGCTCTTCTCCCTGGCGCCGCGGCGCAGCCCGATCGGCTGGGGGTCGTGGACGATGACCGTGTCCCACTCGCCCTGCAGCCCCTCGGCGTTCATCGCGTTGATCTCGTCGAACAGCTCCCACTGCTCGTCGGTCAGCGTCTCCGGCGCCCCCTGCAGGGAGTTGTGGAGGAGCTTGGTCGCGTTGAAGAACTCCTCCTTGCCGAAGATCACGTGCCAGTGGGCGTCGAGCCCGGCGTCGCGCATCAGCGGCACGATCGTGTAGAGGATCTCCGAGACGCCGCCGCCGAAGGCGGTCGCGCTGACGTGCAGGACGCGGTGTCCCTTCAGCGGCTCGGCCAGCTCGCGGATCCGTTCGATCAGCTCCTTGCCGGCGATATGCGTGTAGTCGGCCAGGGACTTCTGGCCGAGGGTGACTTCCTGAAGCACGCGCGGAGTTCTACCGATCTAGACGGCTAGCCGCCCGGCACGGTGTCGGGGCGCTTGCCGAGCGTCACCTCGACCTCCTTGCGCTGGCCGTCGTGCAGGATCGTCAGCGTCACCTTCTGCCCGGGGGCGATAGGCGGAGATGTAGCGGGCGAGATCGTCGGGGCGGATCACCTTGCGGCCGTCGACGGAGAGGATCACGTCGCCGCCGACCCGGTACTCGCCGGCCTGGAAGCGGAGCTTGCCGTCGCCGCCCTTCAGCCCGGCCTGGTCGGCCGGGCCGCCGGGGACGACTTCGGCGAGCAGGCCGCCGAAGTCGGTGTCGAGGCCGAGCTTGTCGGCGAGCTGCGGGTAGAGCGCCTGGCTGGAGACGCCGATGTAGGCGTACTCGGCCTTGCCGTCCGCCTTCAGCTGGGCGATCGAGCGCTTGACCGCCGAGATCGGCACGGCGAAGCCGACCCCGTCGTTGGCGCCGGAGCTGGTCTCGATCTGCTGGTTGATGCCGACCACGCGGGCGCCGGCGTCGAGCAGCGGCCCGCCCGAGTTGCCCGGGTTGATCGAGGCGTCGGTCTGGATCGCCCCCTCGATCTGGAACTGGGTCAGCGATTCGACCGAGCGGTCGGTCGCCGAGACGATCCCGACCGAGAGCGACTGCTGCTCGCCGAAGGGGCTGCCGATCGCCGCCACCGGCTGGCCGACGACGAGGTCGTGGTCGTTGCCGAGCTGCAGCGGATGCAGGGCGAAGCCGTCCGGGCTCAACTTCAGCAGGGCGACGTCGGCGAAGGGGTCGAAGCCGACGATCTGCGCCGGCACGACGTTGCGGTCGGAGAACTCGACGAAGACAGCCCGCGCCGGCTTGCGCTCGCCGCTCGAGTCGTCGGTGACGACATGGGCGTTGGTGACGATCTCGCCGCTCGTGTCGAGGACGAAGCCGGAGCCCTCGGCGGCGCTCGGCCCGCCGCCGAGCAGCCTCCGCCGTCGAAGATCGAGCGGATCGTGACCACGCCGGGCGACGCCTCGCGGTAGACCTTGGCGGCGTCGAAGCCGTTGGCGGCGGTCTCGACGATGACCTTGGGCGCCGGCGCCTTTGCCGTCCCCGCGGAGCTGGGGGCCTGCGCTGTGCCGTCGCTCCCGCCCGACCCGCCGCAGCCGGCGAGCGCCACCAGCGCCAGGAGCGCCGCGGCGAAGGTCGCCCGCCCCCTCACGCGTTCGCCTCGGACCGCGCCCCGATCCGCGCCGGCGCGCCGCCTCGGCGGCCGGGGGCAGGTCGAGGGTGAAGGAGGTGAAGCGCTTGCTCGAGGAGATCGCGATGCGCCCCTCCATCCGCTGGGCCAGCTCGCGGGCGATCGCCAGGCCGAGGCCGGAGCCGCCTCCGGAGTCGGCCGTGTAGAAGCGCTCGAAGATCCGCGCCTGGGCGCGCGGCGGGATTCCCGGCCCCTCGTCGGAGACGGTCAGCTCGGCGCGGCGGTTGACGGAGTGGGTCGTCACGGTGACCTTGGTGCCCTCGGGGGTGTGGGTGAGGGCGTTGTCGAGCAGGATACGGATGATCTGGCGCACCCGGTCGGGGTCGGCCCGGGCAACGGCCGGGCGGTCGGGGGTGCGCAGCTCCAGGCGCGAGCCGTGGTGGTCGGCGCGGGGGCCGAACTCGCGCGCCACCTCGCGGGCGACCGAGCCGAGGTCGACGCTGTGCGGCTCCATCACGATCGCGCCGGCGTCGAGCTGGGAGAGGTCGAGCAGGTCGGCGGTCAGCTTGGTCAGGCGGTCGATCTGCTGGCGCATCGTGCGCACGAACTCGGCCCGCTCCTCCGGGCTCGGGTCCTCTTCCTCGAGCAGCTCGACGAAGCCGCCGAGGCTGAAGATCGGCGTGCGCAGCTCGTGCGAGGCGTTGGCGATGAACTGCTTGCGGGCGCTGTCGAGCTCGGCGAGGCGGCGCTGCATCTCGTTGAAGGTGCGCGAGAGCTGGCCGAGCTGGCCGGCGGAGTCGACCGGGATGCGGGTCGCGAAGTCCCCGTCGGCGACCTTGCGCGCCGCTGCCTCGATCCGCTGGACCCGCACCGCGACGACATAGGCGAAGTAGATGCCGATGCTCGAGAGCCAGCAGCAGGGCGACCAGGCCGCCGATCAGGATCTGGTGCCTGGCGCTGGAGTTGCCGTCGATCACCACGACGAACAGGTAGATGACGACCGACGTACCCGCCCCGATCGCGAGCGAGACCGTCGTGATCATGCTGCCGAGTGGGGTGAGGCGCAGGCTCTTCACTCTCGGAACCGGTAGCCGACCCCCCGCACGGTGAACAGGTACTCGGGCTCCTTCGGGTCGTGCTCGAGCTTCTCGCGCAGGTGGCGGATGTGGACGTCGACCGTGCGCGGGTCGCGGTACTCGGAGTCCCCCCAGACGTGCTCGAGCAGGGTCTCGCGGCTGAGCACCCGGCCGGGCGAGCGGGCGAGCGCGCCGAGGATCTCGAACTCGACGTAGGTGACGCGGACCTCCTCGTCGCGCAGCGTCACCATGCGCCTGCCGAAGTCGATCTTCAGCTCGCCGTGCTCGATTGCCTCGCTCTCGGGGACCTCGCCGACCATCCGGCTGCGGCGCAGCGCCGCCTTCACGCGGCTGCGGAACTCGCGCATCGAGAAGGGCTTGGTGATGTAGTCGTCGGCGCCGATCTCCAGCCCGGTCACCTTGTCCATCTCGTCGCCTTTCGCGGTCAGCATGATGATCGGCACCTGGCTGCGGGAGCGGAGCTGGCGGCAGACCTCGACGCCGTCCAGCTTGGGGAGCATCAGGTCGAGGATGACGAGGTCGAAGCGGCCCTCGGCGAAGCGCTGCAGCGCCTCCCTGCCGTCCTCCGCGGAGGTGACCTGGTAGCCGTCCTTGCGCAGCGGATAGCTGAGCAGGGTCTGGATCGATTGCTCGTCGTCGACGAGGAGGATGCGTGCCGATCCGTTGGCCATGGGGTGAAGGGTAATCGCGCCTTGGACAAATGTGTTAGTACTCAGAACTAAGGATCGCGGACGAGGAGCCGATATGAGGCGCAGGATGCAGCCAAGGCAGCTAAAGACTCTCGTCGAGACAGGGCACTACAAGCCTGAGCCCGCGCTTGTTGCGGAGGCGATGCTGCAGCGGCGCGGCATCCGGGAGCTGCTGCGCGCCCCCGGCTTCACCGGCGTCGGCGCAGCTGGTCGTACCCCTCCGGCTCCAGCAGCCGGCCGCCGCGCAGCCTGATCTCGACCCCCTCCTCGGCGACGACTTCGCCGACCTGGGCCAGCATCGCTTCCGCCTCCCCCATCGCCGACGCCGCCTCCTCCAGCCGCTCCTCCGGCAGCGCCGCCAGCAGCTCGTAGTCCTCGCCGCCGGAGGTTGCCAGCTGGAGGGGGTTCAGCCCCGCCGCCGCCGCGACCTCGGCGACCCCGTTGGCCAGCGGCAGGGCGCTGGCCTGGATTCGCATCCCGGTGCCGCTGCACTCCGCCAGGTGGCGGGCGTCGCCCCCCAGCCCGTCGCTGAGGTCGATCATCGCGGTCGCGCCGGCTCGCGCCAGCGCCCGCCCCGCGGCGAGCCGGGGGTGGGGGTCGAGCTGGCGCGAGCGCAGCCGTTCCGCGGTCCAGGCGGGGACGGCATCGGCCAGCTCCGGCCGCTCCAGCAGCAGCAGGCCGGCCGCGGCGCCGCCGATCTCCCCGGTGAGGACGAGCGCGTCGCCCGGCTGCGCCCCCGCGCGGCCGATCAGCAGCTCGGGGCGTGGCGCGTGGCCGACCACCGTCGTCGCGACGAAGAGCGCCGGCGCTCGCGTCACGTCGCCGCCGGCCAGGGTCGTCCCGGTCTCGCCGGCCAGCGCGGCGACCCCGTCGAGCAGCTCGATGCAGCCGTCCTCGTCGAGGTCGGTGGGGACGCCGAGCACGACGTAGGCCTCGCCCGGCTCGGCGCCCATCGCCGCCAGGTCGGAGAGCGCCGTGGCGAGCGCCTTGCGCCCGATCTGGCCCAGGGCCGCCTGCCCGCGCCGGAAGTGGACGCCCTCGACGATCGCGTCGACCGAGGTCGCGGTGGCGCCGCCGGGGACGGTGACCGCGGCGTCGTCGCCCATCCCGATCCGCACCCGCGGCCCGGCCGGGGGCAGCCGCTCCCGCACTCGCGCCAACAGCTCGAACTCGCCCATCGGCCCATTGTCGCCGCTGGACGGTCGCGCGACCTCTCTCCTCACTAAGGTCAGACGCTCGTGGATCGCAGGCAGCCGCTTCTACACCGCATCGGCGAGGCCGGGGCGAGGTTCGGCACCCGCCCGCCGCGCAGCAAGCGCGTGCGGCTGGCGATGCAGCTCGGCATCGCGATCCTCATCTTCGGCTTCCTCGTCCTCACCGTGGTCGACCAGTGGAGTGAGATCAAGGACAAGGGCGTCCACTTCCACGGGCTGTGGCTGATCCCGGCGGCCGGCCTGCTCTTCGTCTTCTACGGCCTCAGCGCCCTCGCCTGGGACGTGATCCTGCGCTTCCTCGGCTACCGGATCGGTGTCGTCCGCGCCCAGGTGGCGTGGGGGCAGCCTCTGCTCGCCCGCTACGTGCCGGGCAGCGTCCTCTACGTGCTCGGCAGGGTGCTGCTGTCCGAGCGGGTCGGCGTTCCGCGCCGCACGACGATCGCCAGCATCGTCTACGAGCAGGCTATCTCCGCGACGGCGGCGATCGGGGTCGCCTCCTACTTCCTGATCAGCCATCCCGACCTCCAGGGCCAGCCGCTGCGCTGGGCGGTGCTGCTGGTCGTCCCGCTCGGCATCGCCGTCCTGCACCCGCGCGTCTTCGGGCCGCTCGCCGACCGGGTGCTGCGCGCCTTCGGCCGCGAGTCGCTGCCGGCCGTGATGCCGCTGCGCGGGGTGCTGACGATGCTGGTCTTCTACGCCTTCATCTGGGTCGTGATCGGCCTCGGCGTCTACTGCGTGGCCCGCTCCGTCACGACGATCCCGTTCAGGGACGTGCTGATCGTCGGCTCGGCGCAGGCGGTCGGGTACGTCGCGGCGCTGATCACGCTCGTCGCCCCCGCCGGCCTCGGGATCCGCGACGCCGCCTTCGCCTGGGCGGTCAAGGCGGCCACCCCCGGCAACAGCTTCGCGGTCGGCTCGCTGATCGCGATCGCCGTGCGGGGCGTGCTGACGGTGATCGAGCTGATCTATGTCGGGATCGTCACCGCGCTGGGCCGTCGCGAGGGGTGGTCGATCCCGACCGGGGTGATCCACGCGTCAGCCGAGGAAGAGGCCGCCTAAAGGCGGGCTCCGAGCTGGAAGGCGGTGAGGATCAGCGTCAGGGCTATGAGCTTGCGGTCTCGGGAGAGGGCCACCAGGGGGAGGGGCCAGATCAGGTACCAGGGGAGGAGCCAGGCGGTGGCCAGGAGGAGGCCGAGGGTGGCCCAGGCGGCGGCGCGGAGCCAGTCGTTTCCGCGCCAGGTCCAGGCGAGCAGGTAGGCGAAGAGGGCGGCGTAGAGGGTGAGGGCGGCGATTCGGACCGGCTCCTTGCCGAGGCCGGTGAGGCGGGCGAGCGTGGTGGGGATGCTGAGGTGGCTCGTCTTGGACTGGTTGCCTCCCACCAGGGTGAGCGCGTCGAGCCAGTGCCAGCCGAAGGCGACGTACCCGGCGACGCCAATCGCGAGGGCCGCAGCCAGGGCGCCAAGCAGAAGCCGGCTCCACCCGTACCGCCGCCGATGGGCCGAAATGTGGCCCATAGCTCCACTTTTCGGCCCATCGGCCGGTTGCGGGCCGTCCCCAGCAGCGCGAAGGGGGCTACGACCGCGTTGAGGCCTTTACCGCTGCGGCTGCGACCAGCGCCGCGCCGCCTGTGATCTCGCGGGCGGCGAGGACGGCGGCCACTCCCGTCATCGCCAGGAGCATCGCCAGGCCGTCGTTGTGGGCGCCGCCGACCACGTGGACGAGGACCAGCGGGTTGAGCGCGACGAAGGCGGCGGCGCGGCGCGGGTCGACGCCGCGGGCCGGCGCGAGGCGCGCGACCAGTGCCGCCAGTCCAAGCACCGAGGCGGCGGCGGCCGCCTTCAGAACCCAGACCGCGGCGCCGACCCCCAACCAGGCGAGCGGATAGGTCGACAGCGTGAACAGCGGCCCGTAGGCGCTGGTCGTGTGAGGCCAGGTGACGTGGGCGAAGGCGGGGTCGGCCGGCGCCGCGGCCGGGCCGTGCACGTAGGGGTCGAGGCCGTGCAGGACGCCGAGCCGCGCGTAGTCGACGTAGCTGTAGACGTCGTGGGAGAGCAGCGGCGGGGTCAGGGCGAAGGCGAGAACCGCCACCGCGATCGCGCCCCAGACGACCCGCCGCCCCAGCCGCGGCGCCACCACGAGCACGCCCAGGTAGGCCCCGAGCCCCACCCACATCAGGACGTAGGCCACCCCCGGGCTCAGGCTCAGCGAACCACCCCGATCCCGCCGATGGGCCGATTTTCCGCCATATAGGCGTATTTTCGGCCCATCGGCGGGGTTGCGTTACCCACTCCCGGCTCCGCCGGTCGGCGCGCCGCCACCGATTCCGGGCTCGCCGTTGCCCAAAGGAGGCGGTGGAGCCGGCGGCGGGGGAAGCGGCGCCGGTTTCTGTCCTGCGCCCGGCGCGTAGGCGTTCGGGTCGTAGCCGTTGTAGCCGCCGCCCGCGTGCCCTCCGCCGCCTCTCCCCCCCCGACCCCTTTCAAGGGGCCGAAACCCTTGCTCGGCCCTGGGGCGGTGAACTGGCCGAAGAACGGCGCCCAGCGATCCGTTGCGCGGGAGCCGTGAAGTCCTCGCAGGGCACGTCCCCGTTCGAGTACACCGAGTTCCAGATCTCCGCCGGGAAGGTGCCGCCGAACACGGTGATCCCGTGCACGCTGGTCATTGAGATGTCGTTGGACTGCGGGTACCCGACCCAGACCACCGTCGCCAGGTTGGGCTGGTAGCCGGCGAACCAGGCGTCGGTGTAGCTGTCGGTCGTCCCCGTCTTGCCGGCCTGCCCGGCGCAGCCGGTGTAGGCGGCGGTGCCGGTGCCGCCGGTGATGTTGTCGTGCAGCAGCCGCGTCACCTCGTAGGCGACCGCCGGCGAGATCACCCGCTTCGGGTCGGCTCGCTCGGGCCGGTCGACCCGGCCGCTCGGGAAGACGACCCTGCGGATCGCGATCGGGTTGCGGTGGATGCCGCCGTCGGCGAGGGTCGCGTAGGCGTCCGCCATCTCCAGCGGCGAGACGCCGATCCGCAGCCCGCCGATCCCCTCGGCCGGGATCCCGTCCAGCTTCGTCGTGATCCCCATCGACTTCGCCGTCGCCGCCACGTTCGCCGGCCCGACGTCGAGGTCGAGCTGCGCGAACACCGTGTTGTCGGAGGTGACCGTCGCCTGCTGGAGGTTGACCCTCCCCTGGTATCCCTCGTCCGCGGTGTGCACCGTCCCAGTGCCCCCACTTGGGCAGGTTGAGGTCGAGCGGTTTCGAGGTGTAGTAGGTCGAGTAGGGGTCGATCCCCTGCTTGATCGCGGTGGTCAGGACGAAGGCCTTGAAGGTCGAGCCGGGCTGGCGGTGCCCCTGCGCGGCGAGGTTGAACTGGCTGCGGCCGTAGCTGGAGCTGGAGACCATCGCCTTGATGTAGCCGGTGCTCGGGTCGATCGAGACCAGCGCCGAGGAGGGGTCGGTCGAGTAGGGGAGGGTGGAGCGCATCGCGTCGAGGCCGACCCGCTGCAGCTCGGGGTCGATCGTCGTGTACACCTTCGAGCCCGCCCTTGCGCACCGTGTTCACCCCGTACTTGGCGATCAGCTCGTTCTCGACGTAGTCGAAGAAGTAGGGCTGGCGGTGCTCGAAGTAGGACCCGGAGACGTGCAGCTCGAGGCCGCGCTGCTCGCCCGCCAGCGCCCGGCCGTGGGAGACGTAGCCGAGCTTCGCCATCTTCCCCAGCACCTCGTTGCGCCGCGCCCGCGCCGCGCGCGGGTTGAGGATCGGGTTGTACTCCGACGGCGCCTGCGGCAGCCCGGCCAGCAGCGCCGCCTGCGGCAGGGTCAGCTTCCGGACCGGCTTGGAGAAGTAGATCAGCGAGGCGGCCTGGACGCCGACCGCGGTGCTGCCGTCGATCGTCCCGTAGGAGGCGGTGTTCAGGTACTGGCCGAGGATCTCTCGCTTCGAGTGGCGCTGGGAGTACTCGATCGCCAGCTTCGCCTCGATGATCTTGCGGTCGAGGTTGCGGTGCGGGTCGGAGATGCAGAGGTTGCGGACGAGCTGCTGGGTGATCGTCGAGCCGCCCTCGACCGTCTTCCCCGCCTCCAGGTCCTTGAGCGCGGCGCGCAGGATGCCCTCGGGGTCGATGCCGCCGTGCTGGTAGAAGCGCTGGTCCTCGATCGCGACGGTCGCGAGCTGGAGCTCTCTGGGGACGCGGTCGATCGAGATCGGGGTGAGCGCCTCGTCGGAGCCGACGACCCCCAGCTTGCTGCCGTCGCCGGCGAAGAGGGTCGAGTTGCCGCCCCTGTCGACCGGTTTGCAGGCGGCGAGCGAGGGCGCCTTGGCGGCGACGTCGAGCACCCAGGAGGTGACGACGACTGCCGCGATCGCGACCAGGACGACGACGCCCCCGGCCGCGAGCAGCAGCTTCGGGCCGGCGCCGCCTCGGCGCCGGTGGCGTCGGCGACTGCGCTGCGTCATGCGAGGAAGGGTACTTCGGCACGGGCGCTCAGCGGAACTTCGAATCTCCTGCTCCGCTGTTCCTTTGCCCAGTTATTTAGGGCAAAGGAACAGCGGAAGCGCTGAGGGGGGTCAAGCCTGGGTGTCCTCGGTCGAGTGGTTGTGGACGATGCCGTCGACGAGCATCTGGTTGGGGATCACGACGGCGGTGCCGTCGCCGGGGTCGACGTAGGTGTAGGAGAGGGTGAGGTCGGTGACGCGGCCACTCGACCTCCTCGAAGCTGATCCGGTCGCCGATCTTGATCGGCTGAGTGATCGCGAGCTGCACCCCGGCGACCATGTTGGCGATCGTGTGCTGGGCGGCGAAGCCGACGATCAGCCCGATCACCGCGGTCGAGGCGAGGATGCCGGTCGCCAGCCGCTTCAGCTCGGTGAACTGGCTGAGCGCGATCGCGGCGACGACCAGGAAGGCGACGACGAGGATCAGGCGTCGCAGGACGCGCAGACGGGTCTTCGTGGACCGGGAGACCTGTGAAACTGGCCGCGGCATGGAGGCCAACTTACCCTCAAAGCCGGCCTTTCCCTACTCCAACTGGGGGCCTGCCGCGGGCGTTCTGGGCGTTCTCCTGGCTTTAGGGACCGGGATCGTGCTGGGGGTTCCGGCCGTGGTGATCGACCATCCCGTGAACGGGGAGCTGAGCACCGCGGCGAACGTGGCGGTGCAGCTTGCTACCGCGGTTGGGTTCGCGATGGTGCCGATGGTCGTCGCGGCGCGGCGGGGGGCTACTTTCCCGGTGGCGTTGAGCCGGCTGGGGGTGCGGCGCTTCCGGCCCTCGGCGTTCAAGTGGATGGCGGCGGCGGTCGGCGCCTACCTCCTCTTTGCCTTCGTCTACGCGCTGCTGCTCGGCCAGCCCCACCAGAAGGACATCGCCAAGGGGTTCGGCGCGATCCCGATCCAGGTGCTGCTGATCGCCTTCGCCGCGCCGGTCAGCGAGGAGGTCTGCTTCCGGGGGATGCTGTTCGGCGGCCTGCGGGAGCGAATGCCGCGGATCGGCGCGGCGCTGCTCAGCGCCCTGATCTTCGGCGGCCTCCACGCGATCACCGGCGTCAGCGCGGTCCCGCCGCTGATCGCCTTCGGCTTCGTCCTCGCCCTCCTCTACGAGAAAACGGGCTCGATCGTCCCGGGGATCCTCCTGCACATGCTGAACAACTCGGTTGCCCTACTGGGCCAGTAGGGTTTCGCCGGTGAATCGCCGCCTCGTCCCGGGACTGGTACTCGCTGCGTTGCTTGTGCTGCCCGCTGCCTCGTCGGCGGATCAGACGCCAGTGCCGAGCGCGACCGTGAAGATCCGCGTCGGCCATCTTCGCGGCGGCAAGGCGCCGATCCTCAGCACCGTCCCGGTGATCGGCTCGATCAAGCCGTTCGTTCCCGGCCAGAGGGTCGCGATCACCTTCTACCTCGACTCCCACAAGCTCCTGACCAGGACCGTGGGGGTGCGCAAGGGCGCCGGCGACGTCGGCCTCTTCCGCTCCAGCCTCGTCGTCCGCGAGGACGGCAAGTATGCGGTCAGCGCCAAGCACGCCGCCACCGCCGCCCTCGGTGGCGACAGCACCGTGCGCAAGCGTTGGCGGGTCAGCTTCCCCTCGCTGCACGCGGGAGAGTGCGGCCGGGTCGTCAAGGGCTTCAAAAGAGCGCTTGCGAAGATGGGCTACGTCTCCGGCGGCGGCTCCTGCTTCAACGGCCGTACCGGCCGCGAGGTGCTCGCCTATCGCAAGGTCAACGGCATGTCGCGCACAGAGCGGGCCGCCGCCCGCCTCGTCGAGGACGTCTTCGGCGGCCGCGGCGGCTACCGGGTTCGCCACCCGAAGGCGGGTGAGCACGCCGAGGTGCCGCTCTCCAAGCAGGTCCTCGTCCTCGCCAAGGGCGACAGGCCCTTCGCCATCTACCCCGTCTCCACCGGCAAGCCCTCGACCCCGACGGTCACCGGCCACTACAGCTTCTACCTGCGCTCCCCCGGCTACAACTCCGAGGGCATGTACTACTCCTTCTACTGGCACAACGGCTACGCCGTGCACGGCTACGCCTCGGTCCCCAACTACCCGGCGAGCCACGGCTGCGTCCGCACCTACATAGCGGATCAGCCCCGCATCTACTACCAGCTCAACCAGGGCGAGAGCATCTTCGTCTTCTGACGATGAGGGTCTTCGTCGCAGGCGCTAGCGGGGCGATCGGGCGGCCGCTGGTGCGCCGGCTGGTCGCGGCCGGGCACGAGGTGACCGGGACGACCCGGCGCGAGGAGCGGGCGGCGGAGATCCGCGCCGCCGGCGCGACCGCGGTGGTCTGCGACGCGCTCGACGCCGCGGCGCTGGCGGCAGCCGTCAAGGCGGCCGCGCCGGAGGCCGTCGTCAACCAGCTCACCAGCCTTCCCCAGCGCTACGACCCTCGCAAGGCGTCCTTCTACGAGGCGACCAACCGCGTCCGCGGCGAGGGCGGGCACAACCTGGTCGAGGCCGCGCGGGCGGCAGGAGCCCGCCGCCTCATCACCCAGAGCATCGCCTTCCTCTACGCGCCCGAGGGCGGCTGGGTCAAGGACGAGGAGGCGCGGCCGTTCGACGACGCCCCCGGCCACTTCGGCCCCTCGGTCAGGATCCTGCTGGACCACGAGCGCGAGGTGGCGACGTCCGAGGACTTCGACGGACTGGTGCTGCGCTACGGCCAGTTCTACGGTCCCGGCACCTACTTCGCGCCGCGACGGCCACATCGGCCGCGAGGTGCGCCGTCGCCGCTTCCCGATCGTCGGCCCCGGCACCGGTACCTTCTCCTTCCTCCACGTCGAGGACGCCGCCGCCGCGACGGTCGCGGCCCTCGATCATGGCGCCCCAGGCGTCTACAACGTCGTCGACGACGAGCCGGCGCCCCTGCGCGAGTGGCTGCCGGTCTACGCCGAGGCGCTGGGCGCCAAGCCGCCCCGGCGCGTCCCGGTCTGGCTGGCGAAGCTGGTCGCCGGCAGCGCCGTCGCCGAGACCGCGGTCCAGCTCCGCGGCGCCTCCAACGCCAAGGCCAAGCGCGAGCTGGGCTGGCAACCCCGCTACGCGAGCTGGCGCCAGGGCTTCCGCGAAGCCCTCGGGTAGCGCACGCTGGCGGCTACGGCCGCAGCTCGTTGAAGCCGGCGGCGGCGAAGTCGCCGTCGAAGGCGAGGACGTCGGTGATGCGGCGGGCGCGCATGTAGGCGAAGCTGGTCGCGTCGACGAAGGAGTACTCGCGCTCGTCGTGCCGGCGCAGCCAGTCCAGCGCCTCGTCCTCGAGCTCCTCGGAAACCCTGAAGACCTCGACGCGTTCCCACTCATTCTCCGAGAACGTCGAGAAATCCCACGGCCCTTCCGTGCCAGAGCTTGCGCCGTAACGTCGTCCAGGTCTCGCCGCGCACGTGGTTGGTTGTCACGACCCTTCCCCCCGCGACCTTCTCGAAGAGTTGCAGCGCCACCTCATGGTGCCGATCTCGCTCGTCTGAGCCGGCAACGAAAAACGAGGTATCGGCGAAGATCAATGCTGTCGTGTCCGGATTGTCCACGGCCCGTAGACGATCTCGTCGATCGAACGGGTGTCGTTGGGATCGCTCCCGCCGCCGCCCGCCTTGAACAGCTTGTAGAGCGGATCCTCTTCTATCGGCGGCAACGGCCGAATCTGTTCTCGCACGCAACGCCTGATCACCTCCGCTTTCGAGAGCCCCTCCTCGTCCGCGCGCCGTCCAACCGCCGCGTCCAGTTCCGGCTCGATCGAGATCTGCAGTCGCTTCATGCGTGCCAAGCTACATCACCACCTATGACGTGATGTAACCACAATGAGCCAAAATCGTCAAATCCGTGAGCCGAAAGGCCGACTCCGCGTGCTCAGAGGGGAATCAGGGCAAGGCGTTCGTCGGACGACGTCAAGGCTGCCAAGTCCTCCGGATCCGAGGTCGCGATTGCGGCCTGTCGCTCCAGGGCGCAGCAGACAACGTGCGCGTCCGTTACGTCCTTACTGTCCCGTTCGCCCAGGCGCACTCCAACCTCCTTGGCTCGCTCCTCGTCGAGAGAGTCGACCTCGCAGCCGTCGATCAGACGCGCCAGCACCGCGGAGCGCGGCCCTCCACGCCACACCTGCGCGAGCGCCCCGGCGGGGACGATGATGGGGACGCTCCAGCTGGTCGCGTCCGCAATGTCCGCCCTTATTTCTTTGTTCCCGCGCTCATACGCGATCATCGCTCCGGCGTCGAGGACGAGGCCTCGCGAAGCGCCCTGTCCAGCTCTCTGCGTGCCCACTTATGCGTCTCCTCATCTACAGGTCCATAAATCTCATCCAACATCGCCAACGATTCGCGTATCGCCTGGGACTTCCCACGCGCCCGCAGCGCCTCCTCCACCGCAGCCGACAGGTTCGGCGCCCGGCCTTCCTCTACCTCGACGCGGGCGATCGCCAGCGCCTCGGGGTCCACGGAGATCGTCACCCGCTCCTTCATACCCAGCATCATACGCCTCGTTTGATCGACGTTCCAAAGCCATCCGATCGCACTCTAGGTCTGCCCGACGCGCGCGTTGCCTGCACAAAGTGACAACCTCGTGACGGGACTCGCACGGAAGTGGGACGCCATAGGATTGCCGGCGTGCCCGACCTCGATGCCGCGAAGCAGACGCTGCTCGCCGAGCTGCGCGAGCACTCGCTGGTGATCGGCGAGGTGACGCTCTCCAGCGGGCAGAAGGCCTCCTACTACGTCGACGCCCGCCGCGCCCTGCTGCGGCCCGCCGGCTTCCTCGCCGCCGGCGAGCTGATCGCCGCCGCCGCCCACGATGCCGGCGCCGACCGCGGTCGGCGGGCCGGTGATGGCCGCCATCCCGCTCGCCTGCGCCGCGATCGCCGTCCCCGCCGGCGCCGGCCTGGTCGGCTTCTTCGTCCGCAAGGAGCGCAAGGAGCACGGCCTGCAGCGCTGGGTCGAGGGCCCGGTCGAGCCCGGCGCCCGCGTCCTCGTCGTCGAGGACACGGTCACCACCGGCGGCTCCACCGTCGCCGCGATCGAGCGCATCCGCGAGCAGGGCCTCGAGGTCGCCGGCGTGCTCAGCGTCGTCGACCGGCTGGCCGGCGGCGGCGAGGCGATCGAGGCCGCCGCCGAAGCGCCCTACCGGGCCCTGGTCACGATCGACGAGCTGTACCCGGAACGGCCGCGGTGAGCGGTCCTCTGGCCGAGCGCCTGGCGCGTCAGCCGCCGTTGGCCACGGCCACGGCCTCCTCGGCGCCGATGAACGGGGTCAGGGTCATGTAGGTGGCCATCGGGGCCATCTCCGGCAGGCTCCGCGGCCCCTTCGCCTTCACCTGGTCGTAGATCAGCGCGTAGATCGCCCCCCCGATCGCCTCGGCCGCGATCGGGCGGCGTCTCGGGCGCCAGCTCGTAGCCGGGCGCCAGCAGCCCCTCCAGCCCCTCCATGACCGTCGCGCTGCTCCAGCGCCCGTTTCCCCGCCGCGTACATCTCGACCGCGCCGAGCCGGGTGTACTCGGGCTCCGCCGCCGCGAAGGCGAACATCGCCTCGTAGGCGATGCGGACCGCGTCCTGCCAGTCCGGGGCGCGGCGGAAGGCCGGCAGGATCGTCGCCAGCATCTGTGCCGAGCCGCTGTCCAGCGCCGCGATCATCGCCTCTTCCTTGTTCGCGAAGTGCTCGTAGAAGGTGCGCTGGGAGGTGGCGGCGCGCTCGACGACGTCGGCCACGGTCGTCTCCGGGTAGCCCTTTTCGGCGACCGCCGCCGCCAGCGCCCGCAGCACCCGCTCGGCGGGAGCGTGGCCGTCGCGGCGCTCGTGCGACGTGCCACGGCTGCGCCGGCGCCGCGGCCTGCGCAGCGGCCGGGGGGCGGCGGGTAGGAGAGCCCCCAGTCCCAGAGCTGCGGCGCCAGCTCCACCAGCTGCGCCTCCTCATCGCGATAGAGGCGCTTGTGGATCACCTTCTGCAGCCCGCCGATCATCGCCCGCACGATCTCCGGTGGCATCCCCTCGCGCCCCGGCATCCCGGCGAGCGCCTCCGCGAAGAAGACCTCGAAGGCGTCGATCGCTCGGCCGATTGCCGACCGCTTCCGGCCCGGCCGCGTAGACCTCGACGAAGCACATCCGCGAGGCGGCGGGCTGGTCGACCAGCAGCCCTATGAAGGAGTCGAAGGCCTGGCGCGCTCCCTCCAGCCCCGGTGGCCGCCCGTCTGCCTCGGCGACCGCGCCGATCGTCGGCTCGACCAGCGCCTCGACCGCGGCCAGGAAGCAGTCCTGCTTGTCGTCGAAGTGCCTGTAGAAGGCGCTGCGCGAGACTCCGGACAGCTCCACCAGGTCGGCCACCGTCGTCGCCTCGTATCCCTTCTCGGCGACCGTCGCCACCATCGCCGCGAACAGCCGCTCGCGCTGGTTGCGCTCCGCCTCCTCGCGCGGCGTGCCGCGTCCCGGGCGCAGCATTTTCGCCCGCAACTCACTCGCATCCCCCCACGGTGTCCGCACCATCGCGGCCGGACGATCACCGGCCATTTTGCACCTCATTGGGTCGTTGGGCTGCCGAAATCGATGGTATCGACCGTCCCGGGAAAAGAAAGGTCTGTCTACGCCCCGAGCAGGATTCGAACCTGCGGCCTGCTCCTTAGGAGGGAGCCGCTCTATCCAGCTGAGCTATCGGGGCTCAGGGGTACAAAGCTTGTCGTACTTCCACACCTTGCCGTTGGTCCACCAGGGTGTGGACGCAGCCGGGATCCTCGCCGAGAGCATCTCCACTGCTCGCGTAGGCGCGAGCCCGCGATCCGCCGCAGAGATCGCGGTAGTCACAGGGGCCGCAATAACCGGAGAAGTCAGCGGCGCGGATCGATCGCAGCAGCGGATGGTCGCGATAGATCGAGATGAAGCTTTGGTCGCGGACGTTGCCGAGCCGAAGGGGGAGAAATCCCGAGGGATAGACATCGCCGTTGTGGGCGACAAACGCCACCCCCTTGCCATCGCGCGTCGCCACCGAGGGAGCGCGGAGTGACGCCGTCGGCGCTCCCAGTTGGGCTCGAAGCTGGGAGCGCAGCTTCGCATAGGTCTCTCCCAACCCGAACTCCGTCTCCGGCTCCTCGGTATTCGCCCGCTTGCGCTCGGCAACGGCGCGGCGGAAGAAGGGCGCCTCGACGGTGCGCACGACAAAGCCGTACTGGGCGGCATCGACGAGGAAGTGACAGACCTCCCAGTTGGTCCGAGGATCGAGAGACTCGACGTCCACCCCCCGCCCCACGTTGATGAGGAAGAAGACCTCCCAGACGTCGACACCGGCCCTCTGGAGGAGCGCGGCAATGTCGGCAAGCTCGTCAAGGTTGCGGCGCATCGCCGTGGTATTGATCTGCACCCGGAAATCGTGGCGTTGAAGAAGAGCGATGGCGTCGAGGGTGGCCTCGAAGTGTCCGGGCACTCCTCGAATCCCCTCGTGTGTGGAGGCTTCCGCTCCATCGAGGGAGAGCGAGGCCATCTTGACTCCGAGGCCACGGAGGTCTCCGAGGATCGCGGGCGTCAGCTGAGGCGTGACCGAGGGAGCGATGGCTACGGGAAGATCGAGGGAGCGGGCGTGAGCGACCAGGGTGGTGATGTCAGCTCGAAGCAGGCAGTCTCCTCCGGTGAGGATGAGGATCGGACGCGGCTTCCCCAGGTTTGCGAGTTCCTCTATGAAGGCGATCCCCTCGGCGGTGGAGAGCTCATCGGGGGCAGCGGTGCGCTGAGCCTCGGCACGGCAGTGGAAGCAGGAGAGGAGGCATGCCTTGGTCATCTCCCAGAAGACGAGGTGGGGCCGGTCATCGAAGCGGGGGGTCACGGTGCCGCCCCGATCCCTGCAGGGAGACCTTGGAGCATCTATGGAACAGGCTACACCGCGTAGAGGCTCTCCGAGGCCAGCTCCTGGGCGCGCCGGCTCCAGAGCTTCACCTGCATGAAGACTTCGTCGCCATAGCCCTCGAGGGCGTCGAGGGCTATGAGGGTGAAGCGGTCCTTGGAGATCGCCTCCTGGTCGACCGTCTCGGCGTCGAGCTCGGCGGTGGCGGCGACGGCGCCCTGGACGAGGGGGCGTCCCCAGACGAGGGTGACGGCGCCGGCGCGGCCGTTCTCGTTGCGCCAGCGGCCGATCACGTCGTCGTTCAGGTCGATCCTCCAGTCGGGGTTGTCCTCGGCGAGGACGTCGGTGAAGTCGGCCTTGGCGCGGAAGTCGGTCGGCTCGCCACCCTCCGGCTGCACGTAGGAGACGTGGCCGAACAGCTCCAGCTCCGCTCCGCTGTTCCTTTGCCCAGTTATTTCGGGCAAAGGAACAGCGGAACGGGGGTCTGGGGCGCGGGCCGTCACCGGGACCCAGACGCGCCCGCCCCAGGCGCGCTCGGGGAACCAGTCGAGCTCCTCGGGGACGTCGATCCCCGCGGGCAGGTCCTCGATCTCCCCGCACGCCTCGCGAAACGCCTCCGTCAGCCGCTCGGCGAACCGCCCGTGCGGAATCCCCTCCTGGGTGCTGTCGGCGATGAAACGAGGAATCGGGCGCGGGTTGGGCGGCATCGGCGAGTGACCCTACTCGGGGATGCAGTCCCTCAGGTCGGCGGCGGCTCGCTCCGGCGGGTAGACGTTGATGTCGACGCCGGTGCCCAGCTCGAAGCCGGCCCTGACGGTGAGGCGGGGGACGATGTCGACGTGCCAGTGGAAGTGCTCGGTGCCGTGGGGGGCGGTGCGGACCCAGAGGTTCAGCTCCGGGGGGCGGCCGAAGCGCTCGGCGAGGGCGCGCAGCGCGGTGCGGATCATCGCGGCACCGCTGTCGTCCTCCTCGAAGCTGGGGGACTCGCGGCGGGGGACGACGCGCAGCTCGAAGGGGGAGCGGGAGGCCCAGGGGCAGACCAGCGCCGCCTCCTCGTCGATCGCGACCAGTCGCTCGCGGCGGCGCACCTCCTCGACCAGGACGTCGCCGAGCAGGCTGTTGCCGCCGGTTGCGCTCGCGGTAGGCGCCCGCCCGCTCGCGCTCGCGGGCCACGGCCGCGGGGACGAACGGGAGCGCGTAGAGCTGGGCGTGGGTGTGCTCCAGCGAGGCGCCGGCGCCGCCGCCCTCGTTGACGATCGTCTGCACGTAGGAGGCGTCGCGCTGGGCGCGCATCCGCTCGCGCCAGGTCGCCACCGCGCCGGCGAAGCGCTCCTCGCTCAGCTCGGCCATCGCGGTGACGTGCTCCGGCGTGTGGACGATCACCTCGTGGGCGCCGAGCGCCGGGCGCGAGACGAACAGCTCCGGCGGGACGCGCTCGCCCTCCTCACCGGCGGCCAGCGCCGGGTAGAGGTTCGGCACGACCCGGGTCGTCCACCCCGGCGAGTCCGCCTCTCCGCCGCTCCGGCCGCGTCGCGTAGACCTCGGGCGGCGTGCTGCTCCTCACGTCCCTCGCAGAACGGGCACGAGGCGGCCGCCTCTTCCGCTCCGCTGTTCCTTTGCCCCTCTATAAGGAGGCAAAGGAACAGCGGAAGCGAAGTTCATGGGGCGATCGGCCCGGCCGGGCGCGAGGATCGTTCGCAGCCCGGTCAGCTGGTCGATGCGGATCTCTGGCGCGCTCAGGACCGGGAGGGTGGCAGATCGTCGGCGTCGGGCTCGGGAGACGCGGGGGGTGGTGGTTTCGGCCGGTGGCGCTCCTTGGCCCCGCCTCCACCCAGGAAGGGCTCGATCACGTCCATCGGCAGCGGGAAGACGATCGTCGTGTTCTGGTTGCTGCCGATCTCCAGCAGGGTCTGGAGGTAGCGGAGCTGAAGCGAGGCCGGGTTGGTGCTGATGATGTCGGCGGCGTCGGTGAGCTTCTGCGCGGCCTGGTACTCGCCCTCGGAGTTGATGATCTTGGCGCGGCGCTCGCGCTCGGCCTCGGCCTGGCGGGCGATCGCCCGCTGCATCTGCTCGGGGATCTCGACGTCCTTGATCTCGACCGCCGTCACCTTGACGCCCCAGGGCTCGGTCGACTCGTCGATGATCTTCTGCAGCTCCTCGTTGAGCCGCTCGCGCTCGGACGAGCAGCTGGTCGAGCTCGGCCTTGCCGAGCACCGAGCGCAGCGCCGTCTGGGAGATCTGCGAGGTGGCGAGCAGGAAGTTCTCGACCTCGACGATCGCCTTGCTGGAGTCGATCACGCGGAAGTAGGCGACGGCGTTGACGCTGGCGGGGACGTTGTCGCGGGTGATCACCTCCTGCGGCGGGATGTTGAGGGTGACCGTCCGCAGATCGACCCGGACCATCCGGTCGACCAGCGGGATCAGCAGGATCAGGCCGGGGCCCTTCTGGGCGATCAGCCGGCCGAGGCGGAAGATGACGCCGCGCTCGTACTCGCGCAGCATCCGCACCGAGGCGCCGACCAGGATGAGGACGATGAACGCCAGGACGACTGCCACTGCCATCGCGACTGCCATCTGCCTACCGCGCTCCTTCCTCGGTTGCGGTCTCCGGGCGGACCACCAGGGTCAGCCCGTCGACCGACTCGATCCTGACTCTACCCCCCACGGGGACCGGGGCCTCGCCGTTCGCGAGGCGGGCCCGCCACAGCGTCCCCTGCGCGAACACCTGCCCCTCGGGGTCGAGCGGCGAGCGGACCTCGGCGACGGCGCCGGCCAGCTCCTCGTAGCCGGTGCGGACCGGCTCGGTGCGGTAGGCGGCGAGCACTTTCCGCGCCGCGAAGAGGACGAAGGCGCCGAGCACCAGCGAGCGACGACGACGATCGCGACGATCGGGAGGTTGTGTCCCTCGTCGCGGTAGAGCAGCCCGGCGACGACGAAGGCGGCGATCCCGAGGACGCCGAGGACCCCGCTCGGCACATGCGCCTCGGCGACGAAGAGCGCGATGGCCAGGGCAAGCAGCAGGACGATCGCAATGCTCACCGTCCCATTATCGCCACGGCTTGCGGCGGGTTGGCCCCCTCCCATGTTCCGCTGTTCCTTTGCCTGGATATATGCGGCTAAAGAACAGTGGAACAGGTAGTTCGTCGCTCCACTGTTCCTTTCCCCGGTTATTTACGGCAAAGGAACAGCGGAAGGCTCTGTTGATCGCTCAGTCTGGGGGGGCGAGGGCGTAGCGGCGCACGTCGGCCTCGAGGTCGGCCGGGTTTGTGTAGGGGCCCTGTTTTAGGTAGACGAGCTTGCCGCGCGCGGTCGTAGAAGGCGGTGTCGGGGAGGCCGAGGGTGGCGTGCAGGCTCTCGGCGATCTTCTTGTCGGGGTCGGTGTAGCTGGGGTAGGGGACCGGGGCCTCCCTCAGGAAGGTCGATGCGGCGTCGCTGGAGTCCTGGGAGTCGATGCCGAGGAAGGCGACCCGTTTGCCGTAGCGCGCCGAGAGCTTCTGGAGGACGGGGAACTCGAAGCGGCAGGGGCCGCACCAGGAGGCCCAGACGTTGACCACGACCGGGTAGCCCTTCAGCGCGGCGATGCGCTGCTCGTAGGCGGCGGCGCCGCCGGGCAGGAGCCGGTCGGCCTGGGCGTGGAGGGCGGCGAGCGGGGCGGGGGAGCCGGCCAGCGCGCGGGCGTAGTCGGGGTGCTTGCCGCCGTAGTCGCCGCCGGAGGTCGAGGACCCGCAGCCGGCGAGCAGCGCCAGCGTGCGACCGAGATCGCCGCCGATCCATGCAGCGTTATCCGTGGCACGAGCTTTGAAATCACTCGATCTGCTCAATGATTAAATACGTTCTGTTCGGCCCGCCCGGATGCGGGCCGCTGAGATCGCCGGGGGAAGGGATAAACGGACCCCCGGCACCCTTCACTCACTTGTCCCGGCCGCACGTCTCGCGTCCCGGCTGGGACGGACCCACAAGGCTTCATGGCCAACACCAGCGAAGTTGCCGCGCGAGCGGCAGTTCCCTCAAGCGACGAGATCGATCGCGCGGCGAAGTTCGCCCGCGAACCCTTCCTGCTCGACGGCGAGGGGCCGGAGGCGCTGGCGCCGGGGACGGCGCGGCGGCGGGCGCTCGACGCGGCGCTGAAGGAGCTGGACGAGGGGGCCGAGGAGCCCTCGATCGAGTGGCGGCGGAACTTCTCCCTGCTGCTGGGGCTGGAGCGGCTGCTGGCCGACGAGCCGCCGAAGCTGCGCGACGGGGCGGAGCTGAACCCCCACCAGGTCGACGCGCTGTCCGGGACGCTGACCGAGCTGATGGCCGAGCAGCAGACCGCGGCCCTCAACGGGTCGGGCAACGGGGCTGCTGCCGAGGTCGAGGCCGAGGAGGTCCTCGCCGCGGAACCGTCGGCCAACGGCGACGAGGCGCTCGACGAGGACGAGGAGGTCGAGCGAGAGGTCGCCCCCGACGAGGAGCCCCAGGACTGGGAGGAGGAGCCGGCCGAGGTCGACGAGGAGGTGGTCGAGGAGGCCCCCGAGGACCCCGGCGCCGAGCGCCGCTTCTGGTTCGAGCACGCGACCGGCGCCGGCAAGACGGTCGCCGCGGTCGGCTTCATCGAGGCCTCCCGCACCGGCGGGGTGCTGATCCTCACCCACCGCCGCAACCTGGTCGACCAGTTCATCGGCGAGATCTCCGACCGCGGCTACAAGGAGCGGCTGCGCCCGCCGCTGCTCGGCGACCGCGACGACCCCGACGGCCCGGTCACGGTCGAGACCTACCAGTGGTTCGTCCGCAACGCCGGCAAGGTCTCCGACGCCTACTCGATCGTGATCTGCGACGAGGCGCACACCGCGCTGGGCGAGAAAACCAGCGCCTGCATCCGCGCCTGGGTCGGTCCCGTCTTCATCGGGATGACCGCGACCGGCGCGCTGATCGCCCGCCACGTCGCCGACCTCTTCCCGACCCAGACCTCGCGCTTCGACCTGGCCCAGGCGGCGCGCCGCGGCGTGATCTCGCCGCTGCGCTGCCTCCGCATCCCGCCGGGGCCGGGGGTGCGGACGATCGCCAAGGTGCCGCTGCGCAAGGGCGAGGTCGACCAGGACTTCGACCAGGAGGAGCTGGCCGCGCTGCTGGACCAGGAGCCCTTCAACGTGGCGATCGCCGACCTCTACAAGTCGCGCTTTCGCAACGTCCCCGGCGTCCTCTACACGGCGGGCGTGCAGCACGCGAAGAACGTCGCCAAAGCCTTCAAGGACGCGGGGATCGTGGCGCGCGCCGTCTCCGGGGAGACGCCGAAGCGCGAGCTGGCCGAGATCCTCGCCGCCTTCGAGCGCGGCGAGGTCGACGTGCTCTGCAACGCGATGCTGCTGGCCGAGGGCTGGAACTCGCCGCGGGCGACGATCTGCATGCACCTGGCGCCGACCGCCTCGCGGCGGATCTACCAGCAGCGGGTCGGCCGGGTGACGCGGCGCGCGCCGGGCAAGGAGGCCGGCCTCGTCATCGACTTCGTCCACCCGGCGACGACCCACGACGAGACGATCGTCACCCTGCACAGCCTGCTCGACCGCGACGTCTACCGCGGCGGCGCGATCGTGGTCGGTCCGGTGCGGCGCGGCCGCGGGCGCAAGGTGCGGGTGGAGCGGCGGATCGTCCCCGTCTCCGACGACGAGGAGCGCCGCATGCAGGTGCTGGAGCGGGAGCTCTGGCGGATCGCGGTCGAGAACCTCGACTACCCCGAGCAGCACGCCTGGGCGGCGCTGGCCGGGGCGCGGGTCAGCCCGCAGGGCTGGCGGCGGGCGCGGGCGATGCTGCAGAACGACCAGACCAAAGAGCTGCGCCGGCGCTTCCTGCTGACCTGCGTGCAGCGCAACCGCAACTCGCAGCTGCGGCTGAAAGCGCTGAGCGAGATCGCCGACCTGCGCGACCCCGAGGCCTTCGACGACGCGATCGACATCGTCGGCACCTGGAGCCGCGACGACAAGCGGGCGGGGACGAAGACGCTGCTGCAGGCGCTGGTCGACAAACGGATCGGGCGGCGCGACCAGGCGCAGGCGTGGGTCTGGCGGCTCGCCTCCTACACGCGCGAGCTGCACGAGGAGTACGCGGTGCAGCGCTGGCCGGAGACGAAGCGCCTGCTGGGGCTGCTGGTCAACTCCTCCGGGCGGGCGCACGGGCGCAACGCGCGGCGGCTGGTCCACGCGGCGCGCAAACAGGACCGGCGGCTGGCGGTGTCGCTGCTGGCGGCGGCGGTGTCGCACACGCCGGAGGGCGAGGAGGTGCTGCGCGGGGCGCGGATGCGGATGGCGCGGAAACCCTCGGCGATCGCCCGCGAGCTGCTGCGCAACTTCCCGAAAGGCGGCAAGCGACGGCGCAAGCGCAACAAGGACAAACGCGGGGCACGGGGCGAGAACGGCGAGGCGAAAAAGGCCGCGGCGGAGAACGGCGAGCGTCGAACGAGCGGCTGGACATCGACGAGGTCGAGGTGAGTGAGCCCGAGATCATCGAAGACGCGTCCTCGGACGAGCCGGATCGGCGACGGTGAGGTGGACCTCGCCGGAGTCGAGGACGACGCGGTCGCCGCCGGGGACGACGACGACGAGCCCACCGCGGTCGTCGACGCCGTCGGCGACTCCTGAGCCGCCGTCCCAGGCGACCTCGCGCCCGCGCAGCGCGTCGCGCCGCCGCCACGCGGCGAGGATCGTCTCGTGCGTCCGCGTCGACCCACCGCTCCAAGACGCCTGCTCAAGCACCGTGCTTCCGCTGTTCGCTTTGCACCAGTTCCATATGGGGCAAGACGGAACAGCGGACGCGTGTCGATTGTGGGTCGTGCGAGTGGGCAAGGGAGGTGGCGGTGTCGCGCAGCTCGGGCGGGAACTCGTCGGGGGCGATCGTGAGGTTGAGGCCGACGCCGATCACCGCCCAGTCGTCCTGAGGGCGGGCCTCGATCAGGACGCCGGCCAGCTTGCGGCCGTCGAGCAGGACGTCGTTTGGCCACTTGACCGGCACTCGATGCCCTTCGCTTCCGCGCGTCGCCGCTGGGGAGATCGGCGGCCAACTCCTCCGCCGCTTCGCAGACCGCGAGGCCGGCGGCAAGCGGCAGCAGCGGGCGATCGCCGAGCGGGCGCAGGATCGCCGAGTAGAGGAGCGCCTTGCCGGCCGGCGCGCGTCCAGGTGCGCCCCTGGCGGCCGCGTCCCTCGGTCTGCTCGGCGGCGGTGACGACGGTGCCGTGCGGCGCCCCGGCCGCGGCCAGCTCGCGAGCGCGGGTGTTGGTCGAGTCGCGTGACGCGGAAGTGTCGATGCGGCGTCCCAAACCCCGTTCCGCTGTTCCTTTGCCTCGTATAGCGGGGCAAAGGAACAGCGGAAGCGTCGGTCGGGGGCTCATTGCGCGGCGCGTCGTCGAGGAGGGCCGTCGACCAGGCCGTCGATGTCGTGGCGCTCGGCCTCGACGTGCAACCTCGAGGCCGGCCTCGCGCGCCGCGTCGCTGGTGATCGGGCCGATCGAGACGATTCGCGCTGCGCTCGGGAAGTCGGTCGCCGAGCGCCTCGACCAGGTTGTGGACCGTCGAGGAGGAGGTGAAGGTGACGTAGTCGGCGGTCTGGGCGGCCTCGACCGCCTCGGGGTCGGGATCCTCGCGCACCGTCTCGTAGAGGGCGACGACGTCGACCTCGGCGCCGCGCTCGCGCAGGGCGTCGGGGAGGACGTCGCGCGCCTCGGCGGCGCGGGCGACGAGCACGCGGCGGCCCTCGACCTCGACTCGCGGCGAGCGCCTCGACCAGGGCCTCGGCGACGAAGCGCTCGGGGACGATGTCGGCGGCGATGCCGTGCTCGGCGAGGGCCCGGGCCGTGCCCGGCCCGATGGCGGCGATCGGTCGTGCCCCCCGGCGCTGGGAATTCGCGGCAGCGCCCGCCCCTCCGCCTCCTCCACCTGCTCCTTCTTGCCTGGCTGCGCGCGACCCAACGCCCGCGCGTCGAGGCCGGCCGTCGGCCAGCGCCTCGAACAGCAGGTGCGCGCCGTTCGGGCTCGTGATGCAGATCAGCGCGTACTCGCCGATCGCGCTCGACCGCGCGCCGCGACCTCGTCGCTCTCGATAAGCGGCTCGATCCGGATCGCCGGCAGCTCGACCACCTCGGCGCCGAGGTCGCGCAGGGTCGCGGCGAGGCCGCTGGCCTGGGCGCGGGCGCGGGTGACGACGACGCGGCGGCCGTGCAGGGGCCGGCGCTCCAGCCAGGCGAGCGCCTCGCGGCGCTCGACCACCGGGCCGACGACGATCAGCGCCGGGGCGCCGATTCCCTCGCGCTCGACCGCCGCGGCGATCGTCCCCAGCGTCGCGGTGACGGTGCGCTGTCCGGCCATCGTGCCGCGCTCGACCGCGGCGGCGGGCTCGATCGGGTCGCGGCCGGCCTCGATCAGCGCCGCGGCGTTCTCGGCCAGCCGTTTGACGCCCATGTAGAAGACGAGGGTGCCGGGGAAGCGCGGCGAGCGCCTCCCAGTCGAGCGCCGTCTCCCCCTTCTCGGGATCCTCGTGGCCGGTGACGAAGGCGACCGCCGAGGCGTCGTCGCGGTGGGTGACCGGGATCCCCGCGTAGGCGGTGGCGGCGACGCCGGCGGTGACTCCGGGGACGACCTCGAACTCGACCCCGGCCTCGCGCAGCGCCTCGCCCTCCTCGCCGCCCCGCCCGAAGACGAACGGGTCGCCGCCCTTCAGCCGCACCACGCTGCTTGCCCGCCCGCGCCGCCTCGATCAGTCGCTCGCCGATCTCCTCCTGGGGAACCGATGGCACCCCCGGTTGCTTGCCGACGTAGACCAGCTCGGCGTCGGGGCGGGCGCCGTCGAGGGCGCCCGGCGGGATCAGGCGGTCGTGGAAGATCGACGTCGGCGGAGGCGATCAGCTCCAGCGAGCGCGCCGTCATCAGCCCCGGGTCGCCGGGACCGGCGCCGACCAGGTAGACGACTCCCGCGCGCGCGCTCATAGCGCGCCCCAAAACCCGCTCCGCTGTTCCTTGCCGGGTATAGCGGGGCAAAGGAACAGCGGAAGCATCAGCTTGCCTCCGCGCGGTCGAGGATGTCGCGGGCGCCGGCGGCCATGGAGGCGCTCGGCGAGCAGCTCGCCGGCCTCGGCCGGGTTGCCGCATCGGCCTCGACCCGGTCGCGCATCCACTCGCTGCCGTCGGGGAGGCCGACGAAGGCCTCGAGCGTCACCCGATCGCCCTCGACGCGGGCGTGGATGCCGATCGGGGTGGCGCAGCTCGCCTCGAGCAGGGCGACGACGGCGCGCTCCGCGGTCAGCTCTCGCATCGACGCCTCGTCGCCGATCCGCGCCGGCCGCCTGCCAGGCCGGCCTCGTTCTCGGCGCCCGCCTGGAGGACGAGGGCGCCCTGTCCCGCGGCCGGCGTCATCAGCTCGGTCGGGATCGCGAAGGCGACCTCGTCTTCGCGACCCAGCCGGCGCAGGCCCGGCGGCGGCGAGGACGATCGCGTCCAGCTCTCCCTCCGCCAGCTTGCGCAATCGGGTGTCGACGTTGCCGTGCAGCTCCGTCCACCCGCAGGTCGGGACGCGCCGCGAGCAGCTGGGCGCGGCGTCGCAGGCTTGCCGTGCCGACCCGCGCCCCCTCCGGCACGTCGTCGAGCGAAGAGCGCCGGCGCCGATCCAGACGTCGCGCGGGTCCTCGCGCGCCGGCACGGCGGCGATCGTCAAGCCCGCCGAGCATCTCCGCTCGGCACGTCCTTGGCCGAGTGGACGCCGATCGTCGGCCTCGCCCCTCGAGCAGGGCCAGCTCGACCCCCCGCACGAAGCGCGCCTTGTCACCGGGCTCGCCGTCGGAGGAGCACCTCGACCAGCTCAGCCCCCCCCAGCAGCTCGGCCACCTGGCCCGCCTGGGCCAGAGCCAGCGCACTCCCCCGAGTCGCGAGGCGAAGCGCCACGGAGTCAGGCCGACTCGCGGCCCTTGCGGCGAAGCTCGGTGACGCTTGCCGCCCGCCTCGCCCTCCGGCTCGGTCTCGGCGGCGTCGAGCCCGAACAGCTCGCGCAGCGCGCTCACGTACAGGTAGGCGTCGTCGCTGCCGGCCGAGCGCTTCATCCGCAGGGTCGGCTCGTGCAGGAGGCGGGAGGCGATCGCCTTCGCCATCGCCCCGACCCGCTCGCGGTCGGCCTCGCCGAGGCTCTCCCAGCGCGGGTCGTTCTCGGCGAGCACCCGGCGCACCACCTCGTCGGCGCGCTCGCGCAGCGAGGCGATCGTCGGCACCACCTCCAGCGAGGCGAGCCAGCGCTCGAAGCGGTCCTGCTCGGCCTCGATGATCCGCTCGGCCCGCCGCGCCTCGGCCTCGCGGCCGCCGGCGTTGCGCTCGACGATCTGCTGGACGTCGTCGATGTCGTGGAGGCTGACCCCGGCGATCTCGCGGCAGGCCGGCTCGATGTCGCGCGGCACGGCGATGTCGACCAGCAGCAGCGGCCGGCCCTCGCGGGTCGCCATCACCGCGGCGACGTCGTCGCGCTCGACGATGTGGTGGGGCGAGTTGGTCGCGGAGACGACGATGTCGGCCAGCTCGAGCTGCTCGGGCAGCTCCTCGAAGCGGACGGCGCCGCCGCCGAAGCGCTGGGCGAGGCCGATCGCGCGGTCGTAGTGGCGGTTGGCGACGAAGACGGTGGCGACGCCGCGGGCGACCAGGGCGCGGGCGACCAGCTCGGCGGTCTCGCCGGCGCCGATCACGAGGACGCGGCGGTCGGCGAGGTCGCCGAGCGTGCGCCGGGCCAGCTCGACCGCGACCGAGGAGATCGAGACGCCCTTCTCGCTGATCCCGGTCTCGTCGCGGGCCCGCCCGCCGGCCGCGAGGGCGCCGCGGAAGAGGCGGTTGAGGATCGGCCCGGTGCCGCCCTCGACCAGCGCCAGCTCGTAGGCGCGCTTCACCTGGCCCTGGATCTCGGCCTCGCCGACGATCATCGAGTCGAGCCCGGCGGTGACGCGGAAGAGGTGGCGGACGGCCTCGCCGGAGCGCAGCGAGTAGAGGTGGCCGAGCAGCTCGGTGGGGCGGATCTCGGCCTGGCGGGTGAGGACGCCGAGCGCCGTCGACTCGGCCTCGACCGGGTCGGAGACGACCAGGTAGAGCTCGGTGCGGTTGCAGGTGGAGATCGCCGCCGCCTCGTGGATGCCGGCCGCGTCGGTCAGCTCGCGCAGGGCGCCGACCGCGCGCCCCTCGGTCAGCGAGAGCCGCTCGCGCAGGTCGAGCGGCGCGGTCTTGTGGGAGACGCCGAGCGCCAGCAGCTCAGACATCCGCTACGCGGCCTCCTCGCGTCGCGGCCTCTCGATTGCGCCTGCTCGGCGAAGCCGGCCAGCTCGCGCAGTTCCCGCTCGATCCGCTGCAGTTTGGCGGCCATGATCGCCACGTAGACGACGATCAGGACCAGGAAGACGACGTAGGCGCCGGCGACGTACTTGCCGGCCTCGTCGAGGGGCAGGGCGGGAGCGTCGGCGAGCAGCTCAGCATCTAGCTCACCTCCGGGGCGACGCGGGACGCTCCGCCCGGCGCCGGCGCGTCGAGCGCGCGGCGCAGCCGCTTCAGCTGGCCGGAGGCGCTCTTCGCGGTCAGCTCGAACTTGACCAGCGTCACCCAGAGCAGCGCCATCGCGGCCAGGCAGACGAGGAAGGTGAGCATCATCGAGCCGGGCAGGCCGCCGTTGGTCGTCGCGAAGACGCGCGGGTGGACGAGGCTCTGGGCGAGCCGCACCGCGATGAAGTTGAGCGGCACGAAGGCGCCGGCGGTGACCGCGAAGACCGAGGCGTAGCGGGCCTGGCGGTCGGGGTCCTCGATCGCGTAGCGGAACGGGTAGTAGGTCGCGTAGAGGAGGAAGACGATCAGGAAGCTGACCAGGGTCGGCTCGTTCCAGACCCACCAGTGCCCCCACGAGGCCTTCGCCCAGATCGAGCCGGTGATCAGCACGGCGACGCCGAAGATCACCGACATGTGGATCGAGACGTAGGAGTAGGCGTCCCAGCGGCGGTCGCCGCTGCGCAGGTGGGCGATCGCGAAGACGCCGCCGACGACGAAGCCGACCAGCGCGACGATCGCCAGCGGCACGTGCAGGTAGAAGATCTTCTGGACGAAGCCCTGGTCGGCGTCCAGCGGGGCGTAGAAGAAGACCAGCGAGAGCGCCGCGGCGAGGGTCGCCACGGTCGCGATCGAGAGGGGTCTCAGTCCTTTGCCGTACATGCGTTTCTCGCGGTGGGGAGCGGAGTGCGCTCAGTCCTCCAGGAGGAAGTCGAACACCGCGTATCCGACCAGGAGGAAGACCAGATCGTATAGGCCGAGGACCGCAAGCCAGGTGCCGAAGCGGTGGTAACCGGGACCGCCCAGGGCGAGCAGCGGGTCGGTGGCGCCGGTCGCGGCGATCATCAGCGGCACGACCAGGGGGAGGAGGACGAGCGGGACGAGCAGGTCGCGGGCGCGCGAGTGGACCGCCATCGAGGAGATCAGCGTGCCGGTGGCGGCGAGGCCGAGGTCGGCGAGCACGAGGACGGCGACGAGCGGCGGCAGGGCGGCGGCCGAGTCGAGGAAGAAGAGGGCGAAGACCGGGACGACGATCAGCTCCAGCACCGCCAGGTAGACGAGCAGCGCCGCCGCCTTGGCCGCGAAGAGGGCGGTGCGGTCGATCGGGGCGAGGCGGATCGCGTCGAAGCCGCCCTCCTCGCGCTCGGCGACGAAGAGGCGGTTGATGCCGAGCACGGCGGCGAAGAGCAGGGTCGCCCAGAGCACCCCGGCGGCGAGGCTGCCGGAGAGGCTGGTGCGGTCGAGGCCGAAGCGGAAGATGACGAAGGTGGTGACCGCGAAGAGCGCCATCGCCGGCAGCGACTGCAGGGTGCGCAGCTCGGACCGCAGGTCCTTGGCGAGGATCGCGGCGAAGGCGGTCGCGGGAGGGGGTCATGCCGAGCACCGCCCTGTCCGCCGATGCCGAGCCGCAGCACCTGATCGGCCTCGGGGAGCGCCCGCTCGGGGTCGTGGGTGACGACGACGCGGGTGCGGCCCTCGCCGGGGCCGATCAGGGCCTGGGCCAGCTCGCGCCCCTCGGCGTCGAGGTTGGAGTCGGGCTCGTCGAGCAGCAGCAGCTCGGGCTCGTGCAGGACGCAGCGGCAGATCGCGAGGCGCTGGCGCATCCCGGCGGAGAGATCGCCGACGCGGTCGTCGGCGCGGCGCTCCATCCCGACCGCGGCGAGCAGGCTCGGCGATCCGTTCCTCCGCAGCGTCGCCGTCGATCCCGTGCAGCCTGGCGTGGAAGCGGAGGTTCTCGCGACCGCTCAGGTCGCGGTAGAGGAGCGGCTCGTGGCCGAGGTAGCCGACCCGCCCGCGGAGCTTCCAGGCCTCACGCGGCAGCGCGCACCCGAGCACCCGCACCTCACCCGCGCTGGGTCGCAGCAGGGTGGCGAGGATGCGCAGCAGCGTCGTCTTCCCGGCGCCGTTGGGCCCTAGGACGACCAGCGACTGGCCGGCCGCCAGCTCGAAGCCGACCCCGTCGAGCGCCGTCCGCTCGCCGAAGTCGCGCCGCAGCGCGGCTACCGAGAGCGCCGGCTGATCCGCGTTTCCGGGATTCATGGTCGGGATTGTGAACCCGTCGGAGCGAATAGGCTGCCGCGGCACCGAACCGACAAGGAGGATCGATGAGAAGAGGGATGAGGACGAAGGCTGGGGTCGCGGGGTTGGCAGCGACACTCGCCGTGGTCGCGCTCGGCCCGGCAGCGGCGGTGGCGGGCTCCCCGACCAGCTTGACAATCAGCGCCTACGGCTACTTCGGCAAGGTCAAGTCGCCGAACACCTCCTGTCTGGCCGGTCGCAAGGTGGCGCTGAAGCAGAAAAGCCACGGCGTCCTCGGGCGGACCACTTCGGAGGACAACGGCAGCTGGAAGGATCGATCCCTCCGATCTGAAATTCAAGGGCCCGCTGCCCTACAAGCTCTTCGCCGAGGTCAAGCCGATCCTCGAAATGCGCGGGCGCGACCTCGAAGACGATCGTAATCAAAGGCGGCTGAGCCGTCTCCGATGGGCTGGCTGATCGCCTTGGCGCGCGGCGTCGGGGCGATCAGCGGCGCTTGCGCAGGGTGCGGCCGCCGACCTTGAGCAGCGGGCCGCGCGCCCTCGCGCAGCGCCTTGGTCCGCGTCGCTCCCTTGCCGTAGAGCAGCTTGGCCGAGGCGCGGACCGCCTCGCCCAGGGTGGCGTCGTAGGGGTGCCACCAGAAGTCGCGGGTCAGCCCCGGCTCCCAGGCGTTCATCTTGACGTTGACGCACTCGTAGAAGCCGAATTTGGAGTGCGAGCGGCCGACGCCGGAGTCCTTGACGCCGCCCCAGGCGCACTGGCAGGCGCCGTGGCTGAAGGAGTGGTCGTTGATCCAGACCATCCCGGACTCGATCCGGCGGGCGATCCGCTCGCCCTTCTGGCGGTCCTTGGTCCAGACCGAGGCGCCGAGGCCGAACTCGGAGTCGTTGGCGAGGTCGATCGCCTCCTGCTCGCTGTCGACGACGACGATCGGCAGCACCGGGCCGAAGATCTCCTCGCTTCATGATCCGCATCTCGTGCGTGACCCCGGTCAGCACGGTCGGGGCGACGAACTTGCCGGAGAGGCCGGCGACCTCGGTGGGGCCGCCGCAGAGCTTGGTCGCGCCGGAGGCGACCGCGTCGGCGATCAGGTCGACGACGATCTCGTACTGGCCGTCGGAGGTCATCGGGCCGATCTCCGTCTCCCACTCGCAGCGGGTCGCCGAGCCGCAGCTTCTCGGCGCTCGCGGGCGACGCCCTCGACGAAGCGGTCGGCGACCTCGCGCACCACGTAGACGCGCTCGATCCCCGAGCAGGTCTGCCCGGCGTTGGCGAAGCCGCCCCAGACGGCGCCGGAGATCGCGTTGTCGAGGTCGGCGTCGGCGCAGACGATCATCGGGTCCTTGCCGCCCAGCTCCAGGACCGAGCCCTTGAGCTGCTGCGCGCAGACCTCGCCGACCTTGCGGCCGACCTCGACCGAGCCGGTGAAGAAGACCTTGCCGACGCTGGAGCGGGCCAGCGCGTCGCCGACCGCGCCGCCGCCGTGGACGACCCGGACGAGGCCCTCGGGCAGGCCGCCCTTCTCGAAGACGCGGCGGATCGCCTCGCCGAGCAGCGGCGTCAGGCTGGCCGGCTTCAGCACCACGCCGTTGCCCGCCATCAGCGCGATCGCGACCTCGCCGAAGGGGATCGACCAGGGGTAGTTCCAGGGCGCGATCACCCCGACCACGCCGATCGGCTCGTAGGAGAAGTGGCTTTTCTTGCTCAGCAGGAAGGCCTGGGACATCCGCACCTTCTCGTCGGCGAGGATCTTGGGGCCGGCCTTCGCGCACCAGTGCAGCGCGTCGACGGTCGGCAGCAGCTCCATCGTGTAGGCCTCGGCGCGCGGCTTGCCCTGCTCCTTGACGAGCAGCTCGGCGATCTCGTCGATGTCGTCGAGCAGGGCGTCGGCGGCGCGGCGCATGTACCTGGCGCGGTCGGCCAGGCTCAGCTCGGCCCAGGCGGGCTGGATGCGGGCGACGTCGTCGACCACTCCCTGGACCTGGTCCGGCGTGATCGTGGCGACGGAGCCGACCAGCTCGCCGGTGGCGGGGTTGAAGCTCTCGAGGGTGGACTGGGCTGGGGGGGACTGCGTTGCGCTCTCCATGGGGGGCAGTGTAAAGGGGATCGGGGGAGGTCTCGCCGGATGCCTATGTTCGCTTCGCTCACGAATTTGGTGTCGCTTCGCGACTGAGAATCACCCTGCGGGAGCCGCTTCGCGAGGCACCGTCGAGACCTCCCCCGATCCCCTCATACTGAGCCGTAGTGGACGACCGACTGTTCGACACGGAAGAGGCCCGCTCCGGGGGTGTTCCAGCTGCCGATGCTCCTTTGGCGGTGCGGATGCGGCCGCGTAGCTTGGATGAGCTTGTGGGGCAGGAGCATGTGCTCGGGGCCGGGTCGGCGTTGCGGACCGCTATTGAGGCGGGGCATCCTCATAGCGCGATCTTGTATGGGCCGCCGGGGTCTGGGAAGACGACGCTGGCGCGGATCGCCGCGGCTGGGGCGGAGGGGGCTTTCGAGGAGGAGTCGGCGGTCAATGCCGGGCGGGCTGAGATTCGGGCGGTGATCGAGCGGGCTCGGGAGCGGCGGCAGGGGGCTGGGCGGCCGACCGTCCTCTTCCTCGACGAGATCCATCGCTTCAACAAGGCCCAGCAGGACGCGCTGCTGCCCGCGGTGGAGGAGGGGCTGCTGACGCTGATCGGGGCTACCACCGAGAACCCCTACTTCGAGGTCAACTCGGCGCTGCTCTCGCGCTGCCAGATATATGAGCTGCGGCCGTTGGAGCCCGAGCAGGTGGAGGCGCTGTTGCGGCGGGCGCTGGCGGACTCCGAGCGCGGGCTGCCCGACGCGCCGCCGATCGAGGACCAGGCGCTGGAGATGCTGTCGCACCGCAGCGGCGGCGATGCGCGGGTCGCGCTGTCTGCGCTGGAGCGCGCGGTGGAACGGTCGTCCGGCGAGCCGATCGACGTCGCCGCGATCGAGGACGCGCTGCAGCGCAAGGCGCTCGACTACGACCGCCAGGGCGACCGGCACTACGACTTCATCTCGGCCTGGATCAAGGCGACCCGCGGCTCTGACGTCGACGCCTCGCTCTACTACCTGGCGGTGATGCTGGAGGGCGGCGAGGACCCGCGCTTCATCGCCCGCCGCATGGTCATCCTCGCCTCCGAGGACGTCGGCAACGCCGACCCCCAGGCGCTGCTGATCGCCGACGCGGCCGCCAGCGCGGTCGACCGGGTCGGCCTGCCGGAGTGCGCGCTCAACCTCGCCCAGGCCGCCGTCTACCTGGCCCTGGCGCCGAAGTCCAACGCCTCCTACAAAGGCCTCGGCGCCGCCCGCGGCGAGGTCCGCGAGAACGGCGCCAAGACCCCTCCCGACTACCTGCGAGACGCCCACTACCCCGGCGCGGAGAAGCTCGGGCGCGGCGGCGGCTACCGCTACGCGCACGACGAGCCGGGCGGGGTGAGCGACCAACAGCTGCTGCCGCTCGGTCTGGAGGACAGCCGTTTCTACGCGCCGACCGACCGCGGTTTCGAGGCCGAGCTGAGCCGCCGGCTCGAGGCGCTGCGAAAGCGATTTCGCAGGTCTTAATCCGTGCGCAACTTCAGAACGCCGCCTGTGTTTCAAAGTCGGCTTTCCAAGTTTGAGCCAGGGAGAGCCGACACACCGGCCGGGGGCCTGGACTGGGGGCCCTCGGCCGGACACTTACTCAGGGAGGGACTCAGCAGCCGCACCCGCGAGGGGGCGGCTGCCGACCGCCTAATGTAGGTGGATGGAATCCACCGCACGAGAGGAGCCGCTGCGCCTTGGCGGGATGGCGCTGCGCAACGGCCTGCTGATCCACGGGCCGACCCACTGGGCGGCCGCGGTGCGGGACGGGAACGGGGAGATCCAGGTGGTGTCCGAGCGGAAGCCCGAGCTGGCGCCGAAACTGGCGGGTCGGGTGCCCGGGGTGCGGGGACCGTTGAAACTGGCGGAGGCGATGGCCGTGCTGCCGCTGGTGCGGCGGCGATTGCCCGCCGCGCGGCTGCCGTTCGAGGACTGGCGGGTGGTCGCCGCGGTGGGGGCGACGCTGGCGGTCACCGCGGCGCTGCGGAGGCGGATGGCAGCTCAGCCCTGCGCGAAGGGGTCGTGCAGGCGATCGGCGCCGTGCCGGCCGCGGTCGCCCTGATCGACCGCGACCTCGCCGCCTACCACGGGGTCGAGCACAAGGCGATCGCCGCCTACGAGCAGGGGGTCGACGACCCGGCGACGGTCCCGAAGGAGCACGACCGCTGCGGCTCCAACCTGATCGCCCCGATGATGCTGCTCTCGGCCGGCGGCACCGTGCTGCTGGAGCGGCTGGTCGATCGGCCGGGGCCGATGGCGCGCGCCGGGGTTGGGCTGGGCGGCGCTTCGATCGCCGTCGAGATGTTCGCCTGGAGCGACCGCCACCACGACACCGCGCTGGCGCGTGCCTTTCACACACCTGGCCGAGAGGTCCAGCGGCGCTTCGCGACCAAGGAGCCGACCGCCGAGCAGCTCGAGGTCGGCGTCGCCGCGCTGGCCGAGATCCTCCGCGCCGAGCAGGTCGGCGGTGCCGAGGACGAGCTGCCGCCCGCCACGTAGACTGCGCCCCGTGTTCGGAAGGATCGACCACATCGGAGTCGCCGTCGAGGACATCGACGCCGCGATCGCGCTCTACGAGCAGAGCTTCGAGATGGAGTTGGCGCACCGCGAGACGGTCGAGTCGCAGGGAGTCGAGGCGGTCCTGCTCGACGTCGGCGACGGCCACGTCGAGCTGCTTCGCCCGCTGGGCGAGGACACCGCGGTCGGAAAGTTCCTCGCCCGCAAGGGCCCCGGCCTCCACCACGTCGCCTACGCCGTCGACGACATCGACGCGACCCTGGCCAAGATCAAGGAGGCGGGGCTGGAGCTGATCGACACGGAGGCGCGCGTCGGCATCCGCGACAGCCGCGTCGCCTTCCTGCACCCGCGCTCGACCGGCGGTGTCCTGACCGAGATCGTGGAGCCGGCTCCATGAGGCTGACGTGCAGCGGGTCGAGATCGGCATCGAGGGCGGCCAGGTCATCGCCGCGCGGTTGACCGGGGAGGACCTGAAGGACCTGCGCAGGCAGCTCGAGAAGGGCGGTTGGCACGACCTTCAGACCGACGACGGCATGCTCGCCGTCGACCTCGGCAAGGTCACCTTCCTGCGGATCGACTCCGGCGAGCACAGGGTCGGCTTCTCCCACGGCGGCTGATGCGCGCTCTGGTGGTCTTGGTGGGCTTTGCTCCTGGCGGTCGGCGCTGACGGCCTGCGGGGGCGGCGACGGGAGCACCGGCTTCGACCTCCCTCCCGACCGAGCCGGCCAACCCCAACTGCGGCCCCGGTGACGGGCTTCCAGCGCCACGTGCAGACGCTGGGCGAGGCGGCCACGGGCGCCGACAAGGCGGCGATCACGGCGGCGGTCAAGGGCTTCTACGACTCCTACGCCGCGGCCGACGGCGCCAAGGGGTGCACGTACCTCACCGCCGACGCGCGCGATGCGGTCGTCCTGGCGTTCGGCCGGTCCAAGGCGACCCGGGGCAGGGGCTGCGGCCCGGCGCTGACCTCGGAGATGGAGAAGGCGCCGCCGCAGTTCCGGCGCCTCGACCGGACCGTCGAGGTGACCGGGGCGCGGGTCAAGGCCGACCATGGCTACGTGCTGTTCAGATCGATCGCGATGCTGCCGAGTGAGCTGCCGATCCGCCGCGAGGGCGGCGCCTGGAAGCTCGACTCGATCGTCTCCTCACCCCTGCGCTCGGGCTAGCTCCGTCCAGAGCCGCTCCTCGGCCTCGGCGACGCGGTGGGCGGCGGCGTCGATGTCGCGCCAGAGGGCCGGGTCCGGGTCGTCGCGTTCGCTGGCCGCGTGGAACGCGGTGGCCAGATCCGTCCAGCGGGCGGCCGCCTCGGCGGCGAGCGGCGCTTCGGGACGGCCCGCCTCCTCGAGGAAGCGCGAGTACATGAGGCGGAAGGCGCCGCCGCCGGTGCCGCGCCGCTCGATCACCTGGTAGCCGAAACGTGCGCACCACTGCCAGTCCTCCGTCGCCTCGGGCCAGGAGCCGGCCTCGGCGGCGAGGCGGCGCACGGCGTCGAGGCCGGAGAAGTCCCGGAACTCGGGCTCGACCATCGCCGTGGCGGCCCGCTCGATCGCGGCCGGGATCGCGTCGCGGAGCTGCTCGGGCGCGACCCCGCCGGAGGCGGTGAACATGTGGCCCTGGAGGGGGTAGGCCGGGTGAGCGCTGTGGCGAGCCTTGTCGAGGTTCTCCAGCCGCGTCGTCTGAAGCTCCTCGAAGCCGGTGTCGGAGAGGTGGGCGACCTCGTCGTCGTAGCCGGCGAGGACGACGGCGTGGCCCGGGAAGTGGGCGGAGTTGCCGTAGTGGTCGAGGTAGTAGAGGTCGGTGAGCAGAAGCACGGGCTGGCCGTCGTCGACGGCGCTGCGGGCGGCCTCCCAGGCGTCGCCGTCTCCCGGCTCGAAGGTCCGCATCTCCAGCGCGGCGCCGGTCAGGTCGCGAAAGCTCTCTTCCAGCCGGGCCGTGCGGCCGTTGAACCAGCGGGTCGGGGACGCCTCGTCCAGGGCGACGTAGTAGAAGCAGGCTCCGGCGCCGAGGCCGAAGGCCATCTCCTCGGTTATCTCCACGCCGTGGAAGGCGAGGAGGTTGCGGAGGGCGGTCGAGCCGCAGTGGTGGCCGGGGGTGTGGACGTAGTCGGGGACGAAGGGCACGGACGGATTCTGCCCGAGCGGGCGGGGTTCGGGCGTCCGACGCCCTATCCTGCGCCGCGCCGTGAAAGAACCTCGACCTCAGGCTGCTGCGCTTCATGCGGACCCGGGGGCACGCGCCCGGCTTGGAGAAGGCTTCGAAGGCGCTTGGGAAGGCCGGGAACAATGGGGCTGTCTGGGTGGTTGTCGGTCTCCTACTTGCTCTGTTCGATCGCGCTAACCGAGAGGCCTGGTTGATCTGTGCGGCGCTGGGGCCGGTTGCGATTGGGTTGAACTACGTGGTGAAGCTGGTCGTGCGTCGGCCGCGGCCGAGCTTGAGGGACTGCCGCCGCTGGGCGGGGCGCCCAGCTCTTTGAGCTTTCCTTCGGCGCACGCGACTTCTTCGTTCGCGGTGGCGACTGCGATGACTCGGGTCGAGTCGCTGGGCGCCCTCGCCTTTTTGCTGGCCGGGGCGCTCTCGCTTGGGCGTCCCTACCTGGGGATGCACTACCCGTCCGACGTTCTCGCCGGCGCGATGCTCGGCGTCGTCCTCGGCCTCCTCGTCCCCCTCTCGCTATGAAGGTCGGGATCGTCGGGCTGCCCAACGCGGGCAAGTCGACTCTTTTCAACGCGCTGACCAAGGCTGGGGCTCAGACGGGGGACTATCCGTTCACGACGATTGAGCCGAACGTGGCGGTGGCTCAGGTGGCGGACGAGCGGTTGGAGCGGGTTGCCGAGACGGTGGGGAGCTCCGAGGTCGTGCCGGCGACGATTGCCTTTCACGACATCGCCGGGTTGGTCAAGGGGGCCTCGGAGGGGGAGGGGCTGGGGAACAAGTTCCTTGCCTCGATCCGCGAGACCGACGCGATCTGCCACGTGGTGCGCTGCCATGCCGACTCGGGGGTGCCGCACCCCGACGGGCGGGTCGACCCGATTCGCGACATCGAGACGATCGAGACCGAGCTGCTGCTCTCCGACTTCGAGCAGGTGGAGCGGCGGCTGGGGCGGGTCACCAAGCAGGCGAAGACGGGCGAAGCCGAGGCGCTCGCCGAGCGCGACTGGCTGGAGGCGGTGCGCGAGGCGCTCGCGGCCGGGCGGCCGGCGCGCTCGGTTCCCGTCCCCGATGCCGCGCCGGACGCGACGCGACTGCTCCAGGCGCTCACCTCGAAGCCGATCCTCTACGTCGCCAACGTCGACGAGGGCGACGCCGAGGTGCCCGAGGCGGTCGCCGCCCACGCCGCCGAGGTCGGCGCCGGGGCGGTCGCGGTCAGCGCCCGGATCGAGGGCGAGCTTGCCGAGCTGGACCCCGAGGAGGCGGAGGAGATGCGCGAGTCCTACGGGGTCGAGGGCTCGGGCCTGGCGCGCCTGGTCCGCGCCGCCTACGACCTGCTCGACCTGATCACCTTCTTCACCGCCGGCGAGGGCAAGGAGGCGGTCGCCCGCCCGCTGCCCCGCGGCTCCACCGCCTGGGAGGCGGCCGGCACCATCCACACCGAGATCCAGGACGCCTTCGTCAAGGCCGAGGCGATCGGCTGGGAGGCAGCTGGTCGAGTGCGGCGGCTACACCGCGGCGCGCGACCGGGGCCTGCTCCGCATCGAGGGCCGCGACTACGTCGTCGCAGGATGGAGACGTGATCACCATTAAGGTCTGACCCATGGATCAAGGAGCGAGGTTCCCGCAGGTCGCCGCGAAGGCCGGCCACTACGAGAGCTTCTACGTCAAGGCCTGCCGGCCGGGCGGCGGGCAGGGAGTGTGGATCCGGCACACGGTCCACAAGCGGCCCGGGGCCGAGCCGAAGGGGTCGATCTGGTTCGCGCTCTTCGACGGTGGCGCCGACGGCCCGCGGGCGACCAAGGTCACGGTGCCGGCGGCGGAGCTGTCGGCGCCCGCCGGCGGCTGGATCCGGGTGGCGGGCGCCGAGCTGGGACCGGGCAGGGCGGAGGGCGCGGTCGGAGACCGAGGCGCTGAAGGCCTCCTGGAGCTTCGAGTTCTCCGGCGACGCCAAGCCCTGCAAGTACCTGCCGGCCGACTGGCTCTACGGGGCCCCGGTTCCCCGCACCAAGTTCGTCGCTCCCTACCCCAACGCCCGCTTCGAGGGCAAGCTCGAGGTCGACGGCAGAGACGATCGACGTCTCCGGCTGGCCGGGGATGATCGGCCACAACTGGGGCACAGAGCACGCCGAGCGCTGGGTCTGGCTGGAGGGCACCGGCTTCGAGGGCTCGCCGGGCACCTACTTCGACGCCGGCGCCGCCCGCATCAAGCTGGGCCCCTGGACGACCCCGTGGATCCCCTCCGGGATGATGGTCGTGGAGGCCGAGGCCTACCGGCTCGGTGGCTTCGGCCAGATCCGCTCGGCGTCGATCAAGGAGTCCTCGGACGCCTGCGAGTTCGTCCTGCCCGGCAAGGACGTGCTCGTGCGGGGCAGGGTCTCCGCACCCCGGGAGGACTTCGTCGGCTGGATCTACGCGGACCCGAAGGGGCCGGAGCACAACACGATCAACTGCTCGATCGCCGACCTCGAGCTGACGGTCGAACGCCCGGGCAGATCGACCCGGACCTTCAACCTCCAGGCCGGCGCCGCCTACGAGCTGGGGATGAGGGAGACGACCCACGGCGTCCCGATCCAGCCCTACCCCGACGGTTGAGCAGACGGTGGAAGCGGTCGACCACAAGCTCTTCGCGGCCGGCGAGTGGATGGCAACCGATGAGTGGGACGAGGTCCGCAGCCCCTACGACGGGACCGTGGTCGGGCGGGTCGCGCAGGGCGATGCCGCGCTGGTCGACCGCGCCGCGCGCGCCGCGCAGGAGGCCTTCGAGGGCGGCGGCTTCCCCCAGCACGCCCGCGCCGCGGTGCTCGACCGCGCCGCCGAGCTGGTCGGCGAGCGGCTCGACGACCTCGCCCTGACGATCGCCGCCGAGGCCGGCAAGCCGCTGAAGACCGCCCGGGTGGAGGCCGCCCGCTGCGTCAGCACCCTCACCTTCTCCGCTGTGGAGGCGCGCAAGCTGACCGGCGGCACGGTGCCGATGGAGGCCTCGGCCGCCGGCGCCGGCAAGCTCGGCGTGATGCTGCGCGTCCCCTACGGCGTGGTCGGGGCGATCAGCCCCTTCAACTTCCCGCTCAACCTGGTCGCCCACAAGCTCGGGCCGGCGATCGCCGCCGGCAACGCGGTCGTCCTCAAGCCGGCCGGCCAGACCCCGATCTCGGCGCTGAAGCTGGCCGAGGTGCTGGCCGAGGCGGGCCTGCCGCAGGGGTGGCTGAGCGTCATCCCCGGCCCCGGCGCAGAGGTCGGCAACGCGATCGTCGAGCACGAGCTGACCCGGGCGCTGACCTTCACCGGCTCCTCGAAGGTCGGCTGGGGGATCCGCAGCCGCGTCCCCCACAAGAAGGTCAACCTGGAGCTGGGCTCCAACGCGCCGCTGATCGTCCATTCCGACGGCGACTGGGAGACCGCCGCCGACAAGGCGAAGCTCCACGCCTTCTCCCACGCCGGACAGAGCTGCATCTCGGTCCAGCGGGTGCTCGTCCACGAGGACGTCGCCGACGCCTTCATCGAGCGCTTCGTCGCCAACGCCGAGGCGCTGCGGGTCGGCGACCCGCTCGATCCCGAGACCGACGTCGGCCCGCTGATCTCCCGGCACGACCGCGACCGGGTCAAGGAGTGGATCGACGAAGCAGTGGCGTCCGGCGCGAAGTTGCTGACCGGCGGCGAGCTGGTCGACGAGGGCCGCTGCCTGGCGCCGACCGTGATCGAGGCCCCGCCGCGCGAGGCCAAGGTCTGGTGCGAGGAGGTCTTCGGCCCGGTGGCGACGGTCGACCGCTACTCGGGCTTCGAAGAGGCGCTGGAGATGGCGAACGACTCCAAGTTCGGCCTCCAGGCGGGTGTCTTCACCCGCGACGTGGGGCGCGGGTTGCAGGCGGCCGAGTCGCTCGAGTTCGGCGGCGTCCTGATCAACGAGGTCCCGACCTTCCGCGCCGACCAGCAGCCCTACGGCGGCGTCAAGGACTCGGGCAACACCCGCGAGGGCCCCGCCTACGCGGTGATCGAGCTGACCGAAGAGCGCTTCGTAACCCTTCAGGGTTAGAGAAGCTTCCGCTGTTCCTTTGCCCCGTTATATGGAGCAAAGGAACAGCGCGGCGTGGGAAGCGTCGCTCCGCTGTTCCTTTACCCCGTTATTTGCAGATAAGGAACAGCGGAAGCTGGGAGCGGCGAGGCTACTCGTGGGGGCGGGCCATGCGGCGGTGGTCCAGCGCCTCTTCGAGGACTGCGGGCTCGACTCCCTGCTCCAGGGCGACCTCGCGCAGCGAGCGGCCCGACTTGGCCGCCGCCTTGACGATGTCGGCGGCGCGGTCGTAGCCGATGTGGGGGTTGAGGGCGGTGGCGCTCGCCAGGGTCGCCTCGGCGTGGCGCGTGGTCATCTCCTCGTTCGCCTCGATCCCCGCCACGCACTTCTCGTTCAGCAGGCGCGAGGCCGAGGTGAGCAGCTTGATCGAGTCGAGCAGGTTGCGGGCGATCAGCGGCACCCGCACGTTCAGCTCGAACTGGCCCTGGCTTCCCGCCACCGTGATCGCGGCGTCGTTGCCGATCGTCTGGGCGGCGACCTGGATCACCACCTCCGCGATCACCGGGTTGACCTTGCCGGGCATGATCGATGAGCCCTTCTGCAGCTCCGGCAGGCGCAGCTCGGCCAGTCCGGTCGCGCGGGCCGGAGCCCATCAGCGCCAGGTCGTTGGCGATCTTGTTGAGCGAGACGGCGTAGACCTTGAGCATCCCCGACAGCTCGACCAGCGCGTCGCGGTTGGCCTGCGCCTCGAAGGGGTCGAGCGGCTCGGAGATCGTCCAGCCCGGTGTCGGCGGCCAGCATCTCCCGCACCTTGGCGGCGAACTCCGGGTGGGTGTTGAGCCCGGTCCCGGTCGCGGTGCCGCCCGAGCGGGATCTGGCCGACCCGGCGCAGCGTCGACTCGACCCGCTGGATCGCCGAGCCGGACCTGCGCCGCGTAGCCGCCGAACTCCTGGCCGAGCGTGACCGGCACCGCGTCCATCAGGTGCGTGCGGCCGGCCTTGACCACGTCGGCGAACTGCTCGGCCTTCTCCTCCAGCGCCGCTTCGAGCCCACCCATCGCCGGCAGCAGGTCGTGGGTCACCTCGCCCAGCGCCGCCAGGTGGACGGCGGAGGGGAAGACGTCGTTGGAGGACTGGCCCATGTTGACGTGGTCGTTGGGGTGCGCCCCGTCGCCCGCCAGGTTGGCGATCACCTCGTTGGCGTTCATGTTCGAGGAGGTGCCGGAGCCGGTCTGGAAGACGTCGACCGGGAACTGGTCGTCGTGCTCGCCGGCGGCGACCGCGTCGCCGGCCGCGGCGATCCGCTCCGCCAGCGCGGCGTCGAGCCCGCCCAGCTCACCGTTCGCCCGCGCCGCGGCGGCCTTGAGGCGGCCCAGCCAGCGGATCACCGGCACCGGCACCCGCTCGCCCGAGACGGGGAAGTTGTCAACGGCCTTCGTGGTCTCGCCACCCCACAGCTGCTCTGTCATCTGTCTCCTTAATCGCGGTCGCTGCAAACCGGCCGCTCGTAGTCATCCATTTTTGTGGCCGGCATCGTAGCCCTGGCGATAAGTGCGGAGGAAGGCCGGCGGGAAGCGGGCCGGTTGTCGGGGCTGTAGCGGGCGGCGGCGGCGAGGCGGCGGACCAGCTCGGCGTGGATGCCGTTGGTGCCGTCGGCGCCGCGCTGGGCGGCGCCGAGCAGGTAGCCGAGCTGCAGGTTGGCGGCGCCGCCCGGGTGGGCGCGGGCCTCCGCGTTGAGCCGGGTCGCCGCGGAGACCATCGCGGCGCCGACCGTGGCGAGGTCGCCGCCCTTCTGGTTCTCGGCCAGGCAGTCGCTGATCGGCGCCTCGCCGCGCAGCCTCACCTCGCCGGGCGCGTCGCCCAGAGCGCGAAGGTAGGCGCCGGCGCCGTCGAGGCAGGCGACCGGCGTCGCGTCGCTCTGCCCGCCGCAGCCGACCGCGGTGAGGATTGCGACGGCGGCGACGAGGATCGCGGTGAAGGCGCGCATCGAGATCCCATCCTATGGAGGCCGAGATTCCCCGGTGCAACGCGTTGCCCCCGATGCGGGGGCAAAACGTTGCACCGGTTGCAGCGGTCAGTCGCCGGGAGAGACCCCGCCGGGGGTCGACGGCTCGAACCCCCCGGTCGGCCCCGGCGGCTGTTTCGGCTTGGCCGGCGGGGGCTGTGTCTTCTTGCTGGGCCGGGCGCTCGGCGCACCCACCGGAAACACCGCCACCCAGTCGGCGAGGGTGTGGGGAGGCGCCGGGGCGTGGTCCCAGGAGAGGTGGAGGTGGTTGCCGCAGCCGTGGCCCGCGTCGCCGTCGTACCCGACCCAGCGGAAGGGCGCGACCGGTCGGTTCTGCTGCGGCTCGGCCCACTTCGCCAGCCGGGTGACGCCATTCCAGTTCGCATCGCAGTGGGGGCTCCAGCTCAGCGGCACGATGTCGACGGCGAGCCCGTTGTAGTGGTCGGAGTTGTTGACGTGGCAGCGGTGGCAGCCGACGTAGCTGCCGTCCGGGAGCGGGCCGGAGTAGCCCTCGCTGATGTAGATCGGGAAGTGGGAGGAGAGCCAGCGCAGGTCCGGCATCAGGCGGCTGTCGATCATGCTCCCGGCCTGGTGGGGGATCGAGGCGGGGATCGGGACGATCCTGCCGGTCGTCGTTGATGCAGCCGAACCGAGGCCGGGCCGGCCTGCGCGAGGCCGACCGTGACGCAGACGAGGATCGTCAGGGCGAGGGCCGCGAGCGACTCGATGCGAGCGCGCCGCGCGTACCGGATGTCCCTGCTGTCGAGGGCTGTCGGTCGGTGCGGTCACGTCACTCCGCCTATCGACCACACCCGAGGTGAGCTTGAATGCCGCACACAAGCTTCCGCTGTTCCTTTGCCTGGATATAGCGGGGCAAAGGAACAGCGGAGCGGGGAGGCGGGGTAGGGTTCGGCGCGATGCCGACGGTCCGCGACGCCAGCCTTCGATCTCTTCCGCGCGCAGGGGATGACGACGATGTTCGGCAACCCCGGCTCGACCGAGCTGCCGATGCTGGCCGACTTCCCGGCCGACTTCCGCTACGTGCTGGGCCTGCAGGAGGCGGTCGTGGTCGGGATGGCCGACGGCTACGCGCAGGCCTCCGGCCGCACCGCGCTGGTCAACCTCCACACCGCGCCGGGGGTCGGCAACGCGATGGGGGCGATCTTCAACGCCCAGGCCAACCACTCGCCGCTGCTGATCACCGCCGGCCAGCAGGTGCGGGCGCAGATCACCCTGCAGGCGAACCTGACCAACCGCGACGCGACCCGGATGCCCCACCCGCTGGTCAAGTGGTCGTTATGAGCCGCCGCGCGCCGAGGACGTGCCGCTGGCGCTCGCCCACGGCGCCCACCTCGCCTCGCTGCCGCCGAAGGGGCCCGTCTTCGTCTCGCTGCCGATGGACGACTGGTACGCGGAGGTCGACGAGGCCGACGCCGCGCCAGGCGATCGGCGGCACGGTGACGGGCCGCGCCGTCGCCGACCCGGAGGCGGTGCGCGCCCTCGCCGAGCGCCTCGACGCGGCGAGCAACCCCGTCCTCGTCGCCGGCCCCGACATCGACGCCAGCGGCGGCTGGGACGCGGCGGTCGGCCTGGCCGAGCGCCAGCGCCTGCCGGTCTGGGCGACCCCGGCTCCGGGCGGCGGCCGGATCGGCTTCCCCGAGGGCCACCCCAACTTCCGCGGCGTGCTGCCGCCGGCGATCGGCCCCGTCGCCCAGACCCTGGAGGGCCACGACCTGATCCTCGTCGCCGGCAGCTCGGTCTTCCCCTACTACCCCTACATCCCCGGCCCGCTGCTGCCGGAGGGCGCGGAGCTGGTGGCGATCACCAGCGACCCCGACGAGGCCGCCCGCGCCCCGATGGGCGACGCGATCGTCGCCGACGTGAGGCTGACCCTGGAGGCGCTGCTGGCGGCGGTGCCGGAGTCGAGCCGGCCCGCGCCGGAGCCGAACGCGCCGCCGACCGAGGTCCCGGCGACCGACCCGCTCAACCCCTCCACCGTGTGCTCGGCGCTCGCCGAGGTGATCCCCGAGGACGCGATCGTCGTGCTCGAGTCCCCGTCCAGCACGCTCGCGCTGCGCAACCAGCTGCGCCTCTCGCGCCCCGGCAGCTACTACTTCGGCGCCGGCGGCGGCCTCGGCTTCGGCCTCGCCGCCGCGGTCGGCGTTCAGCTCGCCCAGCCCGACCGCCCGGTCGTCTGCGTGGTCGGAGAGGGCTCGGTGCAGTACGCGGTCAGCGCCTTCTGGAGCGCCGTCGCCTACGAGACCCCCGTCACCTTCCTCGTCCTGCGCAACGAGGAGTACGCGATCCTCAAGTGGTTCGCCGAGGTCGAGGAGGTGCAGGGGGCGCCCGGCCTCGACCTGCCGGCGCTCGACTGCGCCGCGGTCGCCGAGGGCTACGGCGTCAAGGCCCACCGCGCCCGCGAGCGCGACGAGGTCCGCGACGCGCTGGCGAAGGCGCTCGCCTCCTCGAAGCCGGAGCTGGTCGAGGTCCCGGTGGCGCCGGGCATGGCGCTGTTCTAGGGGCGGCCGGTGGCGCTGCTGAAGCACAGGGTCGAGGCGCTGGCGCCGGAGCCCTCGGAGCCGGCCCCCGACCGCGCCCCGGACGCGCTCGCCGCCGGCGCCGCGCAGCCGCTGCGCGGCGAGCTGGAGGCGCTGCTCGGCGCCGACCGGGTGCTGGGACGCGTCAGCGACATCGTCCGCTACGCCTCCGACGCCAGCCCCTACCGGCTCTTCCCGCAGGCGGTGGTGATGGCCCGCGACGCCGGCGACGTCGCCAAGGTCCTCGCCTACGGCCGCGAGCGCGGCGTCCCCGTCACCTTCCGCGCCGGCGGCACCAGCCTCAACGGCCAGGGGCAGAGCGACGGGATCCTGGTCGACGTGCGCCGCCACTTCGGCGGCGTCTCGGTCGAGGAGGGCGGCGCTCTGGCCCGCGTCAAGCCCGGCACCGTGCTCGGCCACGCCAACCGCGTCCTCGCCCCGCACGGCCGCAAGCTCGGCCCCGACCCGGCCAGCACCGACATCGCCACGGTCGGCGGGGTGATCGCCAACAACTCGGGCGGGATGCGCTGCGGCGTCGTCCACGACTCCTACTCGACCGTCCGCTCGATGACCTTCGTGCTGCCCTCCGGCACGACTGATCGACACCGCGGCGCCCGGCGCGGCCGAGCGCTTCGCCGCCGCGGAGCCCGAGCTGGCCGCCGGCCTCGCGGCGATCCGCGACGAGATCCGCGCCGACGCCGAGCTGAGCGAGCGCATCCGCCGCAAGTTCGCGATCAAGAACACGACCGGCTACCGGCTCTGCGCCTTCCTCGACGCCGACGAGCCGCTGGAGATCTTCCGCCGCCTGATCGTCGGCTCGGAGGGCACGCTCGCCTTCCTCGCCGAGGCGGTCTTCGAGACGGTGCCGCTGCCCGCCCGCACCGCCACCTCCTGGATCCACTTCCCCGGCATCGACGAGGCGGTCGCCCCGGTCCGCGACCTGGTCGATCGCGGCGCCACCGCGGTCGAGCTGATGGTCGCCCCGGCGCTGATCACCGCCGCCTGGAACATGGTCGGCGCCCCCGAGGAGTGGAAGGAGCTGCCGCCCGAGTCGGCGGTGCTCCTGGTCGAGTTCGGCGCCGCCACCGACGCGGAGCTCGACGACTACGTCGCGAAGGCGAACGAGATCCTCGCCTCCCACGAGCTGATCCGCCCGATCGCCTTCACCCGCGACGCCGAGGAGATCGAGCTGGCCTGGCGCGTGCGCGAGGGCCTGCACGGGCTGGTCGGCCGGCTGCGGCTGCCCGGCACGTCGCTGATCGTCGAGGACGTCTGCGTGCCGCCGGAGCGGATCGCCGAGGGCGCCCGCGACCTGCAGGCGCTGCTCGGCGAGCACGGCTTCCTGCCCGGCGTCGCCGGCCACGCCTCCGCCGGCAACCTCCACTTCATGCTCACCCCCGACTTCGCCAAGCAGGAGGACCTCGACCGCTACGAGGCCTTCATGGCGAAGCTGGTCGAGCTGATCGTCGGCAAGTACGACGGCTCGCTGAAGGCCGAGCACGGCACCGGGATCAACATGGCCCCTTACGTGGAGCGCGAGTGGGGGGAGAAGGCGACCGAGCTGATGTGGCGGGTGAAGCGGCTGGCCGACCCCGACGGGGTGCTCGCTCCCGGGCGTCGTGCTGAACCGCGACCCGGAGGCGCACCTGCGCAACCTGAAAACGACGCCGCGCGATCGAGGAGTCCGCGACCACCTGCGTCGAGTGCGGCTTCTGCGAGCCGGTCTGCCCGAGCCGCAACCTGACCACGACGCCGCGCCAGCGGATCGTGCTGCGGCGCGAGATGGCCCGCCAGCCGGCGGGCTCGCCGCGTACAGCGGGCGCTGCTGGAGGAGTACGAGTACGACTCGCTGGAGACCTGCGCCGCGGACGGCTCCTGCCAGCTCGCCTGCCCGCTCGGGATCGACACCGGCAAGCTGGTCAAGGAGCTGCGCGCCAAGCGGCACACCGAGCGTGCGGAGCGTGCGGCGCTCGCCATCGCCAAGCGCTGGGGCGTGGTCGAGAGGCGCGTCGCGCGCCGGCCTGCGCCTCGGCGGGCCGCTGGCGCGGCGGACCAAGCGAGGGCGGGGGTTGCCCGCGCCGGCGCCCGGGAAGCTGCCAACGACCCTGCACGAGGGCGCCGCCGCCGTCTACGTCCCCTCCTGCACCAACCGCATCTTCGGCCCCCCCCCGCCGATGGGCCGAAAAGTCGACGATATAGGCGCACTTTTCAGGCCCATCGGCGGTGGTCGCCTGGTCGCCGAGGCTCTGGTCGAGGTCTCGCGTCGCGCCGGCCTGCCCGTCTGGATACCCGACGACGTGATCGGCACCTGCTGTGGGCTGCCCTGGAGCTCGAAAGGCTTCGGCGAGGCCCACCGCCACAAGGCGAACGAGATGGTCGAGCGCCTCTGGGACTGGAGCGGCGAGGGCGCGTTGCCGATCGTGATCGACGCCGCCTCCTGTACCCATGGCGTCGTCGACCCGGGCGAGGGGGTGCTGAGCGAGGAAAACGCCGAGCGGCTCGGCAAGCTGGAGATCGTCGACTCGGTCGCCTGGGCGCACGACCGCCTGCTGCCCTGGCTCGAGGTCGGCGAGCGGGTCGGCTCGGCCACCGTCCACCCGACCTGCGCGACCCGCCACATGGGTCTCGCCGGGCGGCTCGCGCTCTCTCGCCGACGCCCTCGCCGACGACGTCTACGTCGCCCCGTCGGCGACCTGCTGCGGCTTCGCCGGCGACCGCGGCATCTCCCACCCCGAGTTGACCGCCTCCGCAACGCGCGATCAGGCCGAGGAGCTCAGCGGCCGCCAGCTTCGACGCCCACCTCTCCAGCAACCGCACCTGCGAGATCGGCCTCACCCGCGCCACCGGCGCGCCGTACGAGTCCTTCGTCTTCCTGCTGGAAGAGCTAACGCGTAGCGGCTGAGGCCGCGTCGCCGGCGCTCAGCGCCTCGGCGTCGCGGATCGCCTCGAGGAAGCGCGGGTCGCGCTCGGCCCGCCTGTCGAGCAGCGGATTGATCAGGCCGCGCACCGCCGACACGTATCGCCACCATCTCGGCGCGAAGGTACGCGGCGCCCGCTCCTCGATCCCGCGCACGACCGACGCCCCGGCCTCGGCGGGGGTGATCCGTTTCATCAGGAAGGCGGGCATGGTCTCCTCCAGCCGACCGGCGCCCGGCCGGGCAAAGGCGTCCTGGACGAGTTTGGTGTCGACCCAGCCGAAGTAGGCGACGCCGGCGCTCGCTCCGAGCGGCGCCAGCTCGGTTCGCAGTGCGCGGCCGAAGGCCTCGACCCCCGACTTCGCCATCGCGTAGGCGCTGTTCAGCATCCCATTGGCGATCGCGTAGGCGGAGGAGACGACGACGATGTGACCCTGGCGCTCGGCGATCTGCGGCAGCGCCGCGCGGACCGTGTGCCAGACCCCGAGCAGGTTGACGTCGATTACGCGTTCCCACTCCTCGGCGGAGACCATGCGGATCGTCGTGGTGGTCGGGGGAGCGATGCCGGCATTCGCCATCGCGATGTCGAGACCGCCGAAGCGCTCGACCGTCTCCGCGACCGCGGATCGCATCGCCCCCGCGTCGGTGACGTCGGCGCCGATCCCGATCGCCCGCTCCCCGATCCGCTCCGCGGCCTCCCGCGCCTCGCCTGCGTCGAGGTCGACCACCGCAACCGACGCCCCGCGCTGATGCAGCTGCCGCGCAGTCTCGTACCCGATCCCGCGCGCGGCGCCGGTAACCAGCGCGACTTTGCCGTTCAAGTTGTAGGCGGGCATTCGCCGCAGCCTATCTGGCGATGAGCTTGGAGAGGTCTCGCCAATCGCGGGAATTGGCCACCTGTGTGGGGGTCAGGCCGGCGCCGCGGGCGACTATGACCGCGTAAGCCATGTTGTCCAGGGTGTCGATGCCGTGGGCATCGGTGTTGAGGGCGATCGGGACACCGGCCTCGGCAGCCAGCCTGGCGTGCTCTTCCTTGAGATCGCGCCGGTTGGGGTTGCCGTTGATCTCCAACATCGTGCCGGCGCGCGCTGCGGCCTCGATCACCGCCTCGACGTCGACGGCGTAGGGATCGCGTTTGCCGATCAGCCTCCCGGTCAGGTGGCCGATGCAGTCGACGTTGGGGCTCTCGATCGCGGCAACGATGCGAGCTGTCATTCGCTCCTCGGAGATCGAGAACGAGGTGTGGACGCTCGCGATCACCCAGTCCAGGGCTTCGAGCAGGTCGTCGGGGTAGTCGAGCGAGCCGTCGGGGCCGATGTTGACCTCCGATCCCGCGAGGAGGCGAAACCCGCGTTTGCCCGCGTTCCACTTGCGGATCTCCTCGATCCGTTCCCAGAGCTGGTCGTCGGTGACGTTGTCGCCGAAGCCGTGGCTGGCCGAGTGGTCGGTCAGCGCCAGGTAGGCGTAGCCGCGCGCTTTCGCCGCCGCGGCCATCTCCTCGAGGGTGTTGCGGCCGTCGGAGAGGGTGGTGTGGGCGTGGAGGTCGCCGCGGATGTCGGTCATATCGACCAGGTCGTCGTCGGTGCGCTCGCCGCGGAAGGCCGCCAGCTCCTCCAACGGTGTCGGCAATCCCTGGCGCAATTTCGCCGCCGAGGGGATGTCGCCCGTCTCCAGCAGAGTGAGGATCTTCTGCTCGAGCGTCTTGCCGACCCCGGGGATCTCCTTCACCCGCCCGGCGGCGGCCAGCTCGGCGACCGATCCGGGCCAGTCGCGGATCGCCTCGCGCCGCGGTGCGGTAGGCGCGCACCCGGTAGCGGTCGGCGCCGTCGCGCTCGTACAGCGTGCCCAGCTCCTCCAGCGCGGCCCCGATCTCGGCGTTGGTCGTCACGTCTGCAAGTTAGCCGCCCCGGCGGGCTCCTCTTTAACCGCCCTTTCGCTTGCCGAATAGCATCGGGGACGATGCTCCAGTCCGAGACAGGTCCCGCCTGGCTGATCCTGCCGACCTACAACGAGGCCGGGAACATCGAGGCCTTCGTCGCGGCGGTGCGCGAGAAGCTGCCCGCCTCCGCCCGGGTGCTGATCGTCGACGACAACTCGCCGGACGGGACCGGCGGGATCGCCGACCGCCTCGCCTCCGAGCACGAGAACGTCGGCGTCCTGCACCGGCCGCAGAAGGAGGGCCTCGGCCCCGCCTACATCGCCGGCTTCCGCCGCGCCCTGGACGGCGGCGCCGGCCTGGTGCTGGAGATGGACTCCGACTTCTCCCACGATCCCGCCTACCTGCCGCGGCTGCTGGAGGCCGCCGACCGCGCCGACCTGGTGATCGGGTCGCGCTACGTGCCCGGCGGCGGGGTCGGCGAGTGGGGGGCGCTGCGGCGGGCGATCAGCCGCGGCGGCAGCGCCTACGCGCGGCTGGTGCTCGGGGTCGGCGTCCACGACCTGACGGGCGGGTTCAAGTGCTTCCGTCGCGAGGTGCTGGAGGCGATCGACCTCGACTCGATCCAGGCGCGCGGCTACGCCTTCCAGGTCGAGATGACCTACCGCGCGATCCAGCGCGGCTTCAAGCGTGGTCGAGGTGCCGATCGTCTTCCACGACCGGCAGGTCGGCTCCTCGAAGATGAACCGCTCGATCGTCGCCGAGGCGATCTGGCGGGTCCCTCTTCTACGCTTCAACGGCAAGCCCGCCGAACGGCAGGGGGCGACCGCCGAAAGCCGTCGCTATACTTTCTGAAGTATTGAGCCTCGAAACTCGACTCCGAGGAGACCGATCCCAGTGACAGGCAAGCTCCACGACGTGACAGACGCCACCTTCAAGTCCGAGGTCCTCGAAGCCGACGGTCCCGTGCTCGTCGACTTCTGGGCCCCTGGTGCGGTCCCTGCCGCGTCGTCCACCCGGTCCTCGAGGAGATCGACGCCGAGCGCGAGGACCTGAAGATCGTCAGCCTCAACGTCGACGAGAACCAGCAGAGCGCCGCCCAGTACGAGGTGCTCTCGATCCCGACCCTGATCCTCTTCAAGGACGGGGCGATCGCCAAGAAGGTGATCGGGGCGATGCCGAAGCGCCGCCTCGAGGCCGAGCTGGAGCCGGCGCTCGCCTAGCGACCTTCACAACCGGTACCTCCTCGTCGCGCCTCCTTCGGGAGGCGCGACTCGGTTTCAGGCCCGGCTGAGGGCGATCCGCAGCTCGCGGCCGTCGACCTTGGCCGCGGCGCCGTCGGTCGCGTCGTAGGCGACCGAGGTGGCGAGGACCTCGCCGGTCAGGTAGGGCTCGTGCTCCCGGGCGGCGGCGAGGAGCTCTTCGTCGCCGCCCAGGGTCAGCTCGATCCGGTCGGTGATCTCCAGGCCCGCCTCTTTGCGGGCGTTCTGGACCGCGTGGACGATCTCGCGGGCGAGGCCCTCGCGGCGCAGCTCGTCGTCGAGCTCCAGCTGGAGGGCCACCGCGTGGCCCGCCTCGGCCTCGACCTCGTAGCCCTCCAGCGGCTGCAGGGCGAGGGTGACGTCGTCGGGGCCGATCGTGTGGTCGTCGCCGTCGACGTTGATCCCGACCTCGCCGCCGTCGGACATCACCTCGGCGACGTGCGCCGGGTCGAGCGCCTCGACCGCGGCGGCCACCTGCGGCATCCGGTTGCCGAAGCGCGGCCCGAGCGCGCGGTAGTTGGGCTTGACCGCGTAGCTGACCAGCTCGCCCTCGCTCGGAGACGAAGTCCAGCTCCTTGACGTTCAGCTCGGCCTTGACCAGGTCGGCGCGGGCCGAGATCGCCTCGCGCTCGGCGTCGGTGGCGACGATCACGGCGCGGCGCAGCGGCTGGCGCACCTTGGCCTTCGCCTGGGCGCGGGCGGCGCGGCCCAGCTCGACCGTGCAGCCGCACCGCCTCCATCGCCGCCTCCAGCTCGGGGTCGGCGAGCGCCGGGTCGGGCTCGGGGAAGTCGCGCAGGTGGACCGAGTCGGGCAGCTCGCCCAGCTCCTCCGCCTCCCCGCCGGCCAGGTTGAGGTGGATCTCGTCGGCGAGGAAGGGGGTGAAGGGGGCGAGCAGCGCCGCCGTCTCCAGCAGGCAGTGGCGCAGCGTCGCGAAGGCGGCGCGGTCGCCGTCCCAGAAGCGGCGGCGCGAGAGCCGCACGTACCAGTTGGAGAGCTCCTCGACGTAGGCGGCGATCGCCCGCCCGGCGGCGGTGCAGTCGAACTCGTCCATCCGCTCGCGCACCGTCGCGATCGTCGCCTGCAGCCGCGAGAGCGCCCAGCGGTCGAGGTCCTCCCCCGCGTTCCGCTGTTCCTTTGCCCCGCTATTCGGGGCAAAGGAACAGCGAAGCGGTGTGGGGGGTCGAAGTCGGCGGGGCCCAGGTTCTCGGCGTTCGCGTAGAGGACCCAGAACGAGTAGGTGTTCCAGAGGGTGAGCAGGAACTGGCGGACCGACTCGCCGACCGTCTCGACCGAGAAGCGGTAGCCCGACCAGGGCTGCTGCGCGGTCAGGTAGTACCAGCGGAAGGCGTCGGCGCCGTGGGCGCCGATCACGTCCCAGGGCTCGACCACGTTGCCCTTGCTCTTCGACATCTTCTGGCCCTCGGGGTCGAGGATCAGGCCGAGGCAGACGCAGTTGCGGTAGCTGGAGGTGTCGAAGAGCAGGGTCGACTCGGCGAGCAGGGTGTAGAACCAGCCGCGGGTCTGGTCGATCGCCTCGCAGATGAAGTCGGCCGGGAAGCGCTCCTCGAACAGCTCCTCGTTCTCGAACGGGTAGTGGAACTGCGCGAAGGGCATCGCGCCGCTGTCGTACCAGGTGTCGATCACCGACTCGACCCGGCGCATCTCGCCGCCGCAGCGCTCGCAGTCGAGCGTCACCTCGTCGATGTAGGGGCGGTGGAGGTCGTCCGGGACCTCGCCCCTCGCCCGCTCGCGCAGCTCGGCGACCGAGCCGGCGCAGAAGCGCCCGTCGCAGCCCTCGCCGGCGCACTCCCAGATCGGCAGCGGCGTGCCCCAGTAGCGGTCGCGCGAGAGCGCCCAGTCGACGTTGTTCTCCAGCCACTTGCCGAAGCGGCCGTGCTTGATGTGCTCGGGGTGCCAGCCGATCTGCTCGTTGTTGGCGAGCAGCTGCGTCGCGTGCCTGCGAGGTGGCGACGTACCAGCTCGACTTGGCGTAGTAGAGGAGCGGCGTGCCGCAGCGCCAGCAGTGCGGGTAGGCGTGCTCGTAGACCTGCTCGCGGAAGAGCAGGCCGCGGCGCGTCGAGGTCGGCGATCAGCGCCCGCGGTCACCTCGGGGTCCTTGACGAAGCGGCCCTGCGAAGCCGGTGACCCGGTCGTCGAAGTTGCCGTCGAGGCCGACCGGGTTGTAGAGGGTGCCGTGGCTGGTCGGGTCGAAGATGCCGTTCTCGGCGGCCACCGCGTAGTCGTCCTCGCCGAAGGCGGGGGCGATGTGGACGAGGCCGGTGCCGTCCTCGGTGGTGACGAAGTCGCCGGCGAGGACCGGGAAGCCGCCGCGGCCCGCGGTCGGTGAGCGTCGAAGACGGGGCCCTTGTAGCGACGGCCGACCAGGTCGCGGCCGGGGAAGCGGTCGAGCGACCTCGACGTCCTCGCCGAGCACCTTCTCGACCAGCGGCTCGGCGAGGACCAGCGTCTCGCTCGCCGACCCGCGCCCGCACGTAGGTGACGTCGGGCGCGACCGCGACCGCGACGTTGCCGGGCAGCGTCCACGGCGTCGTCGTCCAGACCAGCAGCGACTCGCCCGTCTCGCCGCCGCCCTCGTCGAGCAGCGGGAAGCGCACGTATATGGACGGGTCCTCGACGTCCTTGTAGCCCAGCGCCACCTCGTGCGAGGAGAGCGCGGTGCCGCAGCGCGGGCAGTAGGGGACGACCTTGTGGCCCTCGTAGAGCCGCCCGTCGTCCCAGAGCTTGCGCAGCGACCACCAGACCGACTCGATGTAGTCGTCGTCGAGGGTGACGTAGGGGTCGTCGAGGTCGATCCAGAAGCCGATCCGCTCGGTCAGCCGGTTCCACTCCTCGACGTACTCGAAGACCGACTCGCGGCAGCGCCGGTTGAACTCGGCGATCCCGTACTCCTCGATCTCCTGCTTGGAGGAGATGCCCAGCTCCTTCTCGACCTCCAGCTCGACCGGCAGGCCGTGGCAGTCCCAGCCGGCCTTGCGCGGGACGCGGTAGCCGCGCATCGTGCGGTAGCGCGGGTAGACGTCCTTGAAGACGCGGGAGAGGACGTGGTGGGAGCCGGGGCGGCCGTTGGCGGTCGGCGGCCCCTCGTAGAAGCTCCAGACCTCGGCGCCCTCGCGGTTGGCGAGCGAGCGGTGGAAGACGTCGCGCTCGCGCCAGCGCGCCAGGACGCGCTCCTCCAGCTCGGGGAAGGACTGCTTGGGGTCGACGGGGCGAAAGCCGGGCATCGGGCGGCGGATTCTAGGTCGGGATGCTGCGCAGGCCGGGGGTGCGGACCAGCTCGATCGGTCGCAGGGCCGAGTTCGGGACCACGTAGAACTTGACGCCGTCGCGGTGCTCGACGCCGAGGACGGCCGCCTCGCGGGTGCGCCAGGCGAGCGAGACGAGGAGGGCGTAGCCGGCGCCGATCGCCGCGACGCCGGGAAAGAAGATGCCGAGGACTCCGGCCGCCAGGGCGGTGAGGCCGATCGGCCAGAGGCGGCCGACGGCGATGCGGGCCGGTGTCTCGGAGGGGAGGCTGGTTGCCGTGCGGGCCTGGGCGAGGGCGTCGCGGACTCCGTCGGCGGCGCGGGCGGGGCGGCCCAGGTAGAGGCCGATGGCGAGGGAGACGAGCCACCAGGCAGCCGCCACCCCGACCGTGGTGGTGTCGTTGCTCCGGCCGGCGGCGATCGCGGTGATCGCGCCGAGCGCCGTGGCCTCGGCTCCGGTCAGGAAGACGGTGAGGCGGAGGAGGTCGGTGTAGGGCACCGCTACCTCGCCAGGGCCTCGAGGATCTCCAGCCAGCCCGCGGGGCCGTCGACGATCAGGTCGGACTCCTCGCGTCAGCTCCGGGGGCGCTTCCGGGGAGGCGACTCCCACGCAGACGGCGACCTTCAGCTCGCCGGCCTCGCGCAGCTCGCGGAGGCGGCGGAAGGCGTCGAGGTCGGTGCGGTCGTCGCCGGCGTAGACCGCCGCGCCGACCCCGTCGGTGGCGAGCAGGGCCGCCGCCGCCGCGTCCTTGCCGCCGCCGCCGACCGGGCGCAGCTCCAGCACCTTGCGGCCCCAGCGTGGCTCCAGCCCGGCGCGCCCCGCCGCCGCGGCGATCTCGCGGGCGCGGGCCTCGGCGGCCCGCTCGTCCGCGGCGCCGCGCCAGTGCAGGGCCTGGATCGGGCCCTTGTCCTCGAGGCGCAGGCCGAGCGCCGCCAGCCCCTCGGCGTCGAGGCCGGCGACGAACTCGGCGGCGCCGTCCTCGCGGCCCTCCAGCGAGGGATCGAGCCGGGGCTCCTCCTCGCCCGGCAGCAGCAGCTCCAACCCGTGGTTGCCGGCGTAGGCGATCCCGTCGACCCCGACCAGCCGCCGCGCCTCGACCGCACGGCGGCCGGAGATGGCGCCGACCAGCCCGTAGCGCTCGCTCAGCTCGGCGAGGATGGCTCGCGCCTTCTCCGGCACCGCCGCATCCTCGGGTCGCGGGGCGATCGGGGCCAGCGTGCCGTCGACGTCGGTGAGGATCGCCGTGCCGCGCCGGGTCGGCACGCAGCGCGTCGAGCACGGCTTGCCCCCCGCCGGGGCGGATTCGGAAGACACGGCATCTAGTATCGCGGCGATGCACCCCGATCCGGCGCTCCCCTCCCGTCCCATCCTCAAGCTCGCCGCGATCGGCACCGCGGCCGGGGCGTTCAGCGGCCTGTTCGGGGTCGGGGGCGGGACGATCATCGTGCCGCTGCTGATCTTCTGGTTCGGCTACGGCGAGCGGCTCGCCACCGGGACCAGCCTGGCGGCGATCGTCCTGATCGGCCTGCTCGGCGCGCTCGCGCAGGGCGGCATCTACGGCAACGTCCACGTCGGCACCGCCCTGCTGCTCTCGCTGCCCGCGGTCGTCGGCGTGGTGCTGGGGACCGCGGTGCAGCAGCGCATCTCCCAGCGCGCCGTCTCCCTCCTCTTCGCGGCGCTGCTGGTCGGGATCGCGATCGAGCTGATCCTGTGAACGAGCTCATCGCTGCCCTGATCGCGATGGCCGGCGGCTTCACCGGCGGCATCGTCGGGGTCGGCGGCGGCGTCCTCTTCGTCCCCGCGCTGACCATCTTCATCGGCCTCTCCCAGGTCGAGGGCGAGTCGACCTCGCTGCTGATGATCGTGATCGTCGCCCTGGTCGGCGCCTTCCGCCAGAGCTCCTACGGCAACGTCGACCTCCGCAGCGCCGTCATCGTCGGCGCCCTCTCCCCGATCGGCGTCCTGGCCGGCGTCGAGATCGCCAACAACGTCTCCGAGCGCGTCCTCCAGCTCTCCTTCGCCGCACTGGCGCTGTTCATCGCCGTCCAGCTGGTCAGGCGCGCGCTGCGGACAGCGCCGTAGCGCTACTCATAGGAGAGCGCGTCCGACAGCGGGACCCGGGCCGTAAGCCAGGCGGGGATCGCGGCGGCCAGGGTCCCGGCCACCGCCGCGCCGCCCGCCACCGCCGCGACGATCGGCAGCGCCAGGTCGCCGGAGATCACGTACCCCTGGGACTCGAGGAAGGCCATCCCCGGCCCGCGGAAGGAGACGATCCCGCCAAGCGCTCCGCAAGCGCCGCCGATCGCCATCACCAGGAGGGTCTCCAGGGCCAGCGCGGCGAAGAGGCCGCCGTTGCCCATCCCGATCGCGCGCAGCACCGCCCACTCGCGGCGCCGCGACAGGACCGCGGTGGCGATGATCCCGCTGACCGCCACCAAAGCGGCGAGCAGGGTGAGCACCCGCATCGCGAACAGGCCCTGTGTGCTCTTGTTCATCTGGGCGTCGATCCGCCCGATCAGCTGCCTCCCGGTGATCGACTTCAGCGGCGCGAGCCGCGCCACCGCCTTCGGGTCGATCAGTCCGGCCCGCTTCACCGCGAACGCGTTGACGCCGTCGGTGCGGAAGAGCCGGCGGTAGCGGCCGATGTCGAGGTAGACGGTCCCCGACGGCCAGGAGATGTCGTCGGCCTCGCCGACGATCTTGAAGCGCCGCGGCCCGACCGCCGTCCGGATCCGGATCCGATCGCCGGTCTCGAGTCCGAGCCCGGCGGCCATCACGCGCGAGATCAGCACGCCTCCCGGGTTGCGACGCAGCTGCGGCAGGGCGCGCGGCAGGCCGAAGCCGTCCCGGAAGATGCCGTCGAGACGGCTGCTGTCGACGCCCCGCAGCTCGATCTTGCGGCCGCGGTAGTCGACGAAGGCGAACACCGCCGACTGGGCACGCGACGCCGGGTCGCGCAGCGCCCCGCGGGCGAAGGCCGGGGTGATCGGCACGCTGTAGTAGGAGTCGTCGGAGCCGACCAGCTCCTCGGCGCCGGGGCGGATCGCCGTGACGATGCGGTCCTTGTACTTGACGATCGCCCGCTCGGCGAGCAGCGGCGAGACCACCGCGGCGATTCCCAGCGCCATGATCGCGGCCGCCATCGCCGCCCGGCGCGGGTTCGCCGCGATCGCGGCGCGGGCGACCATCGCCGCCTTCGACCCGTTCCCACCGCCTCGTCCCAGCGCGATCGCGGCGAGCCCGACCACGCCCGGGGTGACGAGGGCGAGACCGGCCAGGACGGTCACCGCGGCGAACGGGTAGAGGCCGGCGTCGCTGAGCAGCAGGCCGACCGCCAGGCCGGCGCCGCCCGCGCCCAGCAGCGAGAGCGCGGCGCGCAGCGAGATCGTCGTGACCACGGTCGCGCCGGCCTGCGGCGAGCGCCCGAGCTGCTCGGCGACCGAGCCGCGCGCTGAGGCCAGCGCGGCGACCGTCGCCGCCACGCCGACCACCAGGGCGACCCCGGCCGCCACCGCGACCACGCCCGGATGGACCGCGACCTGCATGTTGAAGCCGAAGACGTCGGTCAGGTAATCGGGGACCTGGGCTGCGAGGTAGCGGGCGATCGGCGTGCCGACCAGCGCCCCCGGAACGACCGCGAAGGCCAGCAGGACCGCGAGGATCGCGCTCTCGGCGACGATCAGCGGCGCCCGCCGCGAGCCCAGCGCCCCGAGCAGGCCGATGTCCTCCTGCCGCTCCAGCATTCGCATCAGCTGCAGGACGTAGATCAGCAGCCCGAGGATCGCCAGCACGACGAGCCCGAAGACGAAGGTCGGGGCCCTGACCGTGAAGTCGAGAACGTGGTTGAGCTCGGCCTGGTTCTCCGCCGCCGTGGTCAGCTCGGCGTTGGCCGGCAGGACGTGGCGGGCGCGGCGCTCCCATGCCGCGGGGGAGGCGCCGGGATCGAGCTTCACGTAGACGATCGTCGGCCTCCCCGGCGCGCCGCGCAGGCGCTCGAGCTGGGCCCGCGGCAGGGTCATGACGTCGTCGATCGCGGGATCGACCTCGACGACCTTGGCCACTCGGGGCCGGAACGTGTGGCCGTAGGCGAAGACCCGGATCCGGTGTCCCGGCTCGACCCCGCCGAGGCGATCGGCCAGCTTCGTGGTCAGCAGCAGGCCGCGCCGCGCCGCGCCGCCCGACGGCACCTTCAGCTCGCGCTGCACGGCGCTGCGCAGCCGGCGCGCCGAGCGGTCGACGCCGACCGCGGTGGCGACGGCGGTCCTTCCGGCCGCTTCGAGGGTGACGCGTTGCTGGGCCATCGGCACCGCGTAGCGCGTGCCGTGGAGGCGGCTGAGGCGGGCGGTGACGCCGGGCTGCAGCGAGGACTCCGCGACCGCTTCGACCTGCACGTCCGAGAGCCCGCCCACCGCATGCCCGCGCGCCTGGTAGGAGTCCTCGATGCTGGTGACGAAGGCGAGCAGGCCGACGCCGATCCCCAGGGCGAGGACGAGCGCGGCCCACAGCACGGCCACCCGAGCCCGCTGCCGCGACATCACCCGCAGCAGGTGGCGGGTCATCAGCGCGGCGACCCTGGCCTGGGCTTTCGCCCCCTTCATCTCCTCGCCAGCGCCATCAGGCTCGAGAGCAGCCCGCTGCTCCGGTCGCCGTTCGGATCGCCTGTCGCGATCTCGGCAACGCGGCCGTCGACGAGGGAGACGATCTCGTCGGCGAAGCGCTCGGCGAGCTCGTGGTCGTGGGTGACCATCACCACGGCGCGGTCGCCGGTCGCCTGCGCGCGGAGCAGCTCGAGGATCTGCCCCGCGTTGCGCTGGTCGAGGTTCCCGGTCGGCTCGTCGGCGAGGATCAGCCGCGGGTCGTTGACCAGCGCCCTGGCGATCGCGACGCGCTGCATCTGCCCGCCGCTGAGGTTGCGGGCGGCGGCGTCGACCCTGTCGCCGAGCCCGACCGCCTCGAGCAGCTCGCCGGCGCGGGCCCGCGCCCTCGCCCTGTCCTGCCCGGCGATCGCCGCGGCAAGCTCGACGTTCTGGCGGGAGGTCAGCCCCGGCAGCAGGTTGAAGAACTGGAAGACGAAGCCGAGGTTTGCCGCCCGGAACCGCGCCCTCGCGGCGGCGCCGAGGGCGCCGACGTCGCGGCCCTCGAAGAGGACGCCGCCGGCGGTGGGGGAGTCCAGCGTCCCGATCAGGTTGAGCAGCGTGCTCTTGCCGCTCCCGGAGGGCCCGACGATCGCCACCAGCTTGCCCGGCCTGATCTCGAAGGAGACGCCGTGCAGCACCTCGACCGGAGAGCCCCCCAAGGTGAACGACTTGCCGACCCCCCGCAGCTCGAGCATCGGCGACAGGCTAGTGAATCGCGATCGCTAGTCTCAAAGGGTGGATTCCCTTTCCTGGGAAGGCGACCTCCCGCAGCTTCGCTCGCCCATCCTCGTCTGCTCGTTCCGCGGCTGGAACGACGCCGCCGCCGCGGCGTCGACCGCGCTGGCGACGGTCGCCGAGGCGCTCGACTCCGAGCTGATCGCCCGGGTCGACCCGGAGGAGTTCTTCGACTTCCAGGCGACCCGGCCGACGATCACGCTGACCGAGGGCCAGACCCGGCGGATCGACTGGCCCGAGAACAACCTGATCGCCGCCCGCGTTCCCGCCGCCCACCGCGACCTCGTCCTCTTCGACGGCACCGAGCCGAACCTGCGCTGGCGGACCTTCTCCGAGATCGTCGCCACCGCCGCCGACGCGCTCGGGGTCGAGATGGTGATCACCCTGGGCGCGCTGATCGCCGAGGTCTCCCACACCCTGCCGGTGCCGATCACCGGCCTCGCCTCGGACGAGGAGCTGGTGGAGGAGCTCGACCTGCAGCGCTCCAGCTACGAGGGGCCGACCGGGATCGTCGGCGTCATCCACGACGCCTGCCGCCAGGCGGGGATGACCTCCGCCTCGCTCTGGGCGGCGGTGCCGCACTACGTAGCCGCCGTCCCCAACCCAAAGGCGGCCCTTGCCCTGCTGCGGCGCCTAGAGGGCCTGACCGGCATAGCCGTAGACGCAACCGAGCTCGAGGAAGAGACGAGAACCTACGAAGAGCAGATAGGCCGCGCAGTAGCCGCCAACCCCGAGATCGAAGAGCTGGTCGAGCGAATCGAAGCCGAACAGACCGAACAGCTCGGTGAATCTGAGGATCTGCCGTCGGCGGAATCGATCGCCAGCGAGTTCCAGCGCTTCCTCCGACAGCAGGGCAGCTAACTCTCAGCGGCAGGACAGATAAGTCTGTAGTCGCACCAGCCGCAGACGGTGGTCGAGGGCCGCGGTTCGAAGTCCTGACTGAGCACCCCTTCGCCCACCTGGAGCACCGTCCGCTCCACCCGCTCGGCGTCGTCGGGCTTGGTCGGCGCCGCCACCTTTTCGGCGTCGAGCACGTAGTAGTAGCTGCCGATCCCGGCCTCGATGCCCCACGCCTCGCGTGCCGCGAGCCGGTAGAGGGCCAGTTGCAGGTCCTCGGCGAGGTCGGCCTCGGTCTTGCGCTCGCCGGTCTTGTAGTCGATCAGCTCGTGGCCGCCGTCCGGCAGCCGGTCGACCCGGTCGACCCGCCCGCGCACGTGGTGCTCGCCGATCCGGAAGTCGAACTTGCGCTCCAGCCAGACCGGCTTCCCCTCGGCGACTTGCTCTCGCTCCCAGTAGAGGCGCATCGCCTCGCGCCCGCGCTCGCGATACTGCAGCTCGTCGTCGCTGGAGCCGAAGCCCGAGCGTCGCCATCCCGCCTCGAAGAGGCCGATCAGCCGCTGCAGCCCGTCCTCCTCGCCCTCGGCGTCCTCCTTGTGGAAGCGCTCCAGCACGTTGTGGACGAGGATGCCGAAGCGCTGGTTGATCGTCGGCTCCTGCGGGATGCCGAAGACCCGCGCGAACTTGTACTTCAGCGGGCAGGTCAGGTAGAGGCCGAGGTCGGAGGCCGAGAGGCTCAGCCGCTTGTCGCCGCGGCGCGGCAGGAAGGCCGCCAGCGAGGGCTCCTCGCGGGCGGCGATCAGCTCGCGGCGGCGGCCGCGCTCGCGCTCGGAGTCGAGCAGGTAGGAGTCGAGCGGGGAGGCGTCCAGCTCGGCCTGCTGCTCCGGGGTGGCGACCTGGCGCAGCAGCCCGTTGACCGCCTCGACCGCCTCGGCCGTCGCCTCGTCGCCCGGCCGCTGCGCCAGCGCCGCCAGCTTCAGCAGCTCCAGGTAGCGGGCGATCGCCCTGTTCACGTCGACGGCGGTGTCGAGGCGCGGCTCCGAGAGCTCCCGCCCCGCCTTCCACGAGGCCTCCAGCACCTCCTCGCGCAGCATCCGGTAGGTGGCGTGCAGGCCCTCGGCCGGCCCGAACAGCTCCTCCTCGTGGACCTCCTCCCGCGGCGCCCCGGCGGCGGCGCGCGCCTCCTCGTAGAAGGGGGAAGGGCGGGTGGCGCCGTCGGCGTCGTGACCGACCCGCGAGAGGACGAGCCCCGCCCGCGCCGGGCTGCCGATCCGCGCCGCGCCACCGTCGCGCTCCAGCCCCAGCACGAAGGCGTGGTCGAAAGCCTCCCCCTTCGCCGCGGAGAAGTCGAGGCCCTGGACGGCGCTGACCGCCGCCGGGTCCTCGCCGTCGCGCATCTCCACCCCCGCCTCGGCGACGGCGCTCAGGTAGCGGACGAAGCCCCGGGTCGAGCCGTGCGGCTCGCGCCGCGCCCAGGCGGCCGCCAGCTCGGCCAGCCGCGAGAGGCTGAGCAGCCGCTCGGCGACCTCCGGCTGCGCGGCGAACAGCCGCTGCCGCCGCAGCCCGACCCGCTCGATCAGCCGCCGCACGAAGACGTCGGCGCGCCGCTCCTCCATCGCCGCCGACGCGGCGCGGTAGAGCTTCAGGAAGGACTGGATCCGCTCCCGCGCCTCGGGCTGGATCTGGGGGCTGTCGAGCGCCGCCTCGCAGCCGGAGACCATGTCGAGCTTGCGCCGCCGCGCGATCGTCGTCAGCCGCGCCAGGTCGGCGGAGCGCAGCTCGACCGGCGGCCGGGTCAGGGCGCGGGCCGCGGCGGCCGAGTCGTCGGGGTCGGCCAGCACCCGCAGCCAGGCGATCGCGTCGCGGACCTCGGGGCGCTGGAACAGGGCGGCGGGACCGGCGAGGTGGAACGGGATGCCGCGCTCCTCCATCGCCGCCGCGACCGCGCCGCCCTGGCGGGCCGGGTCGCCAAACAGCACGCAAATTGCTTCAGGCGGGGTGCCTCCGGCGACCAGGTGCTCGACTTCGCGGGCGACTGCCTGAGCCTGGGCGCGCTCGTTGCGGCAACGCCAGAAGCTTGACCTCGGGCTCGCGAAATACACGGTCAAGGACGATGCGCTCCGCGGGAGGAGCGACTCCGTCCTCCATCGCGTAGACGTGGTTTGGGTTCTCAGCTTGGAGGGACGAGAGGATTGCTCGCTGGGCCGAGGTGGTGTCCTCGTACTCGTCGACCATCAGGTGCGTGAAGCTTGTGGCGATCTGGATGCGGACGTCGGGACGTTCGTGGAGGAGCTTGTTGAGGGTTAGGAAGACGTCGCCCTCGTCGAGGTTGCCGGAGTCGGCGAGGATTCGGTCGTGGGCTGCGGTGAACTCGGCCAGCTCGGGCTCGGGGGGTTCGGAGCCGGACTTGAGGGCGTCGATTCGTTGCAGCAGGCGGGCGAGGAGGCCGGCCGGGTTGCCGCGAATCTCGTGGTGGCGGAGGGGGAGGTCGTCGAGGCGGTCGAGCAGCATCGCCAGGCGCTCGGCCGGACCCAGGACGTCGAAGAAGGGATCGAGGCCCGCGGCGGTGGAGTGCTCGCGCAGCAGCCGCTCGCCGATCGCCTCCCAGGTCCCGATCCAGAGCTCCTCGTAGGGACCGTCGAGCAGCACCTCGGTGCGCTCGCGCAGGCGCCGCGCCGTGGCCCGGGTCGAGGTCAGGACCAGGACCCGTTCCGGCCCGATCCCATCGCCGGCCAGCCGGGCCAGCCGTCGCGCCAGCGCCTCGGTCTTGCCGGTCCCGGCCGTGCCGACCACGAGCAGCGGGCCTTCGTCATGGAGCACCACACGCTCCTGCGCTTCGGCCAGGGCAAGCATCGTCCAACGCTACCGCGCCATAGCATCCGGCCGATGGACGTTTTTTCCGCAGACTGGCTGGGAATCTGCCGCCGCGTGGTGGAGGCGCAGCAGGAGATCTTCGATCGGGTTCGCGGTGCCGAGGCGCGCACCGTCTACGAGGGGGTCGGCAAGGGCGGCGACCGCAGCCTGGTCATCGACCGCCGCTGCGAGGACGCGGTCTTCGCCGAGCTGGAGGCGCTCGCGGCGGAGGGGGCGTCGTTCGTCGCCGTCTCCGAGGAGCGGGGAGAGGTCGGCTTCGGCGAGGGCGGCGAGGCGCGGGTCGTGATCGACCCGATCGACGGCTCGCTCAACGCCCGTCGCACGCTTCCCTCCCACAGCCTCAGCGTCGCGCTGGCCTCGGGCCCCTCGATGGCCGAGGTCGAGTTCGGCTTCGTCTACGACTTCGGCGCCTCCGAGGAGTTCGTCGCCTGGCGCGGCAGAGGCGCAACGCTGGACGGGGAGGCGATCCACGTCGCCGAGGACGGCGAGATGCTGGAGCTGCTCGGCGTCGAGGCGGCGGAGCCGGGGCGCGCGCTCCCGGTGTTGGAGGCGCTGGCCGGCAAGGTCTACCGCCTCCGCGTGGTCGGCTCGATCGCGATCAGCCTCGCCTACGTCGCCGCCGGTCGCTTCGACGCGATGCTTGGGCTGCGCCCCTGCCGCTCGGTCGACGCCGCCGCCGCGCAGTTGATCGTCAGCGAGGCGGGGGGGAGGGTGGCGTTCGGGGATCTTCCGCCGGAAGAGGCCGGCCTCGGCCTCGACGCCCGCTACCCGATCGCCGCCGCCGCGGGCGACCGGGGCCTGGCGGTCATCCGCGCCGCCCAGCAACAGCCCTGAACCCCCTCCGCTGTTCCTTTGCCCCGTTATATGAGGCAAAGGAACAGCGGAGCTTGTAACTGGGGGTGGCGGCGGATTTAGAACGTGTGTTCGTGAAGAACGTATGTTCGCTACACTCGCCCATAACCGAGGCAGGCAATTCGAGTCCAGCGAAGGGGTTCAATTCATGGCAACGCAGAACAGCACCACCAAAGCTCAGGCGAAGCGCACGACTACCAAAGCGAAACGCCGCCGCCAAAGCGGCGGCCCCCGAGAAGAGCCAGGTCCAGACCGTCGCCCAGACGGCCGTCGACGTTCCGGTCGGCATCGTCCTCAACGTCAGCGACCGTCTCACCGAGTTGGTCGAGCCGTTCACCGGCCGCAGCAGCGCCGAGAAACAGGTCAAGGCCTACCGCACCCAGGTCCGCCGCTCCCTGAAACGGGCCGAGCGCCGCGGCGCCACCGCCCGCCGCAAAGCGGCCACGGAGGCGAAGCGCAACCGCCGCGCCACCGAGCAGCGCGTCCGCAAGGCGATCGAGGAGCAGACCTCCCGCGCCCAGGACCTGGTCGACCGAGCGACCGAGCAGCTCTCAGCTCTCCGCTGAGCTCCTCGAGCACTCCGCTCCACCCCGGCCGCCCCAGCAATGGGGCGGCCGTCTTTTATCAGCGCCCGCGAACGGCGACCGGAAGCGAGCCGGCGGGCTCGTAGGGCCAGCTGGTTCTGCGCCGGGACGAAGGCGCGGAACTGGAAGCGGACGCCGCGGCTGTCGTTGTCGGTGAAGCGGTAGGCGTAGCGGAAGCGGCCGTGGGCGTCGGTCTGGACGGTGCGGAACTCGGTCCAGGGGACGGTGGGGAGGCGGAACTGGAGCTGCACCGACTTGCCGTCGGGCGGGATCGCGGCGCCTCCGGCCTCGACCCTGCCACGGAAGACGATCGGCCGCCCGCCGACCGTCGCGACGGGGGAGGAGGCCCACATCCGAACGGCACTCCGCACTTCCAGCCGGCCGGTCTCGGCTCCGGACCCGGTCAGCGTCCGGGTTCCCTGGAAGGCCGCCGTGATCTGGCGGCTCGGGCCCGGGAGCAGGTTGACGACGAAGACGCCGTCGCCGTCGGTCCGCACCGTGGTCACCCGGTCGAGTTGGCTCGCCCCGGCCGGGAAGCGCTCGATCACCTTCACCGGCATGTCGGCGAGGGCGGCGCCGCGCACGGTGCTGAGCTGCCCGCTGTAGAGGGCGCCGCTTCCGTAGGGGACGAGTTTCTCCCGCGGGCGCCGGTCGTCGTACCCCCTGACGACGTCGCGCCGGCAGCGGCGACGCTCGCAACGGCTCAGAACCAGGACCTTGTCGCCGAACCCGGCGCGCAGCGCGGTCTGGGTCTTCAGCGGGTTGACGAGCACCATGCTGGTGCCGTTGGCGCGGCGCTCGGTGGTGGTGGAGTTGCCGGCCGCGTCGTACCCGGTCGCCCGGAACTCGTACTCGCCGGGCGGCTGGGACTCGGAGTCCCAGCGAGCCCGCAGTGCGCCGGCGGCCACCTCGGTCGGCAGCGGCTCGAACCGGCCACCTGACCCCGCCCGGCGAACCTCGATCCGCCCCCGCACCGGGGTCGGGCCCCGAGAGCGGGTCGGAGACCCGCACCTCGATCAGCTCCGGGTCGGCTGGGTCCTGGGAGTCGGCGAAGGCGACGCTGGGCGCGGTCCTGTCGATCCGCACGACGGCGGTGGACGGGGGCCGGTCGGGTCCCTCGCCATCGTTGACGTTGCCGGCCAGGTCGCGCGCGTAGTAGGCGACGGTGTGGGCGCCCTCGCCGGTCACGGCCGCGGCTGCGGAATCGCCGACCGAGATGACCGGTGAGGCCTCGTCGACCCGGATCGCGGTGAACGGCTCCGGCCCGCCGCCGGCCGCCTGCATCCCGGCGAGCGCGTCGGTCGCGGTCGCGGTCAGCACCACCGGCTGGTTGGTCCAGCCGCCCGGCGGACCGCCGAGGGTGGTGACCGGGTCGGTCTTGTCGACCCGCAGCATCGCGTGGCCGGTCTCGGCAGACCTCATCCCCGACTCCGAGACGGCGACCGCGTGGACGTAGCTGGTGCCCTCGGGCAGGTCGAAGACGGGGAAGGAGTCATCGCCGATCCCGCCGTGAAGGTCGGTCTCCGCGTCGGTGCAGCCGGCCGCCGACGCGCAGGGCGCCGAGGCCGGCTGGCGGTCGAGCGACACCGCATAGCCCCTGATCCCCGAGACCGGCAGGGGGTTGCCCGGGTGTCCGATGTGGAGGGCGAAGGGGACCTCGGTGCGGTTGATCCAGCCGGAGTCGGGGAGCGGCACGGCGCTCTGCGGCCGCATGTCGTCGAAGCGCAGCGTCGCCTGGGCCGGCGGCCCCTGGCTGCCGGTGGCGTCCTCGAGCCAGACCTCGGCGATGTACTCGCCCGGGCCGTTGGGGACCTGGAGGCCGTCGATCCACTCTGCCTGGCCGGCGAGGCGGGTGTCGTCGACGAGGATCTCGCCCCAGTGGGTGCGGATCCGATAATGCGTCGCCGCCACAGCGGGTGCGCCGACCCCCCTTGGACCGGTCCAGCTGAGGTGAAAGCTGTTGGTTGGGTGCCAGCTCTCCTCGCCCCCGGCGACCTGGAGGTTGCTGAGCTGCAGAGAGCCGGCGCCCGCCGCCCCCGCGCAGAAGATGCCGAGCAGGGCGATGCTCAGCGAGAGGACCGCGGCCGCGGCCCCGCCTCTTCGTCTGGCGCTCACGGGCCGAACTCCCCAGCGGCGCCGCTGCTCGAAGAGCCCGCCGACCCGCCCCCGCCGGAGGAGATCGGCGTCGCCGCGGTCGCCGGTGCGGTGGGGGTCGCCGGCACCGACGCCTCGGGGCTGAACTCGACCGAGGAAGGCGAGGGAGAAGGCGATGAGGCGGGGTCGGACGCCGGCTGGTCGGGCTTCGGGTCGGGCGGCGGCTCCTGCGGCGGCGGCTCGGGCAGAACCGGGTCATGGGTCACCGTGTCGCTCGTCGTGGCGCCGAAGGCCGCCGCCTCAGCCGGGAGATCGAGCTGCCGCTCGATCGTCGGGCCCTTGACGTGATCGCCCCCGAGGTCCAGCGGCAGCGGCGCCGGCACCACCCCCGCCGCGACGCACGCCGCCGCCCCGCCCGCGGTCCCCACGCACACCGCCAGCAGCTTCGCCAGCGCCGCCATCCCGGCCCCGCGCGTCCCGCCCGCCGCCGCCACCTGGGAGACGACCGAGTCGCCCGCCCCTCCCTGCCAGGGCAGCCGCGAGTGCAGGCTCGCGAACGCCTCGTGCGCTCGATCCAGCAATGATCGCCAGAGCGGCAGGGTTGGCGTCAGCGCAGCCGCCGCCCGCGGCGCGGCCCGGTAGGCGCGCATCGTCGAGCGGCAGTGCGCGCAGGCGCGCAGGTGCTCGCGCAGCGCCGTCGCGTCTTCCCCGCTCGCCTCGCCGTCGCAGAAGGCCGAAAGCAGCGGCCCCAGCTCCTCGCACCGCCGCCCGTCCTCGCTGCGCGAGACCAGGCTGCGGAACCGCTCGCGCCCCTCCGCCACGCAGCGATTGATTTTCGTGTGGCTGAACCCGGTGATCTCACCGATCTCGGCGTAGGAGTAGCCCTCCGCCAGCAGGGTCAGCGCCCGCAGCTCCTGCGGCTTCAGCGCCTGCAGGGCCTCGCGGCTGCGCGCGATCAGCTCGTGCCGCTCGGCCCGCTCGGCCGGGCCGTCGCGCTCGGAGGGGATCAACGCCACCCAGTCCTGCGGCGCGTCCTCGCGCTCCGGCGCCTCCGGGCTCCCGAGGATCCGCTCGCGGTTCTGGCGCACCTTCAAGGCCTCGTGCTTGACGACCGTAGTCATCCATCGGGCCAGCTCGCGCACGTCGTCGGTCGGGGCCTTGACGAGGAGGATCTCCAAGCCCCGCTGGTAGGCGTCGTCGGCGTCGTCCGCGCACAGCGAGAAGCGCCGCGCGGTCCGCCGCAGCGATCCCTCCTGCCGTGCGATCAGCTCGACCGCCGCCCGCTTCCGAGCCGCCTCGGGCGCCGGCCGAGAGGACTCGCCGCGCACCGCGATGCGCCCCACCTCCGCCGCCCCCGTCGACTCCCCACCAGCGAGCTTCATCTCCCCCTTCAGAACCTCGCACCGCTTTGGATTTGTCCACCGAACATGCCAGGTAAACGCCGGGACGAGAGAGGCCTCTCCCCCCTCCTGGACGACTTTCCGGCCGGAAAACACGCAAATTGCACGAGAACTCCCCGCGCTCCCCGGATTCCCCGCCCCCGATAGCATCAGCTCGATGAGCACCTGCGTGGTCACCGGCGGGCGCCGGCTTCCTCGGCTCCCACCTCTGCGAGCACCTGCTGGGGAAGGGGCACCGGGTGATCTGCATCGACAACCTCGAGACCGGCTCGCTCGAGAACATCGCCCACATCCGCGACGGCGACTTCGTCTTCCTCAACCACGACATCACCGAGTACGTCTCGATCGAGGAGGACGTCGACTTCGTCTACCACCTCGCCTCGCCGGCGAGCCCGATCGACTACCTCCGCCTGCCGCTCCACACCCTCAAGGTCGGCTCGTACGGCACCCACCACATGCTCGGCGTCGCCAAGTTCAAGCGCGCCCGCTTCCTGCTTGCCTCGACTTCAGAGGTCTATGGCGACCCCCAGGTCCACCCCCAGTCCGAGGACTACTGGGGCCACGTCAACCCGATCGGCCCGCGCGGCGTCTACGACGAGGCGAAGCGCTACGCCGAGGCACTGACCATGGCCTATCACCGCCAGCAGGGCCTCGACACCTGCATCTCGCGCACGTTCAACACCTACGGGCCCCGAATGAGGCCGCACGACGGGAGGGCGATTCCCACCTTCCTGCGGCAGGCGCTGCAGGACAAGCCGCTGACCGTGTTCGGGGACGGCAGCCAGACGCGGAGCTTCTGCTACGTCGACGACCAGATCCGCGGCCTGGTCGCCCTGATGGAGTCCGACGCCCACTCGCCCGTCAACATCGGCAACCCGAACGAGTTCACCCTCCTGGAGCTGGCGAAGGCGGTGATCGAGGTGACCGACGCGCGCTCGGAGATCGTCTTCGAGGCGCTGCCGACCGACGACCCCCAGGTCCGCCAGCCCGACATCGGCCGGGCCCGCGACCTGCTCGGCTGGGAGCCGCAGGTCGAGCTGCGGGAGGGACTGCGCCGCACGATCGAGCAGGCCGGTATCGAGCGCCTGGTCGGCGCCTCGGACTGAGAGCCCATCCCGCGCATAAGAAGGGGCGGCGCTGTGGCCGCCCCTTCCCGGTTATGCAGTGCGCGTAACTGGTTACTGCGTGTGCGCGGTGAAGGACACCGCCCCGAGCGAGTCGCCAGCGGCGAATTCACCACCAGGAACAAGAGTCGGGAACTCCTGGTTGAGGGTCGCCGCCGCTACGGCCTGCAGTTTCACCACAGCTCCGGTGACGGTGATCGTCTTTGCGGTGGCATCGGAGGTGATCGTCGCTCCCGTCAGGTCGAGATCGGCGATCGAGGCATGGCCCACCAACACGCCGTTGATGATGTTGTCGGCCAGCACCGTCTTTGCGGTGAAGTCGATGCCGAGGGCGGTGAACTGCACCGTATTCCCGCCTGGGGCTGGGTTGGTGATCTGAATGCCGCCGCCGCTATTCACGGTTCCGGCGCTGGCATTGGGCGCGAGGGTCCCACCGGTGAGTGGGAAGGTGTAGAAAATTTTCGGGATCGTTCCCTGTTTCTGCGCCGGGGCGATCGCAGAGATGTTGGTGAACGGGTTGATCCCATGTTTGGGGAACTTCGAGAAGGCCCCAGTGGGGTCCGGGACGAGAGTGGCATCACCCTGAGCCAGGACAGCTACGGTCGACGGCTGGGTGGTGCTGGCCGAGGAGCCCGTTACCTGGTTCTTCTTGAACACGACATTCGCCGAGTCGGCGGAGCTCGTGGTCGCCCTCTTGTGACTCCCATTGCTCTGGTTGGAGAAGCCGAGCTTCTTGTTCAGCTGCTTGGCTGCATTTTCGGTCAGTCTCAGCTTGGTGACTCCCACGTCGACACCGAAGCCATTGCGCACGAATGACAGCCCGTTGAGTGTGGCGATCTTCATCTGCTTCTTGCCGACCGTGCCGGTTAGGAACTTGGTTGTGGAATCGAAGATCAGGTTCTTGAGCGGCACCTGCTTCTTGCCGTGCTTGAACTTGAGCCCACCGCTCACGTTCACGGTGCCCAGCCCGGTGGTCGGGTCGAGCGATCCGCCGCTGACCGGGAGCGTCACGGTGCGGTTCTTCACCGCTCCGGGGCTCACCTTCAGCACCTTCACGTCGTTCTTCTTGAGCTTCTTGAAGAAGCCCTTGTTGAGGGTCAGCGTGGTCGTGCCGCTGGCGAGTGGATCGCTCGCGGCAGATGCAAAGGGGGCGAACGCGAGCAGCGCGATCAGCGCAGCGGCTGCCATTACCACCGGCAGCATCGTCCCCCGGCCTCGATCTGGCTGGGTCACACCTGTCATGTCTACCTCCGTTGTTGCCGCCCCCTGCTGCCCTAGTGGCGACTTACGGCAAGGTTGAATTACGCCCAAGATTATTCTCGGAACGCACCTGCCTCAACCCTCTTTTTGAAGGTTTGTTCCGGTTTGGGCTAACTCGACGGGTTACTGCGGACGCCGAGTAGGGGGAAAACACGGATAACGTGCGGTTCCCTTGAGCGACGACCGAACGCTGCTGTTGATCGGCGCCCGCGGCTTCGTGGGCGGGCACGTGCGCGAGGCCGCCGAGGCCGCGGGCCTTCGTCTCGCCGCCGCCGACCGCGATGGGGGTGACGGGATCCGGTGCGACCTGCTCGACCCCGACTCGGTCGCCGCGTGTGTCGTCGACGCCGATCCGCAGCTGGTTGTCAACATGGCCGGCGCCGCTTCGGTCGCGGCCAGTTGGGAGCGCCCCGTAGAGGCCTTCGCCGTCAACGCGACCGGCGTCCTGCACCTGCTCGAAGCGGTCGCGCGCCATGCTCCCGGCGCACACCTGCTCTGCGTCTCCTCGGCCGAAGTCTACGGCGAGCCGACCGCCGCCAAGCTTCCCTTCACCGAGGACCAGCCGCCGGAGCCGCTCACCCCCTACGGCGCCGCCAAGCTGGCGATGGAGGTGCTCTGCGGCCAGTACGCGCGGGGGCGCGGCCTGCGGATCGCCGTGATCCGCGCCTTCAGCCAGCTTGGCCCCGGCCAGTCGCCCGCCTTTCCGGTCTCCGGCTTCGCCCGGCAGATCGCCGCGGCCGAGGCGGCGGGCGCCGAGCGGGTCGAGCTGGCGGTCGGCAATCTCGCCGCCGCCCGTGACTTCACCGACGTGCGCGACGCCGCCCGTGCCTTCGTCGAGGCCTCCCGGCGCGAGCTGACCGGCACCTTCAACCTCTGCTCCGGCAGGGCGCTGAGACTGGAGTCCGTGGTCGAGGAGATGGCGAAGGCGACGCCGCTGCCGGTGGAGATCAGGCCGGGCCCGTCCCTGGCCCGGCCCGCCGATCCATCCACCGTCTACGGCAGCCCGGATCGCCTCCGCGAGGCGATCGGGTGGGCGCCCGAGATCCCGCTCTCGCGGACGGTGGCCGACTTGCTCGAGTGGTGGCGCGCCCGGCTCGCGGCCACCTGAGCAGAGCCCGCAATATCCTCCCCCGAGATGACTCGCAAGACCGGCAACCCCCCCGCGGAGGAGGCCCCCCGCACGATCGCCCCGGTGGTCGGCCCCGACGACGAGCGCGTCTTCACCGACTCGGGGATCGAGATCGAGCGCCTCTACACCTCCGAGGACGTGGCCCCCGGCCTCGAAGAGCGCCTCGGCCTGCCCGGCTCGCCGCCCTTCACCCGCGGCATCCACGAGGGCATGTACCGCGACCGGCTCTGGACGATGCGCCAGTACGCCGGCTTCGCCAGCCCCGACGACACCAACGAGCGCTACCGCTACCTGATCGCGCACGGCTCGACCGGCCTCTCGATGGCCTTCGACCTGCCGACCCAGCTCGGCCGCGACTCCGACGACCCGCTCTGCCGCGGCGAGGTCGGCCGCACCGGCGTCCCGATCGACACGATCGAGGACGTGCGGATCTGCTTCGACCAGATCCCCCTCGACAGCGTCTCCACCTCGATGACGATCAACGCCCCGGCGGCGATCCTGCTGCTCCTCTACGAGCTGGTCGGCGAGGAGCAGGGCGTTCCCTCCGAGAAGCTGCGCGGCACCGTCCAGAACGACGTGCTGAAGGAGTACATGGCGCGCGGCAACTACATCTACCCGCCGGCGCCGACGATGCGGCTGACCACCGACATCTTCGAGTACTGCCGCGACAACGTGCCGAAGTGGAACACGATCTCGATCTCCGGCTACCACATCCGCGAGAAGGGCTGCTCGGCCGTGCAGGAGGTCGCCTTCACCCTCTCCAACGCGATCGCCTACGTCGAGGCGGCGCTGGAGCGAGGCCTCGCGATCGACGAGTTCGCCCCGCGCCTCGCCTTCTTCTTCAACTGCCACAACAACGTCTTCCAGGAGGTCGCCAAGTTCCGCGCGGTGCGGCGGATGTGGGCGAAGATCGTCGAGGAGCGCTTCGGGGCCGCCGACCCCAACTCGATGAAGATCCGCTTCCACACCCAGACCGGCGGGGTGACGCTGCAGGCCCAGCAGCCCGAGGTCAACATCATCCGCGTCGCGCTGCAGGGCTTCGCCGCGGTCTGCGGCGGCACGCAGAGCCTCCACACCAACGGCTTCGACGAGGCGCTGGCGCTGCCGACCGAGCGCTCGGCGCGGATCGCCCTGCGCACCCAGCAGGTCCTCGCCCACGAGTCCGGCGCCGCCGACACAGTCGACCCCTTCGCCGGCTCCTACTTCATCGAGTCGCTGACCGACGAGATCGAGGCGCGCTCCTGGGAGCTGATGAAGAAGGTCGAGGAGCTGGGCGGCTCGGTCGAGGCGCTGGAGTTCATGCAGCGCGAGATCGAGGAGTCGGCGCTCTCCTACCACGAGCGCTACAAGACCGGCCAGGACGTCGTCGTCGGCGTCAACAAGTACGTCACCGACCAGGTCGACGACGTCGACATCCTCAGGGTCGACCCCGAGGCCGAGCAGCGCCAGCTCGCCCGGCTCAAGGCCTTCAAGGAGGCGCGCGACCAGGCCGACGTGACGGCGAAGCTGGAGTCCCTGCGCGACGTCGCCCGCGGCGAGGGCAACCTCCTCCACCCGATCCGCGCCGCCCTAGCCGCCAACGCCTCGATAGGCGAGGTCTGCGGCGCGATGCGAGACGTCTTCGGCGAGTACAAGGGCGGCGCCTTCTTCTAACCCCCAGCTTCCGCTGTTCTTTATCCCCATATAACTGGGCAAAGGAACAGCGGAACCGTTGGTTGGAGGATTTGGCCGCTGTGGGCCGAAACCGGGGCCAATGATCGAGGTCTCACGGACGCTCGTGAAGTCCGAGCCGGAGCTCGCTGAGCTGGTCGCGGCCGAGTCGCGCCTCGCCGAACTGGAGGTGACGATGGCCGAGAAGGGCTTCGGCACCCGGGTCGCGATCCGCGCCGGAGACGACTCGGGCCTCGAGGCGGCGGATCTGGAGCGCATCCTCGACGGCCTCGCCGAGCCGCAGAAGCGGCCGTTCGGCAGCGCCTGAGCCGGCTCCATAGAATCGCGCCCCTCCGATGCGAGAGCGCAACCCGGTCACCCACGAGGAGAAGCTCGCCTACCTGCGCGAGCTGCGCGAGGCGGCGATCCACTCGGCCTCCGAGGAGGTGGTCGAGAAGCAGCACGCGAAGGGCAAGCTGACCGCCCGCGAGCGGGTCGAGAAGCTGCTCGACCCCGGCTCCTTCGAGGAGCTCGACACCTTCGTCCGCCACCGCACCTACGACTTCGAGATGCAGAAGCGCCGGCCCTGGGGCGACGCCGTCGTCACCGGCCACGGCACGATCGACGGCCGCACCGTCTTCGTCTTCTCCCAGGACTTCACCGTCTTCGGCGGCAGCCTCGGCGAGGTGATGGCGGAGAAGATGTGCAAGGTGATGGACCTCGCCGCCCAGGTGGGGGCGCCGGTGATCGGGATCAACGACTCCGGCGGCGCCCGCATCCAGGAGGGGGTCGTCAGCCTCGGCGCCTACGGCGACGTCTTCGTCCGCAACGTCAAATGCTCCGGCGTGATTCCCCAGATCAGCCTGATCATGGGCCCCTGCGCCGGCGGCGCCGTCTACTCGCCGGCGATGACCGACTTCATCTTCATGGTCAAGGAGACCTCCCACATGTTCATCACCGGCCCCGAGGTGATCAAGACGGTGACCGGTGAGGAGGTCGAGTTCGAGGAGCTGGGCGGGGCGATGAGCCACAACTCCAAGTCCGGCGTCGCCCACTTCGCCGCCGAGGACGAGGAGAGCTGCCTCGAGGACGCCCGCTACCTGCTCAGCTTCCTGCCCTCCAACAACCTGGAGGCGCCGCCCCGCTTCGCGCCCACCGACGACCCCGACCGCGAGGACGCCGACCTCGACACGCTCGTCCCCGACGACCCCTCGAAGCCCTACGACATGCGCGAGGTGATCTCCCGCATCGTCGACGACGAGGAGTTCTTCGAGGTCCACGAGCACTTCGCCCGCAACATCGTCTGCGGCTTCTCGCGGCTCGACGGCTATCCAATCGGCATCGTCGGCAACCAGCCCGCCCACCTGGCCGGCGTCCTCGACATCGAGGCATCGGAGAAGGCAGCCCGCTTCGTCCGCACCTGCGACGCCTACAACGTCCCGATCGTCACCTTCACCGACGTGCCCGGCTTCCTCCCCGGCACCGACCAGGAGTGGAACGGGATCATCCGCCACGGCGCCAAGCTCCTCTACGCCTTCACCGAGGCGACCGTGCCGAAGCTCACCGTCGTCACTCGCAAGGCCTACGGCGGCGCCTACGACGTGATGAACTCGAAGCACATGCTGGCCGACTTCAACGTCGCCTGGCCGACCGCCGAGGTCGCGGTGATGGGACCGGAGGGCGCGGTCAACATCATCTACCGCAAGGACATCTCCTCCTCGCCGACCCCCGACGAGCGCCGCCAGAAGCTGATCGACGACTACAAAGCCCACTTCGCCAACCCCTACTCGGCGGCGGAGCGCGGCTACATCGACGACGTGATCGAGCCTCGCCAGACGCGTCCGAAGCTGATCAAGGCGCTGCGGATGCTCCAGTCCAAGCGCGTCGAGCAGCCGAAGCGAAAGCACGGCAACATCCCCCTGTAGCGGTTGGCGCGGCGGGTCCTGCCGCCGGAGGTTGAAAGATTTGGGGGCGAGCGGACATGTAGTGGAGATGGCGGAGACTGGACCGGTGGACGCCGGCAGGGCGATGTCGATTTGAGGCGATGTTCGGCGAGACCCATGCACGGGTCTTCGCCTATGCCCTGCGCCGAACCGGGGATCGTCACGCGGCCGAAGAGGTCGTGTCCGAGACGTATCTGGTTGCGTGGCGGCGCTTCGACGAGATGCCGGACGAGCGGCTTCCCTGGCTGCTCGGCACCGCGAAAAAGGTTCTCGCCAACCAGAGGCGCTCGTCGAAACGACGGCTTCCCGACGGGCCTCACGCTTCCCTGGACCTCGTCGAAGTCCGCGATCCGGGCACCCCGATCCCCGAGCTGATCGGCGAACGGGAGGCGTTCGCGGCGGCATTCGCGGCGCTCGGCCCCCGCGATCGCGAGGTGCTCGCCCTCGTTGCGTGGGACGGGCTGAAGCCGCGCGAGGCCGCTCGAGTCATGGGATGCACGGCCGCGGCCTTCTCCCTTCGCCTCTACCGGGCCCGCCGCCGCCTGCTGAAAGAACTCGAGTCCCATGGACATCTGCTCGGAGAAGCAAGCAAGCGATCGCAGCTCCAACCGCGAACCGGCACCACGGAGGCACGATGAAATCGAAGAACACGATGCTTGACGAAGGACTCGCTTCGATCGATCCCGCCAGAGTCGAGGAGCAGAATTTCGAAGGTCCCGCGGCCGGTGAGCTGCTCGCGGCGATCCTTGCCTCGGATCCGCAGGAAAAACGCCGCACCGGGCGAGTAGCGCCCGGTCGCTCCCTCTCGCGACCGGGGAGCAGGCGCGCGTTCGTTGCCGCCGCCGTCGGCGCAATGGCGTTGACCGCGGCGATCGTCGGCCTCCCCGGTGGGGGTGGCGGCGACCACGGCACGCTGCCGATCCTCGACAGGGTGGCCGAGGCGGCCGCCAAGCAACCGCCGTTGGACACCAGCCTCCCGTACTTCTACACGAAGACGCAGGGGACCTATACCGACACGTCCGTTTGGGACAGGGAGCATGTCTGGTCGACCTACAAGACCCAGGTGACCGAGACGTGGGTGGCCAAAGACGGCTCGGGCCGTCGGGTCACCAGCTCAACCGCCCCGCAGTTCGTGGCAGCCAAGGACAGGGAGGCGTGGATAGGCGCCGGCAAGCCCAGCTTCGAAACCGACGGGTTCCACAGTTCCACCGACACAGAGTCGTTCCCGCCGGGCAGCTTCAGCGACCATCCCTACAGCGGGACTCAGATTTCGCAAATCCCGACCGATCCGGACGAGCTGGCGCAATGGCTCCAGGACAAGGCCACCGACCCGAAGGCGGGCGCCGGCGCGGGGAACGGGTTCTCGGTCGCCGTCAGGACCCTGACCATGGTCTCCGACCTGCTGCAGAACCCCTTCGCGACCCCGGAGCTGAGGGCCGCTCTCTACGAGGCGGAGGGGCAGGTCCCCGACGTCGAGTACCTCGGCAGGGCCAGCGACGAGATCGGCCGTGAGGGAATCGCGATCGGAGCCGAATCGGCCAACTCGGGACGCCCCACGGTCTATTCCCTGATCGTCGACCCCAACACCTCCCAGGTGCTGGCGAGCAAGGAGGATCCGCTCGACCCGAAGGCCCGGCCGAGCGAGACGGACTTCATCGCCTCCGGCACCACAAGTTCGTTGACCCAAGCTCCCAGCGGGCCGTAGTCGCGCGCGCTTACGGAACCGCGGTCGCCTCGGTCTCGACCCCGCCGCCTTCGAAGCGGGCGCGGGCGCCGCGGGCGGATGGGGGGCCCTCCTCTCGGGTCAGGCGGTGGGCGAGGTAGACGGGGATGATCGAGATCAGGATCACGATCACGGCTACGACGTTGACTATCGGGAGTTGGTTGGGGCGGAATAGGTTGGAGAAGATCCAGATCGGGAGGGTCTGCTGGCCGGCGCCGATCGTGAACGTGGTGACGATGATCTCGTCGAAGGAGAGGGCGAAGGCGAGCAGGGCGCCGGCGACCAGCGCCGTCTGCATGTTGGGCAGGGTGACGTAGCGGAAGGTCTGCCAGGTGTGGGCGCCGAGGTCGGCGGAGGCCTCCTCGAAGGAGGTGGACATGCGGCGCAGGCGGGCGACGACGTTGTTGTAGATGACGACGATGCAGAAGGTCGCGTGGCCGACGATCACGGTGAAGAGGCTGAGCGGGATCCCCAGCACCTGGGTGAAGGTGTCGCTGAGGGCGATCCCGGTGACGATCCCCGGCAGGGCGATCGGCAGCACGACGAGGAAGGAGATCGTCTCCCGCCCGAAGAAGCGGTGGCGGGCGACGGCGAGCGAGGCGAGCGTGCCCAGGGTTATCGCGATCGCGGTGGCGATCACGCCGGCCTCGACCGAGGTTTTGAAGGCGTCGCGGGCGCCCTGGTCGTGGATCGCCGTTGGGAACCAGTCGAGGGTCAGCCCCGGCGGCGGCCACTCGAGGATCTCGCTGGAGTTGAAGGCGTAGATCACGATCACGATCAGCGGCACGTAGATGAAGGCGAGGCCGATCGCGACGCCGACGCGGAGGAGGATCGCCGCTCGTCTGGAGAGTCGCACCGTCCCGCCTCCTATATGTGCTCGAACGCCCCGAGCTTCCGGGCGACCAGCAGGTAGGCGATCATCACCATGATCGGGACGAGCGCGAAGGCCGAGGCGAGCGGCAGGTCGGTGGTGACGTTGTTGAAGACGACGTTGCCGATGAACTGGTTGTTGGAGACGAGGCGCGGGGTGATGTAGTCGCCCAGGGTCAGCGAGAAGGTGAAGATCGAGCCGGCGATCACCGCCGGGAAGACGAGCGGCAGGATCACCCGGCGGAAGGTCGTGAAGGGGCCGGCGCCGAGGTCCTCCGAGGCGCTGATCAGCGAGCCGGGGATCCGCTCCAGCCCGGCGTAGATCGGCAGGATCATGTACGGGAGCCAGAGGTAGCTCATCACCAGCCAGACGGCGGCGTTGCCGTACCCCGGGCCGTGCAGCCCGAGCGGTCCGAGCACCCAGTTGATCACCCCGTCGGTGGAGAGCATCGTCCGCCACGAGTACACCTTCACCAGGTAGCTCGACCAGAGCGGCAGCAGCACGGCGACGATCAGGATCGCCTTGCCGCGCCGGCTCGCCACCTTGGCGATGTAGAAGGCGATCGGGAAGGCGAGGACGGCGTCGGTGAGGGTGACGAGCGCGGCGATGGCGATCGTCCGCTCGGCGATGTTGCGGTAGACCGGCTCGTTGACGAGCGTCTTGAAGTTGCCGAGGCTGAGGCCGCGGACGACCTCGCCGCTGAGCGGGTCGACCGTCCAGAACGCCGCGATCAGCAGGACCGCGAGCGATCCCAGGTACCCGACGACCAGCCAGCCGACCGGGCCGGCCAGGAGCGCCCCCACCTGAAGGCGGGGGCGCCCCTGGAACAACCCGGCGAGCCGGCGACTCAACCTTTAATCGAGGTCCACGCCTGGACCCAGTCGTTGTAGTCCTTGCAGTCGGTCGACCCGTTGCCACAGTCGGCCACCGGGGTCTCCCAGTAGTACACGCGCTTCCAGAACGCCGGGTTGGCGGCGTGGTACTTGGCGCAGAAGCTCTTGTCCGACGTGAAGTCGCACGCCTTGCTCTGCGCCGGCGCCTCGCCGAAGAACTCCGCCACCTGGGCGTTCGCCTTCGGAGAGACGATCCAGTTCATCCACTCGTACATGCAGTTGGGATGCTTGGCCTGGGAGCTGATCATCCAGGTGTCCGACCATCCCGTCGCGCCCTCGGACGGCAGGAAGCCCTGGCTGGCGGGGCTCGCCGCCACCGGCTGGCCGGCGTCCTTCAGCGCGAAGTACTGGTACTGCCAGGTGGTGCCGACCTGGTCGTCCCCGTTGGAGAAGGCCGAGATCTGCTTGGCGGCGTCGGACCAGTACTCGCCGACGTTGGGCCGCTGCTCCTTGAGCAGGTTGACCGCCGCGTCGAACTGCTGCTGGTTCAGCTCGTAGGGGTTGTCGATCCCCAGGCTCGGCTGGTGCGCCTTCAGGTAGACGGCCGCGTCGGCGATGTAGATCGGGTCGTCGTAGGCGCTGATCTTGCCCTTGTACTTGGCGGCCTTCTTCGGATCGAGAACCACGTCCCAGGATGTGGGCGCCGGCTTGACGTCGTTGCTGTTCCACATCAGCAGGTTCGCCCCGCGGCCGTGCGGGATCCCGTAGTGGGTGCCGTCGAACGTGTTGTAGGGCTGGTTCTTGAGGTCGGCGAAGATGGTCTGATAGTTCGGAACCAGGCTGACGTTGACCGGGTCGACGTCGCCGCCGTCGACCAGGCGGGCCGAGGCGTTGCCCGAGGCCGAGACCCCGTCGTACTGCCCGGTCCGCATCAGCTGGACCATCTCGTCGGAGGTGCCGGCGACCTTGTCGTTCACCTTGCACCCGGTCTGCTGCTCGAACGGCTTCGACCACTGCGGCTCGACGTAGCCGGCCCAGGAGATCAGGTCGACCTGACCCTCTCCCTTGCCGACCTTGGTCAGCTCCTTGCCGGTTGTGCCGCCGTTGCCTCCGCCGCAGCCGGCCAGCAGCAGCATGAACGCGAGCAGCCCGGCGATCACGAGCCAGGCCGTCCGAGCGGGATGAGCGTCCTCTCTCCTCACGATGATTCCTCCTCTTTCGTCGTTTTCCCACGGACGGCGACCGTGTGCTCCGGGCGCCAGCCGACCAGGACCTCCCTCCCCCGCTCAGAAGCAGCGTCCAGCGACGCGCTCTCCATGTTCTGCCGTACGAGTTGAAGCTCTCCGCCGGCGTCCAGGGCGACCGTGTAGCGGGTCACCATGCCGGCGTAGGAGACGTCGGCGATGCGGCCACGCTCGGTGCGCAGGCCGTTGGGCGGCGCCGAGGGGTCGACCAGCTGGATCTTCTCGGGGCGGATCGTGAAGCGGGCGCCGTCGCGCTCCAGCAGGTTGGAGACGCCGACGAAGCCGGCGACGAACTCGTTGGCCGGGTACTCGTAGAGCTCCACCGGCCCGCTCACCTGCTGGACGCGGCCCTCGTTGAAGACGGCGATCCGGTCGCTCATCGTCAGCGCCTCGTCCTGGTCGTGGGTGACGTAGACGAAGGTGATGCCGACCTCGCCCTGGATCGTCTTCAGCTCGACCTGCATCTGCTCGCGCAGCTTCAGGTCGAGGGCGCCGAGCGGCTCGTCGAGCAGCAGGACCTTGGGACGGTTGACGATCGCGCGGGCGAGGGCGACGCGCTGCCGCTGGCCGCCGGAGAGCTCGCCGGGCTTGCGGTCGGCGTAGCCGGGGAGGCGGACCATCTCCAGCGCCTCGTCGCGGCGGCGGCGGCGTTCGGCCTTGGGGGCGCGGGCGACCCGCATCCCGTACTCGACGTTCTGCCCCACCGTCATGTGGGGGAAGAGGGCGTAGTCCTGGAAGACGGTGTTGACGGCGCGCGCGTAGGGAGGGACGCCGCGCACATCCTCACCCGCCAGCTCGATCGTCCCCGCGGTCGGCTCCTCGAAGCCGGCGATCATCCGCAGCGTGGTCGTCTTGCCGGAGCCGGACGGCCCCAGCAGCGTGAAGAACTCCCCCCGCTCGATCTCCAGGTCAATTCCCGCAACCGCGACCACCTCGCCGTAACGCTTGGTGAGGCTTGCCAAGCGGATGTCTGGTGGTGGAGCAGTTACATAAAGAAGTTAGCCGAGCAGATCAGGAAAGCAAGGACAAATTCGCCTCGGCCGCTTGGCCGGGGCGGCGCACCGCGTGGCTCAGTAGCCGCCGGGATGGCGGGCGACGTAGCCGGCGTTGTCGCGCAGGTCCAGGTGCCAGCGGGGGCCGGAGCCGTTGGAGTCGCCGGAGGTGTCCCAGCGGATGCCGGCGATCACCGCGTAGGCGTGGCCGGCGTTGGCGTAGACGGTGATCCAGCGGCCCATGCCGGCGTATCCCCAGCGCTCCATCGGGCCCGAGGGGAGGGGGCTGGTGAGGAAGCCGCCGCCGTGCAGCGCGTAGCTGACGGATCCGGAGCAGTCGTAGCCGGCGTCCCACCAGCGGGCGTGGCCGCCGCCCCAGATGTAGGGCTTGGTGCGGATCTTGTTGGCCGCCGCGATCACCGCCTGGACCTTCGGCGGGGCGCTGGCCGGCGGGATCACCATCCCGTTCGCGAGCAGCTTGGCCTTGGCCGTGGGTGTGCAGATGTCCGTGGTGGCGGGCGAGAGGCCGCCGCCTCCGCAGCCGGCGGACGCGCCGGCCGGCGCCACGAGAGCCAGGACGACCATTGCCCCGGCTGCCGCCAACCCCGTCTTCAGCTTCTGCCTATGTGAAAGCAAACCGATCTCCTTCGTCGGCCTACGGGGTTAGCTGTCGGGCTGGCGCGAAAGGAGCTTGCGCCCCCACCAGAGCTGAGGTGGGTTAGCCCCGAAAACGTGGTTCCCCCGCTCCCGCGGCGCCTCCATAGCGCACGGGACTCGGCGTTTCGGTTATTCGATCGCGGCAGTCTAGACGATGTCCCGGTCGCTTGCTCATGAAAAACAAACATTTTGTGGCCTTTCGCACTTGGAGCCCAGATTCCTGTCGGCCGCCCGGCTGGTAGCTTGCGTCCTGGGATGGAACTTGTCGGCCGCACAGCTCTTCTGACCGGGGCCACCGGGGGCCTCGGGCGGGCGATCGCCAAGGCGCTCGCCGGGCGGGGGGCGAGCGTCCTGCTGAGCGCCCGCAAGGCGGAGGCGCTGGAGGCGCTGGCGGCGGAGTTGCCGGGCGAGGGACACCGGGTGCTACCGGCGGACCTGGCCGAGCCGGGGGCCGCCGAGAAGCTCGCCGCCGAGGCGGGCGACGTCGACGTCCTCGTCGCCAACGCGGGCCTGCCGGGCACCGGGCGGCTCGAGGACTTCACCCCGGAGCAGGTGAAGCGCGCCCTGCGGGTCAACCTGGAGTCGCCGATCCTGATGGCGCAGGCGCTGGCGCCGGCCATGCTGGAGCGGGGCGCGGGGCACATGGTCTTCGTCGCCTCGCTCTCGGGCAAGGCGCCCAGCCCACGCACCTCCGTCTACAACGCGACCAAGTTCGGCCTGCGCGGCTTCGCGCTGGGACTGCGGGCCGACCTGGCGCCGCGGGGCGTCGGCGTCTCGCTCGTCTCGCCGGGCTTCATCAGAGAGGCGGGGATGTTCGCCGAGTCCGGAGCGAAGCCGCCGGCGGGCTTGGGGACGGGGACGCCCGAGCAGGTCGGCGACGCAACGGTGCGGGCGATCGAGCAGGACAAGGTGGAGGTGGCGGTGGCGCCGCTGCAGCAGCGGGTGCTCGCCCACATCGGGCTGGCCAGCCCGGGCATGGCGGTGCGGACCGCCGGTGGCTCGGCCGGCCAGAAGGCGGCGGCGAGCCTCGCCGCGGGCCAGGTGGACAAGAGGTAGATGAGCGGCGATTCCTTCGGCGCCCGTTCCACCCTCGAGGTGAGCGGGCGTTCCTATGAGATCTTCCGGCTGGACGCGCTGCAGGAGCGCTTCGACGTGGCGCGGCTGCCCTACTCGGTCAAGGTGCTGCTGGAGAACGTGCTGCGGCTGGAGGACGGGCGCAGCGTCACCGCCGCCGACGTCGAGGCGATCGCGAGCTGGGACGCGGCGGCCGAGCCCAGCGTCGAGATCCCCTTCCAGCCGGCGCGGGTGCTGATGCAGGACTTCACCGGGGTGCCGGCGGTGGTCGACCTGGCGGCGATGCGCGACGCGATGGAGGAGATCGGCGGCGATCCGACCGCGATCAACCCGCTGGTCGACGTCGACCTGGTGATCGACCACTCGGTGCAGGTGGACGCGTTCGGCAACGCGCGGGCCTTCGCCGTCAACGCGGAGCGGGAGTTCGAGCGAAACCGCGAGCGCTACTCCTTCCTGAAGTGGGGGCAGCGCTCCTTCGACAACTTCCGCGTGGTGCCGCCGGCGACCGGGATCTGCCACCAGGTCAACCTCGAGTACATCGCCCGGGTCGTCTACAGCCGCGAGGTCGGCGGCGTGCTCCGCGCCTACCCCGACACCCTGGTCGGCACGGACTCCCACACGACGATGGTCAACGGGCTCGGGGTGCTGGGCTGGGGCGTCGGCGGGATCGAGGCCGAGGCGGCGATGCTCGGGCAGCCGATCTCGATGCTCCTGCCGCAGGTGGTCGGGTTCAAGCTCGGCGGCGCACTGCCGGAGGGGGCGACGGCCACCGACCTCGTCCTCACCGTCACCGAGATGCTGCGGGCGCACGGCGTCGTCTCCAAGTTCGTCGAGTTCTTCGGGCCCGGGCTGGCGACGCTGGGGCTGGCCGACCGGGCGACGCTCGGCAACATGTCGCCGGAGTTCGGCTCGACCTGCGCGATCTTCCCGGTCGACGCGGAGACGCTGCGCTACCTGGAGCTGACCGGGCGGCCGACCGAGACGATCGAGCTGGTCGACGCCTACGCGCGCGAGCAGGGGATGTTCCACGAGGAGGGCGCCGAGGACCCCGTCTTCTCCGACCTGCTGGAGCTGGACCTCGGTGAGGTGGTGCCGAGCATCGCCGGGCCGAAGCGGCCGCAGGACCGGGTCCCGCTGGCGGTCGCGAAGCGGGCGTTCCTGGAGGCGATGGACGAGTTCGACCCGGACGCGGCCGAGGAGATGGGCCACTGGGACGAGGCGATCCGGGAGTCCTTCCCGGCCTCGGACCCGCCGGCCGACGAGCACGACGGCCGCGGCAGCGCGCCGCGGCCAGCGCCGGCGCCGGGGGGCGTCGCGGTGGCCGAGCGTGAGACGAGCGACGCGGTCGAGGTGACCCTGGAGGATGGGACGACGGTGGAGCTGGATCACGGCCGGGTGGTAATCGCGGCGATCACCAGCTGCACCAACACCTCGAACCCGAGCGTGATGATCGGCGCCGGCCTGCTTGCCCGCAACGCGGTGGAGCGTGGGCTGACGCGCAAGCCGTGGGTGAAGACGTCGCTGGCGCCGGGCTCGACGGTGGTGACCGACTACCTGGAGAAAGCGGGGCTGACGAAGTACCTCGACGCGCTTCAGTTCAACCTGGTCGGGTACGGGTGCACCACCTGCATCGGCAACTCGGGGCCGCTGGCGCCGGAGATCTCGGCCGCCATATCCGAGAAGGACCTGGCGGTGTGCGCGGTGCTCTCCGGCAACCGCAACTTCGAGGGGCGGATCAACCAGGACGTGAAGGCGAACTACCTCGCTTCGCCGCCGCTGGTCGTCGCCTACGCGCTGGCCGGGCGGATGGACCTCGACCTGACCGCCGAGCCGCTGGGCGAGGGATCGGACGGCGAGCCTGTGTACCTGCGGGACATCTGGCCCAGCTCGGAGGAGATCAAGGAGCTGGTGGGGCGGTCGATCCAGTCGGAGATGTTCACCCGCAACTACGGCGAGGTGTTCAAGGGGGACGAGAGCTGGAACGCGGTCGAGGTTCCGGAGGGCGACCGCTACACCTGGCCGGACTCCACCTATGTGCGCCGGCCCTCCTTCTTCGAGGGGATGCCGGCCGAGCCGCCGGGCGTGGAGCCGGTCCGCGGCGCCCGGGTGCTGGCGGTGCTGGGCGACTCGATCACCACCGACCACATCTCCCCCGCCGGGGCGATCAAGAAGGACAGCCCGGCCGGGAGGTGGTTGATCGAAGGGGGTGTGGAGCCCCGCGACTTCAACTCATACGGCTCCCGTCGCGGCAACCACGAGGTGATGATCCGCGGCACCTTCGCCAACATCAGGCTGCGAAACCGGCTGGTGGAGCGGGCCGGCGGGTTCACCCGTCACTTCCCCGACGGCGGGGAGACCACGGTCTACGAGGCGGCGATGGCCTACGCCGACGATGGAGTGCCGCTGGTCGTGCTGGCGGGCAAGGAGTACGGATCGGGCTCCTCACGGGACTGGGCCGCGAAGGGAACGAAGCTGCTCGGAGTCCAAGCGGTGATCGCCGAGAGCTTCGAGCGAATACACCGATCCAACCTGATCGGGATGGGGGTCCTGCCCCTCCAGTTCCCCGAGGGCGAGAGTGTGGATTCGCTCGGCCTGACCGGCGAGGAGACGATCGACATAGGCGACCTCCAGAACGGCGAGGCGAAGTCGGTCACCGTTACCGCCGACGGGATCGAATTCGAGGCAACCGTCCGACTCGACACCCCCAACGAAGTCACCTACTTCCAAAACGGCGGCATCCTGCAGACCGTCCTGCGAGGGCTGCGGGGGTAGACAAGCAGAGGGGCGCGGTGGGGCCGCGGGAGGCAGGGGGGTCCGCGCGACCCGCACCGCACCAACGCGTCGGTAGCCAGGGAGGGATGCCGACGCGGCCGCCACCCCGAGCGGGACTGCTCAGGGAAGCAGTCACCAACTACCTATACCGGGTGAGCCGGTCGGGGTCAAGCCAATTCGGCGCCTTTACGGGGATTCCGCAGCGTCCTGCGGGTAACCCGCAACACCCCAGCCCTTGCGCTCGATCAGCTCGACCCCGATCACACTCCCCACCGGCCCCACGGGTGTGAGGGTCGCGGCCAGCAGGGTGTACGGAGCCTCGCGGCGCACGCAGGCCACCCAGATCACGACGCAGAGGCCGACGAACCCCAACCCGTGCGCCCACCCGAACACCATCGTCTCCGTCTGGAACCCCGGGATCACCCAGAACAGGATCAGCGCCGAGAAGATCGCCAGCTCCACCCAGGAGAGCCGCTTGACCCACACGAACAGCGGCCCCGGGACGGGCTTTCGCATCAGGCGCCGGGGGAGAGGGCGGTGAGGACTATGCGCTCCTGCTCGCGGGCGTGGGCGGCGGAGTAGCCCTCGCCGGGGCTGGCGCGGCCGGGGCGGCCGATGTAGCGCAGCTCGATCCCCTCGGGGAGGAGGTCCGGCATGCGGCGCGACATCACCTTCCAGGCGCCCATGTTTCGCGGCTCCTCCTGCACCCAGGCGATCTCCCTCAGGTTCGGGTAGGTGGCGATCAGCTCGGCCAGCTGCTCGTGGGCGAACGGGTAGAGCTGCTCGACGCGGGCGATGGCGACGTTCTCGGCGGCCGCGCGGCGCTCGCTGGAGTCCATGTCGAAGTAGACCTTGCCGGTGCAGACCACGAGGCGCTCGACCTTCTCGCGGCGGCCGTCGGCGGTCGGGTCGTCGAGGATGAAGTGGAAGGAGCCATCGGACAGCTCCTCCAGGGTCGCCGCGGCGCGGTCGAGGCGCAGCAGGCCCTTCGGGGTGAAGACGATCATCGGGCGCGGCTTTCGGATCAGCGCCTGGCGGCGCAGCAGGTGGAAGTACTGGGCGGCGGTTGTCGGGTTGGCGATCCGGATGTTGCCCTCGGCGCCAAGCGCCAGGAAGCGCTCGATGCGGGCGCTGGAGTGCTCGGGGCCGGAGCCCTCGTAGCCGTGCGGCAGCAGCAGGGTGAGGCGGCTGGTCTGCCCCCACTTCGCCTCGCCGGAGACGATGAAGCTGTCGACGATCACCTGCCCGGCGTTGGCGAAGTCGCCGAACTGCGCCTCCCAGAGGACGAGGGCGCTGGGCGTCGCGGTCGAGTAGCCGTACTCGAAGCCGAGGCAGGCGATCTCCGAGAGGGGGCTGTTGTACAGCTCGAAGGGGGCAGAGGCGCCCTCGAGGTTCTGCATCGGGCAGTACTCGAGGCCGGTGTTCTCGTCGTGGAGGACGAGGTGGCGGTGGGAGAAGGTGCCGCGCTCGGTGTCCTGGCCGGTGAGGCGGGTGTGGACGCCCTCGGTGAGCAGCGAGGCGAAGGCGAGCGCCTCGGCGTGGCCGAAGTCGATGCCGCCCTCCTCGATCGCCTCCAGCCGCCTGGCGAGCGGGCGGCGCAGCTTGCGGTGGACGGTGAAGCTCTCCGGCGCCTTCAGCAGCGCCTCGTTGAGGGCGCGGAGCTTCTCGGCCGGCACGGCGGTGTCGACCGGGGGGCTGGCGGTGCGGTCCAGCTCGCCGGTGCCGACGGTGGTCAGGGTTGGGTCCTCGTACTCGCCCAGGTCCATCTTGCGGCGCAGGTCCTTGAGCGCGGCGGACATCTCCTCGTGGCGCTCCTTCGACGCCCGCTCGACGTCCTCGGCGCTGACGATCCCCTCGCCGATCAGCTTCTTCGCGTAGATCTCCGAAACAGGCGGGTGGGCCTTGATCTTCGCCGCCATCAGCGGCTGGGTGTAGGCGGGCTCGTCGGTCTCGTTGTGGCCGAAGCGGCGGTAGCCGATCAGGTCGATGACGATGTCGCGCGCCCAGCGCTCGCGGTAGGCCATGGCGAGGCGGATCGCCGCCGAGCAGGCCTCGACGTCGTCGGCGTTGACGTGGACGATCGGCACGTCGAAGCCCTTAGCCATGTCGGCCGCGTAGGGGGTGGAGCGGGCCTCCTTGGGGTCGGTGGTGAAGCCCACCTGGTTGTTCTGGATGATGTGGACGGTGCCGCCGGTGCTGTAGCCCTTCAGCGACTGGAGGTTGAGAGTCTCGGCGACGACGCCCTGGGCGGGGAAGGCGGCGTCGCCGTGCAGGAGGACCGGGACGGCGCGCTTCGTGTCGTGGGTGAGCCTGGGGCCGTCGAGGTCGGACTGGAGGAAGCGGGCGCCGCCGGTCACCACCGGGTCGACGAACTCGAGGTGGCTGGGGTTCGGGTAGAGGCGGACGGAGATCCTCTCGCCCTCGCTGGTCTCGTAGACGCCCCGGTGGCCGTGGTGGTACTTGACGTCGCCGGTGCCCCCGTGGGGGATCGCGGCGACGGCCTTCACCGCGTCGATCCGCTTGTCGCCCTCGAACTCGGCGAGGATCGACTCGACCGAGCGGCCGAGGTTGTGGGCGAGGACGCCGAGGCGGCCGCGGTGGGCCATCCCGAAGACGACCTCCTCGGCGCCGGCCCGGCCGGCGAGGGTGACCAGCTCGTCGAGCATCGTGATGACCGCGTCGAGCCCCTCGATCGAGAACATCTTCTGGCCCAGGTAGGCCTTCTCGAGGAAGCGCTCGAACTCGAAGACGTCGAGCAGGCGGTCGAGGAGGCGCCGTTTCTCGTCGTCGGTGAGGGGCCGGCGGTGGGCGCCGGTCTCGACCATCTCGCGCATCCATTCCCGCTGTTCGTGCGAGGAGAGGTGCTCGAACTGGTAGGCCATCGTCCCGCAGTAGGCCTCCCGCAGCCGCGGCAGCGCCTCCAGCAGGGTTTCGCCGGGGACGCCGATGCGGAGGATCGAGGCGGGGACCTTCGCCATCAGCTCCGGGGTGAGGTTGAGGTTCTCGGGCTGGATCGAGGGGTCGCCCTCGGGCGCGGAGCCGAGCGGGTCGAGGCGGGCGGCGAGGTGTCCGTGGGTGCGGTAGCCCTTCAGCAGGGAGGTCGCCGACTCGACGGCCTGGAGGAGCTCCTCGTCGGGGACCGCAGCGGCGGGGGCGGGCGCGGCGCCGAGCGGCGGGGCGGAGGCCGAGGCGGGATGGGCGGCGGCGATCGGCGCGATCTCGACACCGAGATTCGCGGCGATCCCCTCGTAGAAGCCGTCCTCGCCCTGCAATAGCTGCTCGATGCGGCGCAGGAAGGAGCCGGACTCGGCGCCCTGGATCACCCGGTGGTCGTAGGTCGAGGTCAGCGTCATCGCCTTGGAGACGCCGAGCTGGCGGATCCGCTCCGGCGCGGCGTGCGCCCACTCGGCCGGGTAGGCGATCGAGCCGGTGGCGACGATCGCGCTCTGGCCGCTCATCAGGCGGGGGACCGAGGCGACGGTGCCGATGCCGCCCGGGTTGGTCAGCGAGACGTTGGTGCCCTGGAAGTCGTCGGGGCTGAGCCTGTTCTCCCGCGTCTTGGTGATCAGGTCCTCGTAATAGGCGTGGAAGGCGGCGAAGTCGAGGCCGTCGGCGCCCTTGATCGCCGGGACCATGAGGCTGTGGGAGCCGTCCTTGCGCTCGACGTCGACGGCGATGCCGAGGTTGACCGGCCCCCCCTCGAGCGCAAACGGCTTCCCATCCCGCTCCTCGTAGGTGCGGACCATCACCGGCCACTCCTTGGCGGCCTGGACGATCGCCCAGGCGATCAGATGGGTGAAGGAAACCTTCATCCCCCGCTCCTTCAGCACCCCATTAAGCGCCCCGCGCTTCGCATCGAGCACGTCGACGGCAACGGTCCGGAACGAGGTAGCCGTAGGAACCGACCGACTCTCGTTCATAGCCGAAGCCAAGCATCCCGGCCGGCCCCCGCAAAGCTTTCGCCTCCCCAGAAGCTGCAGGCCTCTCCAAGGCCGCGCCCCCGTCCGCCGCAGCGACCACGTCCTCCTTAGTGACCTTCGACCCTGGACCGCTCCCGGCGAGTCCGCCAAGGTCAACCCCCAGCTCAGCAGCAACGCGACGAGCAACTGGAGTGGCCCGGACTCCATCGTCCCCGTTGGTCCCGCTGGCTGTTCCAGCGGTTACACCCGCGGGTGGCGTGGTGTCGGGGGGGCCGAGAACGGAGGCCCCGCCCCCGCCCGCAGGCCCCCCCGACGCCGCGTCAGGCCCCGCGGTCGATCCGCTTGAACCCTCACCGGAATCACCGGGGGCCATCTCAGCCAGCGGTGCCCCAACCGGCACCTCGTCGTCGACTTGAGCCAGCAGCTTGGTAATGACCCCGGCAGTAGGAGCCGGCACCTCGGCGTCGACCTTGTCGGTCGATATCTCGACGACCGTGTCGCCCTCGTTGACGAAGTCGCCCTCGGCGACGTGCCACTCGAGCACGATCCCCTCGGTGACCGATTCGCCCATCTCGGGCATCTCGATCTGCAGGGTGGCCGTCTCCACGATCCTTACCAGTCTATGAAACGCGAAAGGTGGCACTGGCCAGTGTGGAGGTAGGCTGAGAGAGCGATGAATTACTTCCTGACTGGCGCGACCGGGTTCATCGGCCGCAACCTCGTCGAGCGGCTGCTGAAGCGCGAGGGAACGATCTACGCGCTGGTCCGGGCCGGGTCGCGGGGCCGGCTGGAGGAGCTGCGGACCGGCTGGGGAGCGGACGGGGCACGGGTCGTACCGGTCGCCGGCGACCTCTCGCAGCCAGGGCTGGGGGTCTCCGAGGAGGACCTGGTGACGCTGCGCGGCGAGGTCGACCACTTCTTCCACCTGGCGGCGATCTACGACATGACCGCCGGCGCCGAGGCCCAGGAGATCGCCAACGTCGAGGGGACGCGGCACGCGGTGGAGCTGGCCACGGCGATCGAGGCGGGCTGCTTCCACCACATCAGCTCGATCGCCGCCGCCGGGCTGTACCGGGGCGAGTGGCGCGAGGACATGTTCGAGGAGGCCGAGAAGCTCGACACCAATCCCTACTTCCGGACCAAGCACGAGTCCGAGCGGGTCGTGCGCGAGGATTGCGGACGGCCCTGGCGGGTCTACCGGCCAGGGATCGTGGTCGGGGACTCGCGGAGCGGCGAGATCGACAAGATCGACGGCCCCTACTACTTCTTCAAGCTGCTTCAGCGGGCGCGGCGGGTGCTGCCGGCGTGGCTGCCGACCGTGGGGCTCGAGGGGCGGGAGATCAACATCGTCCCGGTCGACTTCGTCGCGGCGGCGATCGACCACATCGCCCACGAGCCCGGGTTGGACGGGCAGGCCTTCCACCTGACCGACCCGCACCCGAAGTCGGCGGGCGAGGTGGTCAACCTCTTCGCGCGGGCGGCGGACGCGCCGCAGATGGCGCTGCGGCTGGACTCCGAGGTGACCGACTCGGCGATCTCGCTGACCGGAGCCTGGCTGAAGCTGTTCCCGCCGGCCAAGCGGATCAGCAAGGCGGTGCTGAATGAGATGGGGATCCCGGCGTCGGTTGTCCGCTACGTCAACTACCCGACGACCTTCGACTGCACGAACGCGCAGGCGGCGCTGGCGGGGTCGGGGATCGAGGTCCCGCCTCTGGAGACCTACGCCGACCGCCTCTGGGACTACTGGGAGCGCAACCTCGACCCGGACCTGTTCAAGGACCGCTCGCTGTCGGGCGCGGTGCGGGGCAAGGTGGTGCTGATCACCGGGGCCTCGTCGGGGATCGGCAAAGCGACCGCGGTGAAGGTGGCCGACGCCGGGGCGACGGTGCTGCTGGTGGCGCGTTCGGTCGAGAAACTGGAGGGGACCAAGGAGGAGATCGAGCGAGCCGGCGGCGTCGCCCACGTCCACCGCTGCGACATGTCGGACATCGAGGACGTCGAGCGGATGGCCGGCGAGGTGCTCGCCTACCACGGCCAGGTCGACATCCTGGTCAACAACGCGGGCCGCTCGATCCGCCGCTCGGTCGCCCTCTCCTACGACCGCTTCCACGACTACGAGCGGACGATCCAACTCAACTATCTGGGCGCGGTGCGGCTGATCCTGGCGCTGCTGCCGGAGATGCGGGCGCGCAAATCGGGCCACATCATCAACGTCAGCTCGATCGGCACCCAGACCAACCCGCCGCGGTTCTCGGCCTACGTGGCCTCGAAGGCGGCGCTCGATGCGTTCAGCCGGGTGATCGCCTCGGAGGTGATCGACGACGGTGTCCACATCACGACGATCCACATGCCGCTGGTGAGGACGCCGATGATCGCCCCGACGCGGATGTACGACGCGTTCCCGGCGATCGCCCCGGAGGAGGCGGCCGAGATGATCGCCAAGGCGATGGTCGAGCGGCCGAAGAAGGTGGCGACGAGGCTGGGCAACTTCGGCGAGCTGCTCTACAACGTGGCGCCGAAGTTCTCGGACACAATCCTCAGCGCGGCCTACAGGCTCTTTCCGGAGTCGCAGGCCGCGAAGGGGAAAGGGGAAGAGGCTCCCGACAAAGCTCCGACCACCGAGGCCTTGGCTTTTGCGCACTTGATGAAAGGCGTCCACTGGTAAGGCGGCTCAAGCACTGGGGGTGGGGGTATGAGGACCAGGCGCCCTCGAGGACTGAGCTTGAGCAGGCTGCCGCCGGGATCAGGGAAGGGCTGGGGTTCGGGGGCGAGGTCGAGGAGGCGGTGCCGCTGGAGGGGGTTGAGCTTCGGGCGGCTCGGTTGAAGGTGCCGACGGAGTTCGGGGACCTGTTTTCGGATGAGCACTATGAGCGGGTTGCTCACTCGTTGGGGAAGGCCTACCGGGATGTGGTGCGGGGGTTCAGGGGGGAGTTCGAGAATCCGCCGGACCTCGTTGCCTTCCCGAAGGACGAGTCCGAGATCGAGGCGGTGCTGAGCTGGTCTGAGGCGGAGGGGGCTGCGGTTGTGCCGTTCGGGGGTGGGACGAGCGTGGTCGGGGGGGTTGAGGCGCGTACCGGCGATCGGCCGGTGGTTTCCCTGGACCTTCGGCGGCTGGATCGGGTGTTGGAGGTCGATTCGGAGTCGTTGGCGGCGCGGATTCAGGCGGGGGCTACGGGGCCCGGGTTGGAGGACCAGCTTCGCGAGCATGGGTTGACCCTGCGGCACTTTCCGCAGTCGTTCGAGTTCTCGACGCTGGGGGGCTGGGTCGCTACCCGGGCCGGCGGGCACTTCGCGACCCTCTACACGCACATCGACGACCTGGTCGAGTCGGTGCGGGCGATCACGCCGCGCGGGACCTGGGAGAGCCGGCGGCTGCCGGGGTCCGGGGCGGGGCCATCGCCCGACCGGATGCTGATCGGGTCGGAGGGGATCCTCGGCGTGATCGCCGAGGCCTGGGTGCGGGTGCGTCCGCGGCCGCAGTTCAAGGCCTCGTGCGGGGTCGAGTTCGACGACTTTCTCGCCGCCGCCCGGGCGGTTCGCGAGATCTCCCAGTCCGGTCTGTATCCGTCGAACTGCCGGTTGCTCGACGCGCTGGAGGCGGGGACGACCGGCGCCGGCTCCGGCGAGAAGAGTCTGCTGGTTCTGGGGTTCGAGTCCGCCCACCACCCTGTGGACGCCTGGATGGACCTGGCGCTGGGAGTGGCTCGGGAGCATGGGGGTGCTCCCGGTGAGGTGCGCGGCGGCGGCCAGGGCTCCGACGCCGTCGGGGCTTGGCGCAGCGCCTTTTTGCTCGCTCCTTACCTGCGTGACACCTTCGTCGCCTGCGGCGTCCTCTCCGACACCTTCGAGACGGCGATCACCTGGGACCGCTTCGAGGAGTTCCACGCCGCCGCGATGGAGGCGGCGCGGACGAAGGCCGCCGAGGTCTGCGACGCGCCGGCCGCGGGACCGGGGGCGCCGCGGGTCAGCTGCCGCTTCACCCACGTCTACCCCGACGGCCCGGCGCCCTACTTCACGGTGATGGCCCCGGCGGTGCGCGGCGGCGAGGTGGAGCAGTGGGAGGAGATCAAGGCGGCGGCCTCCGAGGCGGTCATAGAGGGAGGCGGCACGATCACCCACCACCACGCGGTCGGCCGCGACCACCGCCCCTGGTACGACCGCCAGCGCCCCGCCCCCTTCGCCGCCGCCCTCCGCGCCGCCAAGGCCGAGCTGGACCCGAGCGGGATGCTCAACCCCGGCGTCTTGATCGACCCATAACGGCGCTACCCTGTCGCGACGTAGCTTTCCCGGCTTCGTCCCAGCCGCATGGAGACAATCACTTCCGAACATTCGACCGTCTCGGCTGGCGCCGGGCAGGACGAGGGCGTGGAACCTGTTGTGCCGCGGCGCTCGCCGCTGCGTGCCGCGATCAAGACCGGGCGGCCGCACGAGTGGGTCAAGAACGTCTTCGTCTTCGCCGGGCTGCTCTTCTCGGGCAAGTTCAACCAGCCGCACGACGTGCTGGCGGCGGTCCTCACCTTCATCGCCTTCTGCTGGATCTCCAGCGCCGGCTACTACGTGAACGACCTGGTTGACATTGAGTTGGACCGCAAGCATCCGAAGAAGCGCTTCCGGCCGCTGGCGGCCGGCGAGCTTTCGGAGGGCAGGGCGATGACGATCGCGCCGCTGCTCGCCGCTGGGGCGATCGGCCTCGCCTTCGCCACGGTGAACTGGCAGGTCGGGCTGATGGTGGTTGGTTACGGGATAGCCCAGGTCGCCTACAGCCTTGGCCTCAAGCAGATCGTGATCGTCGACGTGATGACCCTGGCCGGCCTCTTCATCCTGCGGGTCGCCGCCGGCGCCAGCGCCGTCGACGCGCACGCCTCCGAGTGGCTGATCCTCTGCACCGGCATGCTTGCCCTCTTCCTGGGCGTCACCAAGCGCCGCCAGGAGGCCGTTTCCGAGCTGCACGAGGGAACCAGCTCCCGTCCGGTGCTGGAGCATTACTCGCTGCCGTTCCTCGACCAGATGGTTGCCATGGTCACCACCGGCACCGTGATCAGCTACGCGATCTACGCGGTCAACTCGCCGATCATCGGCAACAAGATGATGTGGACGATCCCGCCGGCCGTCTACTGCATCTTCCGCTACCTCTACTTGATCTACGACCGAGCCGACGACCGCTCCACAGCAGCGATCGTCGCCGAGGACAAGGGCCTAATCGCCGGCGTAGTCGCCTTCGCCCTGATCGCCTTCGCCCTGCTCTACGTCTTCAAGTAGCCCCACCAAGTTCCGCTGTTCCTTTGCCCAGTTATTTAGGGCAAAGGAACAGCGGAAGCTCGGATCTGCCGCTGCGCTGTGCTTTAGCCGCACATATCAGGGCAAAGGAACAGCGGAAGCTCAGTTCGGCTCTACCGGGAGGTTGTCGCGGAGTTCGGTCTTGTCGTTGCGGGTGAACTGGAGGTCGATCGTCTCGTCCTTGCGGTAGGTCCCGAAGAGGCCCAGGTACATCGCCAGCCAGCGGCCGGTGCCGACCTTCTCCTTGACGATCGGGCGGGTGAAGACGATCTCGCCGCCGCGGACCTCGTAGTCGGCGCCCTCGCTCTGCTCGACGCCGTTGATGAAGACGACAAAGGGGGCCTCGGCGCCGGCCGGCAGCTTGACCCGGTTGCCGGCCGCGTAGCTGCCCTTGGGGATCTCGGTGCCGGAATCGCTCATGGGGGCGCAGAGTACGCCACGAACTGGCCTCCCCGGCTAAGTCGCTCGTCAGGCGCCGCGCCGCGGCCGTTTTGGTCTGCGCGCCGGAGGCCCGACGATCTTCTCGGGCCCCTCCCGCTCGCCGATCGCCACGTAGTCGCGATCGCGGTAGCCCGTGTAGATCTGCCGCGGCCGGGCGATCTTCTGCTCGGGGTCGTCGTTCATCTCCATCCACTGGGAGACCCAGCCGGCGGTGCGGGGGATGGCGAAGATGACCGTGAACATCTCGGCCGGGATCTCCAGCGCCTCGTAGATGATCCCCGAGTAGTAGTCGACGTTCGGGTAGAGCTTGCGCGAGGTGAAGTACTCGTCGTCGAGCGCCCGCTTCTCCAGCTCGCGGGCGATCTCGACCACTGCGTTGTACTCGGTCGCCTCGAAGACCTCCTCCATGCGCTGCTCGATGATCCGCGCCCGCGGGTCGTAGTTCTTGTAGACGCGGTGGCCGAAGCCCATCAGTTTCTCCTCGCGCGCCTTCACCTTCTCGAGGAAGTCGGGGATGTTCTCCACCGACTCGATTTTCCGCAGCATCCGCAGCACCGCCTCGTTGGCGCCGCCGTGCAGCCGACCGTAGAGCGCCGCCACGCCCGCCGCGACCGCGGAGTAGGGGTCGACGTCGGAGGAGCCGACCCCGCGCACCGCGCTGGTCGAGCAGTTCTGCTCGTGGTCGGCGTGGAGGATGAAGAGCACGTCCAGCGCCCGCGACAGCCGCGGGTCCGGCTCGTACTTCACCTCGGTCTTCTTGAACATCATCGAGAGGAAGTTCTCGGCGAACTCGAGGTCGTTGTCGGGGTAGACGTAGGGCAGCCCCATGTTGTGGCGGTAGGCGAAGGCGGCCAGGGTCGGCACCTTGGCGATCAGCCGGACCGCCGCCATGTAGCGCTCCTCGGGGTCGTCGATCTGGTTGGCGTCGGGGTAGAAGGTGGAGAGCCCGCCGACCCCGGCCAGCAGCATCCCCATCGGGTGCGCGTCGTAGCGGAAGCCCCCGAAGAACTGCTTGATGTCCTCGTGGACGAAGGTGTGGTGGGTGATGTCATGGGTCCAGCGTTCGAGCTGGGGCCCGGTCGGCAGCTCGCCGAAGATCAACAGGTAGGCGACCTCGAGGAAGGTCGAGCGCTCGCAGAGCTGCTCGATCGAGTAGCCGCGGTGCTGGAGGATGCCCGCCTCGCCGTCGATGAACGTGATCGCCGAGCGGCAGGAGGCGGTGTTGGTGAAGGCCGGGTCGTAGGACATCAGGCCGAAGTCGTCCTCGGAGACCTTGATCTGGCGAAGGTCCATCCCCTTCACGGTCCCGTCGGCGATCGGCAGCTCGTAGGTGCGGCCCGTGCGGTTGTCGGTGACCGTCAGTGAGTCGGCGCCCGCCCCGGTACCGTCGGCGGCTACGTCTCTGATCTGCTGCTCGGTGGCCATCACCCCTCCTCGAGCTCGTTTTTTCGCGGAGGCGCCAGTATCGCAGCCGGATAGCCTTGCCCGTTGCGCGCTTGGCGCTCGCGAGCGCTACTCGGCCGGGGCCGGCAGCGGCTCGAACTGGGTCATCTCGTGCAGCATCGCGAGGCGCTCGTCGATCTCCTCGCGGGTGAGGCGGGCGACCCGCTCGGTGCCGAACTCCTCGACGTTGAAGGAGGCGAGCACGGTGCCGTAGCCCATCGCGCGGCGCAGGCTCGCCTCGTCCAGCGCCCCGTCGTGGCTGTCGAGGTAACCGAGGAAGCCGCCGGCGAAGCTGTCGCCGGCCCCGGTCGGGTCGCGCACGTCCTCCAGCGGGAAGCCGGGCAGGGCGAAGAAGCCCTCCTCGGTGAACAGCGCCGCGCCGTACTCGCCCTGCTTGGCGACGACGGCGCGGGGGCCGTGCGCCATCACGCTGCGGGCCGCGCGGGCGAGGTTCGACTCGCCCGTCAGCTGGCGGATCTCGGCGTCGTTGACGATCACGCACTCGACCTCGCCGATCGCCGCCAGCAGCGAGTCCTTCGCCGTGTCGATCCAGAGGTTCATCGAGTCCAGGGCGCTGAAGTGGGCCTCGCCGCACTGGGCGCGGACCCGGCGCTGCAGGTCGGGCTGGATGTTGGCGAGGAAGAGGACGTCGGCGGCCTTGGAGGCGGCCGAGAGCTTCGGCTCGAACTCGGCGAAGACGCCGAGCTGGGTGTCCTCGGTGTGGGCGATGTTGAGGTCGTACTCGTAGCGCCCGCGCCAGAAGAAGGACCGCCCGCCCTCGACCCGCTCGATGTCGTCGGTGAGGACCCCGCGCCGCTCCAGCACCTCGAACTCGGCGGCGCCGAAGTCCTCGCCGACCGGTCCCACCGGCCGCACCTCGGTGAAGAAGCTGGCGGCGAGGGAGAAGTGGACGGCGGTGCCGCCGAGCATGCGTTCCCGCTCCCCGAAGGGGGTGCGGACGGAATCGAAAGCGATTGATCCGACGACGGTTAGGGACATGCGGACGGCAGCCTAGCGCCTGCCCTGCGAGACTCCGCGACCGATGAAGGCGATTCAGATTCAAGAGTTCGGTGGGCCCGAGGTGCTTCGGTACGTCGAGGTTGAGGAGCCCGTGGCCGGCGATGGTGAGGTTGTGGTTGAGGTCGCGCGCAGTGGGATCAACTTTGCCGATACCCATACGACTCGGAACGACTACCTGGCCGAGCAGCAGCTGCCGCTGATCCCCGGGGCCGAGGTGAGCGGGCGGACTCCCGATGGGCGGCGGGTCGCGTCGATCCTTGCCGCCGGTGGCTACGCGGAGAAGGTGGTCGCTCCGGAGAGCTGGCTGGTTCCGGTTCCCGACGAGGTCGACGACGACCAGGCCGCGGCGCTGCTGCTTCAGGGGCTGACCGCGATGGCTCTGGTGCAGCGCTGCGCGCGGGTCGAGCCTGGCGAGACGATCGTGGTCGAGGCTGCGGCCGGCGGCACTGGCGGCCTCTCGGTGCAGCTCGCGAAGCGGGCCGGGGCGAAGGTGATCGGCCTTGCCTCCAGCGAGGAGAAACGGGCGCTGGTCGAGCGGCTCGGCGCCGACGCGACCGTCGACTCGCGCTCAGAGGACCTGAAGGCCGCGATCCTCGAGGCCAACGGCGGAGAACGGGTCGACGCCGTCCTCCACATGAGCGGCGGCGAGGCGTTCGACGCCGAGTTCTCGGCGCTGGCGCCGCTGGGGCGGATGGTCGTCTTCGGGATCGCCTCGCGCGAGCAGCGCGAGGTCTCCACGGCGGCCCTGCTGCGCGGCTCGAAGTCCGTGATCGGCTTCTGGCTCGCCCACCTGCTGCTCCGCCGCGACCTGGTCGCCCCGATGATCGGCGAGCTGCTGGGCGCGGTCGCAGCCGGCGAGCTGAAGGTGACGATCGGTGGCGTCTACCCGCTCTCGGAAGCGGCGCGAGCACACGAAGACCTGATCGGGCGGCGGACGAGCGGCAAGCTATTGCTGGACCCTTCTAAGTGACCGCCTTCAAGGAACTCGGCCTCTCGCCGGACATCCAGCAGGCCCTAGACGAGCTGGGCTACACCGAGCCGACCCCGATCCAGGAGCAGGCGATCCCCGAGCTGCTGGCCGGCCACGACGTGATCGGCCAGGCGCAGACCGGGACCGGCAAGACCGCCGCCTTCGGGCTGCCGCTGCTCCAGTACCTCGACCCCGCCAACGACGAGGTGCAGGCCGTCGTCCTCACCCCGACTCGGGAGCTGTGCATCCAGGTGACGCAGGCCCTGCGCGCCTACGCCGAGCACCTCGACATCGAGATCGTCGCGGTCTTCGGCGGCGCGCCGATCCGCTCCCAGCAGGCTCAGCTGCGCTCCGGCGCGCACGTCGTCGTCGCCACGGTCGGGCGGATGATGGACCTGATGTCGCGCCGCTCGCTGGTCCTCACCGCGGCGCGCTACGTCGTCCTCGACGAGGCCGACGAGATGCTCGACCTCGGCTTCATCGAGGACGTCGAGAAGATCCTGCGGATGTGCCCGAGCGGCCGCCAGACGGCGCTCTTCTCGGCGACGATCCCGCCACCGATCCAGCGCCTCGCCGAGGGCTACATGTACGACCCGACGACGATCCGGATCACCCCGAAGACGCTGACCGTCGACGCGATCGCCCAGGCCTTCCTCGAGGTCCCCGCCAAGGAGAAGGCGGCGCGGCTGGTCGAGCTGCTGAAGACGGAGGACCCGGAGCAGGCGATCATCTTCTGCCGCACCAAGATCGGCGCCTCGCGACTGGAGAAGACGCTGAAGGACAAAGGCCTCGACGTCAAAGCGCTGCACGGCGACATGAGCCAGGGCTCCCGCGACGGCGTGATGATCGCCTTCAAGAGCCACCGGGTGCGGCTGTTGGTGGCGACCGACATCGCGGCGCGCGGCCTCGACATCGAGCACGTCACCCACGTCATCAACTTCGACGTTCCCGACTCCTCCGAGGTCTACGTGCACCGGATCGGCCGCACCGGCCGGGTCGGCCGCACCGGCCGGGCGATCACCCTCGTCACCCCGGCCCAGCGCGACGAGATCGGCCGCATCGAGCGCGACGTGAAGACGACGATCGACGAGTGGGAGAGCCCCGAGGAACGCCTCGAGCACGCCCCCCGCCCCCGCCGCCGCGAGCGCAGCAAGCCGCCCGAGAACGGCGACGCGAAGCAGCCGATCGCCGCGGGCAACCCAAGCTCTTCGTCAACCGCGGCGAGCGCAGCGGCATCACCGAGGAAGACCTGCGCTGGGCCCTGCGCGAGGGAGCCGTCATTCCCGAGGAGGCATCACGATCGTCCGAGTCCTGCAGCGCTTCTCCTTCGTCGAGATCGATCGCCGAACCAAGCCGACAGAGCAGTCGAATTCCTAGACGGCACGAAGCTCAAGGGCAAAGAGATCCGCCTCGAGGTCGCCAAGAGCTAACCGAAATCTGAGCCTCGCGCGCGGCTAGCGCTCGCGCAGACCACTCGCGAGCCGCTCGTCGGTCAACTCGGCGATCGTCTGCAGCAGCGACTCGAAGTCGATCGGCTTGGAGACGTAGCCGCTCACCTCGAGGTCTGTGGCGGCGCCGGCGTCCCCGCCGTTCTGGTGGGCGCTGACGATCAGGGCCGGAGTGTCGACACCCTCGGCGCGCAGCTCCCGCAACGCGTCGATGCCGGACTTGCGCGGCATCATCGCGTCGAGCAGGAGGATGTCCGGTCCGGCCCGGGCGCCCCGGTGGACCGCCTCCATCACCTCCTGGCCGTCGATCGCGGTCTCCACCTCGTAGCCGGCCATCTCCAGCCTCGTCCTGATCAGCAGCAGGATCGTCTCGGAGTCGTCTGCGATCAGGACTTTCGGCGTCATCGGCTCTCCGCCGCGGCCGGGCTGGGGCTCGCGGAGGTGGCGGCGGCCGGGAGGCGGACGCGGAAGGTGGAGCCCCCGCCGGGGCCGGAGGCGGCGGCGATCGTGCCGCCGTGCAGCTCGACCAGGGACTTGGAGATCGCCAGGCCGAGGCCGGTGCCGCCGACCCGCTGGGTCAGGCCGGCGTCGCCGCGGGTGAAGCGGTCGAAGATGTGCTCCAGCTGGTCTCGGGGGATTCCCGGTCCGTCGTCGATCACGCTGATCTCCACTTCAGCACCGACCGCGGGCCGCTGTCACCCGGATCGACCCCCCCGCGGGGCCGTACTCATGCGCATTGGTAAGCAGATTCACCAGTACTTGGCGAATCCGGTCCGGCTCGGCGGCGATCCGGGGAAGGCCGGGCTCGACCTCCCGCGTCAGCGTCTGGCCGCGCGGCCTCGGTCTGGGCGCGCATCGTGCGGATCGCGTCGTCGACCAGCGGCCCGACCTCGGTCGGCACGGGTTTGATCGTGAGGCGCCCGGCGTCGCTGCGCGCCAGGTCGAGCAGGTCGTTGAGGAGGCGGACCAGGTGGCGCGAGTTGTCGAGGATGATCTCGACCGTCTCGGCCTGCTTGGGAGTGAGCTTCTCGCGCTCCAGCATCAGCAGCTCGGCGAACCCCTGCACGGAGGTGAGGGGGCTGCGCAGCTCGTGGGAGGCGGTGAGGACGAACTCGTCTTTCATCCGGTCGAGCTGGTCGCGCTTGCTGGCCTCGCGCTCCAGCTCGTCGGCCATCTCGTTGAAGGCGGCGCCCAGGGTGGCGGTCTCCGAGAGGCCTCCGACCTTGACCCGAGCCGTGCGGTCGCCGCCTGCCAACCGCCCGGCGGCGTCGACCAGCTCCTCCAGCGGGCGGCGCATCGAGGCGATCAGGCCGCTGAACAGCAGCAGCGCGCCGGTCAGCCCCGCGATCAGCCCGGCGGCGACCAGCAGCGCCGTGTCGCGGGTGTCGCTGGAGATGCTGTCGTTGAGCTGCCGGCGGCGGTTGTGCTGGGCGGCGATCGCCGCCCGGGCGGCGGCGGGGCGCTCGCCCCGGGCCAGGCGGACCTGGGCCGCCATCTCGGCCTGGTAGGAGCGGGCGATCGAGTCCTCGAAGTTCTGGCGCTGCTGGATGAAGCGGCCGACGCCGATCACCGCCATCGCGGCCAGGAGGGCGAAGGCGATCGCAAAGCCGATGCGCAGCCTGTTGGCGAGCGATGGGTTCAAGCGATGGCCTCGTGAATATGCTTGCGCGGCTATGGGCGACGAGGCTACAGGCACCGCCGACGGGGCCGTCGAGGCGCCGGAGGGGATCGACCGGGCGGGGGTCGAGGGCTGGTTCGCCGAGCACGTGCCCGGGGTGGAGCTGCCGCTGCGCTTCGAGCGGATCTCCGGCGGCCACTCGAACCTGACCTACGGGGTGAGCGACGCGGCGGGCCGCCGCTGGGCGCTGCGCCGCCCGCCGCTCGGCAAGCGGCTCGGCTCCGCCCACGACATGGGGCGCGAGCACAAGGTCGTCTCGGCGCTGGGGCCGACTCCGGTGCCCGTCGCCCCGGTCGTCGGGCTCTGCGAGGACGAGAGCGTCAACGGCGCGCCCTTCTACGTGATGGAGTTCGTCGAGGGGCCGATCCTGCGCTTCAAGGCCGACGCGGCGGCCTTCCCCGACGAGGGCGACCGGCGAGCGATCGGCGAGCGGGTGGTCGACACGCTGGTGGCGATCCACGCGGTCGACCCCGACGCGGTCGGGCTCGGCGACCTCGGCCGCAAGGAGGACTACGTCGCCCGCCAGCTGCGGCGCTGGCACGGCCAGTGGGAGAAGTCGAAGACGCGCGAGCTGGCGGCGATCGACGAGGTGCACGAGCGCCTCGCGGCCCGCATTCCCGAGCAGGGCCCGGCGACGATCGTCCACGGCGACTACCGGCTCGACAACATGATCCTGACGCCGGGCGGCGAGGTCGCGGCGGTCGTCGACTGGGAGCTCTGCACCCTCGGCGACCCGCTCGCCGACGTCGGCCTGCTGATGGTCTACTGGTCCCAGCCCGGCGACGAGGTGATCCCGCTGTTCGAGCCGGCGACGCTGGAGCCCGGCTTCCCGAGCCGCGAGGAGCTGAAGGCCCGCTACGCGGAGCGCTCCGGCCGCGACCTCTCCCAGCTCGACTTCTTCGTCGCGCTCGGCTACTGGAAGCTGGCGATCATCCTCGAGGGCGTCTACGCCCGCTACGCGGCGGGCCAGTACGGCAAGACCGACGAGGGCATCCACCAGTTCGCCCAGGTGGTCGAGCGCTTGGCCGAGGCGGCCGACGAGGCCGAGCGCCGCGGCGGCTGAGCCTGCGTCCAGGTCGGCTTGACATTGCGCAGCCGGACCTGCAAGGGTCAGTAGCTCAAACGGGAGAGAGGGGTTGTTGACCCCCGCGCCTGTCCTGATCCCTGCAAGGAGGTCCTCGTGAAGTTCATTCGCAAGCGGCTCACGTACTCGAACGTGATGTCGTCGATCGCCGTCTTCCTCATCCTCGGCGGTGCCACCGCCTTCGCCGCGTCCCAGCTGGGGAAGAACAGCGTCGGCACCAAGCAGCTGAAGAAGAACGCGGTGACCACCGCGAAGATCAAGAACAGCGCGGTGACCACGAACAAGATCAAGAATGGCGCGGTCACCGGCTGCAAAGGTGAATCTGAGCTCTCTCGGCAAAGTTCCGAGCGCGGCGAATGCAGACAACGCGACCAACGCCGGGCAACGCCGGGACAGTTGGCAGGCATGACGGTCTCGAAAATCACCTACGCGGCAAACTCGGGCTCAGGGCCCCAGGTCGTCCTGAACACCCAGGGCCTCGTCCTCACAGCCAACTGCGTCGCTGGCACCCCAACGGTCGTCGCGACCGCCAGCGTTCCCTCCCAGGTTCGCGTCGAGTTCAACTCGGAGGCGATCACCACCGGCAACGTCGTCAGCAACGTTGCTGACGACGGCAACGGACACCATTTTCACCACAGGTGATCAGCTCGCAACCACCCGGCAGCGGGGAACGTTCACGTTCCGAGCGCAGTGACGGGCACGCCGTGGGTCGGCATCTTCGATGTCGATAACAGTCCTGCGCTGCACGACAGCAACGGAAACTCACACGCAAATTGCACCGTTTGTCGCAGACGATCAACGCCGGCTGACCTAGCATCCGTAGCCGTTGTTTGAGAAGGCCGGGCGTATGCCCGGCCTTCTCTCTTCTCAGATCGCGCGGGCGACGTGCTTCGGCTCGAGCTCGCCGGCCTGTCTCCGCCTCGGCGCGCTTTGCCCAGCGGTTCAGCTCGCGGCGGGCGAGGACCATTTTGTGGACCTCGTCGGGGCCGTCGGCGAGGCGCAGCATGCGGCTGAAGCGCCAGAGGGCGGCGAGGGGGGTGTCGTCGGTCATGCCGAGTGAGCCGTGGACCTGGATCGCCCGGTCGAGGACGTTCATGACGATGTTGGCGGCGACGATCTTGATCGCCGAGATCGACTGGCGGGCGGCGCGCTTGCCGTCCGTGTCCATCTTCCAGGCCGCGTAGAGGGTGAGCAGGCGGGCCTGGTCGATCTCCATCCGCGAGGCGGCGATCGACTCCTGGACGAACTGCTTCTCGCCGAGCGGGCCGCCGAAGGCCTCGCGTTCGTTGGCGCGGCGGCACATCATCTCCATCGCCCGCTCCGCCGTGCCGATCGCCCGCATGCAGTGGTGGATGCGCCCGGGGCCGAGCCGGTCCTGGGCGATCACGAAGCCCATCGCCTGCTCGCCGAGCAGATTGGCGGCGGGGACGCGGCAGCCTTCGAAGCGGACCTCGCCGTGGCCGGGGCCGCCCGAGTGGCCCATCACCGGCACCGAGCGGACCAGCTCGAAGCCGGGGTTGTCGGTCGGCACGCAGATCATCGAGGCGCGCGCGTAGGGGTGGGCGTCGGGGTCGGTGACGACCATCGCGATGCACAGCTCGGCGCCCATCGCGCCCGAGGTGAACCACTTGTGGCCGTCGATCACCCACTCGTCGCCGTCGCGCACGGCGCGCGCCTGCAGCAGGGTCGGGTCGGAGCCGGAGACCTCGGGCTCGGTCATCGCGAAGCAGGAGCGGATTCGTCCCTCGAGCAGCGGCTCCAGCCAGCGCTCCCGCTGCTCGTCGGTACCGTGCTCGGCGAGGATCTCCATGTTGCCGGTGTCCGGCGCCGCGCAGTTGAAGGCCATCGGCGCGGCGGCCGGGCTGCGCCCCATCTCCTCGCAGAGCAGCCCGTACTCCCAGTTGGTCAGCCCCGGCCCGTAGCGCTCGTCGGGCATGAAGAGGTTCCAGAGGCCCTCCGGCCTTCGCGCGCTCGCGGATCTCGACCAGGATCTTCGGGTAGGGGACGCCGGGCGCGACCTCGGCGTCGAGCGCTTCCATGATCTCCCGCTCCTGCGGGTAGATGTGCTCGTCCATGAAGTCGAGGATGCGCTCGCGCAGGGTCCTCGACCTGGGGGCTGGGCTTGAAGTCCATCTGCTGGGAGTCCTCTCTTCGGGGCCGGGTCGCGGCAACGCTACCGCGCAGGCGCGGGTCAGCGTCGCCTGTACCGCGCGAACAGCTCGCCGTCCTCCTCCAGCAGCCAGGCCAGCTCCAGCTCGGCGGGGGCGGGCAGCTCGCCCGTGAGGATCGACGGTGCGCTGCCGCCGCTCAGCTTCGGCGCGATCGTCAGGAACAGCTCGTCGACCAGGCCCAGGGCCTGAAGGGCTCCGTGAAGCGTCGGACCGCCCTCGCAGAGCAGCGCCCGGATGCCTTCCTCCCGTAGAGAGCGCAAGAGGCCCACGAGGTCCACTCTGCCTTCTGACCCGCTCTCGACCACGACGAGCCGCCTCCCGAGCTCGCCGTAGCGCTCCGCCCGCATCGTGCCGGCGCCGATCATCACGGCGTCGAAGCGGGTCCGCAGTCCCGCCAGCATCGCGGTGTCGGTGGCGGAGCCAATCGGGCCGGAGACGCCGCCGATCGTCGCCCGCCCGTCCACCGTGGCCGCGAAGTTCATGGCGACGAACGGCCGCTCCTCACGCGGTTGCTCCCAGGGCCGGTAGGAGTCGAGCTGCTCGTCGACGGTGGTCGGACCGGGATCGGGCGTCAGTCGCCGCACCCGGCGGAGCCTAGTAGTCGTGCCAGCCGGCGAATTCGCGGCCGGCGAAGCGCTGCAGCCCGGCTACGTCCTCGCCGAAGCGGCCGCGGATCGTCTCGAAGAGGTCGTCGGGGAGCTTCGGCTTCGGCGCCGGCGGCTTCTCCGGGTCGTGGACGACCTTCTCGACGATCCAGCGCATCGACTCGGGCAGCCGGTCGAAGTTGCGGTCGAAGGAGCGCAGGCCCGGCAGCTTGATCAGCTTCTCCATGAACTGGTATTTGTCGCCCTGCTTGGCGCTCGACTTCTCCCACTCGCGGTCGAACTGCTCGGAGGTGAAGCCCTCGTCGACGCCGGCGAAGCGGAACGCCTTGCGCATCGTCTCCTCGCGCTCGGTCTGCAGTTCCTCCTGGGTGATGACCTCGATCTGGGAGCGGTCGAAAAGCTCCAGGTAGGGCTGCAGCTGCATCCAGTACTTGGAGCGGTTCATGTAGGAGGAGTCGGGCTCGGCGAGGACCTCGACCAGCTCGCCGGTCTCATACCCGGCGCCGGTCGCGTGGACCCAGTGGGAGAGGATCCGCTTGATCGGGTCCCGCACCATGTAGATCAGGCGCGCGTCGGGACAGTGCTCGTGGATTCGCGCGGCGACCCCGGTGAAGCGGGGCAGGTTGGTGTAGTGGGGGGAGGACTCGCCGCGGACCTTGAAGCGGTCGTCGAAGCGGCTGGCGTACCAGTCGAGCCCGAGGTCCCAGTTCAGCTCCTCGACGAAGAAGTTCAGCTCCTTCGGCTTCGACATCTGGATCTCGGGATGCAGGCCGAGGTAGTGGTGGATGCTGGTCGTGCCGCACTTCAGCCCGCCGATGATGATCAGGTTGGGCAGCTCGGCGTGGCGCTTGCGGCGGCGGCGGAAGCGGCTCTTGCGGTCGGCCGTGTAGCGCTCGCGGGCGCGCGCGCACATCGCCTCGTCGGCGGGATCGCGGGGGGGCGGGAGGGGGGTCTTGGTCGTCTCGGCCTCTGACACGAGCGGGCTAGTCTAGCTTCGATGCCGCTCGCCGATCTCGCCTCCAGCTTCAACGCCTTCATGAACGGTGCGAGGGCGTTCTTCGAGCACCTCTCCGACATTCACTGGACGCCGTTCGCGATCGCGCTCGGCTTCCTGCTGGCGATGCAGCTGTCCCGGGCGTGGGCCTGGCGCAACGTGCTGCGGGCCGCCTACCCGGGCCGGCCGCATCTCCTTCCTGCGGCTGAGCGCCGCCTCCCTGGCCGGGGCGGGGATCAACGCGATCGTCCCGGCCCACGCGGGCGACGTGACCAAGGTCTTCCTGGTCAAGCGGCAGATCCCCGGCTCCTCCTACCCCGCGGTCACCTCCTCCTTCCTGGTGCAGACGGTCTTCGACGCGGTGGCGGGGGCGCTCGTCTTCCTCTACGCGATCAGCCAGGGCCTGCTGCCCAGCCTGCCGCAGCTGCCGCACCTGCCCGCCTTCGAGATCTCCTTCTGGGCCGACCACCCGCAGATGTTCCTGATCGTGACCGGGGCGCTGCTGGTCGCGATCGCGGTGGCGATCTACTTCCTGGCGCACCGTGTGCGCCGCTTCTGGGACCGGGTCAAACAGGGCCTGGTCATCCTCACCATGCCGCGCCGCTACCTGCGCGAGGTCGCGGCATGGCAGGGAATCGGCTGGCTCTGCCGCTTCGCCGCCTTCTGGTTCTTCCTCGAGGCGTTCGGGATCGGCGGCTCGACTGGCAACGTGATGCTGGTGATGAGCGTGCAGGCGATCTCGACGGTGATTCCCCTGACGCCGGGCGGCGCCGGCGCTCAGCAGGCGCTGCTGGTGGCGACCCTGGCGGGGCCGTCGCGCACCGCGGTCCTCTCCTTCTCGGTCGGCACCCAGATAGCGATGGCGGCCTGGTCGATCGTCTTGGGCTTCGCCGCGATCCTCCTCGTCTTCCGCACCACAGACTGGAGAGGCCTGATCCGCCAGGCTCAGCTTGACCAGCCCGGGTAGAGACCGTGGACGTGGCCCTGCCACGGCGGCTGCTCATCCGGAGGGAAGTCGTAGTGGTCTCGGCCCGGGAGGGTTTCCAGCGGGACCAGGGCCGGATCGTCCTTGAGCAGGACGCGGGTGCCGCTTGCCGCCTCGACCTGTGTCTGGGTGGCGCGCCTCTCGACCCTTTCCCAGCCGAGGGTCGGGCGGTAGAGCCAGTAGGCGATCTCGACCCAACCGAGCGTGGCGCGCCGGTCGATGAGCTGGGTGAAGGCGGTGGTGCGGCGGTCCGCCGTCGTCAGGTGAGGCCCAGCGGCGACCGCGCAGGTCTCGTGGCGGCAGCGGCGGAAATCGACCGGGACGAGGGGCAGGCCGGAGGGGCCGGTCTTGGCCACCGGGGCGGGCGCCAGCGCGCGCGCCAGGCGGGCGAGCGGCCAACCGTAGGCGGGGACCAGCGGGTGGTGGCGACAAGCGTCGGGAAGGCGCGGCGCGCAGCGGATCTTCTTCGCGATCGCCCCCGCGAGGATGCGGCCGGCGCCTACCTTCCCGCCCGCCGCGACGGCGGCGATCGCCGCGATCAGGAGCAGCGCGACCAGCGCCGCCAGCCCGGCCTGTTCGACGCTTGCCGATCCGCGTTCCTGCGCCGGCCCGGCTCGCCTGCGGGTCGGCCCGCGCTCTTCCTGCCCGACGACAGTCGATCGCCGCTCCCACCGTGCTCCTCGTCGCATTCCCCGAAGCTAGGGCCGAGGGGCGCGCGTGAGGCGCGCAGAAAGTCAAAACTCTGCATCGGGTTCCCGGCCTTCTGCTTTCATGTCAGGCATGGAAGGAAGCCCCTTCAACCTCTTCGGGGACCCGGACGAGTTCCGCGCCCGCATGGAAGAGCTGTCCGAGCAGATGCAGTCCTCGCAGCGCGTCGCCTGGGCCGACAACGCGATCAAGCTGGCGGTCGAGATGACCGTGGCCTCGGTCGCCCAGCTCGAGCTCTCCGGCAGCACCGACGAGCAGGCGATGCAGGTGCGCGACGCGATCCGCGTCCTCTTCCCGGAGGCCGTGACGCTGGTCCGCGAGGCCCGCGAGGGCCTCTCTTAGTCAGAGCAGCTCGAAACGCAGCGAGACGGCACCACCCCGCCGCAGCGTGGCGGCGATCAGCTCCACCGGCACCGCGACCAGCAGCGCCGGGATCGCGACGACGACGCTGATCAGCGCGTCGATCCGGCGCTGCCAGGGCTTCTCGGCAGGGACCGCGGCGCGCCGCCCCAGCGCGCCGAGCGCGACGTTGCGGCCGAAGGTGAAGCCGTTGAGGACCGTCTGCCACATGACGGCGACCCCCGCACCCGGCGACCAGCGGGCGCTCTTCACGACCTGGTCGCGGGTGGCGACGAGGCGCCGCACCGCCTCCACCGTGAACAGGTAGCGCGCCTCCGGCTCCAATCCGGCCCATCCCGCGCCCCCGACCCAGGCCGAAAACCCGCCCCGGTTAGCCACAACCAAGCTTCCGCTGTTCCTTTGCCTTGTTATTTGAGGCAAAGGAACAGCGGAAGCTTGGGGGTCGAGGTGGCGCAGAGCATCTGCGGCGTCGCCGGGGGCACCGATGACGCCCAGCCCGCAACTCTCGCAGCGGCTGACCGGGCCGGCCAGCCCCGGCTGCTGGTCGATCCAGCCGAACAGCGGCTCCCCGCAGGCAGGGCAGGGCGGGTTCTCGGGCCCGGCCCCCGCCTCCAGCGGGACGACCGGCATGCGCTGCGTTTCGCTCACGGGCGGTAGCGTACGGATCGTGCAGCTCAGGGAGATCATGACCGCGGTCGTCGTCACCGCTCCGCCCGAGGAGAGCGCCGTCTCGGTGGCGCGGCTGATGCGCGACCACCGGGTCGGCTCGGTGGTGATCGTCGACCCCGCCGGCTCGCCGATGGCGATGGTCACCGACCGCGACCTGGCGCTGCGGGTCTTCGCGGAGGGGGTCGCCGCGAGCACGCCGGTCGGCGAGCACGCCTCTCGGCCGCTGATCTCCGGGGAGCCGGAGATGGAGCTGGACGAGGCGGCGGCGCTGATGGTCCAGCACCGGGTGCGGCGGCTGCCCGTCGTCGACGGCGAGCGCCTCGCCGGGATCGTCACACTCGACGACATCGCGGTGCGGACCGGCAACCTCGAGGTGGCGCAGAAGATGACCCAGGAGGTCATCGAGGGAGCGCTGCCCCAGTTCTACTTCCACGAGCGGGGCTAGAGATAAGCGCGCTGCCGAGCAAGAGCGAGGCGCTCGAGCGCGAGCGGCGCTGGGCGATCCCGACGGCGATCGCGACGCTGGCCGCGGTCGGATTCGTGCTGGCCGCGGTCATCGTCGCCACCCAGAGCGTCGGCAACGGCACCGGCGACGCCGCCCTGCTGCGGGATGTCGACCAGCACCGCACCGCCCAGATGGTCTCCAGCATCCTCCAGGCGATCGGGGTCGGGTTGCTGGCCGCACCGCTCCTCTACCTGTTCCGCGCCGCGCAGGCGCGCAGCGCGACGATGCGCGGCCAGCTCGTCGGGGTGGTCGTTGCCGCACCGCTGTTCCTGTCCGTGCTCGCCATCCTCAGCGGGGTCTCGACGCTGCACGCCGCAACGGACTTCGTCACCAACGATCTGCCGAGGCTCCTCGCCCATCACGTTCCGCTGAGCGGCGACCGGGCCGACAAGGTCGCCAGCGACGCGATCACCAGCGCGCCCCTGCGGCCGCTCGCCGCCGGGTTCGGCCTCGCCGGCCAGCTCGGCTTCCTGGTCGCGATGGTCTACACCTGCCTGCACGCGATGCGGGTGGGCCTGCTGAGCCGCTTCTGGGGCTCGCTGGGGATGGCGCTCGGCGCCGTCTCGTTCATCTTCTTCCAGTTCGCCCTGCTCTGGTTCGTCTACCTGGGGATCCTGCTGATCGGACGCGGTCGCCCGCCCGCCTGGGCCGCGGGAGAGGCGATTCCCTGGCCGACGCCGGGGGAGAAAGCCGGCGCGGCGCTGGGCGGCGGTGAGAGCGAGCCACCGGATGGCGGCAACGGGGCGAGCCCCGAACCGACCGAACGCCGCAAGCGCAAGCAGCGCGACTAGAGTCAGTGCCCGGCCAGGCGGCGCAGAAGTACGCCCGCCGCCGCCAGCTCCAGCCCGGTCAGCGCCAGCAGCCAGAGGTCGCTGCCCGTGAACGGGAGGGAGCCGCTGGAGCCAGCCGTGCCGGAGGAGGAGGGGGCGGGGCTCGATCCCGACCCGCCTGTGGCGGCGGGAGCGCTCGTCGATCCGCTCGACCCGGTCTTGTCGCTGCCCCCGCTCTGGGGTGGGGAGCTGCCGGCCGAGGGCGAGGAGGCGAGGACGGTGACCGTTCCCTTCATGAACGGGTGGATCTGGCAGACGTAGCTGAAGGTCCCCGGGCTGGAGAAGGTGTGGGAGTAGGTCTTGCCGGAGGGCAGGACGCCGGAGTCGAAGCCCTTGCCGGTGACCGTGTGGCCGCTGGCGACCTTGCCGTCGTTGGTCCAGGTGACGGTGTCGCCGGCGTGCACGGTGACGCCATTCGGGTCGAAGGAGAAGTCGCGGATCGTGACGGAGGACGCGCCGGAGGCGGAGGCGAGTAGGCGGTGGGCGCGAGCCCCGGCGCGAGCGGGGGCTGTCTGTGGCGGCAGCGAGGAGGCGACGCGGAAGGAGGACGGTGCGGGAGGGAGCGCGGGTCGGGCCTGCCCGAGCCCTATTTCGGGCTGCGTCGCCGCGGAGATCGCGGGAGCGGCCAGGGACATCGCGAGCACGGCGACGGCGACGGTTGTCGGCCGGGAGCCCATCGGCTGAGGATACGGATGGGCCGAGCGATCGGTTCGAACTCAGCCCAGGGGGTTGAGGCCCGGCGGGGCTTCGGCCGTGCCGCCCGCTGCGGCCTGGGCGCGCTTGCGCTGGGTGTGGATCTCGCTGAGGATCCGCTCGAGGCGCGGCTCCCGGGAGCTGTCGACGTGGGTCATCGCCGCCGCGACCGCGGGGTGGATGGCGGCGATCCGCTCGTGCATCGCCTGGGCGACGGCGCGGTAGGTCGGGTGGCCCTCGCGCCCGGAGCGCAGCTCGATCAGGTGCATCGCCTCGCGGGCGTTGAGGTCGAGCACGTAGCGGATCCGGTAGGCGAGGCAGAGCGCGTAGGGGGCGGCGTCGCGCAGCCCGGCCGCGGCAAGGCGCTCGTACTCGGCCCGGGAGACCTCCAGGGCCCGCTCGAACTCGTCTCCGACCCCGGCCTCGCGCGACCTCGCCCGGGACCTCGGCCCCGAGGTCCGGCCCCAGCCGCTGCCACTGGCAGGTCAGCATCCGGTGGCGCTGGAGGTCGCGGAAGCCGCCGTAGTCGGAGACGATCTCGAAGCGGTAGCGCAGCGCCTCGAAACCGCGGCCGGGTCGGTGGCGGCGGTTGGCCCGCTCCCCCACCATGTCGGCGAGGAGCGCCGCGCGCTCCTCGCGGTCCAGCACGTCGAGCCGGGCGCGGATCTCGGTCTCCGGCGTCGCCGCCGACTCGAACATGCAGGAGGCGAGCAGGTCCTCCTCGGTCCCGTCGACGTGGACCAGCTCGACCGAGGGCGTGTCCTCGCCGGCGCCGCGGCGGTCGAGGCCGAGCCGCGAGACCCAGCGCTCGGTCGCCTCGCGGCGCTGCTCCAGGTACTTCGACCCACTCGCCGCCGCGGTCGGGCCGCTCGACCCGGGCGACGAAGCTCGGCATCACCTGCTGCAGCTCTCCCAGGATCATCCCGCCGTACTCGCGCGCCTCGGGCAGCGGCGAGGCCATCAGCCGCAGCAGCATCTGCTCGTAGGCCTGGCCGGAGGCGTAGATGCCGACGTGGCTCAGCGTCGCGGCGGGGAGCAGGCCGCGCAGCAGGTCGAGCGCCTTGGCGCGGATCGAGCGCCGCCAGGGCCCCTCGGGCTCGTCGTCGCCGCGCGGCCAGCGCTCCGCCGCCCAGGCCTCGACCCGCCCCAGCGAGCGCGAGTAGATCGCGAACAGCTCGTCCATCGCGACGGCGAACTCGGGGCCGAGCTCGTCGTCGCGGTAGTAGCGGTAGCCGCCGCCGGCGTCCTCGGGCAGCGGCTTGTCGTAGGGGATGTAGCGGGTCGACTGCTCCAGGTAGGCGGCGAGGCGGCCGCGCTGGAGGACCTTGGTGAGGACGTTGGAGACCCACTCGCAGGCGATGTGGGCGCCGCCGACCTGGGCGATCGAGTCGTCGCCGTAGCCGAGGAAGACCCGCTCGTACAGCTTCGCGGCGCGCTCGCCCTCGGCGCCGTCGAAGGGTCGCTCACCGGGCGCGGCGTCGGCCGCGAACTCCTCCAGGAAGAGGCGGCGAACCGTCCCGGAATACCGCGAATAGCGGGCAAAAAGCGCCCCCTTGACGGTCTCGGGCAGGTTGACGAGGGCGAAGACGGGCCGGTCGAGGTTGGTGAAGTGAGGAGCAAGGAGCTCTCGCTCCTCAGAGGTAAATGACTCGACCGGATAACGCATCGGCCGATCCTAGCCGCGCGATCCGACGAGCCGGTTGAGGGCCAAGTGCCTCAATTCGGTGTCGACCGTGTGACAACTCCCGCGATCGCCTTGACTCCGGCTAGCAGCCGCGATTTATCTCCTGTAGAGCCGGCGGGAGGCGCCGGCGCGACCGAGAGGACGAGTGATGAGACAGGTGAAAGCGGGGATCGCGGTCGGTGTCGTGGCCGCGGTGTTGGGGACGGCGGCGACTGGAGCATGGGCGAGCCCGGGCTCGCCGGCCACTGCGATCGTCTCGATGGGGGACAGCTTCATCTCCGGCGAGGGCGGGCGCTGGATGGGCAACGGGGTCGATCCGTTCGGGACGCGCTCGGGGACCGATCGCGCCGCCTTCGACTGCGGCGAGTGGGGTTGCGAGTACGACCCGAGCCTCGTCTACGGTGCCTCCGAGGGCAACGCCTGCCACCGCTCCGACGTGGCGCCGATCGAGAGCGCGCCGATCGCCGTGGGGCGGAAGGTCAACCTCGCCTGCTCGGGCGCGAAGGAGGAGAACGTCTGGCGGGCCTCGTCGGGCGGGCGATCGCACTTCGGCGAGGCGCCGCAGGCGGACCAGCTTGCGGCGGTGGCCCGGCGCGACGACGTGCGCCTTGTGGTGTTGACGGTCGGCGCCAACGACGTCGGCTTCGGCGGGCTGGTCGCCGACTGCGCCCTCGACTGGGCGCGCAGCTCACCGGACGATCCGGCCTTCTGCCGCAGCGGCGCGCAGGCCGAGATCGAGGCGGCGCTGCCCGCCGCGGCGCGCGGCCTGCGCAAGTCGCTGCGCGAAGTCCGGGCCGTGATGGCGGCCGCCGGCTACCTGCGCTCTGGCTACCGGCTGCTGGTCATGGGGTACGCGTCGCCGTTCCCGGCGGGATCGTCGATCCGCTACCCGGAGGACGGCTGGAGCCGGCTCACCGAGGGCGGCTGCCCGCTCTGGAACGCCGACGCCGACTGGGCGGAGCGGCAGGCGACCCTGGCGATCGCCGCGACGATGAGGGCGGCCGCGGCGAGCGAGGGCGCCGAGTTCCTCGACCTCCAGCACGCCCTCGACGGCCACCAGCTCTGCGACAGCCGCGCCCGTCCGCGTCGGCCCGGCAGGCCCCTCCCCACTCACCGCGGAGTGGTTCCGCCGCCTCGGCTTCACCCAGGGATCGCCCCGCGAGTCCCTCCACCCCAACGCCTACGGCCAGCGCGCGATCGGCGCCTGCATAGCCCTCGCCTACGCCGCCCCACCCGGCGACCACGCCTGCCACGACACCCCCGGCCACAGCTACACGGACGGCATGCACCTCTTGTTTGCGGGGCGATAGCGGTACTGCTCAGAACAGCAGTGAGGCGAGGGCTGCGGCGACTGCGATCGCGGTCGACCAGGTGACCGCCTCGGCGGTGATCTCCATGTCGAGCCCGTAGGCATGGGCGACGACCATCGAGTTGATGCCGGACGGCATCGCTGAGAGCAAGCGGTAGGCGGCGGGGAGGTGGATCAGCGGCGCGGCGAGCAGCATCAGCAGCGCCGGCGCTATCGCCAGCCGCGAGACCACCGCGAGCGCCACCGGCCGGCTCAGCGGCGGCGGCATCGGCAGCACGCCGTGCTCGGCGTTCTCGGCCAGGGTCGCGCCGACCGCGAAGAAGCCGATCGGCAGGATCGCGACGACGAGAGCCTGCGAGAGGTCGACCAGCAGATGGGGGGCCAGAGCCCGCGGCGCGAGCAGCCCGGCGATCGCCGCGTAGAGCGGCGGGTTGCGGGTGAAGAAGGCGCGCACCCGCTGGCGCGGGCCTTCGCCGGCCCTCGTGCCGAAGGCGGCCCCGACCGCGAAGGCGCCGAGCAGCAGCGAGGGTCCGCTGACCAGCACGTCGTAGAGGACGGCGGTCGGGAGCTGGTCGCGGCCGAGCAGCGCCACGGTCAGCGGGTAGCCGAGGTAGGCGGTGTTGACGCAGAGCACGGCGACGATGACCGCGCCGGTCCGCTGCCGTGACAGCCGCAGAACGCGCCTGGCGACCCACCAAGCGAGCAACGAGGCGAGCGAGACGGCGAGGATCCCCACCGCGAGGCCGATTCCGTGGCTGACGTCGATCTCGCTGGCGGCGAGGTTGAAGAAGACCACCGGCGGCAGCAGGACGTAGAGGATCAGCGTCAGAGCGCGGCGCGCGGCGAGGCCGGCGGTCAGCGGCCGGCGCCGCTCCGCGAAGACGCCGACGACGATCGCGACGACGATCGTCGCGGCTATCAGCAGGACGCCCATTCCGGCGCTCAGTCTACGGCGCAGTCTGACCTAGCGAGCGGCGTGATTGGGGACCACCCCGAGCTTGCACCGCAGGCAAGGACGGACCCGCCGCGCCGGGACGCCCGGCGCCGGCGTGCTGGGCGAAGTCGACCAGAGGCTGGGGGATGACGCCGAAGAAGACGACCGCGGCGGCGACGAGGAGCGCGGGGCCGACCAGGTAGATGCGGCGGCCGGCTTCGGGGTCGATCGGGTCGGCCTCGGGGGAGGCGCCGGCGATCGCCGGCATCGCGGCAGCCTCGCCGCTCGGCCGCATCCACATCGCCGCCACCACCGGCAGGTAGTAGGCGAGGGAGATCATCGTGCCGACCGCGATGAAGACCGCCAGCCAGGTGTAGTCGCCCTGGACCAGCGCCTCGATCAGGTAGAGCTTGCCGATGAAGCCCGCGGTCGCCGGCATCCCGGCGAGGCCGAGCATCGAGATGGTCAGCGGCCAGGCGAGCAGCGGGCGCTCCCGGCCGAGGCCCTCGACGGCGCGGATGTCGTCGTCGTAGGAGGTCTCGCGCTCGCGGGCGACGATCACCGCGAAGGCGGCCAGGTTCATCACGGTGTAGACGGCGAGGTAGAAGACGAGGGCGTTGACGCCCTCCTCCGAGGCGACCACCAGCCCGCCGAGGATGTAGCCGGCCTGGGCGACTCCCGAGTAGCCGAGCATCCGCTTCAGCGAGCGCTGGCCGAGGGCTCCGACGTTGCCGACCACGATCGAGACCGCGGCGAGGACCGCCAGGGCCGGCTGCCAGTCGCCGGCCTGCGGGGCCAGGGCGACGTCGAAGAAGCGGACGAAGACGGCGAACGCCGCCGCCTTGGTCGCCACCGCCATGAAGCCGGTGATCGGGGTGGGAGCCCCCTCGTAGACGTCGGGCGTCCACTGGTGGAAGGGCGCGATCGAGGTCTTGAAGGCGAGGCCGACGGCCGCCAGCGCGATCCCGACCAGGACGAGCGGGTCGCCGAGCATCCCCTTCTGGCCGATCCCGGCGGCGATCCCGGCGAAGCCGGTCGAGCCCGAGCCCCCGTAGATGAACGCCATCCCGTAGAGCAGCGTCGCCGAGCCCAGCGAGCCGACGATCAGGTACTTCAGCCCCGACTCGAGCGACCGCTCGCGGCGCAGGTTGGTCGCGCAGAGGATGTAGAGGGGGATCGAGAGGGTCTCGATCGCGACGAACATGCTGACCAGGTTCTGCGCCTGCGCCAGCAGCGTCATCCCGAGCACCGAGCCGAGCAGCAGCGCGTGGTACTCGCCCGACGCCGGCCTGCTCGGCGGCGGGCTCGCGGATCGAGAGCGCGACGGTGATCGCCGCGGCGAAGATCGCCAGCAGGGAGATCGAGATCGCCAGGTCGTCGAGGCGCAGCGCCCCCGTGACCAGGTCCTTGGACGTCGTCCCACTGCCAGATCAGCAGCCCGGCCGTCGCGGCCAGGGTCAGCATCGTCAGCAACGGCGCGACCCGCTTCGTGCGGTCGAAGACCGCCGTCAGCAGCACGACGCAGATCCCCGCGGTCAGCGCGAGGATCGGCGAGAGACCTGCGTAGTCGAGGTGCGGTGCGTGGAAGTTCATAAAAGAACGCTCCGCTGTTCTTTTGCGGCACATAACGAGGAAAAGGAACAGCGCAAGGTCATTTGGCCTCCGCGATTTGCGTGGAACGGGCCGTCGGTGCGACTGCGCTGACCTTCGTGACGGCTTGGGTTACCGAAGGGTCGGTGCGGTGGAGGATCAGCTGCGGGTAGAGGGCCAGGCCGAGGATGCAGAGCACCAGCGGCGCCAGGACGACGCCGTCGCGCCAGCCGATCTCCCGCGAGGCGAGTCCCTCCGGCCTGCGGTTGTGCATCGTGCGCTGGTAGAGGCGCAGCGCGTAGTAGGCCGACATCGCGACGCCGCTGATCGCGATCAGGGCGAAGACGATCTTCGCCTGGAAGAGGCTGTTGAGGATGTAGAACTCGCCGACGAAGTTGGCCGATCCCGGCATCGCCAGGGTCGCCAGGGTGACGATCAAAAACAGCGCCGCCAGGACCGGGGCGCGCATCGCCATCCCGCCCATCTCCCGCAGGTCCTCGGTCCCGGACCGCTCCGCGAGGATCGCGACGATGATGAAGATCGGCGCGACCACGAGGCCGTGGTTGACCATCTGCAGGATCGCGCCGTCGGCGCCGTCGGCCCGCAGGGCGAAGATCCCGGCGGTGATGAAGCCGAGCTGCGCCACCGAGGAGTACCCGGCGATCAGCCGGATGTTGGTCTGGGTGAAGGCCATCACCGAGCCGTAGAGGATCGAGGCCAGCGCGATCACCAGGATCACCTCCTGGAACTGGATCGTCGCGGAGGGGAAGAGCGGCAGCACGATCCGCAGGAAGCCGTAGGCGCCGACCTTGGCCAGCACGCCGGAGAAGACCGCCAGCGCCGGCAGCGGCGCGGCGCGGTAGGCGTCCGGCATCCAGCCGTGCAGCAGGAAGGCGGGCATCTTGACCAGGAAGGCGGCGGCGAAGAACCAGAAGATCCAGCGCTGGCTTCCCGCCCCGAGCGGGTGCTGGCCCAGCGCCGCGATCGAGAAGGTGATGTGCCCCCCGTCTGCGGAGAGGATCGCCGTCGCGACCGCCGCGACCAGCATCAGCAGCGAGCCGATCAGCGTGTAGACGATCATCTTCAGCGTCGCCGCCGAGGCGGTGACGCCGTCGGCCCGATCCGTCCCCCAGACGCCGAACAGGAAGTAGAACGGCACCAGCATCAGGTCGAAGAAGAGGACGAAGAGGAGCAGGTCCTGGGCCAGGAACGAGCCCATGGTCGCGGTCTCGCCGAGCAGCATCATCAGGAAGAAGAGCTGCGGGCGCTCCTGCTCGCGGAAGGCGGCGAAGGCCGTCGCCCCGGTCCACAGCACCGCGGTCAGCAGCAGCAGGAAGACGTTGAGCCCGTCGACCCCGAGGCTGTAGTCGACCCCGAGGCCGGGGATCCAGTTGACGTCGACGCTGTCCTGCAGGCCGCTCGCGCTCGAGTCGAACCCGGCCAGCAGGGCGATCGCCAGGCCCAGCGTCACCGCCGTCCCCAGCGCCGCCCACCAGCCGGTCAGCCGCTTCGGCAGGAAGAGGCCGATCAGGCCGAAGACGAGGGGTGTCCAGAGGACCGAGTTGATCATGATGAGGTGAGCAGGAAGTAGAGGGCGAGGGCGGCGAAGCCGGCGACCAGGAGGAGCGCGTAGCTGCGAACGAAGCCGCTCTGCACGGTGCGGACGACGCGCCCGGCGCTCCCCACGACGTCCTCGGTGCCGGCGATCAGGCCGCCGACCACGACTCGCTCGAAGGTCCGGTTGGCGAAGCGGCCGATCGCCAGCGCCGGCCGCACCACCACCAGGTCGATCAGCTCGTCGAAGTACCACTTGTTGAGGAAGAGCGTGTAGAGCGGGCGCAGGCGCCGGATCAGCATCGCCGGGGTCGCCGGCTGGGCGACATAGAGGTAGTAGGCGATGGCGATGCCGGCGACCGAGATCGCCGCGCCGAGCGCCAGGCCCTCCCAGGACGCGGCGACCGAGGGCTGGATCGCCGCCAGCGGCGAGTTGGCGAAGACCGGGTCGAGGAACTTGGTGACGACCTCGTCGACTCCCGGCACCTGGATCAGCCCGCCGAACAGCGCCAGGAAGCCCAGCACCCCCATCGCAACCTTCATCGGCCAGGACTGCTCGGCGATGTGGTGCTCGGCGCCGGGGAAGCCGACCTCGGCGTCCTCCGCCTCGCCGGTCGCCGGGTTGACGGGCTCGGCGTGGGCGACGTGGCCGCTCTCGATCAGCTCCCGCGCCTCCCTGCACGGCGCTCCGGGCAGGATCCGGAAGACCAGCCGGAAGGTGTAGACGGCGGTGATCAGCGCGCCGACGTAGCCGAGCACGGAGAAGATCGCGTAGAAGCCGCCGCGCGCGTCGGCGTAGGCGAGGATCTCGTCCTTCGAGAAGAAGCCCGAGGTGCCGGGGAAGGCGGCGAGCGCCAGCCCGCCGATCAGCAGCATCGCCGAGGTGAAGCGCATCGCCTTGCCGAAGCCGCTCATCTCGTCGATGTTCTGGCGGTTCGCCATCGCGGCGATGATCGAGCCGGCCGCCATGAACAGCAGCGCCTTGAAGAAGGCGTGGGTCATCAGGTGGAAGAGGCCGGCGCTGTAGGCGCCGATCGAGACGCCCATGATCATGTAGCCGATCTGGCTCATCGTCGAGTAGGCGATCACCCGCTTCAGGTCGGTCACCACCAGCGCGATCGTCCCGGCGACCAGCAGCGTCGCCAGGCCGCCGAAGGCGGCGATGTCGGCGGCTGTCGGGGAGAGGACGAAGAGGACGTGGGTGCGGGCGATCAGGTAGACGCCGGCGGTGACCATCGTCGCCGCGTGGATCAGGGCGGAGACCGGGGTCGGGCCCTCCATCGCGTCCGGCAGCCAGGTGTGGAACGGCAGCTGGGCGGACTTGGCGAAGGCGCCGACCAGGAGCAGCAGGCAGATCGCGGTCACCGTCCACTCGTTGGTGTGGAAGGCCTGCGGCGCCCTGGCGAAGACCGCCCCGTAGTCGAACGTCCCCAGCTCGCGGAAGAGCAGGAAGGCGGCGAGCATCAGGCCGATGTCGCCGACGACGTTGATCACGAAGGCCTTCATCCCGGCGCCGGTCGCGGTGGCACGGCGGTACCAGAAGCTGATCAGCGCGTAGGAGGCGAAGCCGACGAAGGCCCAGCCGACGATCAGCAGCACGAAGTTGCCGGCCAGGACCAGCAGCAGCATCGAGAAGACGAAGAAGTTGAGGTAGCTGAAGAAGCGGTGGTAGCCCTCGTCGGACTGCATGTAGCCGAACGAGTAGAGGTGGATCAGGGTCGAGACGCCGGTGACGACCAGGACCATGAAGACCGAGAGCGGGTCGACGAAGATGCCGAGCTTGATGTCGAGCCCGGCGGCGCTGGCGTAGTCCCAGAGCGAGGAGGCATGATGGCGCGCCTCGGGCGACTCGCCGAGCAGGCTGACCAGCGCCGCGATCCCGCAGGCGAAGGCGAGGGCGATCGCCGCGGTGCCGATCGCGCCCGCGAGGCGCGCCGGCAGGACGCGGTAGCCGAGGGCGATCGCGATCGAGCCGAGCAGCGGGAAGAGCAGGACCAGCCAGGACCAGGCGGTTGCGCTCATCCCCGCAGCTCCCTCAGGTCATCGACGTTGAGCGGGATCTTGCGCCTGAAGATCGCCACGATCAGCCCCAGGCCGACGACGACCTCGCAGGCGGCAATCACCATCACGACCAGGGCGAAGACCTGCCCTTGCTGGTTGCCGACCATGCGGCTGAAGGCGACCAGCGCCAGGTTGCCCGCGTTCAGCATCAATTCCAGGCAGAGCAGGATGACTATCGGGCTGCGGCGGATCAGGATTCCCATCGCGCCGACCGCGAAGAGGAGGCTCGAGAGGACGATGTACCACTCGATGTTCATGCGGACTCCCCCTCACGCTTGCGGCCAGCGAGGACCACAGCGCCGACCGCCGCTAGCAGGAGCAGGATCGAGGAGGCTTCGAAGGGGATGAGGAACTTCTCCAGGAGGATTCGGCCGATTGCTGCGGGGTTGCCGAAGCCCGGGTTTACGTGGGGGCCGTCGGTTCCGAGGGCTAGGAGGGAGGAGGCTAGGACGGCGACTGAGAGTTCGATGAAGAGGGCGGCGCCGAGCAGGGGGGCGAGGAGCCGCTGGCCGGGGATCGGCTCGAAGGCCGATTCCTCGCCGCCGCCGACGTAGGCGACGACGAAGACGTAGAGGACCATCACCGCGCCCGCGTAGACGACCACCTGCGCGGCGGCGACGAAGGCCGCGGCGAGCAGCAGGAAGAGGACGGCGAGGGCGAAGAGGTGGACGATCAGCGCCAGCACGCTGTAGAAGGGGTTGCGCAGGGCGACGACGCCGACCGCCCCGCCGAGGGCGCCGATCGCGGCCGCGAAGAAGAGGACCGCTTCCATCACTCGCCCTCCTCTTTCAGCGGCACCTGCTCGAGCGACTCGGCCAGCAGCATCTCCTTGGTGAAGATCAGGTCCAAGCGGTCGTAGTCGGCCATCTCGTACTCGTGCCCCATCGTGATCGCGTCGAACGGACAGGCCAGCTCGCAGTAGCCGCAGAAGATGCAGCGCGAGAGGTTGATCTCGTACACCGCGGCGTAGCGCTCGCCGGCCGAGACCCGCTCGCCGGGAATGTTCTCGGCGGCGACGACCCGGATGCAGTCGGCCGGGCAGGCCGCCGCGCAGAGCGAGCAGCCGACGCACTTCTCCAGCCCGGTGTCCTCGAAGCGGTGCAGCTTGTGGCGGCCGCGGAAGCGCGGGTAGACGGGCGTCTTCTCCTCCGGGTACTGGATCGTCAGCGGCCCCTCGATCAGCCGCGCCAGGGTCGTCTTCAGGCCGCGCGCGGTCTCGCGGAAGGCGCGGTAGGCGCCGCCGACCCCGCCCGGGTCGGGCCCGCGCTGGACCTCGACCACGTCCTGGTCCTTCAGGTAGGGGAACTCGGTCATGTGACCACCACCAGGACCGCGGTCACCAGCACGTTCAGCGTTGCCAGCGGCAGCAGCACCTTCCAGCCGAGGCTCATCAGCTGGTCGTAGCGCAGCCGCGGCAGGGTCGCGCGGATCCAGATGAAGAAGATGACCAGCCCGAACATCTTCGCCAGCATCCAGATCGGGTCGAGCCAGCTCGGGCCGGGGCCCATCCAGCCGCCGAGGAACATCGCGGCGGCGATTCCGGAGACGACGATGATCTCCATGTACTCGACCAGCAGGAAGCTGCCGAAGCGCATCCCCCCGTACTCGGTCATGAAGCCCTGGACCAGCTCGGCGTCCGCCTCGGGCAGGTCGAACGGGGCGCGGTTCGTCTCGGCGAAGCCGGCAACCATGAAGATCAGGAAGCCGACGGCCTGGGGCACGATGAACCAGATCTGGCCCTGGGCGTGGACGATCTCGACCAGCGACAGCGAGCCGCTCATCATGACCACTCCGAGCAGCGCCAAGCCCATCGAGACCTCGTAGGAGATCAGCTGCGCGGCGGAGCGCATCGCGCCGAGGAAGCTGTATTTCGAGCCCGACCCCCAGCCGCCGAGCACCAGGCCGTAGAAGGCGATCGAGCCGACCGCGAAGAAGTAGAGGATCCCGATCGGCACGTCGATCCCGTACAGCCCGACGCCGTGCTGGACGTCGCCGAAGGGGATGATCGCCAGCGCGAGGACGCCCGAGAGGACCGGCAGCAGCGGGCCGAGGATGAACAGGGTCGGGATCGCGTTGGCCGGCCGGAACGCCTGCTTGCCGAGCAGCTTGCCGACGTCGGCGAGCGGCTGCAGGATCCCGAACGGCCCCACCCGGTTCGGCCCGTAGCGGTGCTGGAACCGCCCGATCAGCTTGCGCTCCAGCACGGTCATCACCGGCAAGATCCCGAAGATCACGCCGAAGATCACCAGCGACTTGACGATCATCACCCAGGTCGCCTCGGCGTAGCTCGGGTCGGCGATCGGGATCACGCGCTCACCTTCGTGATCTGGACTGACACGGGCCCGCCGTTCAGCAGGGCGTTCGCGTTCCCCTCGGCGGTTCCCTCAGCGAGGAAGCACACTCCCTCGCTCACTCGCTCCTTGATCGCGACCTTCGCCCGCAGGCTGGTCCCGTTCTGGGCGACGTCCACGTCGTCGCCGCTCTTCAAGCCCAGGCGTTCTGCGTCTGCGGGCGACAGCTCCACTCGCTGCTGCGGCGCCAGGAATCGCAGCGACGGGTTCAACTCGGTGATCGGGCCGGCCCAGAGGTCGCGGTACGTGCCCAGGGCGAGGGTGGCGGGGACGGGTGCCGGTACCCCCTCCTCACTCGCAACTCGTCGATGGGGAGTTTGGTTGCTGTCGCCGCTAACGCCGTCCTCCTCCCGCGCAAAACGTGAGGAGGGGGCACCGGCACCCGTCTCACTACCGGCCGCCGGGACGGCGGAAGCTGCGGGGCGATCCTGCCAGCGGATTCCTCGGCCGCAGATCTCGGTGTCCGTGATCCCCGCGTAGAAGCTGACGGCGTCGGCGATTGCGGCGAGGGCCGAAGGCTGAGAGGCGATGCCTGTGTCGTGGCCTAGGGCCGCGGAGAGTTCGGTCAAGGCATCGCGCGTCGGGCGGATGTCGCCGGGACGAGCAGCGCTCGGGCGCACGCGCTGGAGGCGGCCGTCGGGGTGCGTCACGGTGCCCTCTTTCTCGGCGTGGGTCTCCAGGGGGAAGACGACGTCGGCCGTAGCCGTAGTGGCGTTCTCGAAGAGGGAGAAGGCGACTACGTGGTCGGCGGCTTGGAGGGCTCGGTTCCAAGCTTCTGTGTCTGGGAAGTCGCGCAGGGGGTCGACGCCGAAAAGGACGCACGGACTTCAGCTCGCCCGATTCGAGGGCGGCGCGGATTGCTTCTGTGTCCTTGCCCGCTGCTGTTTCCGTCAGGCCCGGGCCGGCGTCCGGGAGGCAGCCGACCTCGCGCAGGCCGCGGGCGTTGGTCGAAGCTCCGGGATCTCGAGCAGGCCCGAGCCCTCGGTGTCGGCGATGTTCGAGCACGGCCGCCAGGTCGAGCAGGGCGCGATGGCGCCCTGCTCGCGGCCGATCCGCTCGCCCCAAATGACGACGACGCTTTCGGCGTCCTGGAGTGCGTTGGCCGCTGCCGATACCCCCTCCTCACGTTTTGCGCGGGAGGAGCCGGAAGCTTCGGGCGACAGCCCCTCGACGTCACTTCGACGAGTTGCGAGTGAGGAGGGGGCATCGGCGACGGCCAGAATCGCCGCCAGCTCGGAGAGGAAGGCGCCGGCGCCGCCCGGGGCGTAGCGGGCCACCGCCTCGGCGCCGCCGTCGAGGGCGGTGGGGCGGTCGGTGGCCACCGCTAGGCGGGCGCCGTTGCGGCGGATCGCCTTGCGGATTCGCAGGTCGAGGATCGGGGAGCTGTGGAGGGGGTCGGTGCCCACTACGAGGATCGCGTCGGCCTTGTCGATGTCGCGGACCCGGGCCGAGATGGCGGGGTCGGAGAGGCGGAGGAGGGTCGCTCGGCCCGGCCCGCGGGAGGTGCGGGACTCGACGTGGGGGGAGCCGAGGGCCTCGCGGAGGATGCGCTGGACCAGGTAGCCCTCCTCGTTGGAGGCGTCGCCCACGATCGCCGCGGTCGCGCCGCCGGCCGCCCGCAGGCCCTCGGCGGCCTTTGCGATCGCGTCCTCCCAGCCGGCGGGCTCGCCGCCCCGCAGCCTCGGGCCCACGATCCGCTCCTCGGCTCCGAACATCTGGAAGCCGTAGCGCCCGCGGTCGCAGAGCCAGCCGTCGTCGACCTCGGCGTTGTCGCGCCCCAGCACCCGCTTCACCTGCTCGTCGCGGACCGTGAAGCTGACGTTGCACTGGCTCGGGCAGAGCGTGCAGACCGAGCCGGCCTGCTCGATGTCCCAGGGGCGGGCGCGGAAGCGGTAGGTGTAGGAGGTCAGCGCCCCGACCGGGCACAGCTCGGTGATGTTGCCGTGGAAGGGGGCGATGTAGGGGCGGTCGTCGAAGGTGCCGACGTAGCTGCGGTCGCCGCGCTCCAGCAGCTGCAGCTGCGCGTCCTCGGCGACCTCCTGGCTGAAGCGGACGCAGCGGTAGCAGAGGATGCAGCGCTCGCGGTCGATCGCGATCAGCGGGCTGAGCGGCAGCGGCTTCTCGAAGTGGCGCTTGGGGTCGGTGACGCGGCTTTTCCCGGGTCCCCAGCCCATCGAGATGTCCTGCAGCGGGCACTCGCCGCCCTTGTCGCAGACCGGGCAGTCGAGCGGGTGGTTGACGAGCAGGAACTCGACCACCGCGCTCTGCGCTTCCTTGACCTGCTCGCTGCGGGTGTGGACGACCATCCCGTCGCGGACCGGGGTCGAGCAGGAGGTCTGCAGTTTCGGAATCCCCTCGATCTCGACCAGGCACATCCGGCAGGCGCCGACCGGGTTGCCGAGCTTCGGCTCGTAGCAGAAGACCGGGATCTCGACGTCGCCCCGCCTGGCGGCGTCGTGGAGCATCTCGCCCTCGGTCGCGGCCACCTCGCGCCCGTCGATGATCAGCGTCACCTCGGCCTTGCCGCTCACGCCGCCACCGCCTGACCGGCCTCGATCAAGGCCTCGAACTCCGGCCGGAACTTGCGCACCATCGCCGAGACCGGCATCGCCATCGCGTCGCCGAGCACGCAGAGGCAGTTGCCCATGATGTTCTGCTGGACCGAGGCGATGATGTCGAGGTCCATCGGCGTCGCCTCGCCGCGCACCACGCGCTCCAGCATCTTCACCGTCCAGTTGGTCCCCTCGCGGCAGGGGGTGCACTTGCCGCAGGACTCGTGGTGGTAGAAGCGCGCCGTGCGCAGCGCCATATGGGGAATCGAAACCCGGTCGTCGGCGACGATGATCGAGCCCGATCCCAGCATCGAGCCGGCCTCCGCCATCGCCTCGAAGCTGTAGGGGAGGTCGAGCTCGGCGGCGGTGAGGACCGGCGAGGAGGAGCCGCCGGGGTAGAAGGCTTTGACCTCGTGGCCCTCCTCGGGGCCGCCGGCCAGGTCGAAGACCAGCTCGCGGATCGGGATCCCCAGCTCGACCTCGTAGTTGCCCGGCCGCTGGACGCATCCCGAGACCGAGACGACCTTGGTCCCCGGGGACTGCTCGGTGCCGAAGCCGCGGAACCACTCCGCCCCGTGGGCGACGATCCGCGGCACGTTGGAGAGCGTCTCGACGTTGTTGATCAGGGTCGGGCCGCCGTAGAGGCCCTGCACCGCCGGGAAGGGTGGCTTCAGCCGCGGGTTGCCGCGCTTGCCCTCGAGCGCGTCGAGCAGCGCCGTCTCCTCGCCGCAGATGTAGGCGCCGGCGCCGCGGTGGACGACCAGCTCCAGGTCGCGCCGCGTGCCCAGGATGTTCTCCCCGAGGTAGCCGGCCTCGTATGCCTCGGCGACCGCGGTCTCGAGGACGCCGGCCTGCAGGTCGTACTCGCCGCGGATGAAGATGAAGGCGTTGCCGGCGCCGGCGGCGAGCGCGGCGATCGCGATCCCCTCGATCAGCTGGTGCGGGTTGCGCAGCATCAGCTCGCGGTCCTTGAAGGCCCCCGGCTCGGACTCGTCCGCGTTGCAGCAGAGGTACTTCTTCATCTCGCCGCGAGGCAGGAACGAGGCCTTTTTGCCCATCGAGAAGCCGGCGCCGCCCCGGCCGCGCAGCCCGGAGTCCTCCAGCGCCTTCAGCAGCTCGTCGGCCTCCATCTCGCGGTAGGCCTTCTCCAGGGTCGCGTAGCCGCCGTAGCCCCTGTAGCCGGCGAGCGTGCGCAGGTTCGGGTCCTCGGCGTGCTTCAGCAGGACGCGTGTCTCAGGCATCGGCGTCACCCGCAAGCGGTCGCTTCTCCAAAGCCTTCTCGGGGAGCACGTCCCCTCCCGACTTGAGCTGCTCGATCGCGGCCGCCGCGTCGGCCGCCTCCAGCGGGCCGAAGTAGCGCTCGTCGATCGAGGCCATCGGGGCGATGTCGCAGGCGCCGAGGCACTCGAACCTGGTGACGTAGACGTCCTCGTCGCCCTCGGCCGCGGCGCGGAAGGCGTCCAACAACTCGTCCCCACCCCGCATCCAGCAGCTGATGTTCGTGCAGACGGCGACTTTGTGAGAGCCGACCGGCTTGGTGTGCAGCAAGTCATAGAAGCTGGCAACCGACTCCAGATAGGCGGGCGTAACCCGCATAACCGCAGCAGCCTGCCGAATCCCCTCCGGCGTGCACCACCCGTACAACCGCTGCACAGCCCAAAGCGCCGGGATAGAGGCAGATTTCCGATCCGGATACCGCGACATCAACTCCTCGATGTGCTCCCGCAGCTCCAGCGGACAGTCCACCTCGTGAAGCTCAGGAATTCCCTCCGGGGACCGATCCGAAACGCGCCCTTCGGTCAGGGCGGGATCCACCGGCAGGTGGTTCATCGGTCCACCCCCCCCAGGATCGGGTCCAACATCCCCAGGCTGGCGATCATGTCGGCGACGTAGCCGCCAACCGACATGTCCCTGAACGCCTGAAGATTCACGAACGACGGGTCGCGGAAGTGCACCCGCGCCGGCTTCGAGGAGCCGTCGGCCAGGACGAAGCAGCCCAGCTCCCCTCGCGGCGACTCGATCGAGTAGTAGACCTCGCCGGCCGGCACCCGGTAGCCCTCGGTGACCAGCTTGAAGTGGTGGATCAGCGACTCCATCGAGGTCGACAGCTCCGAGCGCGGCGGCAGCACGTACTTGCGGTCGTCGGCGATGTGCGGGCCCTCGGGCAGCCCGTCGAGCGCCTGCTCGATGATCCGCACCGACTCGACGATCTCGGCCAGCCGCACCCGGTAGCGGTCGTACCCGTCGCCGACCGTCCCGACCGGAATCTTGAAATCGAACTCGGGGTAGGCGAGGTAGTCGAAGGCCTTGCGCAGGTCCCAGGGCTCGCCGGCGGCGCGCAGCAGCGGCCCGGTGACGCCCAGCTCCAGCAGCCGTTCGCGCGACACCGTGCCGACCCCCTTGGTCCGCGAGAGGAAGATCTCGTTGCGGTCCAGCAGCGCCTGGTACTGCTGCACCCGGACCGGCATGTCGGCGATGAACTCGCGCAGTTTCGCCTCGAAGCCCGGCGGGATGTCCTCGATCACGCCGCCGACCTGGAAGTAGCGGGTGTGCATCCGCTGCCCGGCCGCCATCTCGAAGAGGTCGAGGATCTTTTCGCGCTCGCGGAAGCAGTACCAGAGCATCGAGATCGCGCCGAGGTCGAGCGCCGTCGTCCCCAGCCAGACCAGGTGGGAGTGGATCCGGTTCAGCTCCAGGAAGATCACCCGCAGGTACTTGGCCCGGTCGGGGATCTCCAGCTCGACCAGCCGCTCCACCGCCCCGCAGAAGGCCTCCATCTGGAAGAAGTAGGAGACGTAGTCCATCCGCTCGACGAAGGGGATGACCTTCCAATAGGACTTGTCCTCGCAGGACTTCTCGATCCCGGTGTGGACGTACCCGATCACCGGCTTCAGGTCCCGAACCACCTCCCCCTCGAGGTCCACCACCAGCCGCAGCACCCCGTGCGTGGCGGGGTGATGGGGGCCAATGTTGACCGTCATAACCTCGGTCTCCACCGTTCCGCTGTTCCTTTGCCCAGTTATTTGAGGCAAAGGAACAGCGGAAGCGGTTTTTTGGGCCTCAGCCACGGGCGGCCTCGTTGTAGGTGAAGGTGACCGGCTCGCCTCCGACCGGGAAATCGCGCCGCTGCGGCCAGCCCACGTAGTCGTCGGGCAACAGGATCCGCGTCAGATCCGGGTGCCCTCGAAACACGATCCCGAAGAAGTCGTAGGCCTCGCGCTCCTGGAACTCGGCGGTCGGGAACAGCTCCACACAGGAATCGATCTCCGGCAGCGCATCCTCGCCGGGGTCAGTGAGCATCGCTTTGACCCGGAGGCGTTCTACCCTGTCGCGGTTCAAGAGTTCGTAATGCACCGCGAAGCGGGGAGCGGCCGGCAGGTAGTCGGCGGCGTGCAGGCTGGAGAGGAAGCGGTAGCCCTGTCCCGGCGTCTCGCGCAGCCAGCGCAGCACGTCGAGGATCTGCTCGGGGTCCACGACGAGCGCCGCCTGCCTACGGTCGAAGCTCGTGTCGAGCACCGCGCCGGGGTGGTGCTGCTCGAGCTCCCCCCGGATCAGCTCGAGCCCGGGGGCGTCAGGCACGGACCAGCTCCCTTGCCGCCTGGTAGGCCTCCAGGGCCTCGGTGCTCGGCTTGCTCGCCGGCCCGCCGCGCGCCCACTCCTCGGTGCCGGCGGCGTTGTAGCGCTGCCGCCAGCCCTGGTCGGGGTTGCCCATGATCTTGCGCTGCAGCTTGTTGAAGCCGTAGAGGACGGCCTCGGGCCGCGGCGGGCAGCCGGGGATGTAGACGTCGATCGGCATGAACTTGTCCGCCCCCTGCACCACCGCGTAGTTGGAGAACATCCCGCCGCTCGAGGAGCAGGCGCCCATCGAGATCGCCCATTTCGGCTCCAGCATCTGGTCGTAGAGGCGGCGGACGACCGGCGCCATCTTGATCGAGACCCGGCCCGAGAGGATGATGAAGTCGGCCTGGCGCGGCGAGGCCCGCAGCGCCTCGGCGCCGAAGCGGGCGAGGTCGTAGCGGGCGGTGACGAGGGAGATCGGCGCCTCGATCGCGCAGCAGGCGAGCCCGAAGGTGAGGGGGAACATCGAGTTCGCCCGCGCCCAGTTGAACATCTTGTCGAAGTTGGTCATCACGACCCGCTCCTCGACGAAGCGCTCCAGGTCCTCGCCCTCGAGGTCGCCGCGCAGCATGTCGCGGGCGCGGAGCTGCCTGGACCGCAGCGTCTGGCGCTCTACCTCCAATTCAGCGCTCCCTTGCGCCAGACGTAGGCGAAGGCGACGAGCAGCAGCGCGACGAAGGTGAGCAGCTCGCCCAGCACGAAGACGCTGTCGGCCCCCTTCAGGATCACCCCGACCGGGTAGAGGAAGACGACCTCGATGTCGAAGAGGATGAAGAGCATCGCGACCAGGTAGAAGCTGATCCCGAAGCGAAAGTCCCGCGCCGCCTCGACCGGGATGCCGGACTCGTACGGCTCGCCCTGGCGCCGCGTCGCCGCGGTGGCGCGCTTCGGCCGCTTCGGGCCGATCAGGTGGTTGAGCATCACGAAGGCGCCCCCGACCCCGAGGCCGAGGGCGGCAAAGACGAGGATTGGCAGATAGCTCTTCAGCACAGGGGTCTCCGTCGGCACTTGGGGACTCGCGGGGGCATCTGCCTCCGCCGGTTGTCCCGGCGCCGCAGCCGGTGTTATACACCTACCTTGTGACAAATTGCTACATAGTGATTTTCCGCATCAGGAAACGGAATCCCGATCTGTTAGGGCGGAAATAGAGATGGCCGAAGCCCATCTCGCCGTCGGTCTGGCGGTCCTGCTCCTCAACCTCGTCGCGGGCTCTGTGGGCGGGATCGCCTGGCTCCGAGACCGCCCCTCGATCCCCTTCTGGTACCTGCTCCGCGGCGCCCAGGCGGCGGTCTTCCTCCAGGTGATGCTGGGCGGCCTACTCGTCTTCACCGGCCACGAACCGTCGAACAACCTCCACTACCTCTACGGGATCCTCCCCCTCCTCGTCTCCCTCCTCGCCGAGGGCGCCAGGGTCGGCGCCGCCCAGCGAGAGATCGGCGACACCGATTTCGAATCCCTCCCCGCCGACCACCAGCAATCCCTGGCCCTGGCCATAGTCCGCCGAGAGATGGGAATCATGGCCGTAAGCTGCGGCGTGATCTTCTTCCTCGCCCTACGAGCCGCCGGCACCAGCGGCCACTTCTAAGCGTCGCGTCTGCAATCGCGCCTCGTAGTGATGGACGACGGGTAGAGGTAAAAATTGCTACACGCTCTCTCGACGTACAGCCAGCTTCGTGTAAGGCCGCTGTCACCATCTCTAGCTGAGGAAGCGGACCAGCACTCTCATCAAGCCAATTGTGAATGTCTTCGAATAGCCAAACGCCTCCATTTCGGGTAAATTCGCGAATCAAATTGCAGCTGGTCTCGCGCGCCTCCCGCTCGGTAAGTGGAGCGGGAGGGAGATCGGCACCCAATGTGCTGCATATGGCTAGGTGTAACTCCACGAATCCAAACCCCCGGCCGACTGGTACCTGTGCTGTCTTTGAGGGCTCTGCAAATAGGCGGCGGATCCACTCGCGGGCAAGTGCACGCTTACCAATGCCAGCAAGCCCGTAGAGCCAGATATGACCCTTGTCATCCGAGTACAGAGTTTCCTCAATGGCACCCATTTCAGTCGCTCTATCGACGAAACGCCGTAGTGTGCGGGTCGTCGGTGGTTTGCCGAGCAGTATTCGGGCGATCTGACCCGGGTTGTCCGTGTCCCGCGCCTGTAACAGCGGACGGAGATGCAGCGGGACTGGTGTATCGTCGAGGCAGATTACCCTGATATTGATGGCACTGTCTTCCATATAGCGTACGAACGCCATATGGCATTCAGTACTTGACCCAGGGTGAGTTCGCTGAGTCGTGCGTCCACAGCAATACAAAATCCGACGCAGCCTCAATTCCCGCCGCCACCTCTTCTAGAAGAATGTCTCCGACATCGATCTCGTGTAGATCGATCCAGGCATCGCCTTCCAGCGCCTCCCCGAGATCTTTAGCGAAGCTCTTTTGCTTGGAGGAGTGCGCGATAAAGAAGCGCTTGGTGCCCTCTATTTGGACTGTCACAAGGCGACTATAGTCGACAGACTAAGGTTTATAGAGCAGATCTCACTGACGGTCTTGGGCGATCTGGATCGCTGCGACTATGCCGAACAGGGCGCCGGTGGTTAGGTGGAGGATCGCGTCCGCGGAGTTGTCGGGGAAGGCGAATACTCCGGCCGGGCTGGTGTCGAAGGCGGCCCAGATGCCGGTGACGATCAGCGCTCCGGCTACGCCGATCGCATAGAGCAGGGCCCAGCGCGGCCGCAGGGCGAAGTAGAAGGCGGGCAGGAAGAGGAGGAACCCCGAGAGCGCGTGGACGCCGTTGAAGTCGACTCCGAGGACGCGCTGGGTCGGCGCGTCGGCGCCGAGCGAGAAGCTCGGCTCGGCGATCAGGCCGGCCAGGGACCAGGCCAACTGCAGGGCCGCCAGGACCACGATGCCCTTCTGGGCGAAGGTCCACGATGCCCTTTGTGCGGTGGTGGCCTCCATCGCTCCAGGAGCCTACCGCTGCCGTCCACCGCGACGATTGCGTTGGCCGGACTTGAGCCGACCGCGCGCCTCGAGCTTCGAGCGGGCCGACTCGCCGGCGGGAACGCGCTGCACGCCCAACAGCCCGGGCAGCAGCAGCTCCTCTACGCAGCGCCTGTGCCAGTGGTGGTGGTCGGTGCCGCCCAGCCTCCGCACGTACTGGACGATCACGTGGTCGGTGCCGATCTCGACCTCGCCGTGGCAGCCCGGGCAGCGGTAGAGCTTCTGGGAGATGCCGCGGATCAGCCAGGCCTCGTCTCCCTCGTCGTTCCGCCCTTTCAGGCTCCAGCGGGTGCTGGGTGCGTCCATCTCAGCCGGAGAGGGGTCGGTAGGCGCCGGCGTGGAAGACGAGGGGGTCGCCCTCGCCGGTCTCCAACCCGGTCACCTCGCCGGTGACGATCACGTGGTCGCCGCCGGCGATCACGTCGTGCAGCTCGCAGGCGACCCGGACCAGGGAGCCGTCGATCGCGGGGATTCCGTCGCGTTCCGCCCACTCGACCCCCGCCCACTTGTCGGCGATCGGGGCCTTGGTGGCGAAGGCGCGGGCCACCTCCTCCTGGCCGGCGTGGAGGACGTTTATCCCGAAGCGGTTCGCCGCCTGGACGGCGAGCAGGGTGCGGGAGCCGCGGTCCAGGCAGGCCAGCATCAGCATCGGCTCGATCGAGAGGGAGCAGACCGCGTTGGCGGTGGCGCCAGCCGGGCCGTCGGGGCCGGTCGCGGTGACCACGGTGACGCCGGTGGGCAGCATCCCCATCGCGGCGCGGAAACGGGCTGGGTCGGGGGGACTCATGGCTGGGCCAGACAATATGATGCGCGCCGCGTGCGCCCGGTTCTAGTCACAGCTCTGGCCGCCGCCGCGGCTCTCGGGCTCGTTGCCTGCGGCTTCGGCGAACAGGGGATATCGGTCTCCAAGGACGACCCGAACTACAACGGGGCCGTCCTCTTCGCCACGCACTGCTCCGGCTGCCACACGCTCAGCACCGCCGGCGCGCAGGGGACCGGGAATCGCGGCCTGCGGACGCAGGGGCCGAACCTCGACCAGCGAACCGAGACCTATCAGGATGCTCTCTTCGCGATCCAGAACGGCGGCTTCTCCGGGGCGATCATGCCCCAGAACATCGTGGTCGGCAGCGATGCCGAGGCGGTCGCGCGCTTCGTCGCGAAGTACGCGGGGCAGAACGCCCAGACCTCGCCGCGCCCCGGCCAGACCTCTCCGTAGCGCGAGCGGGCCATGCTCGACCTGAAGCTGATCCGCTCCGACCCTGAGCGGGTCAAGGGGGCGCTGGCGCGGCGCGGCGCGGCCGAACAGGTCGACGAGCTGCTCGCGCTCGACGCCCGCCGCCGCGAGCTGCTGCCGGAGATCGAGAACGCCCAGGCCGAGCGCAAGGCCCTCTCCAAGCAGATCGGCGAGGCGAAGAAGGCGGGGGATGACGCGCAGGGCCTGATGGAGAGGGTCCAGGGGCTGAAGGAGAAGATCGAGTCGGGCAAGGCCGAGCTGGAGAAGGTCGACGCCGACCTCGACCGAGTCGCTACGACCCTCCCCAACCTGCCCGACCCCGACGCCCCCGACGGGATGACCGAGGAGGACGCGGTCGTCATCCGCGAGGTCGGCGAGCGGCCCGAGTTCGACTTCGAGCCGCGCGACCATCTCGAGATCGGGACCGAGCTGGGCCTGATCGACATCGAGTCGGCGGCGAAGCTCTCCGGCTCGCGCTTCGCCTACCTGAAGGGCGACCTCGTGCTCCTGGAGCTGGCGCTGGTCCGCTTCGCGATCGAGCTGGTGCGCGCCGAGGGCCACGAGCCGGTGGTCCCGCCGGTCCTCGTCCGCGAGGAGGCGCTCTTCGGGACCGGCTTCCTCCCCGGCGACCGCGACCAGATCTACGAGATCCCCAAGGACGAGCTCTTCCTGGTCGGCACCTCGGAGGTCTCCCTCGCCGCCCTCCATGCCGGCCAGATCCTCGACCCCGGCACGCTGCCGCTGCGCTACGCCGGCTTCTCCACCTGCTTCCGCCGCGAGGCCGGCGCCGCCGGCCGCGATACCCGCGGCATCTTCCGCGTCCACCAGTTCGACAAGGTCGAGATGTTCTCGTTCGTCGAGCCCGGGGAGTCGGCCGCCGAGCACGAGCGCCTGCTGGCGATCGAGGAGCGGATCCTCTCCGCGCTGGAGATCCCCTACCGGGTCGTAAGCATCGCCGCCGGCGACCTCGGTGCGCCGGCCGCGAAGAAGTACGACTGCGAGGCGTGGATCCCCAGCCAGGGCCGCTACCGCGAGTTGACCTCCTGCTCCAACACGACCGACTACCAGGCGCGCCGGCTCGGTTGTAGGTATCGGCCCGCCGACGGCGAATCACCGCAGGCGGTGCACACGCTGAACGGGACGGCGGTGGCCGTGGGACGGACGATGATCGCGCTGATCGAGAACCGGCAGGAGCGGGACGGGAGTTTCACGCTACCTAATACTTTGCATAGGTACGGCGCACCTGAAAGGATTGCGTCACGATGAGCACGACGGTTCGGGAGGCCAAGCGCGTCGTTCTCTGCGACGACCACGAGATCGTCCGCGAGGCGATCAAGACGCGGATGTCGAACTCGAACATCGTCGAGATCGTCGGCGAGGCGGAAAACGGGCGCGACGTCGTCGACGTGGTCAAGGAGCTGGAGCCCGACGTCCTGATCATCGACGTCGAGCTGCCCAAACGCGACGGGATCGAGGCGACCAAGGAGGTGCTGAAGGCCCGGCCGCGCACCAAAGTGATCATCTTCACCGCCCACGCCCAGCCGGACCTGCTGGCGCTGGCGCTGCGGGCCGGCGCCTCCGGCTACGTGCTGAAGTCCGCCCCCGCCGAGGACATCGCCAAGGCGGTGAAAGCGGTGACCGGCGGCGGCACCTTCCTCGGCGGCGACTTCGCGGGGGGCAGGCCGTCGGAGGTCGAGAAGCTGCTCGACCTCTCCCCGCGCGAGCGCCAGATCCTCGAGCTGCTGGCCGAGGGGCTGCGGGTGAAGGAGATCGCCGACCGGCTCTCGCTCAGCCCGGCGACCGTCCACACCCACGTGCGCAACGCGATCGCCAAGCTGGAGGTGGACACGCGGACGGAAGCGGTCGCCCTGGCGGTGAAGTTCAGCTATCTGGGTGCTGGCGGCTCGGCTTGAGCTCCAGCGCGCAGCCGTTGATGCAGTAGCGCTGGCCGGTCGGCCCCGGGCCGTCGTCGAAGACGTGCCCGAGGTGGGCGTCGCAGTGCTTGCAGACGACCTCGGTGCGTTTCATCAAGAGGCTGCTGTCGGGGCGCAGCTCGACGTGCTCGAGGTTGGCCGGCTCGGTGAAGCTCGGCCAGCCGGTGCCGGAGTCGAACTTGGTGTCCGAGGAGAACAGCTCGGCGCCGCAGCAGACGCAGCGGTACATGCCCTCGCTCTTCTCGTCCCAGTAGGGGCCGGTGAAGGCGCGCTCGGTGCCGGACTTGCGGGTCACCTCGTATTGCTCCGGCGTCAGCTGGTCGCGCCACTCCTGGTCTGACTTCTCGATCTTGCCCATGGGGTAAGAGTAGGGCCCCTGTTCATACGTTTGTCCGGATGCGGGGTGGGCGGTCGGAAGGGGCGGTCCCAGGGGCGACACGAGGAGTATGGGACGTCGATTCGCAGCCGTTGTCGTGGTGACCGTTTTGGTGGGCTTGGTGGTGGTTCCGGCGGCTGGGGCGATGGATTTGGGGCGGTTGATGGCGCCGGCGTCCGTGTGCGGCGATCCCCAGCTCGATGCTCCGGTGGGGGTGCAGGAGCAGGGCATGCGGTGCATGACCGACTTTGCTCGCCGGCATGCGGGGCTGGCCGGGTTGGGCGATGCGGCGGCGTTGGATCGGTCGGCCGGGGACAAGTCTGGGGACATTCTGCGTTGCGACAGCTTCAGCCACTACGCCTGCGGGCGGGAGTTCACCTACTGGATGCAGCGGGTTGGGTACATCCCGGCGCGATGCTGGCGAGCCGGCGAGAACATCGCCTGGGGCACCGGGGATCTCGGCACGGTGCGCTCCATCTTCGGTGCCTGGCTGCACTCGCCCGAGCACCTCGCGAACATCCTCGGCCGCTATCGCCAGCTCGGGGTGGGCCTGCGAATCGGCGGGCTCGGCGGCTACTCCCGCGCCCACGTCTGGACGCAGCACTTCGGCGAGCACTGCTAGCCGGCTGAGCGCTCGGTGGCGAGCAGGGCCCGGCCTCTCGGCGAGATCGCCAGGGCGATGGTCGCGGCCGAGATCAACCCGAAGGTGGATGCGAAGAGGAAGGCACCCTCGTAGCTGGTGATCGCGGCGGCGAGGCCGGCGAGGGGGGCGCCGAGGCCGACCCCGGCGTCGAAGAAGGCGGTGAAGGTGCCGAGGGCGGCGCCGCGGCGGGTCTCCGGGACTCGCGCGACGACGATCAGGGAGAGGGAGGGGTAGAGAAGCGAGAAGGCGGCGCCCATCGCCAGCGCGCCGGCCAGGGCGACCGGCAGGCTGTGGGCGACGGCGATCGTCGTCAGCCCGACCGACTCGGCGATCGCCGCCCCCGTCGCCACGCGGGCCGGGCCGACCCGGTCGGGAAGGTCGCCGCCGACCAGACGGGTCAGCACGACCATCGTCGCGAAGGCGCCGAACACGGTTGCGCCGTGCCCCACGCCGCGTGCCTCGAGGTGAAGGACGACGAAGGCGGCGACCGTCGCGTACCCGATCGAGGCGAGGGCGAGGGCGGCGCCGGGGCGGACCGCCTCGCGGGCGATCAGCGGGTGGTGCTCGCGCTCCGCGTGCTCGGCCGGGCGGAACGGATCGGGCAGGCGGAGCGCGGTCAGCGCCCCCAGCAGCGGCACCGCCCCGGCGAAGAGCCAGACGAGCGTGTAGCCGGAGGCGTGCAGGAGCAGCTCGCCGAGCAGCGGCCCGATGCTGAGCCCGGCCCAGACGGCGAGGCCGTAGAGGCCGATCACCCGGCCGCGCCGGTCGGGCGGCGCCAGGTCGACGATCCAGGCCGAGCCGGCGGTGAACACCGTCCCCTCGCCGGCCCCGAGCACGAGGCGCGCCGCGATCAGCCCCGGCACCCCGAACGGCAGCAGGTACATGAACCCGCTCACGGCGACGAGGATCGAGCCGAGCAGGACCGCCGGCTTGCGCCCGCGGCGGTCGGCGAGGCGGCCGGCGAGGGGGCGGAGCAGGAGCCCGGTGGCCGCGTAGGAGCCGATCACCACCCCGACCGCGACGTTGCCGGCGCCGAGCGGGCCGTGGACGTAGCGCGGCAGGACCGGCAGCACCGCGCCGACCGCGAGCAGTCCGCAGAAGGTGACGGCGAAGACGCCCGCGAAGGCGACGCCCGGGCGGGCGACGGCGGGCGGGGCGGCTTCGGCGGCGGCGCTCACCGCAGCAGGCCGGTTATGTCGTCGAGGACGTGGTCGGGGCGCGGCTCGGCGCGGTCGGCCTCTTCGCGCGAGGTGGCGCCGGTGAGGACGAGGATCGTCTCCAGCCCGGCGCGGCGGCCGCCCTCGATGTCGGAGGCGAGGCGGTCGCCGACCATCGCCACCCGCATCCCCGCACTCCCCCCCATGCTCCGCTGTTCCTTTGCCCCGTTATGTGGGGCAAAGGAACAGCGGAGCGTTTGGAGGGCGGCATCGAACAGGTGGGCCTCCGGCTTGCCGCCGATCGTCGCCGTCTTGCCCGAGGCGGTCTCGACGGCGGCGAGGATCGCGCCGGTGCCGGGCCAGGCGCCGCCGGGCATCGGCAGGGTCGGGTCGCGGCTGGTCGCGAACAGCCGGGCGCCGCCGCGCAGCGCGAACGTCGCCGTCAGCAGCTCCTCGTAGTCGAACCCGCGGTGGCCGGCGACGACCACGACGCCGGCCTTGCGCCCCGGCTCGCCCTCCAGCACCGTCACCCCGGCCGCTGAAACCAGCTCCTTCAGCCCGGCCCCCCCGACCACGAAAGCCTCGCCGCCCGGCCCGGCCGCCTCGGCCGCCAGCCTCGCGGTCACCACCCCGGCGGTCAGCACCGAGTCGCCGCCGGCCTCGATCCCCGCCTCGCGCAGCCGCTCCGCATAGGCGTTCCCCGACTTCCCCGGGTTGTTGGTGACGAAGACGATCCGCTTGCCGGAGCCGATCAGCTCGTTGAGCGTCTCGACCGCACCGGGCACGAGCTCTCCGCCCACCCAGACGACCCCGTCGAGGTCGACGAGAAGCCCATCGAAGCGGTCCGCGAGCGCCATCGCCCGCAGGCTAGTGAAGGGGCTACCGCGCCGGCTCGCTACGGTGCCGTGGATGAGCGACTCGGCCAACGTGGTCAGCGCCGCCGACGTCACCCGCCGTTACGGCGAGGACACCACCGCCGTCGACGCTCTGCGCGGGGTCAGCCTGGAGCTGGCGCGGGGGAGCCTGACCGCGATCATGGGCCCCTCGGGCTCGGGAAAGTCGACGCTGATGCACATCCTCGCCGGCCTCGACCGGCCGACCTCGGGCACGGTCTCGATCGACGGCACCGAGATCACCGGCCTCGACGACGACGCGCTCACCAAGCTGCGCCGCCGCCACATCGGGTTCGTCTTCCAGTTCTTCAACCTGCTGCCGATGCTGACCGCCGAGGAGAACATCCTGCTGCCGGAGCGGATCGCCGGCGAGCGGCCGGAGGAGGAGTGGCTGGCCGAGCTGCTGCGGCGGGCGGGGCTGGAGGGGCGTCGCGCCCACCGGCCCGCCGAGCTCTCCGGGGGCGAGCAGCAGCGGGTGGCGATCGTCCGCGCGCTCGTCTCGCGCCCGACGATCGTCTTCGCCGACGAGCCGACCGGCAACCTCGACTCCGCCAGCGGGGCCGGGATCCTCGACCTGATGCGCTCCTCGGTCGACGCCTACGGGCAGACGACCCTGATGGTCACCCACGACGCCAACGCCGCCGCGATCGCCGACCGCGTCCTCTTTCTCGCCGACGGGAGGATCGTCCGCGACCTCCAGAGCCCGGGCGTGGGGGAGATCGTCGCGGCAACCCAGGATCTCGCCTCCCAGTGAGTCGGGTCGCGGTCAAGGGTCTCTTCTTCCGCCGCGGCCGCACGATCCTGATCGCCGTCGCGATCGTCATCGGGGTGGCGATGGTGAGCGGCACCTACGTGCTGACCGACACCATCACCAAGGCCTTCAACAGCATCTTCAACGCCTCCTACGCCAACACCAGCGCGGTGATCTCCGGCAAGAGCATCGTGCCGGGGTCGGTGGCCGGGAACGTCACCATCCCGGAGTCGCTGGTTCGGCGGGTGCGCGGCCTGCCCGGCGTGCAGGCCGCCTCGGGGGCGATCTTCGCGGTCGGCTCGGCCGCGGACCGGGCGCAGCTGCTCGACCGTCAGGGCAAGACGATCTCGGCCGGCGGGGCGCCGAGCTTCGGCTTCGGCTTCGACCCGAGGGCGACCCGTTTCAACCCGCTGACCCTGACCGCCGGTCGCTGGGCCGCCACCGACGGCCAGGTGGCGATCGACAAGGGCGTCGCCGACAGGTACGGGTTCGAGGTGGGGCAGCGGATCGGCGTTTCGGCGATCGGGCCGACCCGCTACTTCACGATCTCCGGGATCGCCCAGTTCGGCTCGGTGGCCTCGCTGGGCGGGGCGACGGTCGCCGTCTTCACCGTGCCCGAGGCGCAGCGACTGCTGGGCAAGGAGGGGCGCGTCGACGCGATCTTCCTCGCCGCCAGGCCGGGGTTCACCCCCCAGCAGGTCGTCGACCAGGTGCGCCCGCTGCTGCCGCCGTCGACCCAGGTGAGGACCGGCGCCCAGCAGGCGAAGGCCGACTCCGAGGACGTCCAGGGCGCCCTCCAGTTCATCCAGTACTTCCTGCTCGCCTTCGCCGGCCTCGCGGTTCTGGTCGGGGCGTTCGTCACCTTCAACACGATCTCGATCACGGTCGCCCAGCGGATTCGGGAGTTCGCGACGCTGCGCTCCCTGGGGGCCTCGCGGCGGCAGGTCCTGCGCTCGGTGCTGATCGAGGGATTCTGCGTCGGCGCCCTCGCCTCGGCGGTCGGGCTGTTCGCGGGCCTCGGCCTGGCGAAGGGGCTGGAGGCTCTCTTCGACGCGCTCGGCGCCTCGCTGCCGACCAGCGGCACCGTCTTCGCCACCCGCACCGCGGTCGTCGCGCTGGTGCTGGGGATCGGGGTGACGATGGCCTCCAGCCTGGTGCCGGCGCTGCACGCGACGCGGATCCCGCCGATCGCCGCGATGCGCGAGGGGGCGACGCTGCCGCCGACCGGGGTCTCGCGGCGGCGCGGGCCGATCGTCGCCGTGGTGCTGGCGATCGGGGCGGCCCTGCTCGCCTACGGCTCCTTCGGCGGCCTCGCGACGCTGCCGTCGATCGAGCTGATCGGCGCCGGCTGCCTGGCGATGTTCGTCGCCGTCGGGCTGGGGGCGGCGACGCTGGTGCGGCCGCTGGCCGGCGCGGTCGGGGAGCCGGCGCGGCGCTTCGGCGGCGAGGCGGGGCGCCTTGCGAGCGAGAACGCGACGCGCAACCCGGTCCGCACCGCCCGCACCGCCTCGGCGCTGATGGTCGGGCTGGCGCTGGTCACCGTGGTGGCGACGCTCGGCGCCGGGCTGCGCGCCTCCGAGCGCGGCGCGCTGGAGGGCGCGGTCAGCTCCGACTACGTCGTCACCTCGAAGAACGGGTTCGAGCCGTTCTCGGCCGCGGCGGGGGCGGCGCTGCCGGGGACGGCCGGCGTCAGCCTGGTCTCCAACGTGCGCAATGACGAGGCGAAGGTCTTCGGGAAGGACACCCTCGTCAACGGCGTCGCCCCCAACTTCGGCCGTGTCTTCGACGTCAGCTGGACGCAGGGCTCCGACGCGGTGTTCGCCCGCCTCGGTGCGGCCGGCGCCGTGGTCGAGCAGGGCTTCGCCGACGACCACGGCCTGCGGGTCGGCAGCGCCTTCTCGCTGCTGACCGCGTCCGGCCGGCGCGTCCGGCTGCGGGTCGCCGGCATCCAGTCCCCGACCAGCGTCCAGAAGATCGACCCGCTGATCGGCAAGGTGGTGATCTCCAACGCCGCCTTCGACCGCTCCTTCCCGCGACCGTCGAACATCTACAGCTTCGTCGACACCCGCGGCGGGGCGACCGCGGCCAACACCGCGTCGCTGCAGCGCGCGCTGCAGCCCTTCCCGGACGCGGTCGTCTACACCAAGGCGGGCTGGGTCGACAAACGCGCCGGTGGGATCGACAAACTGCTCAACCTGCTCTACGTGCTGCTGGCGCTCTCGGTGATCGTCAGCCTCTTCGGCATGGTCAACACGCTGGTGCTCTCGGTGTTCGAGCGCACCCGGGAGATCGGGATGCTGCGCGCGATCGGGATGACGCGGCGCCAGGTGCGGCGCATGGTCCGCCAGGAGAGCGTGATCACGGCGCTGATCGGCGCCGGGCTGGGACTGCCGCTCGGCATCTTCCTGGCGGCGGTCTTCACCCAGGCCCTCTCCGACCAGGGCATCGGCTTCTCGCTGCCGGTCGGCTCGCTGATCGTCTTCACGATCGTCGCGATCCTCGCCGGCGTCCTGGCCGCGGTGGCACCGGCCCGCCGAGCCGCCCGCCTCGATGTCCTAGACGCTCTCCACTACGAATAGCCCTGAGGCGTGTGGCCAAGCAGATCAAGGACGCAGGGAGCGTGGCGTGCTCTCTGCACGCGAGCGACCGAGGACGCCGATATGCGCCGGCCACACCGCCTCAGGCGAGGCCCATGCGGAGGGCCCCGGCTACCTCGAACATCGCGGCGCGGGCGGTGCGGCTGATCGCCGTCATCTGCGCGAAGCCGTGGATGAGGCCGGGGTGGCAGCGCAACGCCGCCGCCACTCCCGCCTCGCGCATCTTCTTCACGTAGGCCTCCGCCTCGTCGCGCAGTGGGTCGAAGCCGGCCGTCGCGACATAGGCGGGCGCCAGCCCGGAGAGGTCCTCTGCCTGGAAGGGCGAGACGTCGGGATGAGCCGAGAGCGCCGGGTCGGGCAGGTAGTGGTCGCGGAACCAGTCCATGTCGACCTCGGTGAGCAGGAAGCCGGCGGCGAAGACGCGACGGGAGGGCCATGTCTCCACGTCGTCGGTCGCGGGGTACATCAGAAGCTGCATCGCCGGCTGCGGCCCTCCCGCGTCGCGCGCCTGCCGGGTCACGACGGCGGCCAGGTTGCCGCCGGCGCTGTCGCCGCCGACCGCGACCCGACCCGGGTCGGCGCCCAGCTCGGCCGCGTTCTGGACCGCCCACTCGAACGCGGCCCTCGCGTCGTCCACCGGCGCCGGGAATGGGTGCTCCGGGGCGAGGCGGTAATCGACCGAGAGGACCAGTGCGCCCGTCGCTGCCGCGAGGAAACGGCAGAGCCCGTCGTGTGTGTCGAGGTCCCCGACCACCCAGCCGCCGCCGTGGTAGTAGACGAGCATCGGCCGCGGCGCCGAGCCCTTGCCCGCCCGGTCGTAGAGCCGCGCCGGGATCGCCCCCGCGGGCCCGGAGATCGCCAGCTCCTCCACCCGCGCCATCGGGATCGGCGGCCCGGCTGTCGTCACCATGCCGCGCCGGTTCTGCGCGCGCGCCTCCTCGACGTCCCCGCTCCCGGTCACCGTGGCCGTGCCGGTCAGCGCCGCCAGCCGCAGCAGCAGGTGGACCTCGCTCGCCAGCACCTGCCCGTCCAGCCGCACCCGCCCGCCGGCGAGCAGCCGCTGCACGGCGGGCGGCAGCCCGCACAACGCCCGCGCGATCCGGAACTCCGAGCGTACGGAGAGGCGAGGGGCAGTGGCCACGACGAAACGGCAGGCTATCGGGCGAGTGCCCCGCCCGGCTTGGGCCCGCGATCGCCGCATCGGCGCGACCCGGTTTCCCCGACCGTCGCTGAATCGGGTCTCGAAGCGATGGGGGAGACGTGAAGTCGGCTGAGCGAGCGGCCGGTGGCAGCAACCAGTCGATTGCCGAACTGCGCGCGACTACGAGTTGAGCGCGACCCTCATCTCCCACGAGGTCGACTTCGTGATCATTGGCGGCTACGCCGTCGCCGCACACGGGTTCGTGCGCGCCACCAAGGACATCGACATCTGCCCCAATCCGGCCCGAGCCAACCTCCGGAGACTGGCGGACGCTCTGGCCGAACTGGGGGCAAAGGCGATCGGCCTTGACGAGTTCGAAGGAGAGTTCGACCTAAAGCCCGATCTCGAGGGTCTGAAAATGGGAGGCAACTGGACGCTGATCACCAAGCACGGCCGGCTTGACGTCATGCAGACGTTCAGCTTCGACGGTGGGGAGAGTCAGGGCGGCTTCGAGGATCTAGCCCCGCACACGGTCGTGCGCAACTTCTTGGGCCACGAAGTGCGGTTCTGCAGCTATGACGACCTGCTGCGAATGAAGCGAGCCGCCGGACGCGCTCAAGACAGAGTCGACATCGAGAGCCTCAAGGCCGCCCGTGGCGAGTTGGGTTGACTTTTAGCTCGGGCTAAGCGCTCTGTGTCACCATCGCGCTGCATGAAGGGGGTTCATCGAGCTCTGGCCGGGGGAGCGGTTGTCGCCTTGATCGCGGTCGCGGCGATACCCGCGATCGCGGAGGCCGCTGCCCTGAGCCCGCACAGGGTCGTGGGCGCCGCGGCCGCTTCGCGCTTCTGGACCCCGGGCAGGGTGCGCGAGGCTCTTTCGCACGGGCCGCTTGGCGCCCCTCAGGCGCCTGCCGATCCGGCCGCCCGGGTGAGCAGCATCGGCGTCGCCGACTCCTCGGCCGTGGACGAGCGCGTGAACGGCCGCATCTTCGCCGTCGACCCGCACCAGGGTCCCTACTCGTGCTCGGGGACGGCGCTCAGCACCCCGAGCCGTTCGATCGTGCTGACCGCCGGTCACTGCGTCGTCGAGAACCGGAGCTGGGGGACCCACATCGTCTTCGTCCCCGCCTTCGACCACGGGCGGCAGCCGTTTGGGACCTTTGCCGCCGACGCCGTCTACGTGACCCCGCAGTGGCGCCGCACCGAGAACACGGACTTCGACGTGGCGGCGTTGCAGGTGGCGCCGAACGAGCTCGGCGCGCTGACCGACGTCGTCGGCGCCCGCGGGTACGAGTTCAACCGCCCCCGGTTCCTGCCCCTGCAGATCTTCGGCTACCCGGCCGGCGCCGTCGACGGCCAGGAGCTGCGTGAATGCGACAGCGTCGGCCTCGGCAGCGACCCGCTGACCTTCCCCCTCACGGGCCCACCGACCCTACCCAGCCGTTGCGACATGGCCGCGGGTTCCAGCGGCGGCGCCTGGATCGCCGACGGCCAGTACATCAACGGCGTCACCAGCTACAGCTACGAGCAAAGCCGCACCCGCCTCTTCTCGCCCTACTTCGGCGCGGCGATCGGGCACTTCCTCAGCCGCCTCCCTTGAGCTCAGCCGCAACCGGTGTTGTTGCCGCAGACTCGAACACGTGTAACAGCTGCCCGTGCGCTGCATCATGCCGCCGCACTGCTCGCAGGCGGGGCCGAGGTCGAGGCCTGACATCTTCGCCGGGACGACCGGCGGGGTGTCGGTGAAGGCCGCGGCCGCGGGGACCGCCTCGCCGCCCGTTGCCTTCGCCTTCTCGGCGCCGTTCCCGGCTTGGAGTGGCCGTTGCCGCCGTTGGCCGGCCCGGCCGTGCCGCCCGTCTCGATGCCGAGCCCGAGCTGGGTCGTCTCCGCCTCGCGCTTGGCCCGCACCTCGGTGGTGAGGATGCCGAGGTCCTCGAGCGTGTCGGTGTCCTCGATGAAGCGGCTCGCCAGCCAGCGCATGATGTAGTCGGGCAGCGATTTGGCGAAGGGGATCTCCGGGTTGCCGGTGATCCCCTCCGGCTCGAAGCGCATGTAGCTGAACTTGCGCACGAACACCTCGAGCGGAACGCCGTACTGGAGGCCGATCGAGATCGCCGTCGCGAAGGCGTTCATCAGCCCCCGCATCGTCGAGCCCTCCTTGCCGATGTCGGTGAGGAAGATCTCCCCGACCGAGCCGTCCTCGTATTTGCCGGCCGTGATGTAGCCCTCGTGCCCGGCGATCGAGAACTTGTGGGTGATCGACTCGCGCTCGCGCGGCATCTTCTTGCGCACCGGCCCGGCCACGACCTCCTCGGCCGGCGCCTCCTTCTCCTTCTGCGCGTCGGTCCGCAGCGCCTGCGCCGTCTTCGAGCCGTCGCGGTAGATCGCCAGCGCCTTCAGCCCGCCCTTCCAGCCGCGCGTGTAGGCGTCGGCGATGTCCGCGACCGTCGCCGACTGCGGCAGGTTGACCGTCTTCGAGATCGCCCCGCTGATGAACGGCTGCGTCGCGGCCATCATGTCGATGTGGCCGGTGTGGGAGATCGCCCGCTCGCCGACCGCCACGTCGAAGACCGGCAGGTGCTCGTCCTTCAGCCCCGGCGCGCCGACGATCGTGTTCTGCTCGGCGATGTAGGCGTCGATCTGGTCGACCTCGGACTCCGAGTAGCCGAGCGTCCGCAGCGCCAGCGGCACCGAGCGGTTGACGATCGTCATCTGCCCGCCGCCGACCAGCTCCTTGAACTTGACCAGGGAGAAGTCGGGCTCGATCCCGGTCGTGTCGCAGTCCATCAGGAAGCTGATCGTCCCGGTCGGGGCCAGCACCGTCGCCTGCGCGTTGCGGTAGCCGTGCTCCTCGCCCAGCTCGACCGCCTCGTCCCAGGCCCGCTGCGCGGCCCCCAGCAGATCGCCCTTGATCCCGGTCGGGTCGATGTCGTAGGAGGCGTCGCGGTGCATCCGCATCACCCCGTTGTGGGGCTCGCGGTTGCGCTCGTACTCGTCGTAGGGCCCGGTCGCCTCCGCCGCGATCAGCGCCGACTGGCGGTAGGCCCGCCCGGTCATCAGCGCCGTGATCGCCGCCGCCACGTTGCGCCCCGCGTCGGAGTCGTAGGGCAGCCCGTCCGACATCAGCAGCGCGCCGAGGTTGGCGTAGCCGAGCCCGAGCTGGCGGAAGGCGTTGGCGTTGGCGCCGATCCCCTCGGTCGGGTAGCTGGAGTACCCGACGACGATCTCCTGCGCGAGGAAGACGATGTCGACCGCGTGCTCGAACTCCTCGACGTCGAAGCTGCCGTCCTCGCGGCGGAACTTCATCAGGTTGAGCGAGGCGAGGTTGCAGGCCGAGTCGTCGACGTGCATGTACTCCGAGCACGGGTTGGAGGCGTTGATCCGCCCCGACTCCGGGCAGGTGTGCCAGCGGTTGATCGTCGTGTCGTACTGGACGCCCGGGTCGGCGCAGCGCCAGGCCGCGTCGGCGATCTGGTTCATCAGCTCGCGCGCGTCGAGCGTCTTCATCGCCTCGCCGGTCGTCCGCGCCAGCAGGTCCCACTCGCCGCCGGCCTCGACCGCCTCCATGAACTCGTCGGTCACCCGCACCGAGTTGTTGGCGTTCTGGTACTGGATCGAGGTGAAGCCCTCGCCGTCGATCGACATGTCGAAGCCGGCGTCGCGCAGCGCCGCCGCCTTCTCCTCCTCCTTGGCCTTGCACCAGATGAAGTCCTCGACGTCGGGGTGGTCGACGTCGAGCACGACCATCTTCGCGGCCCGCCGCGTCTTCCCGCCGGACTTGATCGTCCCCGCCCAGGCGTCGGCGCCGCGCATGAAGCTGACCGGGCCGGAGGCGAGGCCGCCCTTGGAGAGCGGCTCCACCGAGCCGCGGATGTTCGAGAGGTTGATCCCCGAGCCGGAGCCGCCGCGGAAGATCATCCCCTCCTTGGTGTTCCAGTCGAGGATCGACTCCATCGTGTCCTCGACGCTGAGGATGAAGCAGTTGTGGACGGCGATGTTGTTGCTCAGGTACTCGCCCGACTCGGTCTGGATGTCGTAGACGTCCTGGACGCCGCGATCCTCGATCGCGACGATCTCTTCTTCGCGCAGATCGGGGCAGACCTTCGGGTTGCGCAAGCTCCAGCGACTGCGAGCAGCCGGCGCTGCTTCTCCTTCCCGACGAACCCGATCAGCTCCGCGAAGCGGACCCGCTCCGAGCCGATGCCGATCGAGAGCTCGTGCAGATCGTGCCGGTCGTCGCGCTTCTCACGCTTATGGGTGCGGCGAGAGTAGATCCCGATCGAGTTGAGCAGTATCTGCAGGTCCTCCGTCCACTTCTCGCCGATCACGGCGAAGCCGATGCGGGCGTTCTCGTAGCCGTGCTCGCGGCGAACGGTCATGTAACCGTCAGCCTGGAACACGCTGCGCAGGTAGGCGCAGATCTCTTCGTGAGTGGCGGTCCATAGGTGGGATGGGCACGCGCATCTCCGTGCCTCGCGTGAGTGAGCTCCCAGCGTTCCACGAAGTCCCGGAGCACCTCGCCGTAGAGGCGGATCCTCCGCACCTCGCACCTCCTGCGTGTCGGCGGTCCGCACCTTGCGATGCACGTCGGGCAGCGCGACGTCGAGGTTCTCCATCACCCACGCGTACTCGTCGTCGTTGGCGACCTGGAACTCGATGGTCAGCGATCTGTTCGTCCCGCCCTGGTACTGACCGACGAAGCCGTCGGCCTGCAGCCAGCCGGCAAGCGCCGCCTCGGCCCGATCGACGCGCGTCGTCTCGTCGAGCGGCCTCCAGATAGTCAGTGCCGTCAAGCTCCGTCGAGGCGGGTCCGCCCGCTGCGACAAGGGCTCGGTCGGCGACCTTGGCGCGGTGGGGGTGAAGGTGGAGGCGCATCCCCGGCTCGAGCTGATCGACACGAAGCCACTGAGGCTCGGCGCGTCGCTCTGCGACGGCCTTGACGACATGGTCCGGCGTGGCTTCGATGAAGCCGCCCGTTGCGCAGCTTCACTCGCATCACGGGCTTGCGGCCGTTGGTCTTGACGGCGACGACTCGCGTCGACGCCGCTCGCGTCGTACACCTCGCGGCCGATCTGCTCGCCCTCGACCAGCTCCCCGATCGGGACCATTCCCTCGGGGGTCGAGACGAGCGCGTGATACGGCTGGCAGGCCGAGCACTGCGGCTTCTCCTCGAAGCCGACGTTGAACCAGACCGGCGAGTTGAAGGCCGCCTTCTGGTTGAGCAGGATCGAGGTCAGCTCCGCCTCGAAGGCGTCGGCGTCCTCGGCCGAGGCGAAGTAGCCGCCCTCGCGCCCCCAGCCGGAGATCGTCCCCGCGACCCGCCCGATCATCTGTTTGACCGAGGACTCGCGCTCGCGGCGACCCCAGCTGCCCGCGGAAGTACTTCTGGGCGACGATGTTGGTCGAGTTCTGCGACCAGCTCTTCGGGAACTCGACCCCGCGCTGCTCGAAGGCCGGGCTCTCGGGATTGCCGATCACCGCGTCGCGGATCTCCCACTCGACCTCGTCGAAGGGATGCGTCCCGGGGGAGGAGAAACGTCGCTCTACGACCAGGCCTTTGAGGTCAGTTGACTTAGTGCTCATAGCGGTCCTGGACATCGACTGGCTCCTCTCACAGCGGCTTTTGGGGGGAGCTGCCCAGGATCGTCGCCGAGTCGGACGGAACCTGCCGGGCCGGACCCCGCAAATTGCCGGGAGATTCGCTCTTGCTCTATGTATGGTGGCAACTGTGCGGGATCGGCGAAAGCAGGCGCGGGGGGCGGTCGAGCGGGTTGCCGCTGCAAGGGAAGTTGCAGGTGAGGCGATCGCCGCGGTCAAGCCGAAGCTGCGCGGCGTCTCCCACGAGTGGGCCTTCTTCGTCTCGCTCTTCCTCGGCGCCGGACTGATCGTCGCCGCGAAGACGCCGAAGGCGACCCTCGCGGTCGCCATCTACGCGGTCAGCCTCTCGGCCCTGCTCGGCACCAGCGCGCTCTACCACCGCGTCAACTGGACCCGGCCCAACGTGCGCCGCTGGATGCGCCGGCTGGACCACTCGATGATCTTCTTCCTGATCGCCGGCACCTACACGCCCTTCGCCCTCCTGGTCCTGCACGGGCCGCTGGCGAGCGCCATCCTCGTCGTCGTCTGGATCGGGGCGATCGCCGGGGCGATCGTCGAGATGGTCTGGATCGAGCACCCGAAATGGGTGGCGGCGCTGATCTACATGTCGCTGGGCTGGGTCGCCGCCGTCGCCTTCCCCGAGCTGTGGATCGACATGGGCGTGACGGGGACGCTCCTGGTCGCCGCCGGCGGCCTCTTCTACACCGCCGGCGCCGTCGTCTACGCGACCCAGCGCCCCGACCCAAACCCGCAGGTCTTCGGCTACCACGAGGTCTTCCACGCCCTCGTCATCGCCGCCGCCGCGGCCCACTTCTCGGCTATCGCCTTCTTCGCCCTGCCGGCGTCCTGATCAGGCAGGCCCTAAACGTTCCACTGTTCCTTTGCCCTAAATAACTGGGCAAAGGAACAGTGGAAGCTGGGATCTGCCGTTCCGCTGTTCCTTTGCCCCATATATCGAGGCAAAGGAACAGCGGAAGTCAGGCCAGTGCCGCGGCCGCGCGCTCTTTGGCGGCCTCGATCAGCGCCAGCAGCTCGGACTCGCGGTCCTCGCGGATCAGCTCGACCGGGTCGGGGTCGCCGTTGACGATCCCCTCGAAGAACTCCTTGCGGTCCTGGTAGGTGGGCAGAGTGTCCTTCGCCCAGCCGCGGGCGTCGTTGAGGATCACCGCCAGGCGCGCGTACTCCTCGCCGAACAGCTCGGCGATCTCCCGCTTCATCCGCTTCGCCAGGGCGGGGGATGCGCCGGCCGTCGAGATCGCGATCGCCAGCGGCCCGCTGCGCACGATCGCCGGCAGGATGAAGTTGCAGAGCGGCGGCACGTCGACCACGTTGACCAGCATCCCCCGCTGCTCGGCGTCGTCGGAGACGCCGATGTTGACCTCGCTGTCGTCGGTGGCGGCGATCGCCAGGAAGGCGCCCTCGAGGTCGGCCGCGCCGGCGTAGGGGCGCTTCTCCCACTGGATCGACCCCTCGGCGGCCAGCTCCTCCAGCTCCGGGTGGGCGACTGGCGCGATCAGCGTCACCTCGCCCCCGCAGGCGAGCAGCCCCTCGACCTTCCCCAGCCCCACGTCACCGCCGCCGATCACCAGGCATCGCCGCCCCTTCAGCTTCAGGCAGGCGATGTAGAACGGCGTCTCCAGCATGTCGCGCACGCACGACTGGTCGCAGATCCCCTTCCGCAGCTGGCAAACGCACTCCTTGCCGGCATAGGCCTGAGCGGGCATAGCCAAAGCCTAGAGATCCCCCGCCGATGGGCCGAAAATACGCCTATACGGCGTGAAATCGGCCCATCGGCGGTCAGATCGAGTCGAGGGTTAGGCGGAGGCCCTCTTTGAGGCCTACCTTCGCCCGCCAGCCCAGCTCGCGCCCTGCGCGCGCCGGGTCGATCGAGATCCGTTGCACCTCGCCGGTGCGGGGCGGGGCGAGCTCGGGCTCGAAGCCCGCGGCGCCCTCCAGCTCCGCCAGCAGCCTCACCAGCTCCAGCACGTCGGTCTCCCGCCCCGTCCCTATGTTGACCGGCCCGGTCGCCTCGGACTCCGCCGCCGCCAGCGCCGCCGACACCACGTCGCCCACATATATGTAGTCGCGCGTCTGGCGCCCGTCGCCGAACACGGTCGGCCGCCCGCCGGAGCGCAGCCGCCCGCAGAAGATCGCGATCACCCCCGCCTCGCCGAGCGGGTCCTGGCGCGGCCCGTAGACGTTGCCCAGCCGCAGGCTGATCCCGGAGAGCCCGTAGAGCCGTTCGTACAGCGCCAGGTAGCCCTCCGCCGCGAACTTGCTCTGCCCGTAGGCGGAGAGGGGCTCGACCGGCGCGTCCTCGCCCAGCGGCAGCGCCTGGCCCTCTCCCTCGCCGTAGATCGCCCCTCCCGTGGAGACGAAGACGAGGCGCCGCGAGCCCGCCGCCCGCGCCGCCTCCAGCACGTTCGCGGTCCCGCCGACGTTGATCGAGGCGTCGAAGGCCGGGTCGGCGACCGACTTGCGCACGTCGATCTGCGCCGCCAGGTGGAAGACGACCTCGGGCCGCGCCTCTCGCCGACCAGCGCCCCCAGCGCCTCGCCGTCGCGGATGTCCAGCTCCGCCAGCGTCGCCCCGGCGGCCAGCGCCCCGTCGAGGTTCTCCCGCCGCCCGGTCGAGAGGTCGTCGACAACCGCCACCTCGTCGCCGCGCGCCAGCAGGGCGTCGACCAGGTTGGAGCCGATGAACCCCGCGCCGCCTGTGACAAGCACCTTCATCCCGTCGCCGATCCTAGGGGGATCGGCGCGCGCGAGGCGGTCGAGGGCGGCGAGTGGCCCTGCTACCCTCGCCGACCCATGCGGCTGATCGTCACCGAGAAGAACAACAGCGCCAAGAAGATCGCCGAGATCCTCGGCGCCGCCAACGGCGGGCCGTCGAGCGACAAAACCTTCAAAGTCCCCTACTACACCTGGACCGACGCCGACGGCGACCAGATGACGATCGGCCTCAAGGGCCACGTGCTCGGCCCCGCCTTCCCCGAGGGCTACTCGAACTGGCAGAAGACAGACCTGCACGAGCTGATCGACGCCGAGCTGATCAAGGAGCCGACCGACAAAAACGTCGTCAAGGCGATCAAAAAAGTCGCCAAGGAAGCCGACGAGCTGGTGATCGCCACCGACTTCGACCGCGAGGGCGAGCTGATCGGCCTCGAGGCGCTCGAGGAGATGCTCGACGCCAACCCGGCGCTCGGCTCCCGCGAGGGGACCCGCGACGGCACCCTGCGGATCAAGCGCGCCCGCTACTCGGCCCTCACCAAGGAGGAGATCGAGCGCGCCTTCTCCGAGCTCGACGAGCTCTCCTACCCGCTCGCCAACGCCGGCGCCGCCCGCCAGGACATCGACCTGCTCTGGGGCGCCACCCTGACCCGCGCCGTCTCCCTCGCCACCCGCCGCTTCGGCTCCAACTTCCTCTCGGTCGGCCGCGTCCAGAGCCCCACCCTGGGGCTGATCGTCGAGCGCGAGATGGAGCGCCGCGCCCACGTCGCCAAACCCTTCTGGGAGCTGTTCGCCAAGTTCCAGCACCCCGACGGCAGCTTCGAGGCCCACCACACGGTCGACAAGTTCTGGGAGCGGGCCGAGGTCGACGCGGCGCTGGCCGGGACCTCGAGCCCCGGCACGGTCAAATCGGTGACGGCGAAGAAGAACACCCGCCGCCCGCCGACTCCCTACAACACGACCGCCTTCAGCACCGACGCCTCCAGTCGCCTCGGCATCACCCCCGCCAGCGCGATGCGAATCGCCGAGGACCTCTATATGGACGGCTTCATCTCCTACCCGCGCACCGACAACACGGTCTACCCGGCCTCGCTGCCGGTCCGCGAGCTGGTCTCCTCGCTGGTCCGGATCAAGGAGTTCTCGGCCGCCTCCGGCCTGCTCGACGGCGAGCTGACCCCGACCCGCGGCAAAAAAGAGACGACCGACCACCCGCCGATCTACCCGACCCAGGCGATCCACCCGGGCGCCCTCGAGGGCCCCAAGCGCCGCGTCTACGAGCTGGTCGTGCGCCGCTTCCTCGCCACCTTCAGCCCGCCGATGATCACCGAGTCCACCCGCGCCGACATCGAGGCCGGCTCGCAGACCTACTTCGTCCGCGGCTCGGTCGTCGTCGACCCCGGCTACGCCGGCATCTACACCTACGCCCGCTCCTCCGACGAGGAGATCCCGGCGCTCCAGGAGGGCCAGAGCCTCGACCTCGACGGCGAGCCCTGGATCGTCGACAAGGAGACCCAGCCGCCTTCGCGGATCTCCCAGGCCAAACTGATCGAGATGATGGAGGAGCGCGGCCTGGGCACCAAGGCGACCCGCGCCGACATCATCCAGAAGCTCTTCGACCGCGGCTACGTCTACGGCAACCCGCCGATCCCCTCGGAGACCGGGATCGCCATGTACGAGGCGTTCAAGAAGTACGTGCCGCGGATGGCGACGCCGGAGATGACCGCCCAGCTCGAGGGGGAGATGGACCGGATCGCCGCCGGCGAGATGACCAAGGACGGCGTCGTCGGCGAGAGCCGCGACCTCCTCCACCGGACCTGGTCGGAGATCGAGTCCAGCCGCGAGGACCTCGCCAAGGTCGTCTGGGCCGGGATGGACCAGGACCGCATCCTCGGCCCCTGCAAGGTCTGCGAGGAGGCCGGCCGCACCAAGGAGGACGGCTCGCCCCACATGCTGCGCATCATCCGCGCCAAAAAATCGGGCAAACGCTTCGTCGGCTGCAGCGGCTGGACCCTCGACGACCCCAACTCCTGCGACCAGACCTTCCCGCTGCCCCAGCGCGGCGACGTCTTCAAGCTCGAGGACCGTTGCTCGGTCTGCGGCCAGACCCCGCGCCTCAAAGTCGTCCCCTTCCGCGGCCGCCCCTGGAACCTCTGCCTCAACGACGACTGCGAGTCGATGCAGGAGATGAAGAAACGCCGCGCCGAGCGCGAGGCGGCCAAAGCGGCCAAAGCGGCGATGGCGAAACAGCCGCCGCCGAACGGCAGCGAGGACGGCGCGGCGCCGGCCAAAGCCAAAGCCGACACGGCCACCCGCCGCCGCAAACGCGCCAAAGCCGCGGCCAAATGACGTGACCACCTGTTCCGCTGTGCTTTATCCCCATATAGCGGGGCAAAGGAACAGCGGAACGGAGGCTGACCTGTTCCGCTGTGCTTTATCCCCATATAAGGGGGAAAAGGAACAGCGGAACGGGGGCTGACGTGTTCGTTTCTTTGGAGGGGATCGACGGCTCAGGCAAGAGCACTCAGGCGCGCCTGCTGGCCGAGGCGCTCGGCCCCGACACGCTGCTGATCCGCGAGCCGGGGGGGACCGACGCGGCGGAGCGGATTCGCGAGCTGCTCGCCGACCCGGCCCTCGAGCTGGACCCCTTCGCCGAGCTGCTGCTGTTCCTCGCGGCCCGCGCCGACCTCACCGCCCAGGTCATCCGCCCCGCTCTGGAGGCCGGCCGCGACATCGTCTCCGATCGCTTCGCCGATTCCACCGTCGCCTACCAGGGCGCGGCGCGCGGCCTCGGGGTGGGGGAGACGATCTCGCTGACCGACGCGGCAACCGAGGGCCTCTGGCCCGACCTGACCGTCCTCCTCCAGGTCGACCCCGAGGTCGGCATGGAGCGCGCCGACGGCGACGACCGCTTCGAGTCCGAGGGCCTCGACCTCCAGCGCGCCGTGGCCGAGGCCTACGAGGAGATAGCCCAGATCGCCTCCGACCGGGTCGTCGTGGTGGACGGAAATGGCACCATCGAAGAGGTGCACGAACGAGTTATGGAAGCTGTGCGTGGACACCACTCCGCTGGATGACGCCGCCGAGCACCAGCCGCGCGCTCGCGTAGCCCTCACCGCGGCGCTGGCCGCCGGCCCCTCGCACGCCTACCTCTTCCGTGGCCCCCGCGGCTCCGGCAAGCGCGCCGTCGCCCGCGCCTTCGTCGCCGAGATCCTCGCCTCGGCCGCCTCCGACCCCGACGACGCCCGCCGCCGCGCCCTGCTCGATCCCTCGCCGCACCCCGACCTCGTCTGGCTGGCCCCCCGCGGCGCCCAGCACCTGGTCGAGGAGGTGCGTGAGCAGGTGATCCGCGCCGCCGCCTACCGCCCCTTCGAGGGCGGCAAGCGAGTCTTCGTAATAGAGGCCGCCGAGGCGATGCGCGACGAGAGTCAGAACGCCCTCCTCAAGACCCTCGAGGAACCACCGGGATACGCCCACCTGATCCTCCTAACCGCCGAGCCCGAGTCCCTCCTGGAGACGGTGGCCTCCCGCTGCCAGCCAATCGACTTCGCCCCCCTCCCCCTCCCAGCCATAGAAGCTGCCCTAGCCGGTGGCGACCCCGACGAGATCGCGGCCGCCGCCCGCCTCTCAGCCGGAGACCTCGAACGTGCCCGCTTCTTGCTCTCGGATCGGGGGGGCTCGACTGAGCCTCGAGCGGCGGCCGCTGGGCCCGCTCGGCGAAAGCCAGTCTTCCGGCGAGTCGGGCCCGACTGCCCTTCCAGGGACGGCGCCTTGGCGGCAGTTGCTGAACAGCGCCGAGAAAGCTGGCGAAGAAGCCGAGGCCGCGACCCGCGAAGCACTTGAGCGGGAGACGGAGGCGGGAATCAAGCGATCCGCTCGCGACATCACCGACGAAGCGAAACGAGTCAGCCCGCCGTCGTCGCACTGAGATTCTCGACCTCGGCCTTGAGCTTCTCGCCGCCTGGTTTCGGGATCTCGCGGTGACCAGCTCAGGGGCGGAGGAAGTCGTCTTCAATTTCGACCGCCGCGACGAGCTGCGGGCTCAGGCGTCCAGGCTTGACCCGGCCCGCCCCCGCCAAGCCGCCGAGCTGATCCAGGACACCCGCCGCCGCCTCGACCTCAACGTCTCCGAAGAGCTAGCCCTTGAGGCTCTCTTCTTCCGAATCGAGCGCCTTCTCGGCCCCTGATTGCGCCTGCTCGCGGGCCTTCTCCAGCGCCCGCTCCTGCGCCAGCCTTGTTATCTGCGCCGACTGGCGCGACATGATCACGCTGAAGTTGAGCGCCAGGCCCAGCAGCAGCAGCAGGACGATCGAGAAGAGGGCCACGTTGGTGTCGCGCACGCCCATCGCGTCGGCGACCACACCCAGCAGGCCCGGGAAGGCCGCCCCCGCCAGCATTCCCAGCCCGGCCACGAACCAGACCACGCTGTAGCGCTCCTGCAGCCGATTGCGGCGGATCAGCTCGAGGATCATCGCCATGAAGACGATCGCGATCGCCGCTGCGAGGATCCGCGTCTGCGAGGTCAGGTGGACCTTGGGGTCCTGCGCTGCCCCCAGCAGCGCCCTCACCGCTCCGCCTCCACCCGCCGCGGCCGGAACTGCCCCACCAGCAGCACGATCAACCCCTTGAAGATGAAGAAGGCCGAGCGCAGCGGCGTCAGGAAGGAGCTGCCGCCCGCCCGCTCCAGCATCCGCACCGGCACCTCCTCCACCCGCAACCCCTGCCGCACCGCCAGCTGCAGCGACTCGATCTCCGCGAAGTCCGGCGAGTAGTTCTCGCTGAACAGCGCCATCACCCGCCGGTTAGCCGCCCGCATCCCGCTGGTCGTGTCGGTAAAGCGCTGCCGAGTAGCCAGAGTCAGAAAGAACCGGAACACGCTGGTCCCGATCCGCCGCGAAAGAGTAGGCCGGTAGTCATCACCCTCGTCACCCCCCCGCCGATGGGCCGAAAAGTCAACTCCGGCTTGACTTTTCGGCCCATCGGCGGGTTGTTCGCCACTCAGCCGCGCGCGGTACCGCGACCCGATCACCAGGTCGGCGCGCCCCGCCTGCACCTCCTTCAGCAGCCGCGCCACCTCGGCCGCCGGGTGCTGCCCGTCGGCGTCGAGGTGCGCGCAGAAGTCGTACCCCTCGCGCAGCGCGTACAGGTAGCCGGTCTGCAGCGCCGCCCCCAGCCCCTGGTTGAAGGGCAGCGTCGCGACCACCGCGCCCGCCGCCCGCGCCCGCGCCGGGGTCGCGTCGGCCGAGCCGTCGTCGACCACCAGCACGTCGGCCCCGGGCAGGTGCTCGCGCACGTCCCCGATCACCTCCGCGATCGAGGCCTCCTCGTTCCAGGCCGGGATGAAGACCAGCGTCCGCACCCGCCGATTCTCCCACGCCCGCCAGCCGTTCCCGAGGCGCCCACGGCAGCCGAGATTGGTTTTGTGTTAGTAAACCTTCATGACTCGCCGCGCGCGCATGGCAGTGGGGGCGCAGGTCGGGCCGCGGATAGGGATGCGGCTCTGGCTGACCGGCGCCTTCGCCGCGGTGTCCCTGATAACGGCCTCCGCGGTCTACCTCTTCGGCGACAACCGCCGCGCCCTGGTGATCGCGGTGATGATCGGCGTCCTCGCCGGGTTCCTGATCGCGATGGTGATCGCCCACCGGGTCAAGCGCCTCGCCCAGGCGGCGGGCGAGATGGCCGCGGGCTCCTTCGACGCCCCCCTCGACGTCTCCGGCCCCGACGAGATCGGCGACCTCTCCCGCGCCCTCGACTCGATGCGCGCCTCGCTGAAGGAGAGCTTCGGCGTCCTCACCGCCGACCGCAACAAGCTGGCCGCGATCTTCGACGGCCTCACCGACGCGGTGATGGTCGTCGACGACGGCGGCCCGGTCCGCTTCGCCAACAGCGCCGCGTCCCGCCTCCTCGACCCCGCCGGCCTCCCGCCCGAGGCGATGCTGCCCCACCTGGGCCGCGCCGCCGAGGTCGGCTTCTCCGCCCACCCGGCCCTGCGGATCGGCGACCGCGCCTACGCGATGCAGGCCCGCTCCCTCCCCGACGAGCGCGCCGTCCTCGCCGTCGTCCGCGACCGCACCGACGAGATGCGCCGCGAGTTCGCCGAGGCCGACTTCGTCTCCAACGCCGCCCACGAGCTGCGCAACCCGCTGGCCGGGATCTCCGGCGCGATCGAGGTCCTCCAGGGCGGCGCCAAGGACGACCCCCAGGCCCGCGAGCACTTCCTCGCCCGCCTCGCCGACGACGTCGAGCGGATGAGCCGCCTCACCCGGTCCCTGCTCACCCTCGCCCGGGTCGAGTCGATCGGCGCGGGGGAGACCGAGGTGGTCGACGTCGAGATCGCGATCCGCGACGTCGTCGCCGCGGCCGAGGCCCCGCCGGGGATCGAGCTGACCGTCGAGGTCGAGCCCGATCTCGCCGCCAAGGGCGACCCGACCCTGCTGCGCCAGGTGATGATCGGCCTCCTCACCAACGCCTTCAAGAACACGCCGGCCCCCGGTGCCGTTACCGTTCGCGGCCGCCGCGACGGCGAGACGGAGGTCGTACTGGAAGTGACGGACACAGGGACGGGGATCCCCCCCGAGGAAATCGAGCGCGTCTTCGAGCGCTTCTACCGCCGCACGGAGTCCCGCAAGCAGGAGGGCTTCGGCCTCGGCCTGGCGATCGCCCGCCGCATGGTCAGCGTCATGGGCGGCCAGATCGGCGCCACCTCCGAGCGCGGCGCCGGCAGCACCTTCTGGGTCCGCCTCCCGGTCGCCCAGCCCAGCCCCACCCCGGTGGCATGAACATGAACGCGAGCGGAGAGAGACGATGAGCAGCGGACGCATCCTCATAGCCGACGACGAGCCCTCGGTCCGCGACTCGGTCGGCTACGCGCTCGCCCAGGAGGGCTTCGAGGTGACCCCGGCCGCCGACGGCGACGTCGCCACGGCGCTGCTCGGCGACGGCATCCCCTTCGACCTGCTGATCCTCGACATCATGATGCCCGGCCCCTCCGGCCTCGACATCTGCCGCGACGTCCGCTCCCGCAGCGCCGTCCCGATCATCGTCCTCACCGCCAAGGACGCCGAGGTCGACAAGGTCGTCGGCCTCGAGGTCGGCGCCGACGACTACGTCACCAAGCCCTTCTCGGTCCGCGAGCTGCTCGGCCGCGTCCGCGCCCAGCTGCGCCGCCGCGAGCTGGACCGCTCCCCGCTCGCCCACGCGGTCCGCATCGAGTCCGGCCCGGTCGCGATCGACCTCGTCCGCCACGTCGCCACCGTGCGCGGCGAGCCGGTCAACCTCACCCGCTCCGAGTTCCAGCTCCTCCGCCTCCTCGTCAGCCGTCCCGGCGAGGTCTTCCGCCGCGCCCAGATCATGGAGGAGCTGTGGCAGACCGAGTTCGACGGCGACGAGCGCGCCTGCGACGTCCACATCTCCAACCTCCGCCAGAAGGTGGAGCTAGACCCCCAGCGCCCCGAGCTGGTCCTCACCGTGCGCGGCGTCGGCTACAAGTACAGCGGCGAGGGTTAGGCAAGCCCCGAAGCGACTTTAACCCCCGGTTAGTGTTTCTGGAATCGGGACCCGTGTAAAGTCGCGCCCCGGGCAGGACAGGGATTGGTCGGACAGGGATTGGAGGAGGGAACCGATGCGAGCAGGGACAAAGACGCTGACCACCGGCAGGATCGCCGTTCTCTTGGCCTTGGGCGTCCTGCTCACCACGGCGTCCCTCGCCTTCGCCGACACAACCCGCGAGGCCTACGTCGCCACGGTGGAGCCGATCTGCAAGACCAACTCAAACGCCAACGCCCGCATCCTCAAGGGGGTGCGCCAGATGGTCAAGCAGGGCAAGCTTGGAGCGGCGGCGACGAAATTCGCCAAGGCCTCCGCAGCCCTCACCAAGGCCGAGAAACAGATCGCCGCGGTGCCCCAGCCCGCCGCCGACGCCGCGACGCTCTCCAAATGGCTCGGCTACCTGAAGACCGAGGCCTCGGTCCTGCAGAAGATCTCAACGGCGCTCAAGACCGGGAACAAGAACAAGGCCTCAACCCAGGTGATCATCCTCCAGCACGACGCCAACCTCGCCAACAACACGGTGATCGCCTTCGGCTTTCACTACTGCAGGCAGACCCCCTCCAAATACACCTAGGCCGGGGGTGCAAGCGCAGCGGCGCCGGTGCGGCCTCAGTGGCCTTCGAGCGTGATCCGCTCCATGTAGCCGAGGTCGTCCTCGGGCTCCACCTCATAGGCGATGCCCCCGGGGTGGCCCAACTCCTTGGCGAGCTTTCGCACCGCCTCGTCGGTCGTCGCCGCCTCCACGACGGCCCTCTTCGCCTCGTGCCCCTCGTGCCAGCTGACGTCGAATCGCATGGAGGGAGACTAATCGCCCCGGCCGGTCGCCACCTGCCCTCCGGTCCTCAGCCGGCCGGCGCCCGCGTCATCTCCTCGCCGGCGGCCGCCGGGCCCAGGTAGGGGAGCACCGCGAAGTACATGAGCGAGGGGAGGAGGGAGGCCAGGTCCTCGGTCTCCCCCCGGTAGAGGCGCGAGTAGAGCAGCGCCTCGATCCCGCCGACCACGCCGGCCGCCGTCAGGCCGGCCGCCGCCGGCGGCTCGGCGACCTCTCCGGCCACGGTCGTCTCCACGCCGCCGGCGAAGCGGTCGAGCAGGGCGTCGCGGCGCTGCAGGGATCGCGGGCTTGCGGCCCGCCCCTCGACGACCAGGACCGCGGCCGCCTCGGGCTCCTCCACCACGAAGCTGAGCAGCTCCACCAGGCCCGAGCGCAGCCGCTCGCGCCAGTCCCCGCCGAGCTTCGCCGCCTCCGCGACCCTGCCGTAGAGGCGATCGCCCGCCGCGTCGAAGGCCGCCACGAAGCAGTCCTCCTTGTCGGCGAAGTGCTCGTAGAAGGTCGGCCGCGAGACCCCGGCCCGCTCCAGCACGTCCTGGACGCTGACCTGGCGGTAGCCGTGCTCCGCCACCGCGAAGATCATCCCGGCGAGGATTCGCTCCCGCTGCACCGCGCCGACCAGCTCGGTGGGCAGCCCCACGCCGCGGCCGTGGGAGGGAAACTGACCGTCGGTCTCTATAAGGAGGTCATGGGCGGCCACCACGTCCGAGGCCGACCACTCCTCCCCGATCGACTCCAAAAGCTCCTCCCGACTCAGCTTCACCCGGCGTGGTGGCATTGGGATACCTCACAGTTTTTAGTTAGAAACCAAATAGGTCGTCTAACGGTACTATTGGAGTCTCCCATATGGGTAAACTTTCGGTTTCCTCGGAGAATCCCCGAGTATCCTTGGGGGCATGTCCGCACGCGCACGAAAGGGCGCGGAGCCGGCGCCTCGCCCCGAGCTGTCCCGCGAGTTCGTCGCCGAGCACAAGCGCAAACGGATCATGACGGCGACCGCCGAGCTGACCGCCGAGCGCGGCTACGAGGCGACCAAGATCAGCGACATCGTCAAGCGCGCCGGGGTCGCCCGCAAAACGCTGTACGAGAACTTTTCCGGCAAGGAGGAGCTGTTCCTCGCCACCTTCGACGCCGCGGTCGCCGAGGCGATGCGGCGGATCGAGGAGAACTGCCAGGGCATGGAGGACGACTGGGAGGCCCGGGCCCAGGCCGGCCTCGCCGCCTTCCTCGAATACGTCTCCAGCGAGCCGGCGCTCGCCCGCATGTGCCTGGTCGAGGCCCTCACCGCGGGGCCGGCGGCCGCCGAGCACTACGAGGCGGCGGTGCAGGACTTCGTCGCGCCTCGCCCAGCGCTACATCCCGCGCAGCGACAAGCTCCCCGCGACGATCGACGAGACCCTGATCGGCGGCGTCGCCTGGATCGTCTACCAGCAGATCCGCCGCGGCGAGACCGAGCAGGTCGCGAAGCTCCTCCCCGAGCTTGCCGAGTTCCTGCTGGCGCCGTTCGCCCAGCCGGCCGGAGCCGAGAGCTGAGCGTCGCCCGCTCCCCCGCGGCCGCCACAAGCTGCCGCGCGAGGTCGTCGCCCAAAGCCAGCGCGAGCGCCTGATCGCGGCGTTCACCGAGCTGGTCTACGAGGAGGGCTTCGCGAAGGCCTCGGTGGCGCGGATCGCCAAGCGCGCCGGGGTCTCCTCCGCCGACTTCTACAAGCACTTCAAGGCCAAGGACGACTGCTTCCTCGCCGCCTACGACGACGCGGTCGAGCGGATCCGCGCCCGCGTGCTCGCCGCCTGCGCGGAGGGGGAGGACTGGCCGGCGGCGGTGCGCGCCGCCCTCGCCGCCCTGCTCGGCACCCTCGCCGCCGACCCGGCGCAGGCCCGCCTCGTCCTGGTCGAGGGCCTCTTCGGCGGTCGCCCGCTCTACGACCGCTACCAGCGCGCCCTCGACAGCTTCGCCCCGTACCTGCGCGAGGGCCCCAAAAGCCCGCCGATGGGCCGAAAATACGCCGTATAGGCGTATTTTCGGCCCATCGGCGGGACCGCGCGGCCCTCCCCGAGCCGATGGCGGAGGCCCTGGTCGGCGGCATCGCCGCCCTGATAACCAAACGCGTCCTCGCCGGCCAGGCCGACACCCTGGAAGACCTCCTCCCCGAGCTGACCCGCTTCGCCCTGACGGCGCCGTACTCGGACGGCGGCAACGGTGAAATTTCTCCCCGGCTGCTGCTAGCCACCTCTCGCCGATATCCGTCACGCGCGGTCGGCCCGCCGCTTGCCCTCCTGAGGCCCTGCCCGTACCATGAACGTGAGCGCGGGCGGCGCCACTGGAGGTCACGGGACTTGCCGCTCGCTTGCACAAACGCAAACATAGGCGCTAGTATTCGGTACAGGGTGGTGCCTAAAGGAGGGCCGTTCCTGTGCAAGCTCCACCCGCTGTCTCAACCGTCGTCTCCGGGGCGAAAGTTAGGCTTCCGCCGTGGCGCTGATGCCCGAAGACGAGATCGCCCGCCTCACCCGGATGCCGCCGGGCCGGCACAACCTGCCGCCCGACTTCGTCGCGCAGAACCAGCGCGCCCGGCTCGGGATCGCGATCGTCCAGCTCGTCGCCCAGCAGGGCTACCCGGCGACCTCGCTCAACCAGATCGTCAAGACGGCGGGCGTCGCGCGGCACACCTTCTACGAGCACTTCGCCGGCAAGGAGGAGCTCTTCCTCTCGGTCTTCGACCAGGCCACCGAGTCGGCGCTCCGCGTCACCCGCGAGGCGATCGACGCCGAGCCCGGCCCCTGGGAGGCCAAGGTCCGCGCCGGCCTCGCGGCGCTGCTCGCCCACCTCGCCGCCGACCTGGTGCTCGCCCGCGTCTGCCTGATCGAGTCGCAGAGCGCCGGCCTCGCCGTCCTCGCCCGCTACGAGGCGACGATGCGCGAGTTCGCGACGATCCTGCGGGCCGGCCGCGAGAGCCTCGCGGAGGGGGACGGGTTCCCCGACTCGCTGGAGGAGATCGCCGTCGGCGGCGTCGTCTGGATGATCGACAAGCGCCTCGTCGAGGACCCGGCGCACATCGAGGAGCTGCTGCCGAGGGCGCTGGAGTTCGTGCTGACGCCCTACCTGGGGGAGTCGGCGGCGCGGCTCGCCGCCCAGCCCGCCAAGTAGGCGCCCACCCCATCCCCATCGCTCCGCTGTTCCTTTGCCGCGTTATTTGCGGCAAAGGAACAGCGGAAGGTGCGAGTCGCGTGGGTCGCGCAGCGGAAGGCGAGGCCAGGTGAAGGCGCCCACCCCCGCCGAGGCCGAGCGGGCCCGCGACGAGGAGGATCGCTTCCTCGGCACTCTCCACATCGCCGACGCCGACCTGCTCTCCCGCGTCCAGGCCGCCGGCGACGGCGAGGCCGCCTGGATCGACCAGGTGCGGGCCGCCATCGCCGAGATGCTCGCCTACCCCCGAACGCACCCCGCCTACGCCCGCGTCATCTACGTCGAGGCGGTCAGGTCGGGGGCCCGCGCCCGCGCCCGCGTCGACCGCGACGTCGAGGTCCTCGTCGACCTGATCGATCGCGGCCGCCACGAGCTCGACGACCCCGACTCGCTCACCCGCGCCACCGCCGAGGGCCTCGGCGGCGCCGTCTACGAGCTGATCTCGATGAGCCTGACCCGCGGCGGCGAGGCCGACCTGCCGCGGCTTCTCCCCCAGCTGATGTTCGTCGTCACCCGCCCCTACCTCGGCCTCGAAACCGCCCTCGCGGAATACCACCGCGCCGGGTGAGCCGTCGATTGCGGGGGCGGGGGAGAGGCCAGCGACAATAATGTTCACCGATGGCTGACAAGCCGACCGAACCCGAGGCGACGCCCTCGCCGCAACTCGCCCGGCTGCCCCCGGGCCGCCACGGCCTCCCCCGCGAGTTCGTCGCCGCCAACCACCGCGACCGCCTCGTCGCGGCCTGCGCCCAGGTCGTCGAGGAGCACGGCTACGCCGACGCCAGCGTCGCCCGCATCATCAAAGCCGCCGCCGTCTCCCGCCGCACCTTCTACGAGCACTTCTCCAGCAAGGAGGACTGCTTCATCGCCACCTACGACACCGTCATGGACAACCTCCGCGGCCGCGTCGTCGCCGCCACCGAGGCCGCCGGCGGCTGGCCCCAGAACGTCCCCGCCGTCCTCGCCGAGATGCTCCGCTTCTTCGCCTCCGAGCCGGCCCTCGCCCGCCTCTGCATGGTCGAGACCCTGGCCGCCGGCCCGCCGGTCTCCAACCACCACCGCGAGACCGTCGCCGGCTTCGCCCCGATCCTCCGCGCCGGCCGCATCGAGGCGCAGGGGGAGGAGGGGGGACCTCCGCTCGACACCGAGGAGGCGGTGATCGCCGGCGTCGTCTCGCTGATCACCCGCTGGGTCGTCGTCGACCGCACCGAGAAGCTCGAGGACCTCCTCCCCGACGCGATCACCGTCGCCCTCACGCCCTTCCTCGGCGTAGCCGACGCCGGCCGCATCGCCGCCGAGCGATCTCTTCCTCGGCGTAGCCGACGCCGGCCGCATCGCGCCGAGCAATCCTCGTAGACCGGCTCGTCGCTCAGTGCAGGAAACGCAGCTTGGCGACCGGCACGACCACGATCCGGTCGAGGATAGGCTCGGGCGCAAGCGTCGTCAGCTCGACGATGACCTTGCTGCCGTCGAGCAGATCGGTGATGCCGCCCCGCGCTCCCGCCGGCGCAGCGCCCACCGGCTCGGTCAGCTCGACCAAGTCACCGATCGCGATCTCACGCGTGGCTGCCATGGCCTCGATTGTAGGGCTTGGGGTAGGCGGTGACCAACCGCGGCGCCGCGGCTTCATGCGCGTAGTGCCAGGCGGTGAGAACGGGGGCGATGCGGGCCTCGATCGCCAGGTCGACGAGAACCCCGCACCCGACTTCGCCGCCGCCCTCTCCGCGCACCTCGGTGATCGGCGCCGTCAGCACAGCCGCGGAAATCGCGTGCCAGACCAGATCGGCGTCTGCGAGCCCCACGCGGAAGACGCGACTCCACTCGCGCCCATGCCCTTGCTCGGCAAGGACCCAGTCCTCCAGCTTGACGCGATGGCGCCAAGCCTCCGCGGCGCGGGGAAGGGGTTCCCCGACTTTTGGCGGCCAATCCACCGCCCCGACGCTACGGACGCAAACCGCACAAGTGTGCGACCGCGTCAATTCACTGAGACGCTAATCGAACGACTCGTCGGCTCCGACGCCGGCCGCATCGCGGCCGAGCAGTCCTCCTGATCTCAGGCCGGGCGTCGTTGTACCGTTTGGGTGTGAAGTCCGCCGCGAAGCGAACCGGGAACTGGACGCCTGAGGGGAAGGCGGAGCGCGCCGCCCTGCGACGGGACTACCTGGACCTCACCCCGGCACAGCGCCTAGAGCAGGTCTTCGAGTTGTCGAGGTTCATGTCCCAGGTAGCTGAGGCGGGACGCCGCCGGCGCAGTGCCTGAGCTCGATATCCGAGGGATCCTCGGGGAGCTTGCCCAGGAAGGCGTCGAGTTCCTCGTTATAGGCGGGGTCGCGGTTGGCTTCCACGGCTACGTCCGTGCGACGAAGGACGTGGATGTGGTGCCGGCGCCCGAACCCCAGAATCTCGCGAGGCTCGCCAGGGTGCTGAGGCGGCTCGATGCCGAAATCGAAGGCGCGCAGGAGTTCACGAGCGAAGAGCTTCCCGATCCACTGGACCCGGATGCACTCGCGTTGGGGGGCAACTGGGTGCTGCGCACTCGCCTGGGGCGATTCGACATCATGCAATGGATCGGTGACGATCCCCTCTGGGAGAAGCTCTCACCGGCCGCGCTCGAGGACGAGATCGACGGCCTCGCCGTCAAGGTAGTGAGCTACGAAGACCTCGTTGCGCTCAAGGAGCAGGCGGGCCGGCCGAGGATCTGACCGACCTGCAGCGACTGCGGCAGGCTCGTGGCGAGGAGTAAGCGTGCTAGCATTTTGCAAGCAATGGCTACGCTCTACGTCAGGGACGTCCCTCCCGAGCTCTACGAGAAGCTGCGGCGCGAGGCGGCCTCATCTCGGCGCTCGCTCAGCGCCGAGACGATCGAGCTGCTGAGCCGGGCCCTCGCCCCCGGCCTCCGCGGCGTCTCGCTGCAGCAGCTCCTGGAGCACGCCGATCGGATTCGGGGGAGCCATCCCCTTCCCGCCGGCTCCCCCGGCGCCGCCGAGCTGATCCGCGAAGACCGCGAACGCTAGGGTCGGATGGCCGCGATCGTCATCGACGCCAGCGTCGTGGTGGCGCTCTACGTCGAGGAGCCGTTCTCGGCCGCCGCGCGGGCAACGCTGGCCCGCTCGCGCGATCAGGGCGCCGACCTCCACGCCCCCGACCTGCTGCTGATCGAGTGCGCCAATGCCCTCTGGAAGCGAGTCCGCCGCGACGAGCTCGATCGCGACGCCGCGATGACCGCGGTCGGCGAGTTGTCGAGGCTCGAGGAGCTGGAGCTTCACCCGATGGACGAGCGCCTCGTGCCGCCGGCGCTCTCGCTGGCGATCGCCCACTCGCTGACCGCCTACGACGCCGCCTACGCCGCCCTTGCCGTTCAGCTCGGAGGGGTCGTGGTCAGCGGCGACCGGCGCTTCGTGGAGCGGGCCGCCGAGTGTGGCCTGCCGGTTGTAGAGGCCGTCGAATAGCAAGAGCACAGCCGCTCGACCCCCTTCTGCGCCGAGCAGTCCTCATAGACCCGCTCGTCTCATCCAAAACTGGGACGTCTCCCTAGCCCGGTGCTCACAAGTCGCGCATTAAGCATCGAGCCGCCGTTTCTGCGCCCCGATGTCGGTTGCCGTGCCAGAGACTGAGACATCTCGCGTCTTTTTCGGTACGAAACTTGACACAGAAGCCACGCTATGTTTCTATTTCACAAGTTGCCCGTTGGGACGGGCAGGGATTCACCACAGGGACATATCGGCAAGACCCCTAAGCCAGGGAGTCGCGAGCCAGGTTTCGCGATCACGGAATAAAGGGTCCGCCAGGAGAGGAGACACAGCACGTGAGACGCCACGCGAAGGCATCGTCCGCGGGATCGACTTCGAGCCGGGGCAGCCGCCTCGGCACCGTTCGCCGTGGAGCCCTCGCCGGCCGTGCGTCCTCGTCCAGCGCCGACGGGAGTGGTGCGCCCTCGCACCGCCGTACCCTCCGCGTCCTCTGCACCCTCGCGATTCTCGCCCTCGCGTCGCTCGCCCTCGCCGGCGCCGCCTCCGCCTCCAAGCAGGTCGTCAACATCATCGGCACCACCTCGGGAACCGGCGGCTACGGCACTAATTTCAACAATCCCCGGGCCGTCGCCGTCAACAGCAAAGGCGTCGGCGTCCCCGCCGGCACGACCTACGTCGCCGACGACGGCAACAACCGCGTCGAGCGCTTCGACAAAGACGGCAAATTCGTCAGTGCCTGGGGCAAGGACGTGATCGCCCCGACGGTCAACGAGCGGCAGCGGCTCGACGTCAACGCCGTCGGGGGCACCTTCACCCTCACCTTCAACGGCGACACCACCGGCCCGCTCCCCTACAACGCCGGCTCCAACACCGTCCGCAACGCCCTCGGCGCCCTCCCCTCGGTCGGCGCCAACGCCAACGTCAACGTCGACGGCGGTTTCGAGTTCGGACGCTCGGACCCCTACATCGTCGTCTTCCAGGGCGCCCTCGCCGCCGTCAACCAGCCGCAGATGACCGTCGACGCAAGCCAGCTCGACGGAACGGCAAAAGTCGCCACCCTCGCCGACGGCGCCGCCACCGTTCCCGAGAACACCGGCACCGGCTTCGAAATCTGCACGGTCGCGGTCCACTGCAAGGCCGGCGTCGCCTCCGGCGGTGACGGCACGGCGGCCGGCAACGGCTCCCTCAACAGCCCCCAGTCGGTGGCCGTCGACAACGACACCGGCACCGTCTACGTCTCCGACCGCGGCAACAACCGCATCGACGCCTACGACGGCTCGGGCAACTTCCTCTTCGCGGTCGGTCGCGACGTCCAGGACCCCGACGGCGGCACCGCGGATCGAGATCTGCAAAAACGCCACCGACACCTGCCGCCAAGGCGACGCCGGCTCCGGCCCCGGCGAGATCGGCAGCGTCGGCAGCACCGGCAGCGCTATCCTCGGAATCGCGGTCTCCCCACCCGACGGCAACGCCGCCACCGGCAAGATCTATCTCGCCGACTCTCAGAACCGCCGCGTCAACACCTACAACCTCGACGGCACCTCGCCCTCCTCCTTCGGCTCCTCGGCGGTCTTCGGCTCAACTCAGCCGCGCAAGATCGCCGTCGACTCCCGCGGCATCGTTTACGCCTCCAACTCCAGCGACGGCGGCGAGGTCGAGCGCTATGACTCGCTCAACGCCAACGGCGGCGGCGTCGGCTTCCTCGCCCCGATCCGGGCCACCGTCAACGAGTCGCAGACGATCACCTTCAGCGGGTTCACCACCTCCGGCAACGACTACTTCACGCTGACCTGCCCCAACGGCGACACCACCACCCCGATGTTCTTCTTCGACTACGGCACGCGCTCCACCAGCATCCAGGACGGATTGGTGAATTCGTGCGGAGGCAGCAGCGACGACTACGCCGTCAGCGGCGTCGGACAGGGCGACGGCGCGACCAGCACGATCGTCTATCAGGGCAAATACACGGGCACCAACGTCCCGACCACGAGCTGCGCGCCCTCCAGCGGCGGCGGCACCGGCTGCGCGGTCACCTCGGAGACGAACGGCCATGGCGGCATCCTCGCGGTCAGCCGAGATCCTGCCACCGCCACCGCCGGCCTCGCCGTCGATCCCGACTCCGACGCGGGCGGCCCCGACGAGGACGTCCTCGACATCCTGCGCGCGTCCAGCATCTTCACCCTAAGCTCGATCGACCCGCAGCCCCTTCCCACCGTGCTGCAGTTCGGCCCCGTCAACGACCCCGGCCTCTCCTCCGCCCCCGCGGCCGTCGACGACACCCACGCCACCGGCGGCGGTATCGGCCTCGGTGGCCAAAACACCACTGCGCAGGGCCTTGGGCTCGACGACTCGAGCGGCAGGCTCTTCGTCCCCGACAGCCACCAAAACGTGGTCGCCGTCCTTCAGGACCTGGCGACCCTCTCCGCCCCCGTCCTGACGGTGAATCCGGTCACCGTCAAAGGCGAGAGCACCGCCACCTTCTCCGGCACCGTCGATCCCAAAGTCGCCCTGGTCAGCTGCAAGTTCCAATACTCCACCGACCAGGTCAGCTGGACCGACGTCAACGCGCCCGACTGCAACCTGCTCGACTCCGCCGGCGGCGCCCAGGCGGTCAGCCAGAACGTCACCGGCCTCGTCCCCAACACCCACTACTACGTCCGCCTCGTCGCCTCGCGGCCCTTCTTCCCCAACTCCGACACCGCCTCCGGCATCCAGGCCTTCGACACCGACGCCCCGGCGCCGGTCCTCTCCAACGTCGGCGCGATCCAGATCCAGGACACCTCGGCGCGGGTCGCCTTCACGGTCGACCCCAAGCATTCCCCCACCGGCTACGTGATCCAGTACGGGACCACCCCGGCGCTCGGCTCCTCCACCGCGCCGCTCGACATCGGCGCCGGCAACGGCCCGCAAACGGTCTCCCAGGTGGTCGACGGCCTCAGCCCCGACACCTCCTACTACTACCGCGTCGTCGCCACCAACCTGACCGCCACGACGACCAGCTCCAGCAAGACCCTCCACACCCGCGCCACGCCGTTCCCACCCGCCGGCCCCGGCAACTGCTCGAACGAGGGGCTGCGCCAGGCGCAGCAATCGACCTACCTGCCCGACTGCCGCGCCTACGAGATGGTCACCCCGCCCGACAAGAACAACGCCGACGTCGACAAGACGATTTTCCTGCAGGGTCCGCTTGCGGGGCTCTCCAGCGGCGGCGACCGCGTCGCCTTCTGCTCCGAGGCGCTGTTCGGCGAGCGTCCCGCGGCGTTCCCGGAGTTCTGCGGCGCCTACTTGAGCCAGCGCGGCGCCGGCGGCTGGACGACCACGCACCCCCTGCCCTACTACTGCGAACTGAACCAGGGCACCGATGCGGGCCATGTGACCGGGTTCAACCACCTGACTCTCTCTCCGAACTTCGACTACGGCGCGCTCGAGCAGCCCGAGGGCGGCCAAGGCTGCGCGCTTCCTCCCCTCGACCCCGCTGCGCCGTCGCAGACCAACCTCTACCGCCAGGATCTGAGCGGCGCTCTGGCTGACTCGAGCACCTACAACCTGCTCTCGCCCAAGCTTGCGTCGGCTACGCCGGCGCAGTTCCGCGGCGCCAGCGACGATTTCAGCCACGTGGTCTTCATCAGCGAGGCCAACGAGACCGACCCCCCCGACTCGCCGGCGCCCGGCCACTTCTGGAAGCTCTATGAGTGGGTGAAGCAGGGCGAGGACGGCTGCGCGCAGGCCGGCGGCTGCATCAGCCTCGTCTCCAGGGACACCGGCAACGCTCCCTTCACGACTCCCTCCGTCCTAGCGACTGTCCTCGTCGACGGCTTCAGCCCCCCCACACCCGGTCCCGGAGCCGTCTCCGCCGACGGCGAGCGCCTCTACTTCCTCCAGAACGTGGCCGACTCTGTCAACAGCGGAGGCGTCGTGTGTGAAAACAGTGACTGCCACCTCTACATGCGCGAGGGCGGAACAACCACCTACCGGGTCTCGACCTCCGAGTGCACGGTCAACTGCGGCGTCGACGACTCCGCCGACGGCTTCGAGTGGGCCTCCTCGCGTGGCGACGTGGCCCTATTCAAGAGCTGCGCCAAGCTCACCAACGCTTCCAGCCCCGCCGACTCCTGCGGGGGTACCGGTGGGCCGAGCACCAAGCTCTACCGCTGGGACGAGAATGCCGCCCCCGGCCACCGGCTCGTCGACCTCTCGATCGACAACGAGCCCGGCGACGGCGTCCAGCCCGGAGTCCAGGCGGTGATCGGCGCCAGCACCAGGGAGGACCTGCCGGCGAGCGACAACCGCGCCGCGGGCAACACCGTCTACTTCGTCGCCGCCGGGCAGATCGTCCCCGGCGCCTCGCCGGCGGCTTCCAACGCCGTCAAGCTCTATCGCTGGCAGTGGAACGACGGCAACCCCAGCGTCGATTACCTGACCACGCTCAGCGACACCAACGATGTGCCGACCTCGGACCACCTGAATTGGAGCCACCGCTTCACACGGGTCACCCCAGACGGCCGTTACCTGCTGATCAACTCCGTCCGCCAGATCGACCCGGTCGCCGACCAGGACTCCGACCGCGACATCTACCGTTGGAGCGCGGATGCCGGTTGGACCTGCATCTCCTGCCAGCCCCCCGGTGTTCCCTCGGCCGGAGGTGCGGTCTCCTCCAACGGCCAGGGAGGCCCGAGTACCGGCGACTGGACCTCGGTCGCCGGCGAAGGCCTCGCCCTCAACACTCAGCTCGGCGGCTTTGTGCAGCTCAGCGCGGTAGGACGGCCGATCTCGATGAGCGACGACGGCCAGCGCATCTTCTTCGACGCCCCCGACGAGCTGGTCCCGCAGGACATCGACGGCGACGCCGGCTGCCCCCCGCAGAGCTACCCCGCCTACCTCCGCACCTGTACCGACGTCTACGAGTGGAACGACGGCACCGTCAGCCTCGTCTCCAGCGGCACCGGCGACCAGCGCCTCCTACATGATCGGCGCCGACGCAGACGGCCGCGACGTCGCCTTCTTCACCCGCCAGCGCCTGGTCGGCTGGGACGTCGACAACAGCGTCGACATCTACGACGCCCGCGTCGGCGGCGGCTTTCCCGAGCCACCGGCACCGAGCCGCCCGCCTGCGAGAGCGAAGGCTGCCGCGGCGCCGGCACCGGCGCCCGCGAACGGCGCCGGCGCCGGCACCGCCGACTTCCAGGGCCCGGGCAACCCGACGCCCAAGCATCACGTGGCGAAGAAGAAGAAGAAGCACCACAAGGCGAAGAAGCACCACAAGCGCCACGCCAAGCGCCACCACCGAGCTGCCAACCACAACCGGAGGGCCGGACGATGAGGACGAAGACCACGCCGATCCGCAAGCTCGCGGCCCTCTGCGCCCTGAGCGTCTGCGCCCTGCTCGTCTTCGGGCCCGCGCAGTCCTTCGCAGCTCCCAAGCGCGAGTTGACCTCGAGCTTCGGCTCCTTCATCGCCCCGGAGGCCCTCGCGGTCGACAACTCCGGCGGAGCGACCGACGGCGACGTCTACGTGATCGACACCGGCGGCGGTTTTGGCGCCGGCACGATCTCCCGCTTCACCGCCGACGGGCAACCCGACGACTTCACCTGCGGCAGCTGCTCGGGCAACACCCTGACCGGCTTCAGCTTCGACAACTTCGGCTCCGGCGGCTCACAGATCGCGATCGCCCCCGCCGGCTCTCCCGCCGGCACCGCCGGCGACATCTACGTCGCCGAGTCGGGCGCCGGCGGATTTGCCGGCCAGATCGACGTCTACGACTCGACCGGCGCCTCCCTCGGCGTCATCGACCAGGCCAACGGCTCGAGCTTCGGCGAGAGCTGCGGGGTCACCACCGACCCCGCGGGCAACATCTACGTCGGCGAGTTCTTCGGCAACATCGACCGCTACGTCCCCACCGCCAACCCACCCACCAACACCATGTACGACGCGCAGATCGCCGGCCCCTTCGGCAACTGCAACGTCGCCGCCGACTCGACCGGGGCGGTGTATGCGGTGCCCTACGGCAGCGGCACGCTCTCGCGCTTCGCGGCCTCCGACTTCGGCACCTCCAGCTCCGGCGCCCAGTTCGCCGGCGTCACCAACGCGACCTCGGTCGCCGTCGACCTCGGCACCGACCACGTCCTCGCCGACGAGGGCAGCCAGGTCGCCGAGTTCGACTCCTCCGGCAACCCGGTCGTCACCTTCGGCGCCCCCAACCTCTCGAACTCCGACGGGGTGGGCGCTTCCAGTGGCAACGCCGGCGCCTACGCCACCTCCAGCGACGGCAAGGTCTACGCCTTCGGCCCCGCGCTCGACCTCTCTGCGGTCAGCAACGACTACGCCCATCCCGTCACCGACACCAGCGCGACCCTGAACGGCACGGTCAACACCGACCTCCCCCTCACCGACTGCCACTTCGAGTACGTCACCCCATTCGCATACCACGCCACCGGCTTCACCGACCTCACCTCGGGCGGCAGCGCCGACTGCGCGAACGTCGACGGCAATCCGATCGCCGGCCCCGGCGACGTCCCCGTCGACTCGGCCGACCACACGATCAGCGCCGAGATCCCGCTTCCTGCCCCGGGCGCCCCCTACTACTACCGCCTCGTCGTCACCAACAGCGGCGGCAACACCTCCAAGGGCGCCGGCTATCGCGGCTTCAACTTCGGCGTCGAGAACTTCGACGGCGGCGCCTTCGACAGCAGCAGCCCCACTCCGCTCGAAGTCACCCAGGCGGGCGCCCACCCCTACACCGCCTCGACCAGCTTCACCACGACGACCACGCTTGCCGACAACGGATTCACCACCCCCACGCAGCTGCTCAAGGACGCGGCGGTCAAGGTCCCGCCCGGCTTCGTCGTCAACCCCCAGGGCTATCCCCAGTGCACCGAGGCGCAGCTGGTCGGCAAAGGCACCGGCGCCCTGACAAGTTGCCCGCCCGATAGCCAGGTCGGCACAGTGTCGGTCTATACCTGGGTCCAAGGACTGGTGACCCGCGGCATCTACAACATGGTCCCCCAGCACGGCTCGCCGGCCACCTTCGGGTTCAACATCGTCAGCAACGTCACCCACGTCGTCGCCAGCCTGCGCACCGGCGACGACTACGGAGGCACGGCCACCGCCGTCAACGCCCCGATCGCCCTTCCGTTCTACAGGGTCGACTTCGCCCTCTGGGGCGTCCCCTCCGATCCCAGCCATAACAACGGCCGCTTCTTCGCCGACTCCTCGAACGCGGGCGCCGGCTCCAGCGTAGCTCCGCTGCCTTTCCTCACCCTGCCCACCTCCTGCACCGGCCCGGTCGAGACCTTCCTCGACGCCGACCACCTGGGAGGGGAGCGAGGTCGACTCCAGCTTCACCACCGCCCCCGGCGGCACCGGCTGCACGCCCTCGGCTCTCCAGCTCTCGACACGCGTCGACTCCAGGCGCGCCCGACCACCAACGTCGGCGACGCGCCCATCGGGCTCGACGTCGACCTGCACATCCCGCAGAACAACGGCGCCTGCGACCCCGGCCCGCCGGTCAACTGCGGGCAACGCCACCGCCCACCTCAAAGACACCACGGTGACCCTGCCCGAGGGCCTGGTCGATCAACCCCTCGGGCGCAAACGGCCTCGGCGCCTGCTCGGAGTCCGAGCTTCGGCTACACCAGCCACCGACCCCGACGGCACGATCCACACCACGCCCGACGCGGCCACCTGCCCCGACGCCGCCAAGCTCGGCACGGTGGAGGTCGACAGCCCGCTGCTCGACCACCCGCTGAACGGCGCCGTCTACATCGCCAAGCCCTTCGACAACCCGTTCAACTCCCTCCTCGCCCTCTACATCACCGTCGACGACCCCCAGACCGGGATCGTGGTGAAGCTGGCGGGCAAGGTCAGCGCCGACCCCGACACCGGCCAGCTCACCGCGACCTTCAACGACAACCCGCAGCTGCCGTTCGAGCACTTCCTGCTGCACTTCTTCGGCGGCGCCGGCGGCGCGCTGCGCACCCCGGCGACCTGCGGCACCTACACCACCGACGGCGACGCTCACCCCGTGGTCGTCGACCGGACGGCGCGCCGGCCGACGACCTGACCGACCCCTGGTCGATCACCCAGGGCCACGGCGGCTCGCGCCAACTCGCGCGACGAGGAGCCCAACGCGCCGAGCCTCGACGCCGGCACGGTCAGCCCGGTCGCCGCCTCCTACAGCCCCGGCGTGATCACCCTGCGCCGCGACGACGGCTCCCAGCAGTTCAAATCGGTGACCATCACCCCGCCGCCGGGCCTGCTCGGCAAGCTGGCCGGGATCCCGGCCTGCACCGAGGCCCAGATCGCCCAGGCCCAGGGCCGCACCAACACCGGCGACGGCGCCGCCGAGCAGGCCAACCCGAGCTGCCCGGCCGCCAGCCAGGTCGGCACCGTCGACGTCGCGGCGGGAGCCGGCCCGGCCCCCTACTACGCCCAGGGCAAGGTCTACATGGCCGGCCCCTACAAGGGCGCGCCGCTGTCGTTCGTGATCGTCACCCCGGCGGTCGCCGGGCCCCTTCGACCTCGGCGTCGTCGTCGTCCAGACCGCCCTGCACATCGACCCGGCCACCGCGCAGATCACCGCGGTCTCGCGACCCGATCCCCGAGATCCTCGACGGGATCCCGCTCGACGTCCGCACCGCGGCGATCAAGCTCGACCGCGACCAGTTCATCCGCACCGGCACGAGCTGCAACCGAGCAGGCCTTCAGCGGCTCGCTGCTCTCCACCCTGGATCAGAGCGCGCCGCTCATCCGAGCGCTTCCAGCTCGGCGAGTGCACCGGCCTCGGCTTCAAACCGAGCCATGAAGCTGAGCCTCAAGGGCGGCACGAAGCGAAACGGCCACCCGGCCTTCACCTCGGTGCTGACCGACGCGAAGCGGCGACGCCAACCTCGGCAAAGTCCAGGTCACCCTGCCGCCGACCATGCAGCTCGACCAGTCCCACATCAAAGCGCCCTGCACCAGGCCCCAGTTCGCCGCGGCGCCGTGCCCCGACGGCCTCGGTGATCGGCACCGCCGACGGCGACCAGCCCGCTGGTCGACTACCAGCTCACGCGGCCCGGTCTACCTGCGCACCGGCAACAACCCGCTGCCCGACCTCGTCTTGGCCCTGCACGGCCCGGCCTCCCAGCCGATCGAGATCGACGCGGTGGGCAAAGTCGACACCGTCAACGCCCGCCTGCGGACGACCTTCGAGACGCTGCCCGACGCCCCGGTCTCCAGCGCGGTGATCTCCCTGCTCGGCGCCGGCAAGGGCCTGCTGGTCAACAACACCAACCTCTGCACCCACAAGAACAACGCGACGGTGCTGCTCGACGGCCAAAACGGCAAGACCGCCGACTCCACCCCGAAGGTCAGCGTCGCCTGCCGCAAAGCCGCGCAAAGCACCACAAACACCACAAACGCCATCACCGCCGCCACAGCGCGCGGTGAGGTAGGCGCGAGGGGCCCCAAATGCCCACAGGCCGGAGGCGCCGCCGCTCACTCAGCGGCGGCGCCGTTGTCCTGACCCTGCTCGCGGCGGCGCTGGGGCCGGGCGCGGCGGCGGCGAGCGCCGCGGGCCCGCCGATCGTCGGCGCGGCCTGGTCCTCGCAGGTCTTCTCCACCACGCGCGCGGCTGCAGCGCCCAGGTCAACCCCAACGGCCTCTCCACCAGCTACCACTTCGACTACATCACCAAAGCCGCCTATGACGCCAACGGCGGCAACTTCACCGGCGCCGCCAGGATCCCGGCGCTCTCCGACGCCAGCATCGGCTCGGGCAGCAGCCTCGGTCACCGTCCTCCAGTTGCTCTCGAGCCTCGCGCCCGACACCGCCTACCGCTACCGCGTGGTGGCGACCAACTCCGGCGGCACGACGACCGGCCCGACCCTCTCGCTTCACCACCCAGCACGCGCCAGCCGGCGCATCGGCCGCTGCTCGCCGACTCCCGCGGCTGGGAGATGGTCTCCCCGGTCGACAAAAACGGCGGCGAGGTCGAGCCGCCCGGGGCGCTGTCCGGCGGCGGGGTGCTCCAGGCCGCCGCGGGCGGCGGCGCGGTCACCTACGGCTCCGCGGCCTCCTTCGGCGCCGGCGCCGGCGGCGCCCCGCCGGCCAGCCAGTACGTCGCCACCCGCAGCTCGGGCGGCTGGTCGACGCAGAACATCACCGCGCCGATCTTCTCCGGCACCTACGACACCGTCGACGGCGGCGTCCCCTACCAGCTCTTCTCCGGCGACCTCGCCCGCGGCCTGCTGCTGAACGGCGATCACTGCCGCGGCGACGCCACGCGGCTGCGCGGTCGCCAACCCGCCGCTCGGCCGGCACCGACGCCCCGGCCGGCTACCAGAACTACTACCTGCGCGACGACGGCGCGGGGAGCTTCGAGGCGCTGCTCGGCGCCGTCGAACGCCGGCTTCCTCGACCTCGACCCCGGCCGACTTCGACCTCGCTTCGCCGGCGCCTCGCCGGACCTCAGCCACGTCGTCCTCTCCACCTGCGCGGCGCTCACCGCCGACGCGACCGAGGTGGCGGCGGGCTCGGGCTGCGATCCGACCAAGCAGAACCTCTACGAGTGGTCCTCGGGGGCGGGGCTCAGCCTGGTCAACTCCGCCGCTCCCGGCGCCGCCCTCGCCGCCGCAGTCGGGCGCGGTCTCGACCACGGGCGCCCGCGTCTACTGGACCGACACCGCGAGCGGCAACCTCTACCTGCGCGAGGGCGCGCCAGACCAAGCAGGTCGACGCCGACGCCGGGGGAGGGGGGACCTTCGAGACCGCCTCCGCCGACGGCTCGGTCGCCTTCTTCACCAAGGTCGGGCCACCTCTGGCGCTACCTGACGACGCCACCGGGCACGCCACCGACCTCACCCCGAGCGGCGGCGTGGTCGGAGTGCTCGGCGCCGACGCAAACGGCGACTACGTCTACTACCAGGACGCCGTCGGGCCTGCAGCGCTGGCACAGCGGCAGCGACCACCCAGGTCGCCCCGGCGCCGACGCCAGCCGACGCAAGCGACTACCCGCCCGACCACCGGCACCGCCCGGGTCAGCGCCGACGGCACCAAGCTGCTCTTCGTCTCCAGCGCCTACTCGCTGACCGGCTACGACAACACCGACCAGACCAGCCCCGCCCTCTGCGGACAGCCCACGGAATCTGCGACTCCAGGTCTACCTCTACGACGGCGCCGGCACGCTCACCTGCGTCTCCTGCAACCCGACCAACGAGCGCCCGATCGGCCCCTCGACGATCCCCGGCGCGATCGCCAACGGCACCGCCCCCGGCTCCACCGACTCCTACAAGCCCCGCGTCCTCTCCGCCGACGGGCAAACGCGTCTTCTTCGACTCCCGCGACGCGATCGCGCTGACCGACACCAACAACGACGCCGACGCCTATGAGTGGGAGGCCCAGGGGGAGGGGAGCTGCACCCGCGTCGGGCGGCTGCGTCAGCCTGATCTCCTCCGGGCGCGCCGCGGGGGGCGCCGACCTTCGTCGACGCCTCCGCCGACGGCTCCGACGCCTTCTTCCTCACCGACGAGCTCGCTGGTCAGCCGCCGACCCTCGGCCGCGGGTCGACCTCTACGACGCCCGGATCGGCGGCGGCTTCCCGGTCCCGCTCGTCGCCGATCGCCTGCGAGGGCGACGCCTGCCAGAGCCTGCCGCCCCCAGCCGGTCGACCCGACCCTCACCACCCTGCTGCCGGGCCCCGGCAACCCGCCGCTTCGCTACGTCAACCAGAAGAAGGCCAAGCGCTGCAAGAAGGGCTTCGTCAAGCGCAAGGGCAAGTGCGTGAAGAAGAAGCACAAGAAGGCGCCACCACAAGCGCGGGAGGACGGCGATGAGGCGCGCTGGGCATTCTCGCGACCGTCGGCCGTCGCGGCGCTGCTGCTCGCCGCCGCGACGGCCCAGGCCGCGCGCGCCGACCCTCGGCGCGGTCTCCGCCACCGACATCCAGGGCGTCTCGGCGCTGCTGAAGGGCACCGTCAACCCGCAGGGCCTCGTCGACCACCTACTACTTCGAGTACGTCGACCGCGGCCAACTTCTCCGGCGCGGCTTCGCCAAAACCGACCGCCCGCCTCACGGCCGGGCTCAGGGCTCCGCCGACTATCCCGCCCGCGCGGCGATCTCGGGCCTCACACCCGACACCACCTACCACTACCGCCTGGTGGCGACCAACTCCTCGGGCACCGCCAGACCGACGGCACGGCCACCTTCACCACCACCCACGGCTTCGGCTTCCTGTCGGGCACCAACGGCTTCGCCGCCAGCGCCTTCGCCGACGGCGGAGCGGCCGCCACCCAGGCCGACTCCCACCCCTACCAGCTCGACTTCACGATCGGGCTCAACCAGGGCGGGGAGTTCGAGGACCAGCCCGGCGACGTCTTCGCCGACGGCGACCTGCGCGACCTGAAGATCGAGATGCCGCCGGGGCTGATCGTCAACCCCGCCGTCGTCGACAAGTGCACCCTGCGATCAGTTCCACACCCCGCGCAGCTCGCCCTTCGAGACCAGCCTCTCGGGGGAGAGCTGCCCCGACAAATCCCAGGTCGGCACGGTCGAGGTGAAAACCAGCCTCGGCGGCGGGCAGACTCGGCGCTTCGGCCTCTTCAACCTCGACCCCGCCCCGGGGCGCCCCGCCCAGCTCGGCGCCTCGCCCCTTCGGATCGCCGATCGTCTTCGACGCCGGCCTGCGCCCCAACGCCGACGGCTCCTACGTCCTCACCCTCGACGCCACCAACGTCCCCCAGTCCCTCGACTTCTACGGGCTGGGGCTCTCGCTCTGGGGAACCCCCTGGGCCGCCTCCCACAACGGCGAGCGCGGCAACTGCCTGAACGAAGCCGAGCCCGACTTCCCCTGGTGCAAAGCCTCGGTCGGGGAGCCGGTCGACCTACCCGCCGCTCGCCTACCTGACCCTGCCGCCGGCCTGCGCGGGGGCGCTCTCCTTCAACGCCAGCGCCGATTCCTGGCAGCAGCCCAAACAGGTATCGGCCGCGGCGATCAACCGCACCTCCGCCGGCGCCCAGGCCAGCATGGGCGGCTGCAACAGCCTCTCCTTTGACCCCAAACCGGTCGGGCAGCTCAACGACACCAAGGCCTCCTCGCCCGCCGGCTACAACTTCCAGCTCGACGGTCGATGACAGCGACCTGACCGACCCCAGTCAGTTCGCCACCCCGCCGACCAGAAAGCGGTGGTCGCGCTGCCCGCGGGGTGACGGTCAACCCCTCGGTCGGCGCGGGACTCGGCGTCTGCACCCCGGCCCAGTACGCGGCGGAGACGGCGACCTCAAACCAGGGCGACGGCTGCCCCAACGCATCGAAGATCGGCGACTTCACGGTCACCACGCCGCTCTTCTCGGGCATCCTCGACGGCGCGATCTACCTCGCCCAGCCCGACGACCCCGCGACCTCGACCCCGGGCGCGGAGAACCCCTTCGACACCCTGGTCGCGGTCTACCTCGTCGCCCGCCTCCAGGAGCGCGGCGTCCTGGTCAAGCTGGCGGGCAAAATCGTCCCCGACCCGGGCACCGGCACCCTCACCGCCACCTTCGACGGCCTCCCCGAGCTCCCCTACACCAACCTCAACCTCACCTTCCGCACCGGCCAGCGCGCCTTCCTGATCACCCCGCCCGCCTGCGGCGCGGCCACCACGCAAGATCGAGATGACCCCCTGGGCGGCGGGGATCGTCAGCCAGACGACCACCGCCTTCACCTCCTCGCCAGATCAACACCGGGATCGGCGGCGGCCCCTGCCCGTCCGGCACGCCGCCCTTCAACCCGGGAGTGGTGGCGGGAGGAGTCAACTCCAACGTCAATTCCTACACCCCCTACTTCGTCCACCTGAGCCAGAGCGGACACCGAGCAGGAGATCACCGGCTACTCCCTGGTCCCTGCCGGAGGGGATCACCGGCAAACTGGCCGGGATCCCCTTCTGCACCGACGCGGCGATCGCGGCGGCGCGCAGCAGGAGGGGCGCGGCGGAGGCGGCCAACCCCTCCTGCCCCGAAGCGAGCCTGGTCGGCCACGTGCTGACCGGCTACGGAGTCGGCAACGCCCTCACCTACACCACGGGAAAGATCTACCTCGCCGGCCCCTACAACGGCCAGCCGCTCTCGATCGTCACGATCAACCCGGCGACGGTGGGCCCCTTCGACCTCGGCACCGTGGTGATCCGCTCCGCCTTCTCGGTCAACGAGCACACCGCCCAGCTGCAGATCGACAAATCGGCCTCCGACCCGATCCCCCACATCATCGGCGGCATCCCGCTGCACCTGAGCGACGTCCGCATCTACATGGACCGCCCCGCAGTTCACCCACAACCCCTCGAGCTGCGCGGCCTCGCAGCTCGTCTCCACCCTGGGAGGCTCGGGCGCCAACTTCGCCACCACCGCCGATGACACCTCGGCGACCGTCTCCAGCTTCTTCCAGCTCCTCAACTGCCGCACCCTCGGCTTCAAACCGAAGCTGGGAGTGAAGCTGCGCGGCGGCACGAAGCGAAACGCCCATCCCCAGCTGACCGCGACCTTCGCCTCCAGGGGCCCACGGCGACACCAACCTCAAGGAGATCTCGGTGACGATCCCCCACCAGGAGTTCCTCGCCCAAAACCACATCCGCGGGATCTGCACGAGGGCGCAGTTCGAAAGCCAGAACTGCCCCGCCAACTCGATCTACGGCCACGCCGAGGCCTACACGCCGCTCTTCGACAACCCGCTGACCGGCAACGTCTACCTGCGCTCCGCACCCGGGCGCCAGCTCCCCGACCTGGTCGCCGACCTCTACTAGCGGCGCCGTGCGGATCGTCTTGGAGGGAGAGATCGGCCCGGGCAAGAAGGGCGGGATCAAGACCTTCTTCGACAACCTCCCCGACGAGCCGGTCGATCGCTTCACGATGACGCTCTACGGCGGCAAGCGGGGGCTGCTGGTCAACTCGGCCGACATCTGCGCGATGCCGCCGGTCTCCGACGTCGAGGCCCAGGGTCAGACCAACCTCGGCTACATCTTCACGACCAAGCTGCGGGGGCAGTGCGGCCCAAGCACAAGGGGCGCATCACGCGCCATCACCGAAGCACACAGGCATCACAAGCGAGGTGGGCGATGAGGGCGTTTGCGCAGGAGGGGCTGGCTGGGCGCGTCTGCGCGGCGGCGCTTGGCGCTCGGCGCTGGAGCGCCCGGCGCGGGCCGCCGCGACCGCTCTTCGTCTTCACTCCCCGCCCCCTCCGCCTCCCGCCTCGCTCGTGCCGCCCCCGACCGGCTACCTCAACGGCCCCTGCGGGCTGGCCGTCGACTCGATCGGCCGCTTCTACGTCTCCGACTACTACCACCACGCAATCGACGTCTTCACGCACCGCCGTCACTCTCAGGCACCGGCGCCACCGGCTACGTCATCCAGACTCGCCAACGAGGACCCCCTCGACGGCCCCTGCGGCCTGGCGCTCGACGGCTCCGACAGCCTCTACGTCAACAACTTCCACCGCAACGTGGCCAAGTTCAGCGCCTCGCCCTCCTTCGGCCGCCACGGCCTGCCGGCGCCCGACGACTCCAACACCCCGACCGGGGTCGCGGTCGACGCCTCGAACAACGTCTACGTCGACGACCGCACCTACATCGCCGTCTACGACTCAACGGGAACCCGGTGATGGACGGGCCGATCCGCCAGATCGGCCTCGGCACCCTCGGCGACGGCTACGGGGTGGCGGTCTCGCAGTTCCCCGGCACGCTCGGCTACGTCTACGTCCCCGACGCCTCCACCAACACGGTCAAGGTCTATGACCCGCAACCGCAAAGTCAACCCCGAAGCCGAGATCAAAGACCCCTTAGGCAACCCCTTCGTCTCGCTGCGCGACTCGGCGATCGCGGTCGACGACGTCACCGGCGACGTCTACTTCGCCGACAACACCCAGCCCCACTACACCGAGAAACCCCAGGCGACGATCTACGTCTACGGCTCCACCAACACCTACAAAGGCCACCTCAAATACAACATCACCGACGCCCTGCCGCCGGGCCTTGCGGTCGACAACTCCCAATCCGACCCAGGGCCGCGTCTACGTCACCTCGGGCAACACCACCCAGGCGGGCGTCTACGCCTATGCGCCCGGTGCCGGGACTCACCGAGTGCCCCCACCCTCCAGCTTCTCGCTGGCTCTGAGCACGACGAGCGGCAGCGGCGCGGGGGCGGTCACCGCAAGCTCGCCGGCCGCGATCGACTGCGCTTCGGCCTGCGAGACCCAGATCCGCTCCGGCGCCGAGGTCACCCTCGCCGCGACGCCCGATCCGGGCTCGACCTTCACCGGCTGGTCGGGAGGGGGCTGCTCGGGCACCGGTGACTGCACGGTGACGATGAGCGAGGCGACCTCGGTCAGCGCCGAGTTCGAGGCGCTGCCGCAGACGGCCTCGGCTGCCGAGCGAGACCCAGCCCGCGGCCGCAGCACCCGCCGGCCCGGCGGTGCGACCGCGCCACCGAGCCCACCGGCGCCACCGCCGTATCAAGCACCACCACCACCGCAAGGGAAATCACAGATCGAAGCAAGCGGGCCGGTGAGGCGCCTCAGCCCGCCGCGACCTCCGCGCACAGCTCCGCCAGGCCGATCGCCTCGGTCCGCGGCGCCCAGCCGGTAGCGCTCGCTCGCCCGGGATAGACGATGAAGCTGCGCTCCGGCTCGATGTCGGCGAGCGCCGAGCGCAGCCCCGCGCTCGACCTTCGGCGCCAGGCTGCGCTTGACCTCGACCGCCCACTCGCGCCCGTCGGCCCAGCGCAGCACCAGGTCGACCTCGGCGCCGCCGCTGGTGCGGTAGAAGCTCGCCTCGGCGCGCCCGTCGGCGATCGCGAGCACGTTCTCGATCGCCAGCCCCTCCCAGCTCGCCCCGGCGACCGGGTGCCCGAGCACCGCCTCCTTGTCGGCGAGGCCGAGCAGCGCGTGCACCAGGCCGCTGTCGCGCACGTAGACCTTCGGCGAGCGGACCAGCCGCTTGCCGACGTTGGCCAGCCGCGGCGGCAGGCGTCGCACCAGCAGCAGGTCGACCATCAGGTCGAGGTAGTGGCCCGACGGTGGCGCCGCTCACCCCGAGGCCGCGGGCGAGCTGCGCCGCGTTCAGCAGGCCGCCCTGGCTGTGGGCGAGCATCGTCCACAACCGGCGCAGCGTCTCGGCCGGGATGCGCGGGCCGAGCTGCGGGATGTCGCGCTCGAGGTAGGTGCGGATGAAGTCGCGCCGCCAGCGCAGGCTGGCCTCGCCTCCCGGCGGCGAGGAAGCTCTCGCGGGAAGCCGCCGCGCACCCAGAGCCGGTCGAGCATCTCCCCGGCCAACCTCGGTCAGGTCGAGCGGCGTCAGCTCGACGAAGGCGACCCGTCCCGCCAGCGTCTCGCCGCTCTGGGCGAGCAGGTCGATCGCGGCCGAGCCCAGCAGCAGGAACCGGCCCACCCCCTTGCCCTCCCGCCTGCCCCGGTCGATCGTCCCGCGCAGCGTCTCGAAGATGCCGGGGGCGCGCTGGATCTCGTCGAGGATCACCAGCTCGTCGGCGTGGTCGGCGAAGTAGAGCTCGCGGCTCGGCCAGCCGCGCCCGGTCGGCCTCGGACTCGAGGTCGAGGTAGGTGGCGCGCCGCCCCTCGGCGATCGCCAGGCGCCAGCGTCGTCTTGCCCACCTGCCGCGGCCCGGTCAGCACCACCGCGGGCGACCTGCTCCAGCAACGCGGCGATCTCCGAGGCGATTCTTCGTTCAATCATCCATGTAATTCTAAAGCTAAATTGCAGAATTGCAAGGTTACCGTGACCTGCGGCGGGCGTCTAGCTTCAGGCCACGCTTTCCAGCGCCTCACGAACCTCGGCCCATAAGGCATCATCACCGCATGGGGCATCGCGGATCGCAGCGGGGGGAGGGATGGTGAGCGCCCGAGCGGCGAGGGCCGTCGTCGCGCTCGTCCTGCTGGCTCTGCTGGGAGGCGCCGCCCTCGCCCACGCCGAGCTGACCGGGCGCGGCGACCTCTTCGTTCGCTTCAGCGGGGGCATCTCGCCCCGCGCCCTGCCGCGCGAGACGCTTGCGCCGATCTCGGTGCGCATCGAGGGGACGATCAAGGTCCCCGCCGGCCACCAGCAGCCGGCCCTTCGCCACATCAGGATCGCCCTCAATCGCGGTGGGCGCCTCAGCTCGCGCGGGCTGCCGGTCTGCCGCCGGCGCCAGATCGACTCCGCCACCCCGTCCCAAGCGCTCGCGGCCTGCGGGCCCGCCCTGGTCGGCGCCGGCGGCATCGTGGCGAGGACGGCCATCGCAGACCAGACGACGTACCTCCTGCGCGGGAACCTCATCCTCTTCAACAGCGTCGCGCACGGCCGCCCCGCGATCCTCGCTCACGTCTACCAGAGCGCCCCGGCGCCGATCACCCGCGTCATCGTCTTCTCGATCCGCCGAACCGGCGGCACCTACGGCACGGTCATCAGCGCTCCGGTGCCCCCCGCGCTCAACCGCAACGGCTACCTCAAGTCGATCTTCCTCCAGCTTCAGCGCAGCTACGTCTTCCGCGGTCGCCCCCGGGCCTACCTCAGCGCCAGCTGCCCCGCCCCGCCGGGCTTTCCCCGTGCGACCTTCCCCTTCGCGCGGGCCTCGATGACCTTCGACGACGGCCGCACCCTCTCCAGCACCCTGGTCCGCAGCTGCAAGGTGGCTGGGTAGATCCCGGGCGCGTTGCACCCGCTGCACCCCGAAGGCCGCTACTGCGGGATGACGCACCAGGGCGACTGTGACTTCTCGGCCGCCTTGAGCGCCTTCCTCTTGGCGGTCACGCGGGCCTTCGCCTTCCGGTACCCGGCGCGAGCCGCCACGCGCGCGTCGCGGGTGCCGTAGCGGGCGCGCCGAAGCCGAGCGATCGCCCGCTGCAGCTTCGCCTGTGCCCTCCCGAGCCCGGTCTGCGCGGCCGTGACCGCGGCCGTCGCAGTCGCACACCGCGCGGCAATCTGCGCGTATGTCCCGAACGCGCCGTTGCCGCCGCCCGTTGCGAGGCTGTACGACATGCCGCCTGCGGAGCCCTCGACGGAGCTGACCTCGACGAAGTATTTCTGCGGTCCCAGGGCGGTCGTGCCGGTCGCCTCTTTGCCGTTGGCGAGCGCGTACGCAAAGGCGTCGATGGGGTTGCCGAGCGAGTCGACGATCGCCGCGTTGATGCCGGAGGCGTCGGTGCCCCCACCGAGGTTCTTGGCGGTGAGCACGACCTGCGTGGGGTCGGGCGAGGTCACGTAGAAGAAGAAGAAATCCCTGTCGCCAGGCGTCTCGAGGCCGGCGGTATAGGTCTGGCCGAAGGCAAGCGGCCCGGCGGCATTGAGGATCGAGTCGTTGGGCTCATACGGCCCCTGCGCGGCCAGGGCCCTCGGCGCAAGAACCAGCGTCGACGAGAGCGCGACCAGCAGCCCGAGGACGGCGCATCCAATCCTTCGCCGGGACAGTCGTAGGTTGGCTACTCCGCTCATGGCAATCCCCCCGCCTCAGTGTAAGGGGCGGCATCTGACCCGACGAGCCGGTCGAAGGGGGTGGCTCTGTAGAACGCCAGGGCGAGCGCCTACCATTCCCTCACTCATGGCGCAGCGGCTCACCACACGCTCCGACTGGCTCGCCTCGAACCCTCCCGCTTCGCGGCAGCTGGGCGCAACCCTTGCCGGCGTGGCGCGGCGCGCCCGTGGAGGTGAGGACTTTCGCCATGCCGTGCGCGAGTTCCTCGACGAGTTCGCGCTTCGCGGCGACGATCGGTCGCGGGTCGAGGCGATCGCCCAGCGTCCCCCGCCGACCGGCGACCCCCGCTACGACGCCTATCTCGGGGCGCTGGCGGAGCACCTCGCCGCGGTTCACCACCTGAACCGGCCGGCGTGGTCGGTCGAGCCCGGGCGCTTTCTGGACCGCTTCTGGTTCGTCAGCGAGGTGCCCGGCTTCCGGGCAGTGTCCATAGCCCAGGCTCCCGCCGCCTTCCGGCGACGCGGCGTCTTCGTCCCGGAGCGCTCCCTGCACCGGGTCTGAGCAGTGAACCGGGACGAGATCATCGACGCGCTCACCGCCCTGGCCGGCGAGCTCGAGCAACGCGGCGTCAGCGCGGAGATGTACGTGGTCGGCGGCGCGGCGATCGCCCTTGCCTTCGACGAGCGGCGGGCGACGCGCGACATCGATGCGGTGTTCGAGCCCAAGAACGTCGTGTATGAGGCTGCTGCGGTCGTGGCCCGCCAGCTTGGATTGCCCGGAGGGTGGCTCAACGACGCCGTCAAGGGCTTCCTGGAGGGAGAGGATCCAGCCGCGGCGCCCGTTCTCGACCTGCCGGGTCTCCGCTGCCTCACGGCATCCCCCGAGACGCTGCTCGCTCTCAAGGTCCTTGCCCACCGGGTCGGCGAGGACGAGGCCGACCTGCGCCTGCTCGCCGCCGAGCTGGGCCTCGAGCGAGCCGAGGAGGTGCTGGCGATCGCCGAGCGGACCTATGGCGACCGCCTCGACCCCGCCGCCCGCTTCTTCGTCGAACAGGTATTTGACACCGAGTAGCAACGCCGCCGCCGCCCTGCATCACGATGCTAAGATGTACTTATGCCGAAGACGCGGACGACTCTCACTGTCGACGAGGACGTCCTTCGCGCCGTCAGGATCAAGGCAGCGCGCACCGGCAAGCGCGATTCCCAGGTGATCGAGGAGTCGCTGCGCCGCGATCTCGGGCTCGACTCCCTACGGGAGATCTGGTCGCGGGTGAGGCCCGCGGCCGAAGGCGAGGGAGCCGACCTTGCCGTCTCCGAGGTCCACGCCATGCGCAAGGAGAGGCGTGGCGAGGGCCGTTCTTGACCCGGGCGTCCTCGTCTCGGCCCTGATCACCCCCGCCGGCGCCCCCGCGAAGCTGTTGCTCGAGGCGCAGGCCGGCGGCTTCGAGCTGGTCGTCTCGCCGCTGCTGCTGGAGGAGCTGGAGGAGGTGTTGCGCCGCGAGAAGTTCCGCCGCTACGTGGACCTCGACACGGTGAGCGACTACATCGGTCTGCTGCGCCGCGAGAGCGTCGTCGTCGCCGATCCCGAGGGAGCGCCCCCGCTGCGCTCGGCCGACCCCGACGACGACTACCTGATCGCGCTCGCCCAGAGCGAGAGCGCCGTCCTCGTCTCCGGCGACAGCCACCTCCTCGACCTGGCCGGTCAAGCCCCGATCCTCTCCCCGGCGGACTTCCGGTCTCGCCTCACCACCCAGCCGTAGCGCCGCGGCTCCAGGCACGCCAAATAGACAAACTTTGATTTTTTAGGTACAGACCTTGCACTTTAAGTCGAGGTCTGTTTATCATGTCACGAGTGCATAAGACAAGCGCGTTCCCACAGCGCCCTTGAGCCAGCAGCCAGAGAACGCTCAGCCTGAAGGGGGGACCATGCAGACCAACTCATCCCACGCGCAGCAGGCGTCGATCGCCCCCTTGCCGCGGGGCCGGCACAAGCTCCCCCCCGAGGTGGTCGCGGCCAACCACCGCGAGCGGCTGTTCGCGGCGATGGCCCACTGCCTGGCCGAGCGCGGCTACTCGGCCACCTCGGTGCAGCACGTGATCGCCGCGGCGGGCGTCTCCCGCGCCACCTTCTACGCCTACTTCGAGAACAAACGCGACTGCCTGATCGCCGCCCACGAGGAGACCTTCGAGCGCCTCACCGCCCGCATCTTCCGCGCCTGCGCGACGCAGCGCGAGTGGCCGCTGAAGGTGAAGGCGGCGATCGCCGACGCGCTCGCCTTCATGAGCGAGGACCCCGAGCGGGCCCGCCTGCTGATCCTCGACGCCCTCGCGGCGGACCTGGTCGTGGCGCGGCGGGTGCTCGACTCCAACGCCCACCTCGCCGCCCTGCTGCGCTCCGGCCGCCGGCACAGCCCCGACGCCCGCCTCCAGTCCGACGTCACCGAGGAGGCGATCGTCGGAGCGATCTCCTCGATCGCCTCCGGCCGCCTGCTCGCCGGCCAGTCCCTGGCCGACCTCGAGCCCCAACTCGTCACCTTCGCCCTAACCCCGTACATCGGCAGCGCCGAGGCCGAGCGGATCGCGGCCCAGCCGGTCGCAGGAGTCGGGGCGGGGGAGACCCCCGGCCCGATCTCCAAGGCCGCCGCCCAGTCCTAGCGACCACCCGCGCGCCGGCAGCATCGGGGCGCCTCCGCGGCAGGTCCGCAACCGGGCGAGATCGCCCCTGCCGCCCTACCCGGCGTAGGTCCCAATCGCCGCGCGTTTTCAGAAACGCTCTCGTCCATCGAGAAAATTAGGTTACGAACTCCCTGCAAACATGCGCGCCTTTCGGCACATACCGCAGACGTTCCTTGACATCAACAAGACGTACTGTTTATGATCCGCAACTGGAAGTTCATAGGAACGTAAGCAGTATCGCCCGTTGGGACGGGCAGGGATTCACCACAGGGACATAAGAGATCGACCCCTCGCCAGGGACCCGCGACACCGCGGACACGGAAAGGGATCGGTCCAGGAGAGGAGACACAGCATCGTGAGACGCCACGCGAAGGCATCGTCCGCGGTATCGATTCAGCGCTTCGGCATCAGCCGTGGCCTTTCCGGACTGGTCTGCCTCTGCGTCTTCGGCCTCGCCGCTTTCCTTGGGAGTAGTGCGCCCTCAGCCCTGGCGATCGACAACTGTCCAACGCGATCTGCGTCAGCTAACAACTCGCAGCTGCCTGATTGCCGCGCTATAGTTGTTTCCCGGAACACCGGCTCATTTTTAACCTATACAGTCATTAACACCACAGGGACATAGGCCGACCCCCAACCAGGGGACCCGCTCGGGAAAGCGGGACAGGACAAGGGTCGGCAGGAGGAGAGAGGGATGTACGAAGGGTTTGCCAGGGACCTCAGCACCGGCGATAGAGCGCCGGGCGCTCACCTCACCCTTTCCGCAACTTCCCCAAGTCGGCGGTCGTCTCTCTCCCTGGCAGACGGCGCCTAGGAGCGGCAGACCGAGCGGCCCCACGAGGCCGCGGCCGTTCCCTAGCCCGCGGCATCAGGCCGCTCGCCGCCGCTCATCCTTCGCACCGCCCCCGACCCCAAGCCGCGTGGCAGTCATCGGCGCGACGAGTCGCGCCGACCAGAGCCCGCAGGCTCGCAGACCCCGAGCGCTCCAGCGCAGCGGGTTGACGGCGGACCCGGCGCACAATCGCCCCCCGTCTGCAGGCCGGGCGCAAGCCTGCCCTGCAGACATACCCGCTCTTCCCGCAGACGTCCCGCATCCCACAGCCGCCGGTGCGCCCACCACCCACCTTCGTCTCGCACCAGCAACTAAGAGCCTTCCCGTGGGAGAGGGACTATGCGCAGTCTACCTCAAAACTTTATTATATCACAAGGAGAGAGGTAACCGATGTTTGTCAACGCATCACATCGGAACGGCCGGCCTGGTCGTGGCGATCGTGGCGCTGATCGCCGCCCTCGCCGGCGGTGCGATCGCCGCAACCGGCGGCGGCAAGGCCACCGCCTCGACAAACCGCAAACGAGGCCCGCGCGGCCCGAGGGGCCCGGCAGGCGCTCCAGGCCTTGCAGGTCTCGCCGGCGCGGTCGGCCCGGCAGCGGCGCGAAAGGCGACACCGGCGCGAAAGGCGACAAAGGCGATCCGGGCAATGACGGCGCCGGCGTCGACCAGCACCGCCCTCGACCCCGGCGACAGCAACTGCCCCGACGGCGGCTCGCAGTTCGACGCCGGAGCCGGCACCACCTATGCCTGTAACAGCGCCCGAGGGCTCGCCCTGCACCGCCGGCGGCACGCTGCCGCCGCTGCAGACCGAGACGGGCGCATGGGCGATCCTTAGTCACGGGGTCAATATCGGTCCCTTCACTGCGGCCGAAACGAGCGCCTCCTTCCCAATCCCGCTGACTGCGGCCCCGACAGCGCATTTCATTACCGACAGTTCCTCGGCTGCAGACAAAGCAGCCTGCAACAACGGGGTAGGGGATCCGCCATCGGCTGATAATCCCGAGGCGCAGCCCGGTCAGCTATGCGTTTCGCCGCGACTCTCGTTGGACAGGATCCAGGCCAAATTCAGGTCATCCAAGCCGGGATAACCGGTCAGCTTCATCATTCTTGCCGTCGACCCGGCGGGTCCTGGATTTGTCTTGGGATCCGGCTCCTTTGCGGTGACCGCACCGCCGGCCTCAGAGTCATTTGAACCGGCTCCCAGCCCGGACGGCTCGCAGCCGTCCGGGCTGGGTTTCGCCCCAACACACCACCAGCAACAACACCACGAGCAAGTAAGAGGACAGAGGAGAGAGCGAAGATGACACGCAGCGGCCACCGGTTCGGGCTTCGAGGTCCCCTTCGTCTCGTCTGCCTGTCCGCACTCACACTTCTCGTCCTGCTCTCAGCTCTGCGCCGGCCCTTGCCGGCACCGTCACCAACGACCGCCCGCTTCCTCTTCAGCTTCGACGGCTCGGATACCACCGCCGGCGCCTTCACCTCGCCCCGAGAACGTCGCGATCGACAGCTCCGGCGATGTCTACGTGCTTCAACGGCGCCGGCGACGACAAAGGCCCAGGCCCCTTCGACAGCCCGCGGGTGATCGACAAATTCAACCCCGACGGCAGCGCCGCGAACTTCGCCGCCCTCGGCAAATCCTCCCTCGACGGCAGCGCCACCCCCGGCCGGCGCTTTCGGCGTCCAGGGCTACTTCGACAGCGGCTTGAACTCAAGGCGACGTCGCCGTCGACAACTCAGCCGTCAACCCGGGGCGGATCTACGTCAGCGAGGCGGGCGGCCCGATCGACGCCTTCAACCCCGACGGCGGCTACCTCTGGACGCTGCCGCAGCGTCGACCGCCAGTCCCTGCGGCATCACGGTCGATCAGCCGCCGGGCACCTCTGGGTCATCAACCAGCGGCGTTCGGAACAGTCAGGCGCTCGAGTTCGCCGCCACCGGCAGCCCCCCCGCCCAGATCGGCTCGTTCACGCTCCCATTCACGGCGGGCTATAGCCCCTGCTCTTCCCGCCATCGACCAGAGCGGCAGCGATCTCTACGTCGCCCACGGCGCCAGCCCGGGCTTCACGGCAGAGAAATACGTCGGCGGGGTCTTCGACTCGATCCTCGACCCGAACGGCGCCTTCACCAACGAGATCGCGCATCGACCAGTCCAGCCCCGCCGGTCACGTCTTTCACCCTCCGCGACGCCGAAGCTTCGCGGAGTTCGACTCCTCCGGCGCCGCAGGTGGCGGGCAGTCCCTTCGGCGAACACAGTGACATCGGCGAAGGCGACGGCATCGCCTACAACCCGACCAAAGACTGGATCTACGTGGCCGACCCCGCCACCGACACCGTCAAGGTCTTCGGCCCGGTTGTCTCAGCGGCCAGGTCCCCGACGTCGCGGAGGCCAGCAAACCGATCCGGTCGGGCTCTCCACCGCCACCGCCCACGCGACGATCAACCCGCAGAACCTCAACAACTCCTACCACTTCGAGTGGGCAAAGGGCGGCGACGAGGTGCAAGACCTCAGCGTCAACGCATCGCTCGGGGAGCTTCAAAATCGGCTTCACGGCAGTCCGGCTTCACCGACCCGCTGCCCTTCGACGCCTCCGCCGCGCAAATCCAAAGCGCCCTGGAGGGGCTCGGGCCGATTGGCGCCGGCAACGTCACGGTCACCGGCACGCCCGCTCAGGCGACATCTCCCACCGACTACATACCCGGCTCCTTCGACATCACCTTCGTCGGCGCTCTGAGCGGCGCCGACGTCGCCGACCTGAACACCGTCAGCATCAACATCGGTGCAGCATTCAACGGGGCCGGCGCAAGAGTCATCTACGAGCGCAGCCCCGCCAACTGGGGCGCCGCCAAATCATCTCTGCCCCAGAGCGCCCCGATCGACAGCAATCCCCACGACGTCTCAGCCGCGCTCACCGGCCTTGATCCCAACACCACCTACTCGGTGCGCCTGGTCGGGACCAACGCCGACAATCACCTCAGCGCCTACGCGAGCCCGCCCGACGTCTTCAAAACCCTGCCGCCGCCGCCGCCCGACGTCTCGATCGACTCGATCTCGCCGATCACCACCACCACCGCCCACATCGCGGCGACGATCGACCCCCAGCGAGGACACGACCACCTGGAACGTGCAATAGCAGCACCGACCCCGAGCTTGCGCCTGGGGACTTCACCAACGCAGCCGCCCAGACGATCGATCACCCCGCGCCCCGGCGACATCGTCAGCGGTCAGCTGCCGACCTGCACCGGGCCTGCTTCCCGCCCAGACCTACTGCGTGCGGATGACCGCCACCAACTCCGCGGCGACCACAAGCACCGATCAGCATGACTCCAGACCACTGGCCGATTTCCCGACCGAAGCCTCACCGCCTTCGCCGCGCCGCGCACCGACACCACGGCGCGAATCAACGCTCGCGTCAACCCCGAGGGCGAGGCGGACGACACCGGCGGCATCGACTACCGCTTCGAGACTCGACCAAAGACGGCGTCAACTGGGATGCCGCGGCCCGACGCCTGCGACCTCGACGTCGACTGCGAGGAACCGCCGATCGTGCTCTCCGATGAGCTCAGCGGCCTCGATCCCGCCACCACTTACCGCTACCGCCTCGGCGATGGCTCAAGAACGGCGCGGGCCCGCGCCCGGCCTCGCTGGGCGGCGAAGAAGGACCTTCACCACCCGCACCACGCGCCGAAGTCACCGACCTCGCGCTCCTGCCCCAACGCCGACGTGCGCGCCGCCCAGCACGCCGCCTACCTCGGCGACTTGCCGCGCCATCGAGCTGGTCAACAGCCCCGACAAGGGCAACCAGAACGTCTACTCGCGCTCGGCGCCGACGGCCGGATCAGCTTCACACGCCTCTCCGCCGACGGGGAGCAAGATGCTCTGGTCACGTGCTCGGCGGCGCCCCGGGGGCGCCAACGGCAGCGCGTCAACACCTTCCTCGCCCAGCGCAGCCGCGAACGGCTGGCAGCTCGCAGAGCGCCGCCCCGCCGGCCGCAGCAGCAGTACGGCGGTGGCGGCCTTGCCTATTTCCTCAACGCCTGCGACGCCCTGATTTCGACTCCTTCGTCTTCGCCGCCTAGGGCAACACCTCTTACGGCAACTCCCTCCCCGACCGCCCGTGATCTGTGCGCGTGCGCGGGCGGGCACGCAGGACGTCCTGAAGCACCAGACGTGCAGCGCTTCCGAATGCGCAAGTCCTTGTCGACCTCAGCGATGACGGCGCGCACGTCTTCTACGTCGAGCGCTACGAGCGACCAGCTGTGAGGACATCGGCGCGCTCGGCTCGGCCCGCCGGACGTCCCCGGCGAGGTGGTCAGCGTGATGCCCAGACGGCTCAGCCTTCTGCGTGCGGCCTGGAGCAACTCGAAACGCAACCCAGTTACTTTGCGCGTGGACGCATCGGCAGCCCGGCTATCACTGGATCAGCACCGACCGATGCCTCGCGCGTCTACTTCCTGGCCCGCCCAACGGCAACTGCTCGGCGCGCCATCGGCCTCTACGTCAGACCGCGTCGCTAGCAGCGGCACCGCTAGACGCACCCTGATCGACCCGGACGGGCAGCAACCCCCGAGTTCATCCGCGCCACTCCTGACGGGCAACCAGTGCCTACTTCGTCACGACTCAGCGCAACGCTCGACCCTGCCGACACCGACTCCGAGCGCCGACGTCTATCGCTGGGATGAGGAGACCGGGCACTCCGATCTGTCTGACCTGCGTCGGCGGCGGTGCCGGCAAACGTGCGTCAACGCCAACGAGGTCCTGATCTCAGACGACTTCTCCCACATCTACTTCACCTCCCCTTCGCAGCTGGTGCCCGGCGAAGGTCTCTCGCGCCAGCAGCTTGACCTGAACGACGCGGCAACCTCTACGTGCTCGCCGGCGGGCAGGTCCGCTTCATCGCCACCGTCGATGCCGCAGCCTCCGCTGACTCGAAAGTGAGCAGCCTTGGCGGCTACTACGGCCCCCCGCAGCTCTCCGACGACGGCAACGTGCTGCTCTTCCAGAAGCGCTCACCACAGCCTGACCGCCGACCATCTCTCCGCGACCTGCACGACCCCCGCAGGCGGCCAGGCCGATTGCCGCGAGGTCTACCTCTACGACGACCGCGACCGAAGCGTCGAGTGCATCTCCTGCAATCACGGCGGCACCACCACCCACACCTTCGGCACGCCCTACGTGAACAGCTCCTATGATTTGCGGCTCTCTGCCGACGGGCGGCACTGCGGCGTTCGTCACCGCTGAGCGGCTGCTGAGCTTCGACGTCAACAACAGCTTCGACATCTATGAGTGGCGGAGCGGGCGCTTGCACCTGATCACCGACGGGGTCAGCAGCTTCGCCTCCGGGTTCTCGGCGCCGCGCCTGGTCGGGATCGACGCCGACGGCGGCGAGATCGCCTTCGAGCTCGCTCAGCCGGGCGGGGTCGCTGACCGGCTATGAGCGCGACCCGGTCTCAAACCTCTACGTGGCGCGCACGGACGGCGGCTTCATGCCTCCCACCGACCCGGCGCACTGCTCCGAGGATGCCTGTCAGGGCCCGCTGGCGCCCGCCCCGGTACTCAACAATCCCTCCAGCTCGAGCTTCAGTGGCGCCGGCAACGTCAGCGAGCCTACGCCCAAGCCGCGCTGCGCCAAGGGCAAGGTGCGTCGCCACGGCCGCTGCGTGAAACAGCGCAAGCGAATCAAACACCGCCACCACAAGCGAGCGGCACACGTCAAGGAGGGGAGGGGAAAGTGAGACAGCGAATCGCCCTTGTTGGAGTGGCAGCGCTACTTGGGGCACTCGCCTTGGCCGGACCCGGCCCACGCCGCGGTCGGGCCTCTCTATGACGTCAAGGCGACCTGGGGAGACACCAACCTCACTCCTGGCGACAGCAACATCCTCACCGCCGAGGGCCAGTTCATGCTGCAGGTGCGAAACGTCGGCGACACGGTTGGATCGGGTACCTTGACCGTCAAAGACCAGCTCCCCGCCGGGGTAACGGCAACCGCGATCGATTGGCCCGGCTCCCCGCCGTTTACCTGTGGGGGGCTCGGCACCGGCACGGTGACCTGCAGCCTCGACCCCTCCTCGGTGGCTCAGCTGACGAAACCCACCGGCGTCACCAAGGACTTCTCCTTCTCGCCGGAACCCCAGGGCTACCTCCCGCGGATCTTCATCGACGTCTCGGTCCCCAAAGCCGCCAAAGGCCAAGGCACCAACACCGCCACTGTCTCCGGCGGCGGCGCCCCGGCTCCGGATACCGACACCGACCAGGTTCCCTTCAGCAAAACCCCCGCGGACTTCGGCCTCGTGCGGGGCGGCTTCAGCGCCGACGTTTCGACTGCCGCCTACCCGCTCGGCGCCCCGGCGCGCCAGGCGGGCTCTCACCCCTCCGAGTACCTCCTCGACTTCGACCTGACCAAGCGGACCGGGATCAGCGACGAGCCCGGCGGCGACAACACCCGCTACACCACCCCCTCGGGCTCGCTGCGCACGGTCAAGGTGCGGCTGCCGCAGGGGATGATCGGCAACCCCGAGGCGCTGCCCAAGTGCGACCCGGCCGACTTCTCCGAACAAGGCTCGGTCGCAAACGGCACTGGCTGCCCGGCCGACACTCAGGTCGGCTACCTAAACATCGCCTTCAACGCCGGCACGACTGTCCACGGCACCGGCGGCACCCTGCCGGGTGGCTACCCGGGCTTGCTCAGCCACGTGCCCCTCTACAACCTCGAGCCCCCAAGGGCACCCCGGTCGACCTCGCCTTCAACGCCGGCGGCGCCGTCCAGGCCCACATCTACGCGACCCTCGACCCCGCCCACGACTACGCGATCGAGTCGGTCACCCCCAACATTTCCAGCCTGGTGCAGGTCCGCGGCTCGCAGGTGACGATCTGGGGTGTGCCCGGCGACCCTGCCCACGATCTCTTCCGCATCTACCCCCAGTTGCAGCCGGGCTCCGTCGCCGGCGGCGCCCCCTTCGGCTCCGCCGCGATCCGCCCCTTCTGGACCAACCCTTCCGACTGCGGGGTCGCCAACGGCGGCTCGGTGATCTCGGCCGACTCCTACGAGCACCCCGACCAGTTCACGCGAGCCGGTGGAGTCGCTCGTCCTCACTCGACGTCAGCGGCTGCGATGACCCGCGCTTTCGCTTCGAGCCCGATGTCGACCTGCACGCCGACCGACACGCACGCCGGCGCCCCGACCGGCCTCGACGTCCACCTCGAGGTCCCGCAGCGAGACGACGCGGTCGCAAGACGCCACCGACCTCTACGCGGCAAAACGGCAACGTCAAAGGCGATCGCCACCCCGCCGGTCAAGAAAGCCGTGGTCACCCTGCCGCGAGGGGATGACGATCTCGCCCTCCGCCGCCCAGGGCCTCGGCTCTTGCACCTCTGCCCAGATCGGGATCGGCAACAACGACCCGGTCACCTGCCCGGACAACTCCCAGTACGGGACGATCACCCTGCACACCCCGATCCTGCCCGACGGACGCCCCGATGCACGGCTACATCTACATCGCCAAGCAGAACGACAACCCCTTCAACAACTTCCTCAGCCTCTACTTCGTGATCGAGGACCCAGACCGCGGCCTGCGGGTCAAGATCCCCGGCAAAGTCGAGCTCGATCCGGTCACCGGGCAGATCACCACCACCTTCGACGACCTGCCCCAGTTCCCGGTCTCCGACTTCCAGCTCACCTTCAAGGGCGGGGTCAGAGCGGCCCTGGTCAACCCCTCCACCTGCGGCGCCAAGACGATCACAGCCGACTTCTACTCCTGGGCGGACCCGAACACCCCGATCGGTCACGAACAGCTCCTACGACGTCACCCAAAAGCCCGACGGCTCGCCCTGCGTCAACAACCTCGGCGATCGTCCCTTCAAACCGCAGATGAGCGCCGGCACGGTCAGCACCTCCGCCGGCTCCTACTCCCCCTTCGTCTTCCGCCTGACCCGCACCGACGACGACCAGGAGTTCTCCCAGCTCGGCGTCACCTTGCCGCCGGGCCTGGTGGCGAAGATCGCCGGGGTCACCGAGTGCTCCGACGCCGGCATCGCCCAGGCGATCTCTCGCACCGCGGCCGGCGACGGCGCCCTCGAGCAGGCCGACCCCTCCTGCCGCCGCCTCGGCCAGATCGGCACCACCGAGGTCGGCGCCGGGGTCGGCGGTTCCGCTCACCTACGTGCCGGGCAAGGTCTACCTCGCCGGCCCCTACCAGGGCGTCGCCGCTCTGAGCATGGTCGTGATCACCCCGCTCGTCGTCGGGCCCTACGACCTCGGCGTGATCGCGGTGCGCATCGGCCCTGCACGTCGACCCCGACAGCGGCCAAGTCGACCGTTACCTCCGACCCCTTCCCCCAGATCTACCAAGGGATCCCGGTGCGGATCCGCGACATCCGGGTCAAGCGTCGATCGCTCCGACTTCACGATCAACCCGACCAGCTGCGACCCGATGTCGGTCGACGCCCACGTCACCGGGACCGGCGGCGACGTCAACTCGACCGCCGACGACACCAGCGCCGACCTCTCCCATCGCTTCCAGGCGGCCGACTGCGCCTCGCTCGGCTTCGAGCCGAAGATGACGATGAAGCTGCTCGGCGGCAAATCGGTCACCACCCGCTCCAAGAACCCGGGCCTGCTGGTCAACCTGACGACCAGAGACCGGGCGACGCCAACATCAAGAGCACCGGTCGTCACCCTCACCGACGCCTTCCAGATCGACCAGCGGCACCTGGGCAACATCTGCTCGGAGAAAGACCTCGCCGCAAACGACTGCGCCGGCAAGCACCAGGTCGGCACCGTCACCGCGACGACGCCGCTGCTCGACGCGCCGCTCACCGGCCCCGTCTACGCGGTCTCGGGCCCCAACTCGATCCTGCCCCAGCTCGCCTTCGTCCTGCACGGCCAGTTCGACGCCCTGGTCAACGGCGACAACAAAGGGGTCGGCAACCACCTGCAGACCACCTTCCCGAGCGTCCCCGACGTCCCGGTGACCAGCTTCCAGCTCACGATCAACGGCGGCAACGGCGGCTACCTGGTCAACACCAGAGACGTCTGCGCCAAGCAGAACACCTCTCTGGTGCGGATGGTCGGCCACAACGGCAAGACCGAGACGCTTCACGTGCCGTTGAAGGCGCCTTGCGCCGCGGCGCGCAAGAAGAAGCACAAGAGACACCACGTGCGGCGCCACCCTCACGGGGCGCACCGCGCTCGCTAGGAGCGGATCCGTCGCACGCTCTCGAAGCTGAGCACGGTCGCCAGCAGCTCGAAGTGACGGTCGGCGTGAAGCACGCCGAAGCCCCGCTCCGCCGCGGCGGCGGCGATCAGGTAGTCGGCGGCCGGGATGCGGCGCCGGGCGCCGAGGTCGCGGCAAGCCCCGAGCGCGGCTCGGCATGCGGAGGCGGTAACCGGGGCCTGGGGCAGCGCGGCCAGGTTCTTGTCGAACGCCGTGAACTCGCGCTCGTTCCGGTGGCGCTGAGGATCTCCAGCGCCGCGACCGGGCAGCTGACCAAGAGCCCCGCCTCGATGGTCGCGTTCCACGTGGTCGCACCCGCGCGCTCGCCTTGGCGGTCCCAGGCCGAGGGGTCGATCACCAGGGGAGCCCCGACCCGAATGGCGCGTCGCTCATCCGCCGACGTGGCGGGCGGCTGCTCGCAGTGCATCTCGTGCGCGCTCGCGGATGATCTCGCCGAGCGCCTCGAAGTCGTACGGGATCTCGCCGTCCGCCACCTTCAGAAGAAGTCGATCGCCTCTCTCGCGCGCCCTGCTCCTCCGCAGCCGCCTCCGCCCCGCGCAGCGCCAGGTCGCGGATCAGCCTCGACTTGCTCGCCGGGTGTGGCTCCACGGCCGTCAGCGCCTCTCCCAACTCCGGGATCGACGGTCACCTGCACGCGTGGGTTTGACGGTCGCCACGAAGCGAGTGTACCACCAAGACGGTACGCCCCAACCCGTCGGCGCGCCCGATGAAGCGTATCCGCCCTCGGATGCACGGCCCTCGCGATGGTGTTGCTCTTCGCCGCCGCCGCCTTCGCGGGCGTCTCCCAAAAAGACAACGTCCAGATCTCCTTCGACGGACGGCTCGCCCCGACAAAGCTGCCAAGGGTCGGCCTCGCCCCGGTGCGGATGAGCGTTTCCGGCGACATCGGCACCACCGATCACTCCCAGCCCCCGGCGCTTCAGACCGTCGACATCGCGATCAACCGCCACGGCCACGTCTTCTACAAGGGCCTGCCGACCTGCCCGGAGTCAAAGCTCACCAACACCACCTCCACGGTCGCGCTGCAGCGCTGCCGCGACGCCCTGATCGGCACCGGCCACTTCCGCGCCAAGGTCGATCTTCCCCCAGGCCGCTCCCTTTCCCGCGGTGGGAAAGATCCTCTCCTTCAACGCGGTAACGCCTCGAACGGCACCCACGTGATCTTGGCCCACATCTTCGGCCGCGTCCCCCTCGCCACCACCTACATCCTGCCCTTCACGATCCGCAAGGCTCGCGGGCCAAAGCACCTACGGCACCACGCTCACGGGCACCTTCCCCGAGGTGGCCGACAACTGGGGCTACGTCACCCACTTCGACCTCAACCTGAAGCGCAAATTTCTCTACAAAGGCCGCCAGCACGGCTTCCTGAACGCTGGCTGCCCCGCCCCTCCCGGCTTCCCCGAGCGCGGTCTTCAACCTCGCCAGGGCGACCTATGAGTTCCGGAGTGGGCTTAGCCTCTTCAGCACCCTGACGCGGGTTTGCAGGGCGGGGGTAGGAGGCGGTCGCTCGACGAAGCTCTTCGGCCGCTGCGCCCTCGCCGTCCTGGTTCTCGCCCTCTCCTCACCGGTTGCGGCGGGGGCTCGGACTCGGCTCCTCCACGGCGGCGACCGGGACTCGACCGGCGGCTCCTCCGGCTCCCAGGGAGGCGGCGGCGATTCCAGGGCTCTTCCCACGCGGGCGGGGAGGCCAGCATCGAGAACTTCGGCTCGGCGGCCGGCGGCTCAACCGAGGCGGCGATCCTCGACGCCTTCCACGGCTACCTGACGCCGGTCGCGGCGCACGACGCCGCCGGCGCCTGCTCCTACCTCTCCTCCACCGTCCAGCGACTCGATGTCGCAGTTCGTCGCCCCTGCAGCTGAAATCGAAGGGCTGCACCGCGATCCTGCCGCGCTGCTCTCCCCGACCGCTGCGGCGATTGCCCGCGACCAGGCGCGCGGCGAGCGTCACCAGGGTGCGGGTGCAGGGAGACCGCGGCTTCGTCGTCTACCACGCCCCCGGTGCCAAGCTCTACCAACTGACCATGGTGCGCGAGGGCGGAGCCTGGAAGGCGGCGACGATCGCCGGCTCGATCCTCGTCCCCTCGCCGGCGATGCTCGGCTTCGGCAAGTAGCGTCGTCCCAATCGCCGCGCGTTTTCAGAAACGCTCTCGTCCATCGAGAAAATTAGGTTACGAACTCCCTGCAAATATGCGCGTCTTTCGGCACATACCGCAGACGTTCCTTGACATCAACAAGACGTACTGTTTATGATCCGCAACTGGAAGTTCATAGGAACGTAAGCAGTATCGCCCGTTGGGACGGGCAGGGATTCACCACAGGGACATAAGAGATCGACCCCTCGCCAGGGACCCGCGGAAAAGCGGGACACGGAAAGGGAGCGATCCAGGAGAGGAGACACAGCATCGTGAGACGCCACGCGAAGGCATCTTCCGCGGGATCGATTCAGCGCCTCGGCATCGGCCGTGGCCTTTCCGGACTGGTGTGCCTCTGCGTCTTCGGCCTCGTGGCCTTCCTTGGGAGCAGTGCGCCCTCAGCCCTGGCGGTCGACAACTGCCCCAACGCGGTCCTGCGTCAGCTGGACAACTCGACCAAACTGCCCGATTGCCGCGCCTACGAGTTGGTTTCGCCGGGGAACACCGGACCGCACCGCCCGACCATGGCGCAGGTGGTCCAGGCGCCGTTCGACTGGGAGAGCCCGCTGATCACGGACAGTGCGGACAGCGTTGTCTTCGACATCATCGACGGTTCAATTCCCGTCGCCGGCCTGAACGGCAACGGCTTCGAAGACCGCTACCGCGCCGTTCGGGGCAGCGACGGCTGGGTCACGAAAGAGCTGATCAGCCCCACCGGTACCCAGAGCGAGAAGAGCCAGCTCGGCTCCAACTCACCGGATCAGGGTTATGTCACGTTCGACTTCGAAATTGGCAGCCAGATCCCAAACGCGGGAACCCTCGGCGTCCAGTTCGGCCTCACCGACAATGCCAGCCTCCTTCGCCTGCCCGACGGCAGCTACCAGCTTGTCGGGGTCGGCAGCCTGGGCGTGGATAACAAGGCCACACCGAGGTGGATCACCACCGGGGGGACGCACATCATCTTCGAGGCGAGCAAACCGCTCGAGCCCAACTCGCCCGCATCGGGTCAAACGGCCGTCTACGACCGCACCGCTACGGGCCCTACCCACCTCGTCTCGCTGCTGCCCGGCGACGTCACCCCCGTCGGCGGGTTCACCACCTACCAGGGCAACTCCAAGGACGGCACCGCTATCGCCTTCCAAAACGACGGTTCCCTCTATGTGCGCCTCAACAACGCCACCACCGAGAAAGTCGCCCAGAACAACGGCGTCCAGATCGGCAAGACCCTCACCTGCAACGGCGGCGGTTCCGGCGGCGCCACCATCGCCTACCAGTGGCTGCGTAACGGCGCCCCGATCGGCGGCGCCACCTCCGCCGGCTACACCACGACGGCTTCCGACTCGGGCACAGCCGTCCAATGCCAGGTCGCCGCGACGGTGGCCGGCGAGGGCACCAGCCTACGAACCCACACCACTCCGGTCTCGGTGGCGCCCCTTTCCCTCACGACCCCGCCCAGCACCGGGAGCACCCCCCAGGTCAGCGGCACCGCCAACGTCGGCCAGACGCTGTCCTGCGCCCCCAACTTCTGGGGCGGCAGCCCCAGCTTCGCCTATCAGTGGTTCCGCAACGGTTCCCCGATCGGCGGCGCCACCGCCTCCACCTACACCCTCGTCGCGGCCGACAAGGGCGCGGCGGTGCAGTGCCGGGTGACCGGGACCAACGCCGGCGGCAGCGCCGTCGCCTTCTCGAGCAACCAACTGATCGGCGCCCTGCCACCGACCGAGGACCTGACGATTCCGACCGCCAGCGCCGTCCCGGCGATCTCAAACGCCACCGACCCGGCCAACCCGCCGACGGCAGGAGACATCCTCTCCTGCTCGACGGGCACCTGGGCCGCCAACCCGAGCTTCACCTACCAGTGGCTGCGAAACGGCGTCTCGATCGGCGGCGCCACGACCTCCACCTACGCGACGGCGACCCCCGACGACGATGGCGCGGCGCTGCAGTGCCGGGTCACCGCGACCACCGCGGACTCCGTCGCCCAGGCGGTCAGCACCCGGGTCGTCGTCGACCCCCAGCCGGGCACGACGCCGCCGAGCCTCAGCTCGGTCGGCTCGGTCACCGGCACCGCCACGGTCGGCAGCCTCTTGACCTGCAACAACGGCAGCTGGAGCGGCAGCCCCACCTTCACCTACCAGTGGCTGCGTAACGGCGCCCCGATCGGCGGCGCCACCACAAACACCTACACCCTCCTTGCCGCCGACCGCTTCAACTCGATCCAGTGCCAGGTCACCGCCACCAACGGCGGCGGCGTCGCGATCGCGATCAACGCCGGCTCCTCCAACGGCTCGCGCTACATCGAGGCGAGCACCGGCGCCGATCCGAGGATCGCCAACACAACCGACCCCGGCATCGCGCCGACGGCCGGAGACCAACTCTCTTGCTCGAGCGGCTCGACCTGGGCCAACAGCCCCAGCTTCAATTACCAGTGGCTGCGAAACGGCACCGCGATCTCAGGTGCCACCGCCAACACCTACACGGTGGTAACCCCCGCAGATGACGGCGCGACGCTGCAGTGCCGGGTCACCGCGACCAACGCCTACGCCTCCGTGCAGGCGGCAAGCAAAGAGGTCGTCGCCGATCCCCAGCCGGGCACGACTCCGCCCGACCTGACCACCGCAGGCACCGTCACCGGCACGCCCAACGTCGGCAACAACCTGACCTGCAACACCGGCACCTGGACGGGCAGCCCGACCTTCGCGATCCAGTGGCTGCGAAACGGCGCCTTGATCGCCGGCGCCACCTCCTCCCCCTACACGCTGGTCGCCGCCGACCGGGGAACCGCGGTCCAGTGCCGGGTGACCGCGACCAACGCCGGTGGCAGCGTCGTCACCACCAACGCCTCGGCGACCAACGGTGTCCGCTACGTCAACCCAAACCCGCCCTCGGCGAGTTCCTCGATCGCGGACAGCCTCACCGTCAAGTTCTCCGGCGTCACCGAGCACGGCGAGCACGTTTTCTACACCCAGGGCGGAGGCTTCGATTCCCCGGGGGAGATCTTCTCCTTCGACACCGCCACCCAGGCGACCACCGACGTCAGCGGCGTAACCGACGCCAAGCCGGTCAACATCTCCGAGGACGGCTCCCACGTCTACTTCGTCTCCAACACGCAGATCGGCGGCCATGGCGCCGCGGGTCAGCCCAACCTCTACGTCTGGGATCGCGCCGGCGGCACAACGACCTTCATAGCCACACTGGACCCCGGTGACCTGTCCAACGCCACTCTCAGTTGGAACCAGAACAACGCCTTGCCCAACAAGATCGGCGGCGCGGGAGCCGGCGACAATCATTCTCGCACCACGCCCGACGGCTCGGCGATCGTATTCGAGTCAGCAGGCCAGCTGACCGCCTACGACAACGCCGGACACGTCGAGATCTACCGCTACGACACCGGCACCGACAGCCTCGCGTGCGTCTCCTGCGCCGGCGCCGGCCCGGCCACGGGCGACGCTACCCTGCAGACCAATACCACCACCGGCCTCTCGTCTGCTACGCCGCTTAAGCCGGTCGACGTAGTCTCCAGCGTCAGCGACAACGGCGAGATGGTCTTCTTCGAGTCGACCGAGCAGCTCGTCCCCGGCGACACCGATGACACGAGGGACGTCTATGAGTGGAGGAAAGGCGAGGGGATCTCGCTGATCTCCTCGGGCGCCAGCGCGTTCAACAACTACATCTACGCCGCGACTCCCAGCGGCAGCGATGTCCTTTTCCTCACCAACAGCGAGACCCTCCTGCCTGAGGATGAGAACACCGTGGGCGCAATCTATGACGCGCGCGTAAACGGTGGCTTCCCGCCGCCGGAGAGCACGGTGACCGAGATCTGCACCACGACCGACTCATGTCATGGCTCCCCCGGCGCCGCCCCGGACACACCGGGGTCCGCCACCTCCTCTCTCGTCGGTCAGGGCAACCTGACCGAGAAGAGGTGCGGCAGCGGCAGGCGCAGCGTCGTGCGCAGCGGCAAGACGGTCTGCGTGAAGGCCAAGAAGCATACCAAGAAGCGCCACCACAGGCGAGCCGGCAGCAACCGGAGGGCAGCCCGATGAACGTTCTGATCGACAAGGAGACACGCAAGATGAACGTCCCCTCCAAGCCGGCTCGCCTGAGTCCGCCGTTTCGGTGCCCTCGCCGCCGCCGCGGCGCTGTTCGCCGCCGTCTTCGGCGGTGCGGGCATTGCGCAGGCGGCAACCGTTTGGGACAACTTTGATTTCAGCGCCACTTCGGCATCGATGGTCAACGGATCTCGCCGGGGCCCCATCCCGATTTCCAGCACCTTCCTTCTCCTTGGCTGGAGAGCGCCGGACGTATGCAGACGGCCTCGGGCAGCGCTCGGCCCGTGGGCACGGCCGAGGAACATTCCTCGGTTGAGTTGCCCCCCGGGTTCTCGGGCAACCCCGCCGGATTTCCGACATGTCCGGCGTCGGTGTTCAGCGGATCGCTTGGAGCTGCTTTTCCCCCAACCCCATCGACCCCCGTTGTGCCCGGCCGATACTCCAGGTCGGCCACATTGTGGAGTCCGGGGTGTCTACAACACCGCTCCGGCAGGGTTCTTTCCGGAGCCCCTCTACAACCTCCCGTCTCCCGGTGGCGATGTTGTTGCGCGATTCGGGTTCTTCGCGATCTTCTATCCGATGTACATCGACATCAAGGTCGTGGGTCTCAGATCCGCCGAGGTGCTGCTTCCCGGAAACCATTGTTCTCGCAGGTGTCGAATCAAGAACAGTCCCTCTCTCCTGATCTTCCAGAAGCTTAAACACTCTGACATCGACCGTCGCATATTCACTGATCTCATAGGTAAACCCCGCCTCGTCAAGAACGCCATCCCCATTCGGTGAGAACAAGACCTTGTCTGACGTAAGGGTGGGTATCTCAATGGCCTTGTCAACGGAAAAACGGGTCGTGTGACAGCTCCCATTCCCTGCGGCATCCACAACCTTCAATCTGAGAACAAGTTCGGCGTCTCTCAGATTCGTCACATCCCAAAGACCCAGCCTGCCCTGGCCGGATCCTTTCTGCGTCCGGATCAGATTCCATCCGGACGGATTTTCCCCAATTCCATAGGAGATTTCATATCGGTCAACCCTGTGATTATCCGTTGCAAAACCTTCAACCGATATCCCATACCGATCCTCCGTTGGATGGAGGACCCTTACGGGGCAGAGCATCATCGAGTTCGCCGGATAGGTAAGACGGGCAACAGGAAGAACACGGTCAACCGAGATCGTTTTCGACGCCGTGACCTCTTTCGCTTCGCCCCCCTCGAGATATCTTAAGGTTGCCCTGACGGAATAGGTTCCCTCCGTCATTTGTATGGTATCGAGAGTGAGGCTGCCCCATTCCTGCCTGGTTAAATCGATCTGTCCCAATTGCCGACTTCCGGCTGACTCCTCGACAGAATAGGTCAGTGTCAGTAAGGATAGGTTGCCTTTCTGTCCACCCTCCATCCTTGCAGAAAGCAGAGTCCTGCCCAATATCTCGTCACACCCTCCCTCACCGGAGGTCTCTATGGAAAACCGGATTCCTTCATCGGAGGACTGACAATCGAGCGGCAGGTTAAGAGGGATCGCATGGCTTGCGTATATTTTCCCGCTCAGGCTGGTCCCGATCATTCTGAGTCTGTAGGGAATCCCGAGGTCAGTCGAGGGAAGAGGCGCAGGGACCTCCCCCTCCGGCACGGAATCCCCCTTATCGGAATCAAAGGTCCAATAATCCGTCCATTGAGAATAGAGGGGATCCTGGTTACTTTGCACCTGGAACCTGAGTATTCTGAGATCCTCAAAGAGGGAATTGCTTGCCCCTACGGAAAATCAGTCCCGGCACGTGTAGAGATAAAAGAGGGATTCCGTAAACAGCGGATTAGAGTAATGTTCCTTCCCAAGAATATCGGTCGCCTTCACTCTCACCGCGTAACCTTCGGTCAAGTTGAGAGAAGAATTGTCCCATTCAAGTTCGATCAGGCCTTGAGGAAGGTTCGTTACAGGGAGGCTGCCTATCCATTCCTGACCATTCCAGGTTTGAATATTCATTTCGACGATGGGAGCTCGGATCGTTTCGAATCCCCCCAGGGAATGAAGTCCTGGCTGCGCCAGGTGAGCAGGCACCGCCTCGCCTGACTCGACATCCTCCGGGTCATCGCCCTCTTCGAGTCCTATCCTTCCCAACACGGTTCCATCCCATCTTTCAAGGAGAATACGCTCTTCGAGGAAATCCGTCATGACCGTACTCCGATTTCCTCCGAAGTCCTCAGCCGTGATGAGCAGCTTTTTCCCGGCAAGCCACACGATATGCTCTCCTGAAAAACTCCTGATCGAGAGCCTCCGGAAAGGATCCGTCATCGAAGGCCCCTCTCCCTCTGTTTCACCAAGAGGACCTTCCCCTTTCAACAATTCAAACCAGTCGGACGGGTTATCGCCTTCCCCGTATTGAAGGATCCAGCCTTTCATGTGATTGTCAAAGGCGAGGCCGTACAGCTCCACGCACAGTCTCAAGGTTTCGGTTTCTTCATCCGAATTCATACTGCACCATTTGATACGGCTCAGTTCGAGTTCCACGTCAGGCGGCGTATTATCAACTTCAATAAGGAATTCATAGCTGAAGACCCTTGATCCTGTACTTCCCGTCCGGCACCGTCCTCCCATTGCCGTCACGACCGTCCCACAGGATATAATCGTCAACCGGAGAAGCGTAGTCCCGCAAGATTGTCCTGACAGGACGATCACTTTGATCGAAAATGGTGAATTCAAGATGGACGGGTTCAAGGACCTGATAGTGAAGTTCGACACTGTCCTTCACGCCATCTCCATTCGGGGAGAACATTTCAAGGGTTTTATAGAGATTCGTCATGCTCGATGAAAGACCCCACGAGACCCTCTTCCTGTCCCACGCCGCATTTCCCGCCTTATCCCAGACAACGAGCCTCACATCGAACGTCCCCTCGTGGGGCGGGACCCATGTGGTAAAGACATCGTCCACCACAGGCACGTCCGACGGGGGACCCATGGGATTCCACGTACTCGGAAGAGTCACATCGGCATACTCAAGCCGGTATCCCTCAAAATGAAGGTCCGTCGCGATCCCTTTGAGAATCATCGCCGATCTTTCCTTTTCGGTTCTGAGATGCGCCTTCAGATTGAGTAACGAACTGACGGACCACAAGTCCTCCCAGCCTTGGCCGTTGCACACGCTCGATGGGTCAACCTGCTGTCGATAGGTTAAGTAGTTCTCATGAGGAGACAGACCTTCGTCAGAATGATCTCCGGCAGGGACGTTGACCTTTTCCCCATCTTCCGAATTAACGATGGACAGTCCGTCGAGCAGAAAGCGGCCGTCCGACAACCATTGCAGATTTCCGAAAAGGCCGGGGAAGAGAGTTTTGTGGTTATTCATTCTATCAACAACGACCAGGTTGCCTTTCTCTTCACAACCATGTCCTCCCTCTCCCAGATGACTGCTTTCCGAAGTGGCGATCTTTCTGCTATCTTTTGACCATGTGATTTCTCCGGAAACAAGGGTACATCCTTCATCGTTTATGAATTCATGAAGTTTCTGCGCCTCGCCGTTCAAGCCGGAAACGTAAAGAGACAACGTATCATCCGCATCCGTTTTGAAAGCAATGAATTGTCTGTCGGGAGAAATGGACACATTTCCCCCCAGATCTTCAGCCACTTTAAGATGATTTCCACCCCCTTCGGCGTCAACAAGCCACACCTCTCCTCTTTCTTCGGCAAAAAGCAACGTCGCGGGATTCATCCACTCGATCTGTTGAACCCGGTGATAACCACTCAGGGTAAACACGTCTTCCTTAACGCCGGTGGTATCGGATAACCTTATTTCCGAGACTCCACTTTCGTAGAGGAAATAGGCAACTTTTTCAGATTCAGGAGACCAGGTGAGGGTCTCTAAGTTCCAATTCCTGTAATCAGGTTCAATCATCGCCTTCCCCGTTCCGAGGCCGTTGATGACCCATAATTCATTCTTATCGGACACGACTTTCTTAACCAGATACGCTACATATTCCCCATTGGGGGACCACTTCATATTGAGGACGATGGCCCGCTCCTCTGAAAAAACGTATGAATCAAGGAGCATGAGCGTTCTGCCCTCTCGGTCCACAGTCCATAGCTGGCTAAGGCCGTCTCCCCACTCATTTCTATTCTGTTTGTACAGGGCAAATGCAATCTTCTCTCCATCCGGAGATAAGGCGTAATAATCCGTTTCATACTGATAAATAGGATCCGTAACCTGATTCCACTCCCACGGAATAATCCTGAGAACACTCGCCCCCTCCGGATCCAGGGTATAGAGCCCCGTTGGATATTCCGGTGTATTTGGATTGGGTTCTGACACATTGAAAAGAATACCGCTCTCATCAGGAAACCACACCCAATTCCAGAAAAAATCGGGGAGCGCACACGTCAGGTTATTTTTCAGCAGGTATTTTGTGCCGATGGCCCCGGTAATGGGCGAGCGATTATTATCGACAATGACCACGAGACTTCCGAAAATCTTGTTGCCAAGGTCGACGACCTGAATCTGGTACGGCCCGTCACCGGCCACCCCGCCCTCTTCATCAAGCCCGTCCCACGCCACGGCGCCGCCGGCGGTGTTTTCAAACTCACCTCCGCTGAATGACCTCACCGTATTTCCCTTCTCATTCACAACGATCACGTTGACGGTCTGCGGAGGATCGATCCTGAAAAAGAATTGCGTGCCGTCTTTGATCCCATCGCCATTCGGCGAAATGTACGGCTCGGTCAGCCAGAGACCTGCGTTCTGGACACCCAGGGTTCTCGATGCCTGATTGTTATCCTCACTCTGTTCCACAATGGCGTTCTCCGGATCCACAACGACCCGGATCTGATGCGGGCCGCTCTTCCCAGTCGTATCATAAGTCACAGCAGCAACTCCTTGTGAACGGCCGGAGAGGACCGGAATGACTTGAGAGCCGATGACGGCGCTCCCTTCAAGGACCGTGACGGTAACATTCGAGACTTCCTGCTCTCCCCTGTTCTGAACCACCGCGTGAATGGCCACAGGTTCCCCGTCCCTTGGCGCTGCGGGAGAAAAAGTGATGGAAGGGGTCGAGATGGCAAGATCGGGTAAACTCAGGATGCTTAAGGTTGCAAAGGCCTCGTTGTCACCTTCGCTCCCCTCTCTAATCTGGTTTTCAGGGTCAACCTTGACATAGATGATCTTCTCCCCGGACTCCAGGATATTCATCCAGTCCATGGAAACCCTGATGGCGCTTCCTGCGTTGAGAGATGGGATGATTTGTGATCCGAGCAGCATACCGTCTGCCCCTGGAACCCCCCGGTAAAAATTCACCGTAACGTTGGAGGCAGCCGAAAAACCATCATTCGTGACAAGGGCGGATAGGGTAACGTTTCCTCTCTCACGGGCTGGAGTCGGAATCATCACAAAGTCATGATAAGATACCGTTAAGTTGGGAGCTGTCAAGGGATTGACCGTAAGATGAACAATGGCTCTGTTGTTTGTTTCCGAGACCTCCCCAAACACATTAAAAGCATCGGCAAAGACTGTGACCGGAAGGTTCTCTCCCGTCCTGACTGCCCTCCATACGATCTGGTTCGTGAGGGTGGTATTAGCGGGAATGTCTACTGTGGAGGTGGCAATATCAAAAGGCCCTCCGGGATCGTCGATATAGTACTTGACCTGGACGTTGTAGGCATCCGTGGTACCTTTATTCGTGATTCTCGCCGTGATCTGCACCTCTTTCAGCATCTCGACGGACCCGTGAGAGACGGAAAGATCCGAGGCAAGGATTTCCAGATCATACGTCGTTTCAGAGTGAAGGAGTTTTGCCGCGGTGTTATTCGACTTATTCGATTCCGTCACGAGGCTTTCAGGGTCAACGGAAAGATAGAACAAGTGCTCGTTCCCGTCACGGAGTGTCAAAGAGAAGGTGACCGGGACGGAGGATTGTCCGGGAAAGGCGATCACCTGTTCCCCTGCCTTCGTGGCTTCTGATATGGCTCCGTCGTAGAGAACAACTCTGGCCCCGGCCACATCGGCCCTCCCGAGGTTCCACACCGTTGCTCTGATCACGGCCTCCGTCGGCAGAACCGTCAACGAGGAAGGTGTCATGCTTATCTCATCGCTTGTGATCGATAAATCCGCTTCAGCAGGGATCCTCCATGGAGCGGGAGCAATATTATTCGATTCGTCCGATTCCTGAACGAGGTTTTCGGGGTCGAGGGACACGTAGAAATCATGGTCATTTACATCCGCTATCGTTACGGGAAAGCTGACCACCGCAGAGGACTGAGCCGGAATCGCCAGGACCTGCTCCCCGATTCTGTTCCCCAGGGAAACGTCCCCTTCATAAAGAGCGACGAGAACCTAATCAATACTTCCCCGCCCGGGGACCGCATGTCAGGCCGTGCAAGTCGCTCCCTCGCCACCCCGGCACCGGTCGCAAGCGGGTTGCAGAGGCCCCCTGCGCGGTCGGGGACGCGAATCGCAGGCGCTGCAAGAGCTTCCTGCGGCGGAAAAGGCGCGAATCGGCGTGGTGAGGAGCGTGGAGTGGGGCGACGCGGGGGTGGGCGTTGCGGTTGAGCGGTTGAGCGGCGGTGGGCCGAAGGAGGATCGTCGGCAGCCCGCCGCGCGTGCCTGCATCGCGGGACCAGACGCGGACGGCCCGTCCAGGAGAACGAGGCCAGCACCGTCTCGATGCGGTCGCGCATCTGCTCGAGACTACGACCACTCACTTCGACTTCCCCGAAGCAGCCATCGGCCATCGTTGCACCGAACCTGTTGCCGCTCAGATTGCTGACACCAAAGCGCCGCCTGGCGCTCCTATTCCACCGGCCCCGACTGGCTGCAATCGGAGCGGTTGACTGTTCCGGCCGAGGCGACGCGCACGGTCTTCAAGGTGCTGACTAGAGTTCCGAACCTCCCGCAGGAAGGGAAAGAGTCATAGTATGCGTTGCAGTCATCGTGGTCACAAAGCCGAAGGTGAGAAAGAGGATATTTGAGTTATACTCGATGCACAGAAAACAGGTGGACGTGTTCAACCGCACGCTCAACCCGGAACTGCGGCACCCCGTCACCGGGACCCTGGATGTGGGGCAGCCGTCATTCCAGGATGCGCCGGTGATCATCGTGGTCTCCGGCGATACCCGGACCCTGCTGGCGACAAGTCTTGCTGCCGAAATCATGGGTTATGAGCGGGTTACCTATCATTTTAACCTGGCCAATGCCACGACGATGATACATCTGGCAGCCGTCTCTCTCGGATTGGCGACGCAATGGGTAAGCACGACGCCGATATGGGAAGGCGAGCTTAAAGCGCTGCTGGGCATTCCGGAATGGTACACCCTCCCCCATATCGTGCCCGTCGGCTATGCAGATTACACACCGATCCCCTCCTACCGCCGGGAAGTCAGACGAAATACTGCACCAGGAAAAGTTTGATATGGCTAAATTCAGAACCGACGAACAGATCGTCGGCGTATGTTGCTGATTTGCGGAACCGCACCCGTGGGGCCTATTACATAGGCAAGACGGAAACCTAAGAAATAATCATCAGATAGGAATTTCACATGGCTCAACCAACTCGTCTATACCGCAGCAGACAATTAAAGAATTCTTCGAGACAGGGGGAATGGCTTCCTCTGTCTCTGGCCGATGTCTGGGACAAAAACGCCGACCGGTATCCCGACCGGGAAGCCGTCGTCGGAGAGAAGAAGCGGTACACCTGGGAACAGGCCCGGGTGGCGATTAACCGATTGGCCCTGGGCCTGCTCGGAGCTGGGTTTTCAGAAAGACGATATCCTGGTCATCCAGTTGCCGAATGATGCCGAACTCCCGTTGCTCCGGATCGCCTGCGAAAAGGCGGGCGTCATGTGCCTGCCGGTGCTCCGGAACCTGCGCACCAAGGAAGTGGAGTACATCCTGGGCCGCCTCAAGGTCCGCGGCATTGTGATTCCCTGGAAATATCGCGGGTTTGACTACTTTGAGATGGCAACACAGCTTCAGCCCGGCCTGCCGGACTTGAAGCATATCATGGTGCTGGGGGACGAGGTCGCCGGCCGGGGCGATCTCCGTGCGGGAAATGCTGCAAACTCCCCTGGAGAAGAAGTATCCCGCCGATTATCTGCAGGACAGATCCTATCGGCCCGACGAAGTGTCGCTGGTCAACCATACGACGGGCACCACCGGTTTTCCCAAATTTGTGGAATATACGATGGCGCGCCCGGCTGCGGCTGGGGCGGGGATTCATCGAAACCCTGAAATTGACGGACAGAGGATGTTGTGTGCGCCCTCGGGCGCTGTTCCCGCCGGAGCGAATTGCGTTGTCTATTTCGGTGCGCCGCAGGCCGCCGCCAAGCTGGTGATGGTGGAAAATTTCGAGGCGGAAGCGGCTTTCAAGATAATACAGCAAGAAAAGAGTGACGGTAGCCTGCGGTGTGCCGGCCATGTGGAGCATGATGATTGAGCACCCCAAGAGGAAGGATTACGATCTGAGCTCCGTAAGGCTCTGGTGGAATGCCGGGGCCTTCCTGCCGCCCCAATTGGGTGCGGAAGTGGAAGCCAAATTGGGCGGCACCATCCTGAGCGGGCTGGGGGCTTCGGACTTTCGGCGGCACCATGATTCCGGAACTGGACGCCCCGCCGGAGATACGGTTTATGACCGTGGGCACGGGCAGGGCCGGCACCGATCTTCAAGATCGTTGACGATAACGGCCGGGAAGTTGGGAAGCGAAGAAGTGGGAGAAATCTGGGGTGCGGGCCCGAGCTGCGCCAGCGGCTATTTCCGGGATGCCGAGGCCACCTGGCAGGCCTGGACGAAGGACGGGTGGTTCAAGACGGGAGACCTGGGCAAGATAGATGACCAGGGAAACCTCATCCTCGTGGGCCGCAAGAAGGACCTGATCATCCGCGGCGGTCAGAACGTCTACCCGGCGGAGATGGAATCCATCCTCCTTACCCATCCGTCGGTGGCCGCGGTGGCGGTAGTGGCCATGCCCGACACGGTGATGGGCGAGAAGGCCTGCGCCTATGTCCAGCTGAAGGAGGGATGCAGCCTTGCCTTTCCGGAGATGGTGAAGTTCCTGACGGACCAGGACATTGCGCTCTACAAAATCCCCGAACGGCTGGAACTGATTGACGAGATGCCCATGGTGGGCGGCGGCAGAAGATCGATAAGAAGGTGCTGCAGAAAGACATAGCGGAGAAGCTCAAGGCGGAGCACTAAATAAATGTTAAGGAGAGAAGAATATGGCGTTCAACGATATGCGTGAATTATTGTCAGGCCCTCGAAAAAACCGGCGATCTGGTGCGGGTCAAGCGTGAGGTGGATTGGGAACTGGAAGCGGCGGCGATTACCCGGCGCAGCAATGAGACCCTCGGTCCGGCCGTCCTGTTCGAGAAGATCAAAGACTATCCCGCAGGGCTACCGGATACTGGGAGGCGTCCAGGCCACGTACCGGCGTGTGGCCATATCCCTCGGACTGCCTCCGGAAACGCCCATTCCCGAAATTTACCGGGAATATGAGGCCCGGGAGCAGAAACCGGTCAAACCGGTGATGGTTCCGACGGGGCCCTGCAAGGAGAACATCATGAAGGGCGACGACGTGGACCTTTTCAAGTTCCCGGTGCCCCTGATCCACGACGGCGACGGCGGAAGGTATTTTGGAACCTGGGATTGTGTCATTACGAAGGATCCGGACACGGGATGGACGAACTGGGGGATGTACCGCTTCATGATCCACAACCAGAGGATCCTGACCGGGGATGCCACCTTTACGAGCCATCTCGCCATGGTATTCCGCGAAAAGTACGTCCCCGCCGGGAAGAAGATGCCCGTCGCCATTGTCATCGGTGCCGATCCGCTCTGCCACATGGTGGCTACTGCCGGGTACGGCATCGGCCAGGATGAAGCGGACTATGCCGGCGCGCTGCGCCAGGCGCCGGTGGAACTGACGAAGGCGGAAACGAGCGACCTGCTGGTTCCGGCCCACGCGGAAATCGTCATCGAGGGTGAGCTGCTGCCCGATGCGATCGGCTTTGAAGGCCCCTTCGGGGAGTATCCGGGCTACCGCACCGGGAAGGCCAGAGATGGCATTGTCTGCGTCGTCAAGGCGATCACGTACCGCACGTCGCCGATCCTCACGATGATCAGCCTGGGCATTCCGGTGGACGACAGCTCGGTGACTGCGGCCTTGACCGCCTCTCTGGCGGTGAAGCGGCGTCTCAAGAGACACAACATACCCGGTTACGGATGTCTACGCGCCCGCCGAGGGAGTTACCCATCTCGTCGTGGTCGGCGTCAAGAAGGGCGGTGCCAAGGTGGCCCAGCAGATCAAGGACATCATTACGGCCCGGCGGGCGGCGATCAACAAAATCGTCGTCGTCGACAGCGACGTGGACGTCTTCGATATGAAGCAGGTTATCCATGCCCTGGCCGTTAAATGCCATCCCCTGACCGGGATCGCCATGAGCGAGGTGGCGGCGGGAAAGGCAAACGAACTCACCCCCTGCTACAGCCGCGAAGAGCGGGAACACAAGAAGGGCGGCGTGGTCGTCTTCGATTGCACCTGGCCCCCGGAATGGCCCAAGGAGTCGCTGCCCATAAAGTCTTCCTTCAACGATATCTATCCGCAGGAAGTCAAGGACAAGGTCCTGAAGAATTGGAAGGACTACGGACTGAAATAGACTCGCTCGCGCGCGGACGAGCGGCATGCCAGGAGAGAAGGGACACGCATGAAAGAATACATGACCTGGATCGAAGACCCGGAAACGATTAAAGGGCCGCAGGAACTGAATCTCACGATCAAGGAACTGGAGCCGGGACCGCGGAAATACCTGGGGCACAACGTGATTGCAACCGTTTCGCCGACCGAGATTCCGGGCGCCGACATATCTGCGGGTGCGGCGTGCCAACGGACTGCTTCTGCCGCAGCCCTGGTACATCAAGGTGACCAAGGAACTCGGTGAATACTTCCCGGCCGGCCTTATTCCGGTATTGTCGACTGACGACGGACTTGGGCGGAGAGGCAGAGCTTAATCAATGCGCCTTCTCCGGCTTTGAGACTACGGTATAATCATTCCTGGGAGAAAGAGTCATTACCAACCCTGAGAAGGGATGTGCGCGCGTTCTTATAATCGAGTGTATATCGTTGCAGGAAAAGGGTGCGGTATGACGAAGCGCCATGACACGATTGAGAATATCTGTTAACGTTCCTCCTGATCGTTGTACCTGAGTTCGTATTCCTGATAGTCAAGCTCTCCCAACTGCCAGAGTGCCTGGACACAATTGACATCGACAAATCGCATGTGGGCTTCAATGCAGGGAAGGCCGACGGTCTTTCTCACCTCTTTCCCCAATTCCCGCATTGCCGTGAGCTTTTCAATCAGGATCTTTCTCCGGGATTCTTCCAGCATGGAGCTTATAACCTCCCTATTCATCCGCACAAGTAGATAACCGCGGGCAAAGACCCGTGGCACGTAAAACCAAGCTGCGACGACAACCCCATCATTCCCCTCCCTCGTGGGAGGCGCAGGGAGGGTGAGCGGTGTCTCGGCCACCTAACCTCCCCCATCAGGAGGGAGGAATCTGAAAGGAACGCATTCCCCTACGGCTGACACCCGTGGTCTTCTGCTTTTCTTTTGATAAAGTTTCCAAACCGGAATTGAAGGTAGCAGGAGACCTCAATTCTCTTTCCGATGGTCAAATACCCGCTTCGCTTTGACCTCATAGCGGGGCAGCGACTTCGGCGGCATAACCTCGCATTTCATGGCTACGCCAATCCGGTGACGAAGATCAGTCGTCAACGTTGCTCTCAACTCTGCATATCTGTCACTGGCTACCGACGGATCAGCTTCCACCCGCACGGCGACCGCACCGCCCCCTTCTTCGGCATGGATATGGATTTCCAGGTTCTCCGTCAATCCTTCATTCTCCCCGACAATGCATTGGATCGCGGTAGGATACACGTTGGTGCCTTTAATGGTGACCATCTGGTCGGTCCTGCCCAGCACGCCATTGCGCAGCCAGATCCACGTCCGCCCGCATTCGCAGGGCTCCTTGTGCCATTCCACCACGTCATGGGTGCGGTACTTTATCAGTCGGCATAAGATTGACAAAATTCGTGAGCACCCATTCCCCCTGTCCGCCCTCCGGAACGAGCTTGCCTTCTTCATCCAGAACGATTCCATAGGCCACCGTCTCCGTGAGATGCAGGCGATCCAGATGGACCGGGCAATGACAGGCATCGCAGCCCCACATATCCGACAGGCCGTAGAGATCGATTGCCTTGGCGCCCCAGGCCTTTTCCGCGGATTCACGGATCGTGGGCAGCACGTAACCCGGTTCCCCGGCCGAGCTGACGATCCGGATCGAGGTTTGAGCGGGATCGATCCCCATCTCCCGTGCAACCTCGGCGATCCTGCAGGGCATACGTGGGCGTGCAGAGTAACACGGTCGGCTTTCATTTCCACAATCTGCTTCACCCGCTGCTCTGTGGTGGCTCCTCCCGAGGAGATGATCCGGGCTCCCAGAGCCGCTGCCGAGTGATAGGCGGACCAGAAAGCCATGAAGGTGCCGAAGGGAAAGGCAAAATAAATAATGTCCCTTGGCCGGACGCCATGGGCCCACCAGTTGAATACCCAGCCATTGGTCACCATGTCCCGGTAATAGCCGATTTCCTTGAGCGGCGTTCCGGTCGTCCCGGAGGTCTGGAAATAAAAATTGCAATAGTCCTCGCAGTCCTGTACCATGCTGTCGCCGAAAGGCGGGTTCAGGCCCTGATAACGGACCACGTCGGCTTTATCCAGGGTCGGGATCCTTGTGACGTAATCCTCCAGCGTCTTGATGTCCGCCGGTTTGACCTTTGCCTTGTCATACAGGTCGCGATACATGGGAATGCGCTCGTAGGCATAGTTAATCAGGCGCTTGCAGCCGGCGGAGATGGAGCTGATCCAGTTTCTCCCGCGGCATCGTTTCCAGATACTCGTTCCAGTACGGGCTCTCCATACTGCGTTGGCTGTACAGCTGCATCGTTTGTCTCCCTGACGCGGCTTACTCGACAAAATAGTCGCTGTATGCCGGCTTCGTCTTTCTCCTTAAGTTGCGTACAAACTCAAGAATATCTTCATCCGTCCGGGCTTTGGATTGGTCATATTCCTCGTAATGGACAATCTCCTTCAGTTCCCTTCGATAGCGAGTTGCCGGTTGCAGATACGGGATATCCTATGGGCACAATTTCATGTATCGTCAGGTCATTGGGCACCTTAAGAATTTCCTTGACCTTCCGTTCCCAGGAATTCTCGGTGCTCACCCATGACGCGCCAAGCCCCAGGGCGGCGGCGGCCTGACAGATGAGGTGCGTCGCATTGGCCACATTCATTAAATAGGTGGCATACGGACCTCCGTCACCATTGCAGTAGTAAGCCGACGCCACGGTCGCCAGATAGGTCCGCATATCGCCGCAAACGGCGATAATCACGGGTGCAACTTTCCAGCCGGGCGCATTGGGGTAGAATTTCTTGAACATGTTGTGCTGATATTCCTCGCTCCGGGTAGACTCGAAAGCACAACCGCCCCTCCTGCCGTATTCAACATAGATATCGGCAATTTTGTCTTTCGTTTCCTTCTTCGTAATGACGACGAACTCCCAGGGCTGTCCATTGGCGCCTGACGGGGCATAGCCGTGCGGCCTCCAAGAATTTGCTCCACTGCCCCTTCGGGAAGCGGATCCGGCTTGAAATTCCGGCACAGCCTTCTTCTTTTCACAACGTCAAAATAATCCATTGCATTGTCCTCCTTTTTTAGTGGTGAGTAATATATCCTGACGGTACATTAGAAGGAAGATGAGAATCTTGTCAAATCGATTAATTTTATATATAGTATAAGAAAAATTTATATTCAGACTATCCTGATAAGATCATGAACCTGAACTTGAATCAGTTGAAGATATTTTTCTTCTGCGGCAAACACCGAGACCTTCTCGGAAGCCGCCAAGGCCCTCTTTTTATCCCAGCCGGCCGTAACCATGCAGATAAAGCAACTGGAAGCGCATCTCGGCATAGAGCTTTTCCAGCGATGCGGCAAGAACAATACATCTGACCAATGCCGGCCGGCGTGCTTTTTGAATATGCACAAAAAATATTCGAGCTCACGGAAGCGGCGGAGAATGCCGTCAAAGAACTGAAGGATCTCAAAACAGGGGACTTGAAGGATAGGGACTCTCTATATTTACGCCCGGTTCATGATGCCTCCCCTGATCTCCTCCTACCAGGCCGAATATCCGGGAGTGCACGTGGTCCTGGATGAAGGCAGCTCAACGGAGATCACCCAGAGCCTTATAGATTATCAAAATGAACTGGGACTGATTGCGGCTAAATCACCCGTGCCCCCCCAGCTCGAGGTGATTCCCTACTGCCAGGATGAATTGGTATTAGTCCTGGCCAGTGACCATCCGTTAAACAAAAAACGCACGATCCACCTGGAGGATTTGGCCAATGAACCCCTGATTCTTGCAGCGAAAGGGGTCTCTTTCGCGCGAATTCATTCTTGCATAAATACCGGGAAGCCGGGATCGAACCCCGCATCCTGATCGAAGCCAGAAATCTTGCCTTCATTATAGAACAGGTGCAGGCGGGTAAAGGGCATCTCTTTTACTTCCGCCTGGGCCTTTAAAGACCAACTTGAACGGGGGACCCTCAAGATCCGCACTCTGGCCGAAGGTCCTTTTTTGATTAACGTCGGTATCGCCTATCTGAAAAACCGGGAACTGTCGCCGCCAGCCCGGGCTTTCCTGGATCTTATCAGAAAGCGGAAAAATGTGTGCTCGCTGCCGGGTTCAAAGCACCGGTGATCTGCTAACAGGCTGCTGAAAAATGCCCATCCGCTGCGTTTCCCTCATCTTCGCCATTGAAGCTTTCCGCAGCACACTGCGGAGAAGCTCAGCCTGCTAAGTATTCTTTCCCGCCGTCAGCAGTTGCCGCAAATTTTTCTTGTCAACTTTCTGTTCTGCTGCAAGCGGAAGTTTTTCAAGGAGCTCCAGCCGCTCCGGCAGTTTGAAAGAGGCTATCCCCCGTTTCCTGAGGAAAGCGACTATTTCAACAAGGGTGATGGTCTCGCCCTTGAGCGGCACGACGAAGAGGCAGGCCCGTTCACCCATGAGTTCATCGGGATAACCCACCATCGCGGCTTCAAGCACTTTCGGGTGCGATAATACGAGCGTTTCAATTTCGACGGGATAGATGTTTTGCCCGCCCCGGATGATCATATCTTTTTTCCGTCCGACCACGACGAGGTTGCCATCCTCATTCCATCTTCCCAGGTCTCCCAGACGGTACCAGCCGTCTTTCGCCCAGCAATTCCCCGTTGCTTCGGGGTCTCTGAAATAGCCCGAGACGCAACTGGGGCCCCGTCCCCGTATCTCCCCGACGCCATCCCCGGTCACCTCCTTACCATCATCCCCGATGAGATGGATTTCCGTGCCGTCGAGGGGCTGACCGGCGGTAGTCAGTCGGACTTCCCGGGAAGCCTCGGGAGGCGTGACACACTCTCCGCCGAAGTCCACCGCTCCCAGTACGTTGACGATTTTCCCGCCCAGTTCTTCCTCCACCTCTTCGCCGACCTTGTAGTTTATCGATGAGCCGGCGCTCCACCAGTATCTGACCGAGCTGCAATCATAATTTCCGCGCCGGGGATATCTCAGCATCAATGCCAGAATTGTCGGCACGACGCACGCGATTGTCACTCGTTCCCGCTGTATCAACTCGAAGGCATCTTCGGGTTCGAACTTCTCCAACAGGGCCACGCGTGCTCCCACCATCGGGGCGCCGAAATACCCCATGTTGTTTGGTCCAAGGGCGGCAGGGCCCAGAAGGCCAAAGACGTCGTCCCCGGTTATGCCGAAAATGGCTATGTTCCGCCTCGCCAGAGACATACGCCCGCAGACGGGGTGTTCAACGAACTTGGGGAATCCGGTGGTCCCGGTCGTATGAGCGATGAGCGAGAATTCCGTCGGCGGGCATTTTCTCTCTTCGAGATATTCCGGCGGATACTTTTTTTCCAGCGGGTTATTAATCATGTCGCTCAGGAGAAGTGAAGGATGACGGCACGTTTTTACCGGTTACAAATACGTATTTGAGTTTGGGAAGTCCCGGCTGCAAATCTTTGATCATGTGGCAGTGATTAAAACCGTTGAATTCGTGGGGAATGACGATCCCCGCCGCTTCAGTCACGCGGAGAATGTATTCTACTTCAGTGTGGCGCAGGGTTCTGAGAATGGGCAAGCAGAGGAGTCCTGCCTTTTCGCAGGCGACTCTCAGCAGGGTAAGCTCGACCGAATTGGGGAGCTGTACCACAACGAGGTCGTCCTTCTGCAGCCCCTGCTCGATGAATCCCAGCGCAAGGCGGTCTATCCAGAGATTGGCTTCGCCATAGGTGAGGCGGTTTGCGGAGTCACTCAGGGCGGCCCGGTCGGGAAACTCCCTGGCGTTGCGATCCCAGATATCACAGAGCCGGGTATCATCCCAAAAGCCCCTTTGGGTGTATTCTTGTATCAGTTCGTCGGTATAGCGGGTTGCCTTGGCCATCGTCTCTCTCATCACTTTCAAACAGGATTTTCACACGGCAGGACGAAACCGCTGTGCGAAGTTATTCCGATGCCTGCCGCGATAAAACCGGTTTTTCGGACATCTCTTCCTTAACAGAGCACGTAATAAAAAGAGCGCCTCCCTCGGCACCAGGCAGAAGCGCATTCCGTAAATCCCCCCTTGTGATCGGTACCGCTGATCTTGTATCGTTCACGGGGCTCAGATCTTCACTCTCCTGCGGGCAAACTTTTCCCCCGTCTGGTAATACTCGCCCTGTAACGCAAGATCGGCCTCTTCCTCATGTTCCTTTTCCCAGAAACCCAAGCGAGTATCCATGCCACGGCACCTTGGGGCTGAGCTGCGGCAGGCCTTCCTCTTCCCAGATCTGCTTCGCCTTCTCCATGAATTCCTTCCTGGGCAGGGAAACCGGCGGATAGGGCCATTTCATGGTCGCATTGATCAGAAGCGCCGAGCAGCCGTTGGGGGGCGGATAGCATCTGCTGATCCGTCGGCGGAGACGATGAGGGATCAAGGTGCGACTTCCTTTCCCATCGTGATGCGGGTATCCAGGTGGGGCTGCACCCGGAAGCTCAGGGCCCAGTTTACGGACTCGGCATCCCAGGGATCGATGTCCTCATCCACGACAATGATGAATTTGCCAGATTGGGCGCAAAGGCGGCGGCCCCGTTCAATGCCTGCCAGGCCTCCGAGGGGAAGGACTTTTTCATCCTGATGACGATATAGGGCAGCACTCCCGCAGCTTTCGAGAAACGCGACATCCAGGACGCCGGAGATGTTGCAATCGTGTTTCAGGAATTTATAAAAGGCCGCCTCGATGCCCGACCTGGCGGAGCTTGCTGCTTTCACTGGGCGGAAACTGGCTCAGGAAGGCATTGTAAATGGGATTCTTGCGGTGGGTGATGCAGGTGATATTAAAGAAGGGCATCCGTACCGGGCATCCCCATATAGCCCGGTAAATTCCCCGAATGCCCCTTCCGGCTCCATGGCGTCGATCGGGAATTCGCCTTCGATGACGATCTCCGCCGTCGCCGGCACCTCGATATCCACGGTCTTGCATTTGACCAGTTCCACCGGCTCGCCGGCGATCCCGCCCGCCACGGCGTATTCATCGATGCCGAAGGGGATCTTTGCCGTGGCGACAAGACCGACATTGGGGGTGGGGCCGATGACGATGGCGGCCTGCAGCGGCTTGCCCAGCTTCCTGGACTTTTCCCAGTGCATGCGCAGATGCTGCGTGCCCCGGGACAGGATCCCCAGCCTCGTGCCGCTCTTCACCATGGACCGGTAATTCCCGATATTCCTGATCCCCGTCTCCGGGTCCTTGGTTACCCAGTTGGCGGCCGTCAGGTAGGGGGCATTGTCAAATCCGGGCGTGGAGATGGGGATGGGGAACTCAGCCATCCCCCCATGCTCCAGGAGCTTGTCGCCCATATGCACCTCCTCCTGAACCGGCCCCGTTTCAACCATCCGGGGCTCGATGGGATTCAGCAGGGCCTTGGTCCAGGTCTCCGCAGATCTCCCGGGGACCGCATTTCATCGCCAGGCCGTAAATCTCCCGCGACGCGGCATGGATGGCGACCGCCACCGGGATCGTATATTTCTTCCCCTTGGCATCGATCACGTTCTCGAACAGAAAACCCCGCCGCTCCGATTCCGGAAGTCCCCGGAACTGCCACCGGACCAGGGGATGGAGCTCCGTGTCCTTGTTGATTTCCCGCTTTATCCTTACCAGCTTGTTCTTCTCCTCCAGGGTTTTGAGATATTCCCTCAGATCTCGGTAATAGGCCATTACAATCTCCCTCCTTGATATCGGCGTTGCTGCGGTGTGCCCCCGGTCAAGGTTTTAAGCGGGGAGCATTCCCCGGTGCTTATCACTATGCACAAATTAATCCCGGGTAACCCCCGGCTCTGGCGGGGGACTTCCAGAGTTTGACGATTCTTAGGAATATAAAAGGAACCTCCTTTCCGTGAACCGTTCGGAATTTACGGGGAAGGAGGGTTCGATTGGACGGCGGGAAGTTTAAGACATCCTTCAGGGGAACCGGCGGCCCGTTCCGTCAGAGCGTCCGTGCCGCCCGCGAGGGGCCGGCGGCCGCCCTCCGCGAGGAGCGCGTACGCCTCGGCCAGGGATCGCGGCGTATCGGCCTCGGGATCGTCGAGGTCGAGGAGCGCCCGATCGAGGGCCACGCCGGGCGCGGCGGCCGCCCCTGCGGACCCGGGCGCGGCGGCGCCCGGGGCGGGCATCCCGCTGACCTGCCCACGGCAGCGAGCCGGATGGCCTCCACGATCCGCCCGTACCCCGTGCAGCGGCACAGGTTCCCGGCGATCGCCCCGCGGATCGCCATGTCGTCCGGGGGATCGGCGGCGTCCCGCGCGCCCGCCGAGTCGAGGAACGCCCGCGCCGCCATCAGCATCCCCGGCGTGCAGATGCCGCACTGGACGCCGCCGGTCTCGAGGATCGCGGCCTGCAGCGGGTCCAGGGCGCCGTCGATCGCGAGGCCCTCCACCGTGCGCACCTCGCGACCCTCGACCTGGCAGACGGGCACGAGGCAGCTGTCGACGACCTCGCCGTCGAGGAGCACCGAGCACGCCCCGCACTCGCCCTCCCCGCAGCCTTCCTTCGACCCGGTCAGGCCCAGGTCGAGGCGCAGGACGTCCAGGAGGCGGCGCCCGCCTGGGACGGCGACCTCGACCGGTCGGCCGTTGACCGTGAAGCGCCGCGCGGGGGCTGCCGTGCGTGCCCGGACCGGCGGTGCCGGGGACCTCACGGCGCCGTCTCCGCGCCGGGTTCGGGCGCCTCTCCCGCATCGGCGGTCGTCCTCGCTCGCTGCTCCTCGAGGTCGCGGATCGCGGCGAGGACCCTCGCCGGCGTCGCGGGCAGCTCGGTGATCCAGGCGCCCGTCGCGTCGTGGATGGCATCGATGACGGCGGGCGCGCCGACGTCCATCGGCAGCTCGCCCAGCCCTTTTGCCCCGTGCGGAGCGTCCGGGAAGGGGGACTCGATGAAGTGCGCCTCGATCACCGGGGCATCCAGCGCCGTCGGGATGAGGTACGTGGCGCAGGCGGTCGTTGCGGTAGCGCCCGTTGACGACCTGCATCTCCTCGACCGTCGCGTATCCGACGGCCTGCAGCGTCCCGCCCTCCACCTGGCCGGCGGCCAGCCTCGGGTTCACGACGCGCCCGGCCTCGTCGACCGCCACGACGCGCCGCACGGCCACGACCCCGGTGTCGAGGTCCACGTCCACGAACGCAACCGCGGCCGCCCAGCTGTATGCGGGGTAGGCGTCGCCCCGGTATCGCTCCTGGTCCCACTCGATGCCGGGATAGCCGCTGAAACGGACGTCGACCCGGGTGGGCCCGCGAGCGGCGAGATCCTCGCGCCAGCTCTCAGCGAACGGGCGGCCCGTGCGGGCCTCAACCTGCGCGCGGAGCTTCCCCGCTGCCTCTGCCACCAGGCCGCCGACGACCATCGTCGTGCGCGAGGCGACCGTCGGGCCGCTGTTCGGGACGAGCGCGGTGTCCAGCGGCGCCGGCTCGACCAATCGGGCGCCACTCCCAGCCACTCCGCGGCGATCTGCGGAAGCACCGTCGCCGAGCCCTGGCCCATCTCGGTCTGGGCGGTGAGGATCCGGATCCGCGCGTCGGCCGTCATCTCGACCCCCACGACGCTGCCCAGCGTCACCTCGCCGCTCCCGGTGAAGCCGGCGCCGTGCCAGCCGAGCGCGAGCCCGACGCCCGACGCGGTCCGGTCGCCGTCCCGCGCCCGCTCCCGGCCCGTCCGCGCACGCTCCTGCTCGAACCGGCCCGCGTCCACGGCGCGCTCGAGCACGTCGACGGCCGCCACGCTGTGCCTCAGCACCTGGCCCGTCGCGGTGATGTCTCCCGCCCGGTAGGCCAGGCGGCGGCGCAGCTCGACGGGAGAGATCCCCAGCGCCTCGGCGATCCGGGAGAGGTGGACCTCGGCCGCGAACTCCACCTGGGGCGCCCCGAAGCCGCGGAACGCACCGTTGGGGGGCGTGTTGGTCATGACCGCCCGGGCCCGGACGCGGACGTTGGGGCAGCGGTACGGACCGGTGGCATGGAGCGCTCCCCGCGAGAGGACGACCGGCGAGAGCGTCTCGTACGCCCCCGCGTCCATGACCACGTCGATGTCCTGGGCCACGAGCCGTCCGTCCGCCGCCACGCCGGTCCGGTGGCGGATCACCGCGGGATGGCGCTTCGTCGTGGCGAGGATGTCCTCGTGGCGGTCGTAGGTCATCCGCACCGGACGGCCCGCCGCGCGGGCAAGGAGCGCCGCGTGGATCGCCAGCATGGAGGGGTACTCCTCCTTGCCGCCGAAGCCGCCGCCGGTCTCTGCCTGGATCACGCGCACCCGGTCGACGGGGAGCGCGAGCGCGCGGGCCAGCGCCCCGTGCACGTAGTACGGGCATTGCAGGGAGCCCGTGACCGAGATCCCGCCGTCCGGCTCGGGCGCCGCGATCATCGCCTGCGGCTCGATGTAGATGTGCTCCTGCGGGCCGACGCGATAGGTCCCCTCGACGATCCTGTCGGCCCCGGCAAAGCCGGCCTGCAGGTCGCCCTTCGTGATCTCGTAGCGGGCGAACGCCTTCTCAGCCGCGAGGAGGTCGAGGACGGCGGGGAACGGCTCGGTCCGGATGGAGATGGCGGCACGGGCCGCCCGCGCGGTCGCCGGGTCCGCGGCAGCCACGAGAGCGATCGCCTCCGCAGGGTGCCGGATCTCGTCGGCTACCAGGGCCGGCTGGTCGTCTTCGATGAGACCGACGACGTTCTCGCCGGGGATGTCGGCCGCCGTGACCACCACGACCCGCGACCAATCGAAGGCCGGGTCGCGGTCGATGGCGAGCAGGCGCGCGTGGGGTTCGGTCGAGCGGACCGTCAGGCCGAACCAGGCCCCCGGCACCGCGAGATCGTCGGTGTAGCGCGCGGCCCCGGTCACCTTGGCCGGGGGCGTCGCGACGGGGCACGGACCTGCCGACCTGGGCCCCGGTTCGCGGTGGCGGGCAGGGGCCGGCCATGGACCCGGGCTCGGCAGCCGGGCGGCGGTTCGCGACGGACCGATCGGCCACGAGATCAGCCTCCGAATGCCACGGCCAGGTAGCCCACGGCGCGCCCGGGATCCGCACCCGCGTCGGCGGAGGTCGCGGCCGCGAGCGCAACGCCCGGCTTCGCGCCCATTGCCCGCAGCGCCGCGAGGCCCAGGACCGCCGGTTCGATGCCGCACATCCCGCAGGCCATCCCGGGCCC